>NHBP01000065.1 GCA_002168195.1 Planctomycetaceae bacterium TMED10
CAACTCTTCTTTGAATGGAAGATCTTTGGGTTTGCAGTGCCCGGCAACAATCGCTGTGAAATCCGGATATCTGGGAAGCAACTGGCACATCGCCTCAATAAATAAATCTGTTCCCTTCTCGGCACGAATACGTCCAAAAATTCCGATTCCATACTTCCCAGGAAGACCTGACTGTCTCCAAGCAGCAAGTTTATCCTCTGGTGGCGTAAATACCTCCGTGTTAATTCCATGAGGAATAATGGCGTCGCATCGATCGACAAAGGAGGAAGCCTCAGGTGTCGTAGCGATAATCGCATCCATCTTGGATAACAACCAACGAGGAAAGATTGAATGGCGTCGAAGTGCGACTGTGGTAAATACGAGTCTTAAGGGAACGCGGAATAGATATTTAGCGATAATCCCTAAGAACATTTCTGAATTGCGCCGTGCATGCCAGATAGAGAGTTTGCGGTAACCATTTTTCCAGAATAAACGGAGAAGTTGCCATCGACCTATCTGACGTGTTGAGACGGGTAAACGCTTACCGAGGATTACAACGTCATACTGCTGCTCGTGTCGTTCGGCCAAGTTCGTAATTGTGGCTGAGACGCCAGTAAAGCGCGAATGAAAATTCGTTAGGATGATCAGCGGATTGACAATGGAAGACACTGCGGTGTAAGGCCCATGATCCGTTTTAATGATTGATAAATAATAGCGCTATCTGCCCACGACGATTACATGGCGTGGACTTCAGATCAAAATCGCAAGNCTTGGATTTNCACGGGGTTTTTAGACAAAATAACAGGTTTTCCCAAGAGTAATTTCCCCCTTCACANGTTTTGCTTGCTATGCATCGCTAGCGGNAATGGGCTATCTCCAGCTAGCATCAAGTCTCTGTCCACTCCGNCGCATCGAGGGAAGGAAAACCCTTTACCCATTTGACCGCGCCATTGCAGCACTGCTATCTGTGAAATCAATTCTGGGTATNCTTCCACGTGCCATTGNCACGCGTGGAGTGTCTCTTGACGCTTTGGAGTTGGAAAAATAGTATCCGGCGGGGTTTTATCACTACAACAGTGGGTCAACGATGGCACGTTTTATACTCATCGACAATTGGCTGGAGTCTGTCGGCGGCCACAACTATCAGTATGCCATGGAGATCCTGCAGGCCGCTACGGAATCTGAATATCAAGCGGTGTTGGCGACTGCAAAGTCATTCAACAAAGAAACGCATGCCATTCCTTCTGAGTGGACTTGTTATCCGATCTTTCGTTATGCGTGGAATCGAACACATACGGTTGGAGTCGATGGCAAACGAACTGAGCCCATCGATATTAACGGGAAATCGCTCTCTACACCTCACGAAACATTGTCAGATCCTTATCGACGGCGTGCTACACCCAAGTACAAACGCTGGTTACGCTTGCCACAAACATGGGATCGCAAACGGAGGATTCGAGCTTTTAAAAATGCCTGCCAGCATCTATTCGACCAAATAGGTCTGGAACGGGACGATATCATTTTTTTCCCTTCTGTATCAGATTTCGATTTTCTTGGCTTAGCAGCATTTCTTGCTTCGAATAAAGACACACAAAAAATTCATTGGCATGTTCAATTTCATTACGATATTTTTGACGGTCGACCTCCCGATTTCGCTGACCAAAGCGAACGAAAATTATGCATGGAGCGACAATTTTCGACAGCACTTGCTGCTATATGCACACACCAGTTGCATTTTTATGCGACGACCGAACAAATAGCAGACCAATACAATCGGCTGCATGTAGGTTCTTTCTATCCTCTGCCTTATCCCATCAGTTGCCCTGGCGATTACAAACCACAACTCAATTTGGAGCGGAAAAAACCGTTGCGTGTCACACTGGCTGGAGCGCCTCGACGCGAAAAAGGAAAACGAGAACTTAACCAATTATTTGATCAACTTTACAAATCGAATATCCTAGGAAATCACTTACAACTATGGGTGCAGGGAAATTTCCAGAAACTTAGCCGGCAATTGCCGGAATTTGATAAAGGCCATCTAGAAAGTGCTGAACCGGGAAGTGAAAGTGATGCAACGATTGTTGTCGTCCCTCATCCTTTAGAACGGAAGAAGTACGTCGATTTAATCCAGCAGACGGATATTGGACTTCTCCCCTACAACAATGCCAGATATCACGCTCGCGCGAGTGGTGTCTTCATTGAAATGCTTTCTGCAGGAGTGCCTGTGATTGTGACTGCAGGGAGTTGGTTAGCCTTACAACTTGCCGAGTCGATATACCAACATCTAGACACACTTTTTTTAACAGAGGCCTCAACGGCGAAACAACTTATTTGGCAACGCGTTCCCACAGATGATACCCAAGAGTCCGATCTCGACTCCGATTCCGGAACCGCAGAGATTTTAGTCGCAGGCAATTCAAACCCCGCGGTTAATTCAATCAAAGTCCCCCGTGGGACAGGAGCGGTATTGATTCAATTCCCNTGGCAGGAAGCGCGCTCCGGATATTTTATCCGTATACGTACTTTTCAAGTAGACGGAACTGGCCAGTCAATAAGCCCGACTAATGAAACCATTCTGAGCCCGAGGGAACAAGGCAAACCAGTATCCACCTTGCTTCAAATTGACCCAAATGCCCGCGAGATACGCATAGAACTCTCTAACGCTTATCATGACGATGCAATTGCGGTGGGAATCCCCGAAATTGCATTCTTGCAACGCAGGGCCAACGAAATTCCAACGGGCGCGGTGGGTTTAATCGCAAGTGATGTAAATCAAATACCAGCACTTCTCCACGAAATGGTTTTACACCACGATCACTATAAAGAGTCGGCGACAAAACATGCCCTGTCATGGAACTTCAAACATGCGCCCCTACGAACTGTAGAAAGCCTAGGAGAGCATCAGCACAGGCACAAAACCTTGCGAGGGGTAGCCTGATGCTGGTATTTAGCGGTGGAATTCACGAGAGTAATCTACCAACAAAATCGCTTGGCAAAAACGTATCGCACCGTTTTTTCAAGTTCGTCGGGTGCTGTTTATTATCAGTCGTCGCCCTTCAAGGCTTTCTGGGTTGCCGGTCTATCAAACAACAAAAATTCGGCAATACGTCTCCATTGACCGTTTTAGAAAAGGCGCCNACACAAACAGAACTAGAAGTCATTTTCATCCGCATTCCACCGCGTGACCAAGAGTCGACCAACGTGCTCTGGCAAGAAGTTGACGAATTAGCCATTGATGCCAAATTCCGGAGAGAACTTCATAAAAATGGATTTCGGGTCGGGATCGTGGGTACACAAAGCTCTGGAGAGATACAAAAAATATTGCAAAGTGCGCACCGAGCGGGCAAAGGCAATTTTGCGATGGAAAAAATTGGCAATTTGCAATCGACACATGCCATCAGTAGAAAAGTGTTTTTGCAACCAGGTCAACAAAGCGAACTGCTTGCCTCTTCCATTCAAAAAAAGTTTCAAATGCTTGAAATGCAGGATGGTCAATTAGTGGGGCAAACGCTGAACGACGGTCAGGCNCAATTCATTTTAGAAGTACTCGAAGGCAAAGACGAACATGTNGTCTTACGCCTGACACCGGAAGTTCATTTTGGTGAATTCCATAACGAATACGTCCCNGGGGAAGGTATGTTCCGTCTGGATACGAGTCGCGAGAAAAAAAGACTGGCTCGATTACAAGTGGATGCCGACCTCCATCGTGGCCAGATCTTAATTGTCGGTCCGCGGGCGGATCAAACTGGAAGCCTAGGCCATCGATTTTTTAATGAACAAGCGGCTGATAAATCGATTTCCAAAATCATGATGATACGTATCTGCGAGATTCCAGCCGATGAAATAACGGAAGCAACTGAGAGCGATAAGCTCGAATAATCATCGCCATCGGCAAAAAAAATGCGGCTGATGCAGGNAAAAAGATGCCACTCGCAACTATTCTTCTGTGGGAAACAGCATTCGAATTGAAAAATAGAGAATTGCTGCGCTTCCCAGAAAAAACAGAACAATAAACCAAATTCCCAGCCACCCACTTAGCAAGCTTTTTTTCGAAGCGCATTGACCGCAAGCCTCGCGCAGCTCGGTCCCCGGGTCAATCATTACGGGTGATCCACAGTCGGGGCAACTATCCCAATTTTCGTTGGTGGCCATCGTAACTATTGCTTTCCTATCTCGTCTACGGAGGCTTCAGGTGGAAACATCATACGCCGTTTACGGGGATCAAGCCTTGCAATTATGAATTTGCTTGAGATTGTAGACATTATGTCCGCTGATGCCAATGTACGGTAAGATGTACGTCGAAGGCTCGCTTTCCATGTTTGAGCGTCTTTGAATTTCCGAGGCGTTACTCATTTTCATTTTCGCGTTCGGNAGGAGGAATGCATGNTAAATGCACNAATATTTTACGTGGGCTTCCTGGTAAATACGATCTTCTTTNTCGGAGATTTGGGCGGCGATACAACTTCTACATGGCAACGATTATTGAATGGAAAAAATCTCTCCGGCTGGTCGACATCTGGAAACTGGAAAGTGAAAGAAAATCAAGTCCTCTCTATTAAACCACGCGTTGGAGAGCACGGCTGGCAACGCTATGCGGATTATTTATGGACTGATAAGCAATACAGTAATTTTGCATTGCGACTGGAATATAAAATTCCAATCAAAGGGAATAGCGGGGTTTTTCTGGGAGTAAAAAATAAAACAAATCCTGTTTATGAAGGAATTGAAATCCAAATACTTGATTCATACGGAAAAAAAGAACCTCTGACGGCTCATGACGCGGGGGGCATTATTGGTATCGCCCCACCCAGAAAAAATATGGCAAGGCCTGCTGGAAAATGGAACCAACTAGAAATCATTTGCCGCAAAGATCATCTCGTCGTCGATTTGAACGGGGAGAAAATTATTGATTTAGATTTGACCGAAAAAACAGGAAGATCACATCCCCTCACTGGGTTTATTGGTCTCCAGGATCATGGCGTCCCTTTAGAATTTCGAAATATCGAAATTAAATCTTTCTAAACCAGAGTAAATTATTAACTCCGTGATGAGATCGCATCGCGATCCGAATTACAATGAGTAGAAACACTGTTGCCGGATCTTCATGCATTTGACTAAATGATACAGATGTATCCCAAAAAGACTTACCGACCTTTCCTTTTTTCCCTGGTTGGCTTTTCAGCATGTCTCATCTGGGTAACAGAATTCCAGACGGAGAATGTGACTGCAGATGATGTCGTGGCGAGCGACACAGGTTCTCTATTGGCTCCGGTTGAAAATATATCGCCCGAGACCATCAGACGCTATGAAAAATTAGGAATCCGCCTCGTCCAGGGTAAACATCTACGACTCTTTACCGATTTGCCCGCGGACAAGGAGACCGATCGATTGCCACAGGCCTTCGATCTTGNCGTTCCTCAATGGGCCNAGGCATTTGGTGTTCCTGAAAAAAAATNGCAGTTATGGAAACTAAACGGTTGCCTGATGCAGGATCCCGAAAGATTCCGTCTTGCCGGACTCTATCCAGCGGACATGTTACCCCACTTCCGGAGTGGATTTTCTAGGGATGGGAAATTCTGGATGCATGATCAACCTAGCNCATACTACCGTCGACACCTGCTACTTCACGAAGGTGTNCACGGATTCATGACATCATTCTTTCCTACTGACAGTCCCCCCTGGCACGCAGAAGGAATGGCCGAACTTCTGGCAACGCATCAATGGAACGCGAACGGCTTTGATGTCAGCTATTTTCCCAGAAAGAAAACAGAGGTGCCCCTGCTCGGACGCATCAGCATCGTGGCCAATGAGGTAGGAAAAGGGAATATCCTTGGTCTCGGTGAAATCCTGTCCTATGGTGCAAATGCCCATCGTAACAATGTGCCCTACGGCTGGTGNTGGGCCGCTGCTGCTTTTCTTAATGGCCANCCCAGATACCAAGAACGTTTTCGCTCCTTAAATCAGCATGCGACGGGAAGCGAAATGAATGATGCTTTCATGAAAATCTATAACGAGGACTGGGAGCAGCTTGAGGAAGAATGGCTTTTATTCATAAGAGAATTAGAGCATGGATACAATTTGGAAAGGGCTGCTATAACATATCGCGACGGTCGACCTTTGAATGNCAATGAGGCAAGCGTCTCATTAGCGGCAAATCGTGGTTGGCAGAGCAGTGGTGTTTTCCTGCAGGCCGGAGAGACCTATCNAATTCGTGCTACCGGTCACTATTTTTTAAAAGGCGACCAACCGAATGAAATGTGGGACTGTGACCCGGGAGGCATCACACTACATTACCGTCGAGGTTATCCTGTCGGNCTNCTNCAGGGGCTCTTAAAATCGGAGCANGAGAAAACAGANTTTTTTACCGGCGGTAAAGATGTCCAGGCCCTGGGCCGTGAAAAACGGTGGACACCGACCCGATCAGGAACCCTCTATTTACGGATTAATTCCCAGGCTAGTCGGTTGCATGACAATTCGGGAAACGTAGAAATTACGGTTTCTCGCATCGACTCTGATGAAAAAGGACGGAAACGCGGCGGGAAATGAGCCCCAGCCCATCAGTGCTTTCCCACNAGGAAGTCCTGTATAAAAGGCAGAACGAAAATCGGAAGCGAATCCCCTTAACCGAGGGAGATGCTTAAAGTCGAGGATGGTGCTTGGGACTGGCCGATTGACAATTCGGTACCCACAGCGAAACAATAGCGTGAGGAAACGGACGCCCGTCTGTCATTAAGCTCTTTTCTTCCGAGATACCGCCATGAATCAAATTGAACTCCAGGATCCCGAAATATGGGCCGCAATCTCCCAAGAAATAGTACGGCAAGAAAATGGCCTGGAGATGATTGCGAGTGAAAATTATACGAGCCCGACGGTAATGCAAGCTGTGGGCAGCGTGTTAACCAATAAATATGCNGAAGGATATCCCGGTCGTCGCTATTACGGAGGTTGCGAATTTGTAGATATTATTGAAGATCTTGCCCGTGATCGCGCAAAAAAACTTTTTGGCGCAGAGCACGCAAATGTCCAGCCACATTCGGGCTCGCAAGCCAATGCGGCCGTTTATCTTACCAGCGTCGAACCGGGAGATACGGTACTCGCATTGGATCTTGCCCACGGTGGGCACCTCACGCATGGGATGAAGTTAAATATTTCTGGCAAACTCTATCACTTTATTCATTACGGCGTAGACCCTTCCTCACACCTTCTTGATTTTGACCAAATTGCACGACTCGCCCGTGAACACAAACCCAAATTGATTATTGCCGGAGCCAGCGCCTATCCCCGAGAAATTCCGCACGCTCGCTTTGCAGAAATCGCGAATGAAGTCGGCGCGCGGTTATTGGTCGATATGGCACACTACGCTGGACTGGTNGCTGCTGGACTTCACGATAATCCAGTGCCCGTAGCAGATTTTGTNACCACGACAACGCACAAGACACTNCGTGGACCACGTGGCGGCATGATTCTTTGCCGNGAAGCGGACGCAAAGACTATTGATCGCAATATTTTTCCTGGCACGCAAGGTGGCCCATTGATGCACGTCATCGCAGGGAAAGCGGTCTGCTATGGAGAAGCACTTTCGGCTGATTTCAAANAATATGCCGCAAGTGTGATCGAAAATGCGAAAGTATTGGCTGAATCTCTCTCCGAGGGCGGGCTCCGTCTNGTGAGTGGTGGCACAGATAATCATTTGTTATTGGTGGATGTAACGCCGCTTGGCCTTAGTGGTAAGCCAGCAGAAGCCGCACTNGAGAACTGTGGCATCACCGTCAATATGAACATGATTCCCTTTGATGAAAGAAAACCCATGGATCCTTCAGGCATCCGTTTGGGAACGCCCGCCTTAACGACACGAGGGATGGGCCCGGAGGAAATGAAAAAAATAGGCCATTGGATCCTCGCCGCATTACGATCTGCGGATGATCCGNCGGTACTTCTCCAAATCCATGGAGAAATAAACGACCTATGTGCGAATTTTCCGGTCCCCGCAGCGGCACTTTCGGAAACAACATAAGCTGGACAACGTGACATAAACAGCGAAGCTTTTACGAACCGAGATGGATCTATTCGCTTTTGTGGGTTTCCATGAACCGGAACGTGTTTTCCCAGAAGCTGTGCGTGCTTATAATTGCGTATCGTTAGTTCATGGAACTTACCAATCGTAGAAACAATCAGGGTATGCATGTGGCTTGCAGTAAGATTTTAATTGCTGATGACAACCAGCCGAACGTCGAATTACTTGAAGCTTACTTAACGGGTATCGATTGCAGCATTGAAGTTGCTCGCGATGGCCAGGAAACCATCGACAAAGTTGCCGACTTTCATCCGGATGTCATCTTACTCGACGTGATGATGCCCAAGCTGTCCGGATTCGAGGTTTGTAGAAAACTCAAGGACGATCCTGCAACAAGTGGTATAATGATTCTGATGGTTACTGCGCTCAACGAGTTGGGAGACATTGAGCGAGCCGTTGAAGCTGGAACAGATGACTTCCTCAGCAAACCGGTCAATCGCGTCGAACTCGTCAAACGGATTCAAAACATGTTAAAAATTCGACATGTCACTGACGAAATTGAACGCTTGCGACAATACATTCAAAAAATGGAAGACGAATCGGCTCAATCTTGATAGGCACCATGAAACCATATTGTTGCAACGGATCGGTTCTTGGGAATTGGNAATGAAATATCGCCTTNCCTTGATGCTTACCCCTCGATGCTTACCGATGCTTACCGATGCTTACCATAGTTAAAAACAACGACTAGGCACCAATAATTTTTCCTCCTTGTCTCTTGGTCCTGATCCATGTCGACTTGCACCAATAAGCTGAACCCCTTTTTTGGCAGACAAGATTCTTTAGAACGACTGCTTCTTCTGGCATTGAGATTTTTCTTCTTTGCTTTCATTGCATTGATGTTTGCAATCGAAGTACCTGCAGACCATCCTTCGGTNAACGTCAACACGGANCCCCAATACGTATCTAAACTAATAAAACAATTGGGNCATCCACGCTACGTTCTTCGCGAACAGGCACAGACAGAATTGATAAANATCGGACCCCAAGTCCTTGATGCTCTGTCTGCGGCGCTGTTGAGCGATGACATTGAAATTGCGATGCGGGCTCGCTATTTACTCACGGCGATCAAAATTNAGTGGGTAAACGACGGCGACCCCAAACACATTCNNGNNACCATGAANGACTANGACCAGAANANNGATACGCAGCGCAANGGNATTATTGAGGAACTTTCCAAACAAGCAAAAGAACCTGAATTAGCTACTCTCGGGCGCATTGTACGCTATGAAAAGTCGACCCCGCTTTCCAAGCTTGCGGCATTGGCCGTTCTTGAAAACGCAATGGACCAGAAGTCACCTGAAGCAAAGCAAGCCCTTATTATTCAACAGCTACAGCATTCACAACGCCCGGCGGCACAATGGGTCCTAGAAAGTTTTTCGACCGACAGCCAAATGAATCTGCTCATTGATCGCTGGAAAAAGATCGTCGCCAGCGAGCAAGCTGCCTGGAAAAAAAGTGGCGACCAGACAAATTATGAAATCGTGCAAAAAACACTTTTTTATCTCGTCAAGCTTTTAGATAAAGCGGACAGAAAGGATGAAGCGGAACTCTATTTAACGCAAATTGTGGAGTTACAACCAAAGGATGAACAAAGTGTCCGAATATTAGTCCAAAAGATGCTGGAGGAGCGTACNGANCGNCAGACGCTTGAAAAACGCGCGGCCCGAGTCATCGAGAACCTTGGAGAAAAATTCAAGGATCTTTTCTCCACCGATCCGTTGCTTCTCTACGTACTGGCTCACGCAAAACGAACCCTGGGAAATTCGGNGGCGGCAGACGAAATTGCCATGGAAGCCCGGAAATTGAATCCCACAACGGCCGCGAATCATTTGGATGCCGCTTATAAACTAGAGCGGCAAGGCTGGTTCGANTGGTCGGAGGATGAATATCAGAAAGTTATTCAAATCGATGGGCTGAAGTCCATTTACACACATTTGGCGATCAGCCAATTATCGGAAATGCTGCATGACCAAGGCCATGACAAAAAAGCGGCCGCTGCGCTGGAACCGCTCGTCTTGTTATTGAAAACCAGCCCAAAACTGAAAAAACAGCTTGTTACNCAACTCAATCGACGCCCTTCCAGTCTCTATTCACGCATGCACTTTTTCCGAGCNTGCCATCATAAGAGTGAAGGAGATCGCGATAAACANCAGGCTGAACTTCTTCAGGCAATTGGTGAAGATCCAAGTGATGCCGATGTACTCATTGCACTCTATCGAATGCCAAATCAGACGGATGAAGAAACTTTACAAACGAAAAAACGTATTGATAGTGCAATCGATTCATTTCGAAAGCGAATCCAGACGACACGCAATTCAGCAACGGCCCTTAATCAATTCGCATGGCTTGTGGGCAACACATACGGTGAAGTTAATCAACAATTGGCGGAGGAAGCGATTCGCAATTCTCATAAATCGCTTGAAAAGAAACCGGATGCCGCTGGATATTTTGATACCCTGGGGCGGTGCTATTACGCAAAGGGCGATATCGAAAATGCTCTCCGATTTCAGAAAAAGGCCGCCCGTTTAAATCCACATTCGGGGCTTATTCGTGGACAACTTGAACTCTTTGAACAAACCCGCAGTCAAAACGAGCAAAAATCTGCCTCATCATGAATGCGCCATCCAGGGTCTGCAAAAGCAAACGAGATGAAGAAACAGATACCGCAAACGTTGCCCCCACGAAATCAACGAAAATTCGCTATCACGTTTCTATCTTGATTGCGGCACTCCTTATCATTGCCCTATCTGGTTGGCTTCAGCTAAAACCTTCAGAAGGAATCAATATGCCATTCTGGGGAACGCTTCCCGGAATTTGCACATGGAAAAATTTTCTGGGAATCGACTGTCCTGGGTGCGGTTTGACCCGCTGCTTCGTCGAAATTGCCCATGGCAACTGGAAGCGAGCTTGGCAATATAATCCTGCCGGTTTTCTTATCTTTGGCCTGGTAATTTACCAGATACCTTTTCGCGGGATTCAATTGTGGCGACTGTGGAGCGGCAAGCAAGGTTTCCGGCACAGTGTGTACCTGATTAATTTTGCCGCATGGGGCATCATAGTGTCACTCTTGGCACAGTGGATTGTGAAGCATCTCATGTAAAACACGTTGGTTAAAGAAAAAAATCCGTGGTCTCATCGGTTGCTTGAACCTGATCAAATTTCTCAGGGTGATCAATCAAATCCTGCAACCACCAGTTCGTCGCATTGTAGAGGCAAGTCACATTTGCACACTGCTCGGAAGCATCGAACTGTTTGATCGTATCGATTGTACTGCACGTTGTTTTTTCCGCTGTCTCTTTATCGCAATAGGCTTCAGGGCCAGCAATTCGAGCTGCAGGAACACCCCGATATCCGGGGCAGTGAAACAAGCCTTGCGGAGTCAATACCTGCCGGAGGGCCTGCATATGACACCGCTTCGGTTGCTTCGTATAGGTCTCCCATGTCTTCTGCTCAAGCAATCGCAGATTGGTACTCTCTACAATCTTAAACGAATCAGTTTCTAACTCTTTTGCAGCAACAACTGCATTACGTATTTTCGCAATAACTTGATCCAACTCTTCTTTTGCCGTATCCGGATTCATAACTTCCGCGTTATTTTCTTCTTGTCGCATGAGAAAAGGTTTCACCGAAAAGTAATCGAAACCAAAAGTACGCGCACGATCCGCAGCAACCACCAATTCGTCGATATTTTCAATAATCGCTATTTGATCTCGTGAAGCTCCCTGCCAGGTTACAATAAAAGAATAACCGACCTGAACCTCCGGATTACATGTTTTTATTTTCGGTACCCATTCACAAATTTCGTCCAAGGAGATCGGCTTGCGAGGCTTATGCATGGCCTGGAAAGTTGCATCTGTCCCGGCATCGAGTGAAAGTCGAATCCAGTCAGAACACGTAAGAAATTGACTTGCTTCTAAAAGTCGATCTCCTCGACTGCCGTTGCTTACAATGGCAATCTGCTGATTAAGTTCTTTTAAATACTGCACCATCTCCACAAATCGGGGATAGACCGTAGGCTCACCCCCACCGATAAGAATTACCGATTTCATTCCTCGGTCTGCCAACTCATTCAAAGACGACCGCAGTTTATCTTCGTTGTACTTTAAACCTGAATTTAGAATATCCCAGTCAATACAATGGTCGCATCGATAGTTACACGCTGTCGTAAGATCAAGATTGATCGAGAGGGGCCCCATGGCTTGGGGTAAAGGAATATTATCCCCGTTCGATTCAGCATCGTCGGCCATCCGCTGCCACCGAACATATTTCTGAACCTGATCCCAAGCTGGACGCTGCAGTAACTTGGACTGAAAATCGTGGTAGTCGTGTGCGCCATCCATGATCGATAAAAATCTTGCAAAAGAAATGTTATCAGAAATTCAATCCGAACTTATTCGGGAATGTCTATCGCCCCTGGTCTCCCCTGGTCTTTTTTATAGGTGAGAACCGGAAAGCTTCACAATAGATGTTCTTGCCGCATGGCCGCGTTTCGAGGCTAACAGCACCATAATTCGCATTTGGGGCTTCGTCCAATTTGACTATATTAACGGCATGAATGACTGAAAATACTTTCTTGTTTTCCTCCGGACGTAGTTTGCCTGATGCGTCAAAGACTTACCGTACTGATTCCCTGTAAAGACGAAGCACATAATATTTCTTCGTGCATTGAGTCGCTTGGAGACGTAGCGGATGAAATTCTGATCGCTGACTCGGGCTCCACCGATGCAACCCTCGAAATCGTCAGTCAGGTTCAAATTCCAAATACTTCTCTGCGAATCATTCAACGAGAATATGTTAATCCATCTGATTTCAAAAATTGGGCGATTTCCCAGGCGTCTAATAATTGGGTCCTCGCGCTCGATGCAGACGAACGTCTTACGGACAATTTAAGAGACGAAATCAGACAAACGCTCGCTACCGAACCTGTATTTGATGCTTATCAAATTCCACGTAATAATATCTTCCTCGGGAAGAGAGTTCGCTACAGTGGTTGGCAACACGATGCACCCTTTCGTCTTTTCCATCGTGACAAATGTCGATACGATGCCCGGCGAGTCCATGAGCATCTTCTCGTCGCGAGTGGTAAAACGGCCACCATGAAAGCGACGATATTGCACAACACGTGTAGATCTCTTGAAGAAATGTTCGCCAAAAGCATTCGCTATGGATCGCTGGGAGCCGAGGACCTGAAAGAGGCAGGGAAAAGCATCAGAGTGATGTCACTGTTTACCCGACCGGTTTTTCGCTTTTTCCGGCATTTCATTTGGAAACAAGGATTCCGAGATGGCTCGATCGGACTTCTGCTTTCCTGCCTAGCTGCCCAGGGAACATTCGTCAAATATGCTTTGCTCTGGTCGCAAAACTACCAAGGCTTAATAGCAGATCACCCAAATTCTCTGGCGACAAGTGGTAGACCGATCACAGGAAATTCTGCAGAGACTGATTCACTTCATGATTCGTCAAAGAATATCCAAAAAGAGCCGCGCGCTTTAACCATGCCAGGCATACATCAAAAAGTTCAATCTGTGGTCGATCAACTTCCGCGAGGAACGCTACTTGATGTGGGAGCGGGTGAAGGCGCTTTCTCAAAATGGGCCCACAAGAACGGGTTTAAAGTGCATGCGACCGACGTCAACCAACAAGACTTTTGCCTCACCGATATCCCATTCACGCAGACCAATCTCAATGGCCGCTGGCCATTTATGGACAACTCGTTCGATCTCGTCGTCTCGATCGAGGTCTTGGAGCATGTCGAAAATCACTACCATTTTCTCAGCGAGTGTTGCCGGATTTGTAAGCCGTCCGGACGTATCGTATTGAGTACTCCCAATTGTCACTCGATTGAATCCAGGCTCAACGTCCTACTGAGCGGATTTGATGACTGTGCTCCTAGGCCTATCGATTACAGCGACACCGACCCGAACAAAATTTATTTAGAACATATTCATCCAGCACCACTGGCAAATATCGAACTCGGTCTACGCCGTTGTGGGTTCGAGATTGAATCAACGGCGTTTAATCGTCATCGAAGACTTTCGTCAGCGATGCTCCCCGTCGCCTATCCGCTTATCTGGTGGCGAACTTACCGACAATTGATTCTCAGCGAAAAAGATTCCCAATCCCGGGAACGCAATCGGAAACTGCTACGACTTTTCCTGAGCAAACAATTACTTACGGGCAGAATCTCTATTTTTACATGCCGACAAGTCGAACAGAATTTGGCAATCGACAGCGATAAAACAAAGACTTTTCGACATTCGGCGTAAAAGCATTATGCTGAACGCGCGGCATACCTAGGGGAATTTGTGAGCCATTCGTGATAGGCCGAGAGGGTTCCCTCGATCATTTGGCCATGTGTGAATTTAGAGAACACATATTCACGTGCACGCGCTGCCAAGAGGCTGGATCGATCGGGATGCGTAAGTGCTTCAATAATTGCATCACAAAGTTGCTCGCTATCCCGCGGCGCTACCATGTAACCGTATGGTCCATCTTTACAAGACGCCCCCACGGCATCCTTGATACCCCCAGCTGCTGTAGTGACTACAGGAACCCCGGTTACCATCGCGTCCAGCAAAGAAGTGCAAAGCCCTTCTTCGATGGAGGGCATAATAAAGAGGTCGGCTGCGGAGAGCAAATCCGGGATATCAGTACGGTACCCAAGAAATTGCACTCGATCAGCAATTCCAAGATCCGCCACGCGATCGTAAAGTGCTTGTCTTAACTCGCCCTGCCCTACGAGTGCCAAGCGTGCTTTTGGAAATTGTTCAAAGATACGGGGCAATCCATCCAGCAAATGAGCATGTCCCTTACAAGCCGTCAAAGAGGCGATCGTCAGCAGAAGGGTTTCATCCTCAAAAAGATTTAAGGCACGGCGACCTCTCGCACGGTTTCCGTCGCGCATTCTTTCTGGATCAACACCACTGTGTACCATTCGAAGCTTAGTCTCAGGAATACCTGTCAATCGACAGACGTCCATGACTGCGGTGGAAATTCCAATAACGCCATCGGCTAGGTGACAGAATTTTGCGGGTGAGCGAATAGGAAAAACAACTCGCCTTGACGCGATGCAGAGTGGCCTTTTGCTCAGGCCTATTGTCGCAAGTCCAGCTGCCGTAAGACCGTGCCCATCGTGCGCGTGCAGAATATGAGGCTGCAATGTGNTTACAAGTCGTCGAAGTGACCAGAGTGCATCCGGCCCTCGGCCACGTCTTCGGAATGTATGGACGTCGAAATACTGCTCTCGCATCCGAGCAGCAAAGGCCCCATCTTTTCGAGCAACAATTACCGACCTGTGCCCTCGTTGTCGAAGGCCTGCTGCTAAATAGTAAGCCTGCTGCTCGCCCCCCTGCCACCCGNGCTCGGTTGAGATGTGCAATACGGTTAAAGGTGAAAATCTCATCGAACAAAAGCCTACGAAAAATAGATGCAAGTCAANCAGCAAAGATATCGCTCCCGGTACATACACCCAAGAGCAAAATTGCTAGCACGCATTGAACTTGCGGCCAAGTCTCCCGGNAGACTACTCTCACTTGTTATGAAANTTGCAGTTTTTCTTCCTAATTGGGTNGGTGACGTCACAATGGCTACACCGACCTTGCAGGCAATCCGTTCNCATTTCGGCTCTCGCGNTACCATGCTCGGCGTCATGCGNCCTTACGTAGCCGATGTACTCAGCGGAACAAAGTGGATCGATCAAAACTTTTTTTATGATCCACGTGCACAAGACCCTCTACTTAGCAGTCGCAATCTCGTGCGAAATTTAAGGGCTGAAAAACCAGATTCGATTCTTCTTTTAACCAATTCNTTACGAACAGGAGTCNTGGCGTGGCTCTGTGGAGCAAGCCAACGGATTGGCTATGCACAGTATGGTCGNGGACCGTTACTGACCGATAAACTGAAATTTAAAAAACAAGGTGGTCGCTTTGTGCCCGCCTCAACAATGCTCGGTTATCTGAAATTGACCCAATTTCTGGGCTGCCCTCAGCAAACTCAATGGCCACTCCANCTGGAAACCAGCACCGAAGATGAATTGTCTGCCGACAAAGTATGGGAGCGACTCAACTTGCCACCAGNAGAAGAGGTGATCGTCTTCCATAATGCCGGTGGATGGGGTGGTCGCGCCTCGTCCAAATCCTGGCCGATTGATCATGCGGCACAACTTGCGCGAAAAATCGCTATCCATGATGGATTGACGGTTCTATTTATTTGTGGGCCCCAGGAACGTGCAATGGCGGCAAAAACAGTTTTGGCCGCAGCGCACCCGCGTGTAAAAAGCATAGCAGACCAATCATTAAGCATCGGACTTTCAAAAGCGTGTATCCGGCGTAGCCGATTAATGGTTAGCAGNGACAGTGGACCAAGGCATTTTGCNGCAGCNTTTGNCNTACCNCTTGTCACACTNTTNGGCCCNACCCATACCGCTTGGGGNGATACNANCTANNCNCAGATGATCTCACTNCAGNAAGAGGTNCCTTGTGGCCCATGCATGCAAAANACNTGTCCGTTCGGACACCANCAATGCATGAAGGAATTNNCGGTGGAATACGNGTATACAGTGCCGTGAATCANCTACTTTATCNTGNNGCNAANACNCANGTGAATCAAAAAATNCNGNTAGNAATTNCAGCCTAGAAANCCCGACTGATCAGNGGNTNNCNTCAGNNCNNTCGTGGAACCTGCNACACTGCAAACTGCANATCTTGTTGCACGANTCTTACNAGCCTGGCAATCAGAGNACTTCGATNCGATTGTCNACCGANAAGTCTTCCGCTGNACGCATGGCTGCATGTTGTGCAAGTTGATANGAGTGAAAACTTGAACAGAATCCCTCGAGAACCACATGAGTGCCGGTCATGACTACGGTGAGATTGTGTACTCTACCACCGGTGTGACGCCGCACATCTTGACGNACTTGGNCAGTCAATTCCCTGATCCCCGNAACCTGGGGAGGGGACGCTACCGAAATCGANTCTAATGTTTCCATACTTTTCATCGGTCCACATTTCCTTTTGACCGTGACAGTCCCTGACTGCCGATTNATTTTGCCCCCAAGCATCCGAGCTTTGTTTAANAAGTTTAGGTTGGAGGCTACAATTCGTCAACGCCGGACTATGTGGACTATGTGAAGTTTGGATTCAGCCGGCAGAAAGCATCGCTCCTCGCTCACAGGTTTCGGTAATCCCGCGCCCCAGCGATGCTAGCAATTTCGATCATGAACCAAGCGGTATCTTTTGAGTATCTTGCAGATACTTCAGTACGCAATCGGCCGAAGATTCTGCTGAAGTCCGGCCCGACTGAAGAACCAGTTCCGGCTGCTTCGGAGCTTCGTAGGGGTCATCGATTCCCGTCATTCCCGTAATCTCCCCTGCCCTTGCCTTCCGATAGAGTCCCTTCGGGTCCCGCTGTTCGCAGATTTCAAGCGGCGTATCGACGAAAACCTCGACAAAGTCGCCTTTATCCAGCTTGGAACGAATGGCGTCTCGGTCGCTCGTGTATGGGCTGACAAATGCGGTCAACACGACAAGTCCTGCCTCAACGAACAACCCTGCAACCTCACCGATGCGACGAATATTCTCCTGGCGATCTTCTTCGGAAAATCCCAGGCCAAACCGCCTCCCAAAAGCCTCTCCGTATTGCTCGGCCAAATGTGATGGCGTTGCGTTTAATCCATGCCGTACATTATCGCCATCAAGCAAAAAAGTGTGGACGCCTAACTGGTGAAGCTTGTGATCAAGAATGTTCGCAATGGTGCTCTTCCCNGACCCGGANAGTCCGGTTAACCACACCACGCAT
This sequence comes from Planctomycetaceae bacterium TMED10, assembly GCA_002168195.1. GTDB lineage: Bacteria > Planctomycetota > Planctomycetia > Pirellulales > UBA7805 > UBA7805. Next base: position 17,852 of record NHBP01000065.1, read on the forward strand.
CCAGAGTGTCCATTGAGTTGCTCCCGGATATCACGGGAAACGCTTTGTGCATGCCAGTGGATACCTCCGCTCTCATCACCCATGTGACACGCTCCTCGGGTATTACCGACACGATTGACGAAATAGAANTTAAAATAAATACCTGNTTCTTNNCANCGATATGAAGCAACGCTTCGNACGNGCAAGAACCGGATGATACACGGCAANNACNNAGCCAGCAATCCTAGTGACTGTGGCACATCNTCAGANAGGCTNTGCCANNAAGTTCAATTTNCACTATTNCGGNNTCTGCCATATGNCACGCACCACCGAAGCGGTGGTCTCATTTATTCTTTGGCATCGTGCGGATGGTGATCATGATGATGCTCATCATGATTGTGATCCTTTGAGTGATCATGCAACGTGTTCTTGGATGGCAGATCGTGCATATGCGCAGGTTCAAGGTATTTTAGGCCATAAGCAACAACCACACCGCATAAGAGAAGAATCGTCAGGGGAACGCGATCGTGCGCATGGAACTGCAATTCTGGTAAAAGATCACTCAGGGAGATGCAGATAAAAATTCCGGCGGCAAAAGCCAATCCACAGCCGATGGCCAATGATTCATGTGGTGTATCTCGAACACCAAGATAAAAAGCGAGTGCCCCGAGAGGACACATCATCGCATACACGACGTTGACTACCGATTGCCATGAGACCGACCAGCCTCCTGCTGCCATCAAAGCAGTGATCGAAAGAGAATCGAGAGGCTTATGGAGCAAAATCCCAAGAAAGGCAGCAAACCCGAGAAAAAGCGTTCCCGAAGTATGCGATGTGTCGCCCAGTACAGCAGCGGACATTGCGACTCCGTCAAGCAACGTATGCAGAGAAAGACCAAATGCCAAACCAAGCCAACGATATTTTGCAGCGCCAGGTGTGGTATGGTTGTGATCATGCACCTCGGAACCTTGCGGGGATTCGGTTCCATGCACATCGTGGGCATCGCCGCTACAATCGGATGCTCCAGCCTCGTCCCCATGGGTATGGGATCCAAATACCCGAATCAATAAGAAAGTTGTAATTAAACCAAACATCAGCCAAACCACAGCGCGATCAATTCCGATCGAGGTATGAAGGCTGTGTGGCAAGAGATGAAAAAAACCAATCCCCAGCATCAGCCCACCGATGCCACTGATTAAAAACTGCATCCGACGATGCGTTAAGCGGATCACCGCAGGCAGAAAGCCACCCAATAACGAACTCAGGACTACAAACACCGAATAAATGGCAATCACGACGACTGGCTGCACAGGAAACCTCTGTTTTGTTATGTTAGGAGATAACGCCGACAATTAGCTTCCAGATAAGAACCGCCGTCAAGGAGTCTCGAGCGAATCCCTGATGTTTCGCGAATTCTGCGGGGAACCGGTGGTTAAAGACTTGCACAACCTATTAATTATTCTGGTTATTTCACCATAGACTATGGCCGAATCTGAATCGAACCGCCCTATTGAGATTGAGCCGACATGTGCTGCGGATGACCACGGCATTACGGAAGACCAACTTCTTCGTCTTGAAGATTGTCATCGCGCGGCAGCCATGTTTAGTGCCCTGGGTGACCCCAACCGTTTGCGACTTTTGGGACTTCTCATTGGCAGAGAGATGTGTGTCACCGAGATTTCTTCTATCCTCAACGACAACTTACCGGCTGTATCGCAACGATTAAAATTGCTGCGGAGTGAACGCATTGTGAGCCATCGCCGCGAAGGAAAGCACGTTTTCTATCGATTGGATGACGAACATGTCGTAGCACTGATTCGCAATGCCCTGGAACACGCTGGGCACGAATAAATACCCAACAGATTATCCTTGAAAAGAATTTTTTCGTCGTTTTTGGGTTCCTAGATTTCTGGTTGGTTATTCTGAAAGGCCTGCCAGTTCACAAAGATTGGCAGCCATCACCGGTTGAGGACAACTCCAGACCAAAAAGAAAAGTGCTTCACGGCAGAGACGGCCTGCGGGATGACCCTCGATATAACCGGCGCCTTTGACCGCGGCTAAAGCCGCTTGAGATGAACGGATCGCGAGACTGTTAGCGCGACCGCGAAGTTCGCCCGGGGAGCAGGCTTGTCCACCCGTTGCCAACGAGAGAAGGTCCTCTCGGGCAACATTTTGTTCCGCACGCAAGCGGTTGGCTGGCTCCGTGAGATCAGAACGCGTTACGCTTTGTTGTTCGATCAACCCGATCGCCGAATCGGCCAGACCAATTGCCAGCGCCGATGTCTGCAGCCCTCCGGTGGATGCGCCCGTGGCTCCAACGAGGACTTGTTCTTCAGGGCCTGCAAGGATCGCATCTGCCTGCACCTGGACTTGGTCAAAACGAACGGCCCCGGTATGGCTTCCAGTGAGAGCCATAAGTTTGGTGGGTGGATCCACTGAGATTCCGGGGTGATCCATGGGAAGCAAGGCGAGAATTTGACGGCCATCTTCAATCTCTGCTCCAACAACAATCCAATCGATATGTGGGCTCCCTGTGACCCAAGGGCTAAAACCATTGAGTACAAAACCGGCATCGCCAGGCTCAGCCGATAGAATGCTCTTTCCCAAATGCCGATGGCTTGTCGTCAGATGAGAGATGCCGAGCGAGGCCAAAGACTGTCCCGAAAGGAGATCCTCCAACACACGGTCAACGATCGCGGCCCCGCTCGCAGCAACCCGCCGCAATGCACCCGTGAATTGGGTCAAAATAAATGAAGTGGTCAAACAGGAAGCACTTAACTGCAGATAACCCCGTAAAATATCAGCATCCGAGCACCCAAGACCGCCCCGTTCCGGACCGACAAACCAGCGAAATACACCAGATTCGCCGCACTGCCTTATTTGATGCGTTGGCCAGTCGCCTGACTTATCTAGCGGCCCGGCCTGAGCCGCTAGATTCTGAGTCAGCCCCATCAATTCCGGTACGGTCGGTCGTAAAATACCGTCACTCGGTGCCGTCAAATCCATCAATGTCCTTCGTATTCAAGGGCGTTGGAATGAAAATCTGCGTCTCCTCCTCCACCTTAGCGAGCAATTCACACTCCGACAACTCAACACCATCGTCCTCGAGGGTGTTTTCCTGAATATGACAACTCGTATAATGGCGGGCTATACCCGATTTACCCCCTGCACCCAAAAGAACACGCTATGAGTCAGATCGAAGAAACCACCTCCGAATCCAACCCGCTTACTCTGGAATCCGAGTTGTCAGCAGAATCGCTGTACGAGAAATGTATGGCTGTGGCCCACAACTTGTGGTGGTCATGGCATTCTGAAGTTGTCAATCTTTTCCGAGACTTGGATCCGATTCGCTGGCGTCAACTTGATCATAATCCCATCGCACTGCTTAACGAATTCACACCTGAACGGCTGGAAGCCCGAGCCAATGAACTCGTTCTCTATAGCCGCATCAATCAAGCCTATCGGAGACTGAAAGAATATCTGGCGAGCAATCAAACCTGGGGTACGACCAACGCGGGCATCTTAGGTGTTCGACCTGTCGCCTATTTTTCGGCCGAATTTGGTATTCACGAATCGGTGCCCATTTACTCGGGCGGTTTGGGTGTGCTTTCAGGCGACCATATTAAGAGCGCAAGCGGGCTCGGAATACCCTTAGTAGCGATCGGCCTCTTTTACGATCAAGGCTACTTTCGACAGCGACTCGATGAAGATGGTTTTCAAGTTGAAGAATATCAAGATACCCGCGTCGACAGTCTGCCAATGGAGCCCGCCGTCGATAGCGAAGGTGTTCCAATCACAGTCGAAATCGACACGCGAGATGGGAAACTGTTTGCTAAAGTTTGGCTGATGCATGTTGGTCGAGTGGATCTGTATTTACTTGACTGTGATGTGGAAGGAAATAAACCTGAAGATCGAAAGTTGACGGCTCGACTCTATGGTGGGGACACGCGGACGAGAATTCGCCAAGAACTTGTCCTGGGTGTGGGTGGTGCTCGGGCGCTGAAAGCGTTGGGGATATCTCCGAGTGTCTATCATATGAATGANGGNCACAGTGCTTTTGCNGCNCTCGAGGCNATTCGNGATTTNATGCATGANGANGGTCTCGATTTTGACNNCGCACTCCGTGAGGTCGCCCACCGNGCNGTGTTTACAACGCATACGCCTGTCCCNGCTGGACACGACCGATTNGAAGCNGATCTTGTCGAAGAGCACCTGGGACCNCTGCGGGAGTCTATCGGTATCTCCCTGGAGCAACTTATGGGGTTGGGTCGAGTGGATCCTCAAAACGGAGAAGAGTCATTCTGCATGACGGTTCTAGCTCTGAAGCTTTCGCGACGCGCTAATGCGGTCAGCGCACTTCACGGTCAGGTCAGTCGCAGAATGTGGNCACATTTGTGGCCCTGGCGGGTTGAGGANGAGATTCCAATCGGCCACATCACCAATGGCATTCACATNCCTTCCTTTCTNGCGTTTCAGATGCGGCAGTTATACGACCGCTATTTTCCGGCCGGCTGGGCCCGCCGGATGGGTGAACCCGAAGTCTGGCAGAGCATCTATCAAGTCGATCCGGGTGAACTCTGGGAAACGCACTACGCCTTAAAAAATTTAATGCTCACTTTTGTGCGTCGGCGAATGAGTCGGCAATGTCGCCGTCGTGGTGAAACGGACGAGGCGGTTGAGGCAGCACGGCACGTCCTCGACCCCAATGTCCTTACCATCGGTTTTGCGCGGCGGTTTGCCACGTATAAAAGAGCAAATATGTTCATGTGGGACATCGAAAAAATCCACGCGATGATTGCAAATGTCGANCGACCGATTCAATTCATTTTTTCTGGAAAAGCACATCCAGCAGATGAACCCGGGAAAAAGTTAATTCAGCAAATTGCCAACCTCCGTTTTGACCCCCAGGTTGCGGGCCGCGTCGTATTTGTTGAAGACTACGACATTAATGTGGCAAGACATCTTGTGCAGGGTGTAGACGTGTGGTTGAACAATCCACGACGCCCGCTGGAGGCTTCGGGCACNAGTGGTCAAAAGGTAGTTCTCAATGGCGGATTNAACTGTTCTATCCTGGATGGCTGGTGGGCGGAGGCGTACGACGGTTTAAATGGTTTTTCGATTGGTAAAGGACGTGCACACTCTTCGACAGATGAAACAGATCGGCGAGATGCGGAGGCTCTTTACGATGTGCTTGTCAATCAGGTGATACCGACCTTTTACGATCGCGATGATCACGGCTTACCGCGACAGTGGATTTCGATGATGATGAATTCAATCGGTTCACTTGCATGGAGATTTAGTGCCCACCGCATGGTGATGGATTACTGTCGAAGTGCCTATGTGCCGGCGGCGGGCGGTTTGAGTTGCGACATGGGTACCCGCTGAGGTTAGAAACCTTGCAAAAGTGACTACTGAGCCTAACGTTTTGTGGCGGCTGCAACAGCCGATCAGGTCATAACAACAAACTTTTATCGACTGATGCATTGATGCCGCAAGAACCGCTGCTGACTACCGAACAACTGGCCGAAGCACTCAAAATCCCTGAAACGCTCATTCGGTCTTTTCGCGATCAGGGCCTGCTGCCACCTGTTGCAGCGTCTCCAGAAGCCGACTCCTCTGAACCAAGATATATGCGATCAGAAGTTGTAAGATCACTCCGTCAACACCCAGAGGCAATGGATGCCATTCGCCAGGCGATGCGACAATCATAGGAGTAGCTGTCGTCTCAAACCACCGCTGCAACTAAAGCGAAAAACGTTCAGCCGATGATTATGGCATCGCTTCTTCGGTCGCGCTACAAAGTCGCTCGTTCAGTGCAACAACCACACTCCTTGGATCGGCAGTCCGCGTAATCGCCGAGGCAACGGCCACCCGACGGATGCCCGCTTGAATAACAGCATCCGCATTCTCCAAATTGATTCCACCAATTGCAAAAACTGGAAGCGCTGTTTGATTTGCGATCTGTTCAATCAGAGGAAGCCCGCCATAATTCGGAAACAGTTTAGTTTCCGATTCAAAAATCGGGCCGATGCCCGCATAATTTGCGCCGTCTAGGACCGCTTTGCTCAACTGCTCCGCATTATGGGTTGAAACACCGATGAGACCACCGGGGCCTAAAATCTGACGAGCATCTTTCACACTTAAATCGGACTGCCCGACGTGCACCCCATCCGCTCCGGTCAAGACGACGATGTCCGGTCGGTCATTGATAATGCTGAGCGTCTCTCGCCCTCGAGTTTTTTCGACAAGCAATCTCGCCCGGAGTACGAGTTCAGCATCGGTCATTTTTTTATCGCGAAGCTGAATCGCCCCGACATCCGCGGATAATAGCAAATCAATTAATTGGCTATAATCTTGTTCTGACCCACCGCCATCAATGAGTACACAAAGCCGCACATCCTGCAGCCTTTTAATGCTTTCCTCAATTGTTTGTGTTGCCGACGCAAGCACATAACTCCGATAACGCAATGCTTCGATCTTTTGCGCTAGCTGAACGTCGAGCAGTTTTGAAGATTCCTCCAAACTTCGCAAAGCTTGCTGTAGGCGTGCCACGTTTGCGGCAAGCAAATCAGCGGTGCAACTCCGTTTGATTTCGCTCGCCAATGTAATGGATGCGCCAACATCCCTTTCCGTATGGCGAAATGCAAACCGCATTTCCGCCGGCAAAACCTGTAAGGCAGAAGCTAAATTATGTCGGAGTTCCTTCCACTCTTTGGTTAGGAACTGATCATTAAAAACAAAACGCACGACGTCTTCTACGACACGAACTGCTTCGCATGCGCGGTTCGACGCCGCATCCAGCAGGCGATAAATTTTATGCTCGGACACGTATGCACCTATCGTGCTGTGAGAGACGATCGTTTAAAGAACTGCAGCAAAATCGAAATCGTATTTTACAACCATATTCGAATGATCCACCTACCGACAAGTGTCTTGAATGAGCGGCGTGCGACTAGGCCCCATCGACATCAACTACCAATTTCCAGTTCCACATATTTTCAATCAAATGTCCCAGGTGTACAAAGAATCCTCACGATCCAGCCTATAAATTCAATGTCTTTATGGAGTTCTTGATTGAAGGGAGTCCCAAAGCCCCTTACTACGTGTTACAGACTGCTCTGGAACACCATTTACGAACAAGAGTTACCTTGATCCATCGCGTGCAGAAGGCTAGAATTCCCGAGTAACCGCAGGAATCGTCATTTGAGCGGTCACCCTTTGAGTTCCTCTGATTTTTAGGCGCATATCGCAAACGCCCACGCGCAAAGAATGCAAAAGTGTGGCGAGACGGAGAATAGAATATGTACGAAAGATTCACGGATCGTGCCCGCAAAGTCATGCAGCTTGCCAACCAGGAAGCGCAACGATTCAACCACGAGTATATTGGCACGGAACATATTCTGCTCGGCCTTATCAAGGAAGGTAGTGGCGTTGCGGCGAACGTTCTCAAAAACCTTGATGTCGACTTACGGAAAATCCGCCTGGAGGTTGAAAAACTTGTCCAGAGTGGTCCCGATATGGTCACGATGGGGAAATTACCGCAAACACCCCGAGCCAAAAAAGTGATTGAGTATTCGATGGAGGAAGCGAGAAATCTCAATCATAACTATGTGGGTACCGAGCATATCCTACTTGGACTGCTTCGCGAGCAGGAAGGCGTTGCAGCACAAGTCCTCATGAACCTGGGATTGAAGCTTGAAGAAGTTCGAGAAGAGGTCCTTAACCTCCTTGGCCATGGTCTCGAGACAGGTGAAGTGGTCGAACGAGGTGGAGGCGAGCGAGGAAGCGGTCCGCAAGGTGGCGGTGGTAAAAGTGGTAAATCAAAAACACCAGCTCTTGATAGCTTTGGTCGCGATCTCACGGCATTAGCAGAGCAGAAGAAACTTGATCCCGTCATTGGTCGCGAACGCGAAATAGAGAGGGCTATTCAAATACTATGTCGGCGCACAAAAAATAATCCCGTGCTGCTAGGGGAAGCCGGCGTAGGGAAAACTGCAATCGTTGAAGGATTTGCGCAGCGTGTTATCGAGGGAAATGTCCCCGAACTACTCTGCGATCAGAGGATCGTTGTTTTAGATTTAGCAATGATGGTTGCCGGTACAAAATACAGAGGGCAGTTTGAGGAACGAATCAAAGCCGTAATGAATGAAGTACGGCGAACGAAAGACACTATTCTTTTCATTGATGAACTTCACACGCTCGTTGGTGCAGGTGGTGCAGAGGGCGCAATCGACGCGTCCAATGTCTTGAAACCCGCACTTGCACGAGGAGAAATTCAGTGTATTGGTGCAACAACACTCGACGAATATCGAAAGTACATTGAAAAAGACAGTGCCTTGGATCGTCGTTTTCAGGTGGTCATGGTGGAGCCTTCCAACGCTTCGGAAACCGTAGAAATACTCAAAGGATTGCGCGATCGTTATGAAACGCACCATCGAGTGCAGATCACAGACGATGCGATTGCTTCAGCAGTCGAACTTTCGGATCGCTATATCACAGGAAGGTGTCTTCCTGATAAAGCGATTGATGTCATCGATGAAGCTGGCGCCCGTGTTCGCCTAAAAGCAATGACTCGACCTCCAGATCTCAAAGAGATCGACGAGGAAGTCGAAAAGCTGAATAAAGAAAAAGAAGAGGCCGTTGCAAATCAAGACTTTGAAAAAGCTGCCAAGTTGCGTGATACTGCGGATAAGCTCAAGAAGAAAAAAGAGACAATTACGCGAGAATGGCGCGAAAAGTCGCGAGAGACGGACGGAGTCGTCGATGAAGACGTGATTGCTGAAGTCGTATCGAAGATGACGGGAATCCCGCTGACAAGAATGACGACGGAAGACAGCATGCGGTTAATGCAAATGGAAAAGGAATTGCATACCCGCGTCATCAGTCAAAACGAAGCAGTTTCTGCAATCTCTAAAGCCGTTCGGCGGAGTCGTAGCGGACTTAAAGACCCCAAACGTCCCACTGGTTGTTTTATTTTTGCTGGTCCCACTGGTGTCGGTAAGACATTACTCGCCAAGGCACTCGCTCAATTCATGTTCGGAGATGGCGATGCTTTAATTCAAGTTGACATGAGCGAGTATATGGAGAAGCACAATGTAAGTCGCCTAGTCGGTGCCCCTCCGGGCTACGTTGGCTTTGAAGAGGGTGGGCAACTTACTGAAAAAATTCGTCGCCGACCCTATGCGGTCGTCCTGCTGGATGAAATAGAAAAAGCGCATCCCGACGTGTTCCACATGCTGCTTCAGGTCATGGAGGAAGGNCGACTCACAGATAGTTTCGGAAGAAATGTAGACTTCCGCAACACGATCTTGATTATGACCACCAATGCGGGTGCGGATGCAATTAAGAATGAGTCTTCTCTCGGTTTTCAAAAACCAGACGATGACGCCTCGTACGATGCGATGAAAGAACGTGTGGGCGAAGAAATCGAAAAGGTTTTCCGTCCGGAGTTTTTAAACCGTGTAGATGACGTGATTATATTTCGTCACCTCACAACAGAAGATCTAAAAGACGTCATCGATTTAGAGCTTTCGAAAGTGCGTGAACGCCTCGTGGATCGAGGATTCCAACTAACGCTAACCGATGACACCAAAGCATTCATCATTAAAAAGGGCTCCAATCTAGATTACGGGGCAAGGCCGCTCCGTCGAGCAATCGAAAACTATGTTGAGGATCCGCTTTCTGAAGAATTGCTCAAAGGCGAGTTTGAGGGTAAAAATCGTATCATTGTTGAAGCTGTCAAAGATGACGATGGAAAAATCATGCGCCTTAATTTCTCTTCCGATTTCGTTGAGAATCTGGATGAAGAACCGGTTGGAGCAGCGACCGGCGAAGATGCCGAAGCATCGAGTGAATCCGACTGATAGGCATTGGTCGTGATTTAATGGCGGACTGCCTAGCCTTAGGGTACGAAGTCCGTATTTGATGCACTTCTTTTAATTTGAATCCACCGGCTCATTGAGGTAGGATACAAGTAGTATACCCAGTGTCAATGTAGAGTTGGGCGATGAAAAACGATCAAGAATGGCATGGCTGGATGGTGCAACTTGCCGAAGGCAATCCCGAGGCAGAACATGAGTTCTGGAATCTCTATGCGGAGCGATTACAAAGGCTTGCATCCCAACACCTTTCGTCCGGCCTAAGAAGACGTGTTGGAGCTGAAGACGTCGTGCAATCGGCCTGCCGCACTTTTCTACGCAGGGCGCAGGACGGGCAATTTGAATTTGCGGATGCTGATAGTCTCTGGCGACTCCTTTGTGCCATAACTTTGACAAAAGTTCGGCAACAGGCCCGTTACCACGGTCGCCAGAAAAGAGCAATGAATTTGGAGCGACACCCTAAAACCGATCAGGCAATGTCGCGGGTGGGTCACGTTATCTCGGCCGAACCAACGCCTGCCGAATCAATCGAATTCGCCGATCAGTTGGAGCAGTTACTCGGTGTTCTGGATGACGAGGAACGAACGGCAGTCATCCTCAAGCTTGAGCAACATACAAATAATGAAGTGGCTCAGCAATTGAAGTGCTCTGAGCGTACTGTGCGGCGGATTATTGGCAGAGTACAATCTCGCTGGAAACAAGGCCTACTGGAATCNGGGACCTGATGAACCCTTCTCTACCNTCCGACTCCATTGATGAGGACCTTCGGAAGGAATTCGAACATCGCTTGCTGAGCGGCAAACCGGGAAAGATAGAAGACTTTCTGCCGCCCGCCGACGATCCTCACTATCTTGGCACGCTTGAGGAGTTGGTCCATATCGAGATCGAGTTCGCATGGAAGCATCGCGTCAATCAAATTCAACATGCTGGCGAACATAGCGATCAAACGGTCGACCAACCGGCGCCAATAGAGTTCTATTTGAATCGTTTTCCGAGTTTAGATGAACCGGAAATCCTTGCTCGACTTTTGAAGCAAGAATGCCTTGTTCGCAAGCAAGTGGGCATNCCTATGAGCGAGGAAACTTGCCAAATAAGATTTCCTAATCTCGATCTCCGGAAAGCGGAAATACTTCCTTATCTGGAGATGCACTCTTCGGGTAGTTCTGACACTCCGGGTGCTACCCTTTCACCAGAAGACCCGGGTGATGATGCGATCACACTACCACTACATTTTGCTGATTATGAATTACTTGAAGAAATTGGCCGAGGCAGCATGGGTATCGTCTATCGAGCCAAGCAAATCAGCAACCCACGCATTGTCGCGATTAAGATTTTGCAGACGAGAATACTTGATGCCTCATCTGCGGGCGCTATTGATCGATTCAAACAAGAAATAAAAACCGCGGCTAAATTAAGGCATGAGAATATCGTACGCGTTTTTGATGTCAGTGAGAATAAAGGGCGGCACTTTTTTGCTATGCAGTATGTACGAGGGAAGAGTCTTGGCAAAATTACCTTACGACGACCGCTCGACAATTTGCTTGCAGCAAAATATCTGGAGCAAGTTGCGAGGGCGATAAATTACTCGCATCGAAGCGGTATTCTGCATCGAGATCTTAAACCCGCAAACATTCTCATCGATGATGACACCGACCGAGCCTTAGTCGCCGATTTTGGGTTAGCAAAGGTGCTGGAACGCGGACACAGCATCACAGCGATTGGGGAAACTCTTGGCACGCCATCTTTCATGGCCCCTGAGCAAGCTCGGGATGCCGTGGAAGCTACTGAGCAGAGCGATATTTACAGCCTGGGAGCCACCCTCTATGCGATTTTATCTGGCAAGCCACCTTTTTTCGCGGCGCGCTCATCGGAAACACTTCGCCAGTTGATTGAAGAGCATCCCACTCCACTGCGTCAACTCAATATAAATGTAGACAAAGATCTCGAAACGATTTGCATGAAGTGCATGCGGAAAAAATCCGCACATCGCTATGCAAGTGCCGATGAATTAGCAGATGACCTGGCGAGGTACTTGCGCGGGAAAAAAATACATGCTCGACCACGGGTAGAAATATCAAGAGTCTTCCGCTCGATGCGTCACAATCGGCGAAGGTTGATTACGGTAATTTTCGCCGCCACACTCTTGGTGTGCGGATCTGTCGCACTTTCCTATCAATATTTTATTTCTGCAAATACCAAGTCGCAATCTATTAAGCGCATGGAGAAGGCAGAAGAATCAGTGGGCAATGCAGTGGCGGGGCTCGTTGACGAAGAATCAATAGTTACGGCGCCTAAGCCAGCAAGCGAAAAAAAATTATTGCAGGAATTTCTTCGCTATTACTCAGGCCTCGTTCAATCTGACGAAAATAAAAACGTAGACCCTTATCTCACAGCGATCGCGCGCTTACAAATGGCGCGTATTGAGACGAGTCTAGGAAATCTTGAAGTCGCTGATCGATTATTACATACCCTTATTCAAGATCTAAGAGAGGGGGATGCAGCGTTAGAGAAAAATGCGAGCCTTAGCCTGAGCGGCACACACCCTCGCTCCACGCTGCTTCTGGCTCGTGCGTGGTTTTCGCTTGGTATTGTAAACCAGCGTTTGAAGAATATTGATCGCGCAGCCAAAGACTTTCAGAAGGCGGCCAAATTATTCAACTACCTTCTAAATGTTGTTCCAACGCTTCCGGATGTCCAACTATTGGCCGCTGACAACTACGTAAAAATGGGATCGCTTGCTCTTGGCCAACGACGATGGGCACCTTCCCAAAAATACTTCGATGAAGCAATTAATTCTTATCAACGCTTAATAGAAACTCCGCAACCTATCGATGCAGCATTTTTTGGCTTGGCACGTTGTTACAAATATCGTGGTGACTGGGAACGATTACGAGGCAATCAACGTGGATACCGTCAATACCTGGAGGCTTCTTATCGGGAATTGGAACAGATTGTCGAGACACCACAGCACACACCTACTTTAAAAACAATCAGACCGCTCGTCACAACTTGTCGCGATCTTGGAAATTCGTACGCGACGTCAAAAGATAGCAAAACTGCGCTTCTGTGGTATGAAAAAGCGTTTCATTCGAGCACACTCGTTTCCTCCATAGGTGATCCCACCGGCGCATACGATGCGCTGAAGGCAGATGTACTCGTCAACTGGGCAACTTCCCTAACCATTGTTGGGCAGGATAAAAAAGCGATGGAGAAATGCGGTAACGCATTGAAGATTTGGCAAGTGATCCATGAGCAACACCCCAACAATCGTCAGTTTGCCGCGCAACGTGCAGTCGCGATGGGACAACTGAGTCGAATACAGATAAAGGTGGGAAATTTGGATGCGGCCCGCAATCATCTCATGGAAGCTAAACAAGTGCTTTCCAAATTACTCCGCGAGCAGCCCGGGGAAGCCCAGTTTTCTTCGGAACTGGAAAAGATCCTGCGTCTTCTGCAGCAACTAGGGAACTGATTGCCACACCCCGGTTTTGACGTCTCCTTCGCCGGCAATCGGGTGCAGCCAGTACCCATAACGCCCCCCTAGACTACCTGCCTTTCCTGCGCTTCCGAATCGTCAAACATTCCTCAAGCCTGAAACTTTCTCTGCCGAAGAAAAGACACGTATCGTCGCGCTAAGTCGCTGTTTTTCACTAAGCAACCTTTTGGATCGCTGGGATGGAAATTGCAGATCAAACCACGGAAAAGAAACACCGCGTGGTGGGCCCGATCCGCTGGTTTACAGATAGTGGTGCAATCGTAATCGATTGGGTAACCGCGATTGGCGATGTCTCTTTTTTTACCATGCAAACGATATCGTGGATTTTGACTCGCCTTCCACAGAAAGAAACGCTTCTCCCCAACTTTTATCAAGTCGGTGTTCGTAGCCTCCCGGTTGTTGCTCTAACGGGAACCTTCATTGGAATGGTACTTGCGGTACAGAGTTACGCTCAGTTTGCCCATCTAGGATTACAAACGAGACTCGGCGGAGTCATCAATGTTTCCCTCGTTACTGAATTAGGGCCCGTGTTGGCCGGTACGATGCTGGCCGGACGGGTAGGCAGCGCAATGGCCGCTGAATTAGGCACAATGCGTGTCACAGAACAAATCGATGCGCTCACAAGTATGGGCGCAAATCCTATACACTACTTAGTCGTTCCCAGACTACTCGCTTGCCTATTCCTCATCCCCGCATTGACGGTGGTTGCTAACTTTATGGGTGTCATTGGCGGAGCATTTTATAGCATCTTCATACTCGACATTGATGCCTTCTACTACTGGCACAACTCTCGATCCATTGTTGGTCTGTATGATCTCTTCAGTGGAATATTCAAAAGCTTATTTTTCGGTTTCTCGATTGCGATCCTCGGATGCTACCGAGGGTTTCACTGCGATCCGGGTGCGGAGGGAGTTGGACGTGCCGCAACTGCTGCTTTTGTACATGCTTTTGTCGTCATCATTGTGCTTGATCTGTTTCTCGGTATCTTTTTGATCGGGCTTCACAAACTGGTATGGCCAGCAGGCGGTCAACTTTTTTAACGATTGACCAAGAAGGCAATTTTTATTGATGAGTAACGGACAAGAAAATTTAAATACGCCTCTCGTTGAACTACGCGACTTAACCATTCGCTTTGGCGCACAAACGGTACTCAGTGAGATCAACCTCGACGTAAAAAAAGGTGAAACCATTGCAATTATTGGTGAAAGTGGGTGCGGGAAAACCGTGCTTATGAAAACCATCATTCGATTAATTCGTCCCACCAAGGGAGATGTTTTTTTTGATGGGAAAAATTTAGGCAAAACCAATGAAAAAGAATTAACCACACAACGCATGCGATTTGGCTTTGTATTTCAGGCGGCGGCTCTGTTTGACAGTATGACCGTATTTCAAAATATTGCGTTCCCTATCCGACAGCATAATGTTCGTGATCAATCTGAGATTCAGCACATCGTCAAAAAACGCCTAGCAGAGGTTGGTCTTCCGGAATCTATTCTCGAAAAAAAACCGGCGGAACTTTCGGGTGGAATGCGAAAGCGTGTTGGCCTCGCCCGCGCGCTCGCAATGGAACCTGAAGTTATACTATACGATGAGCCGACAACAGGACTTGACCCTATCATGAGCGATGTGATCAATGCATTGATTATGCGAACGCGGTCGCATTATCCCGTTACAAGTATTGTTGTCACCCATGACATGCGCACTGCGCGAAAAGTCGCTGATCGAATTGTAATGCTTTATCCATTTCCGCGACTCAAAAGTGGTGAATCGCAAATTCTTTTCGATGGACCGCCCAATTCAATTGATCAAACTAATGATGAACGAGTTACACAATTCATTCGGGGTGAGGCTGGGTCTCGACTAAAAGAAATGGCCATCGATGACTAACTCCGTGTTTGATTAGCAATTATTTAACAATGTGCATTAAATTCCTATTTGGGTAAGGCTTTATCATGGATGAACGTGTCGCGCAAGCCAGGGTCGGTATTGTCGTCATATCGGCACTCATATTGACCGCCATACTGATCGTGCTTTTTGGTGACTTTCCCTCCATGTTTCATACTGGAAAGACGATCAGCGTCCGGTTTACTAATGCCCCCGGTGTTACTAAAGGCACGCCCGTCCGCAAGAGTGGCATTTTGGTTGGTCGCGTTAGTAAGGTTGAATTTGTCAAAGATTCACCTGATGTACTCGTAACGTTGAGCCTGAACGCCGGGACACAAATTTATGAAGATGAAAATTGTTCCATTAATAACGCGTCCCTACTGGGCAATTCTTTCATTGAATTTATTCCGGGGACTAAAACGTCGCACAAGCTAATCCCCGACAATGCGGAAATTAAAGGCCTGTCCCGACGCAATCCTCTAGAAATGCTCGGGGGCTTGGAAAATGACCTTCGCAATACTTTGAATTCCGTGAGTACCGCCAGCAATCAGTTCGGCAAGTTGGGTGAACAACTCAACAAATTAGTTACCAACCATGACGAAGATCAATTTCACCGGATCGTGAATAAGTCTGAAGAAACGCTTGATAGTATTCATCTAACCATGGAGAAGTTGAATCACATTCTTGGCGACGAGGCGATGCAAGAGAACTTGAGAAATGGAATTAATGAAATCCCGCAAGTCGTCAAGCAGACCCGAGACACTTTGACAGAGATTCAAATTGCTGTGAAACACGCCGATCGTAATTTAGAAAATCTTGAAGGGTTTACAGGACCGCTTGGCGAAAACGGTGCGCAAATCGTAAATCGACTCGATTCGAGTCTTGCCAAATTTGAATCTGTACTCTCACAGTTCGATACTTTCACAGGCCAGCTAAATAGTCAGGAAGGAACGATCGGTCAATTAATCAACAATCCGGCATTGTATAACAATTTGAATCGCGCGGCCGTCAATATTGATAGAGTCACCAGTCAACTTCAGCCCATCATGGGAGATATTCGCATCTTTTCGGACAAGATCGCTCGTGATCCTGCACAACTCGGTTTAGCCGGAGCAATCCACCATCGAAAAGACCAAGGAAAATATCCCAATTTTGAAATCTCGGAAGAACCACCTCTTACATGGCGCGATGATCTTAGACCACCGGCAGATTGGCGGAACGCGCCTCTGCCAGCGACGCCAGTCTATCAACAGTAATAGCCATCAGGCCATCGACTTTACAACGGTAAGCGATTATCTACCGGAGGTGGAGGCGGCAGCGGACTCGGGAGAGCATGACCCGGGACCGGCAATGATTCAAGCGGTAATTCTGTTGCTTCGAGAACTTCCGATTGCTGTCGAAGTTCCTGAGCGCGCTCTAAGAGTTGGTCCGTGGGCACGACAATCGCTTGCTCCATATTGTAGCTAAACAGTCGATCGTCATTAATCTTTCCGGGCGAAAAATGCTCGCTAAAGAAATCAACACCAGGCCATTGATACCAAGGAGTTGGAATGGGCTGTAAGACAGTCAGTGTTTCGTAGCCCGCCTTGGACAGTTGAATTTTTCGCGTGCCATAGTAAATGAAGCTAGTCGATACGGGAGTTCTCCCAACTTCGACATCATCCACCTTGACGATTGCTCCCGGTGGATTTGAGGAAATTGTCATTCGTCGCTGCACACATCCACACAGCAAGAGCACAACCAAAAGCAGGCTAGTTATTTCTGGAGATAAAAATTTGGACACAGAAATTTATCGCGCGTGTATTTGAATTAGTAAANAAACATTCATTCAGTTAAATCTTACTACGACATNGCGTCGGACGACCTCGTGTGTCGATGACAAGGAAAAAGGCGAGGCAGTATAGATTTCTTGTTCTCTTTACGCTATATCGATCTGCTATCGCGCGGAACCGAATGCCGCTGGTGCCTAATTCATAATATCGCTAGAATATGGACGGGAATTAGTGCTAGCAACCTCACACTCTAATCAACCGGCGGCTATCCGGTTTTACCCTTTGAGGATATACAGGCTGGTAAACCGTGATTCCCATACCGAGGTAGATTATCCAGTTTTCTGGTCACCGAGGCACGCCCTCCGGATTTGGAATGTCTGATTCAATCCCGTTTTCGCAAGCTGTCCGCTATGCATCTATTTCGGACGTCGGCATGCGAAGAAAAAACAATCAAGATTCAAAAAATATTCTCGTTTCTAGCGATGAAGAATTCTGGCGGAAACGGGGTCACTTGTTCGTGGTAGCGGATGGCATGGGTGCACATGCGGCCGGTGAATTAGCCAGTAAGCTAGCCGCCGATAGTATCCCTCATTTATTTTCGAAAGACCTCGATAATGATCCTATCAATTCACTTCATCAAGCCGTTACTGGAGCCAATACGACTATTTATCAACGTGGTCAATCCGAACCTGAATTTACGGGAATGGGAACCACTTGCAGCACACTTCTGTTGCTACCGGCAGGAGCAGTTATTGCCCATGTCGGCGACAGTCGAGTTTATCGCCTGCGAGGTGGACAACTGGATCAGTTGACCTTTGATCATAGCCTGGTTTGGGAAATGCAGGCTGCTGGTAAAACTTCCGGAACTGCTGCTGATTTACATTTACCTAAAAACATTATTACACGATCACTTGGCCCTGCTCCAAATGTTCAAATAGATCTTGAAGGTCCCTTTCCAGTCCATAAAGGGGACATTTATTTTCTGTGTAGTGATGGATTGAGTGGTCAGGTCAGTGACCATGAATTAGGGGCCATATTAGGCTGCCTGCCGCCGGCTGAATCGGCGCAAATTCTTGTCGATCTAGCAAATTTACGGGGTGGCCCAGACAATATCACGGTGATTGTGGTTCAAGTCGATCATGCACCCGTTGCTCAAGTAAAATCTGAAAACATTGACTCCAATCAAAGCTTTCATTGGAACGCAATTTTATTCTTATTTTTTACAGTGATCGCACTCATTGCCTTTGTTCAAGAATTTGTTCCTTTTGCTATCGGCGCAACTATTTTTGCGGTCGTGACCGTCATCGTCACATTATTACAATATTTGGATAATACTCCGGAGGATATAGCACCCGTCAGTGATCCAAAACCTTTGGGCCGTGCACCTTATCGCACGTATTCATGCACGCCAACGAAGGAAGTGGTAGATAATTTCTCTTTAATTTCTGCTGAACTCAAAAAAAGTGTTGGTCAACTCGAAGCTGACGTAGATTGGGACCAATACCAGGAATTTACAAACGACGCGTCGGATTGTGCGGCAAAAAATTCTTTTGCCGAAGCCGTACACCTGCACTGCAAGAGCATCTCACATATCGTGGCCACACTCAAATCAGATCGAGATAGCCTACGTGCAAGTGACTCGCATATCGACTTGATTTAAAGACTTTTAAATCTACGTTAAGTCCGTGTAAAGATTCGTATTGACCACCATCGCTAAGACTCCGAGAATCGGACCTTCTGCTCGGCCTGCCCGGCCTAAAGTGGCTTCCTTGAAAATCTCATGTATATATTTACGCGTTACATCCTCTGGCAGTTGATTTCCATATTCCTGATCTCGATTAGCGCGATCACCATTGTGATGCTTCTTTTCGTCATCATTCGTGAACTTCATCTACAGGGCCTGCAGTTTTCACATATTTATGAACTTGTGCCCTATATCCTTCCAGACGCACTTCGGTTTGCTATCCCAGCAACGTCACTGTTTGCAGCATGCCTTGTCTTTGGACGCCTCTCCTCATCGAATGAAATTATTGCCCTCAAATCTCTTGGGATTTCGCCATGGAGAATCTTGTGGCCAAGCTTTGCCGCTGTCGTACTGTTAAGCTTCGCTACCGTTTGGCTGAATGACTTAGCTGTATCCTGGGGTCGGAGAGGGGTTCAGAAGATAGTCATCGAATCCATTGAAGAAGTAGCTTACAGTCGCCTCAAGCATCACGGATCGCACACAACCAATCAATTCACAATCAATGTAAAATCAGTTGAGGGAAAAAGGCTCGTTGAACCGACACTCACCTTTAAATCATCTGGAAGTTCTCCCACTGTTGTCATTCGAGCCGCCTGGGCTGAATTGCACTCTGATGTAGAGAATGGTTTTCTGACGATCCTCATGAATAATGGCAGTGCTGTTGGTGGTGGTGTTGAAGGAGTGTTTCCAAATACAATCAAACGCGTCATTCCTTTAAGCAGTGCAGCTCGTCGAAGCCAACGTTCCGGCAGTCCTTCGCAGATGGCGCTCAGCGAAATTCCTGCAGAAATTACGAAGCAAGAAACGAGAATTGATGCTTTCGAACAGAGACTAGCGGCGACATCAGCCTTCCACTTAGCGTTCGGTAATTTCTACGAACTAAAGAAAACCAGCGAATCCCTGGACGGTGCTATCTCGAACCAGGAATCAAAGCTATTTCGCTTGCATACCGAACCGCATCGCCGTTGGGCTGCGGGATTCAGTTGCCTTTTTTTTGTAGCCGTAGGCGCACCACTGGCGATTCGGCGTAGAAACGGCGAGTTCTGGACAACTTTTTTCCTTTGCTTTGTNCCNATTTTAATCGTGTANTATCCNATCTTGATGGTAAGTATTGAGCAGGCTAAGAACGGAGATTTACCACCTTATAGCGTCTGGCTGGGTAATATAACGCTTCTCATCTGGAGTATCTTTCTCATTCGTAAAATCCTCCGCTACTAGGCACGTTTACGGACGAGCGGCTCTTTAGCAAATTGAATTCAGTGCTAGCAGTGACAAACCGCTCGTTTGAGCTGCGATGAAAGCTTGCGGTTGTTACTTCGTTCGGGGAGTGATAGACTCATCCCCCGTGTTTCTCTTAGCTCCACTGAGCAATTGTGGCTTGCTTGAGTACTGATTTAGGAACGATTGCGTGCGACAAGGAGGTCGCCGATGTTCGCTCATAGACCCATTCGGCACAAGCTGATTTTGATGCTACTCCTGCTCCTGGTTTTTATGACCGCAGGTTCTCTGGCAGGTCTCACAGGAGTCTGGTCCTATCGTACGACCGTCAAAAGCATCAGGAACCACGCGGAAGAAAAGCCGGACGAGAAAACGCTGAGGCGTTGGGTCACAAACCTACGGGTGAATATTAAAGAAATTGAAACCCTCCTGGATTTATCTGACAAATGGGCTGATCGCATACCCTTCGAGGTAAAAAATGAGCAGAAAAATCTTCGGCAACAGTTTGAGACTGGATTGACATTTTTTGCAACGACCCTCGCAAGCTACAAGTTGCAAATGGAAAAGCGCGACCGAGGAAATGCCCTACAAATCGGATCGAGCAACGAAGAGCGACAGACAGTCCGTGAGATCAATATTTGTCTCAAAAAAATCGAGAAGCAGACTGCTGTCGAGGGATGGATTGAAGACAAAAGTACGATTGAAAACATCGATGGCGATCTACTAGCCTTGCAAGATTATAGTGCAAAACTACCGTATTTTGTCCATAACCGATTAGTCAATCTAGCTGATAACGTCCGCGTAGAATATCACACGTTCTTCTACACGACTTTGGCTTGTATGCTGTTGGCGGCCCTCACCATCGTGCTTTTTATCCGCTTATTTATCACCTGGATATTTCGTCCTCTGACAACATTAATCACTGGCTCACGTCAGGTTGCAACAGGTGATTTTGACTTCCGTATTCAGCTATCCGGAAACGATGAGATGTCGGAGTTGGCCGATGCGATGAACAATATGACGGAACAGTTCCAAATCATACAAAAAGATCTTAACCAGGAAGTTGAACAACGCACCATCCAAATGGTGCGTAGCGACAAGATGGCTAGTGTTGGATTTTTAGCGGCGGGCGTGGCACATGAAATCAACAATCCGATGCAGTCAATCGCTTTGTGTGCCGAGTCCTTGGAACAAAGGCTTGAAGATCGTTCGATCGACGATGCCGAGGGTATCGCAGCTGCAAAAAAATACCTTCGGATGATCCAGGATGAAGCTTTCCGCTGCAAGGGTATCACTGCACAATTGTTAGATCTTTCTAGAACAGGCGATGAAACGGAAGAAGATACTGACCTTCGCGGACTCATTCAGGTGGTGGTCGATATGGTGGTGACGCTGACCAAATCCCAACGGAAACAGATCACATTCGAGGAATGCAAGTCCGTAATGATTGTGGCAAACCCACAGGAAATCAAACAAGTTATTTTAAATCTCATTAATAACGCTATGGAAAGCGTCGATGCGGGAGGTCACATCCGATTGAAGCTTGGAATCTGTGACGGCATGGCCGAAATTGTTGTTTCAGACAATGGATGTGGAATGACAGAAGAGGTCAGACAGCACTTATTTGAACCCTTTTTTACACAACGTCGACACGGCCAAGGAACCGGTTTAGGGCTGACCATTGCCTACGGCATTATCGAACATCATGGAGGCCGCATGGAGGCCTTCAGCGAGGGTCCAGGTACTGGATCGCGGTTCAGGGTATTGCTTCCCCTTGCCGGAACGAGACCCGAGAGCCAAAAACCTAACTATCGAGCGGCCTAAAACTAATTTCAAGGGCAAAGAAATCGTCATAAAGGAGTATTCCGATCGCAAAGGCATCAAACAACGGACTGAACATTCTTTTTGCAGATGATGAGAAAAGTCTTCAGGAATTAATGCGCACGGAACTTCCACGCATGGGACACGAAGTCACCGTATGTGCGGATGGCCTCGCAGCTGTCGATGCCCTTTCGCAAGATGCATTTGATTGCCTATTGGTTGATCTAAACATGCCCGGTCTCACCGGGATTGAAGTGATCGAAGAAGCTCGCAAAATCTCGCCAAAGACCGACTCCATCATATTGACCGGCAAGGGAACTTTTGAAAGCGCTATCGCGTCCATTCGAAATCACGTTTACGACTATTTGATGAAACCATGCAAATTAGTTGAATTAGAAAATCTACTCAAACGAGTTGCTGAAAAAAGGGACCTGCAAAATGAACGTCGAGCCCTGGAATATCAAGTGGAAAGACTCCAGGGGTCGGCCCGACTGATCGGTGATAGCGCCAGGATGCAGCGGGTTAACGAACTAATCACCAGAGTGGCATCGACTAATTCAACCGTACTTATTCTCGGCGAAACGGGGACAGGTAAAGAATTAGTTGCGCGCGAATTACATGACCAAAGCAAACGTTCTGCAAAACCATTTGTGCCCATAAATTGTGGTGCACTTCCGGAACATTTAATTGAAAGTGAACTCTTTGGTCATCGCAAGGGCGCCTTCACCGGCGCAGATGATCATCGCAAAGGCTTGTTCGAAGTTGCCTCTGGTGGCACACTTTTCTTAGATGAGATCGGTGAACTCCCCAGAGCCATGCAAGCCAAATTATTGCGGTTTTTGGAAAGCGGAGAAATCCGCCGGGTCGGAGAAAATAGTTCGATTATTGTCGATGTCCGTGTTCTGTGCGCAACCCACCGAAACCTGCCCGAAATGGTTGCGAACGATGAATTTCGTGAAGACCTTATGTTCAGGATCAATACTTTTGAAATCGAACTGCCTTCACTGCGCGAACGGATAGAAGATTTACCGGCATTAGCAGAACACCTGCTCGGTCGTTTTTCTTCAGGGGCTTCGGCCAGGAAGAATATTTCTCCCGCCGCCGTTGAGGTTTTAATGGGGCATAGCTGGCCGGGAAATATTCGGGAACTAGCAAATGCTATTCAACATGCAACCATTTTGTGCGATGAGGAAACCATTCTTCCGGAACACCTGCCGAACAATTTTGATTCGCGTCGCATGCGGAATACAAACAGCCCGACACTGGAGGCCGTTAGCCTCCGTGATTTAGAAATGCAGGCGATCGATCAAGCGCTCGAGCGCAATAGTGGAAACAAACCTAAGACTGCAGAAGAATTGGGAATTAGCTTGAAAACGCTCTATAACAAATTAAACCATTCGATTTTAAAAGAGTCCGCTTAAATATTGAGCCTGCCAAAGCCTCGCCTCTCAAAACCATGTGAAGGCTTTATTCCACCCTGCGAACAACCCCTACGACGACACCGCGAATTTTCGCATTCCGGACGTAGATGGGCTTCATCGCCGAATTCGCTGGTTCTAAACGAATACGATTAGTTTCTGGATACCATCGTTTTAGTGTGGCCTCACCCTCATCCGTGATCGCGACGACAATCTGTCCTTTTCTTGCCGTCCGTTGATCGCGGACGATCACATGATCACCATCGGCAATCGCATCTTCAATCATAGAATCTCCGCTCACCTTGAGTGCGAACAAATTCTCTTTGTCGAATATATCCGTAAAATTGATCCGCTCATGTTGCTCGACCGCCTCGTGCAGGACTCCTGCTGCAATCATGCCACACAGCGGTATGCCGGGCTCTTCTATAAGATGAATTGCCCTGGATCTGTTCTTCTCTCTAGAGATCAAGCCTTTTTTTTCCAGCGCCTTTAAATGACACATCACGCCGTTGGGAGATCGAATCTTAAAATGATCGCCGATCTCGCGCACGGTTGGGCCATAGCCACGATTGCGGATCTTATCGCGAACAAATTCGTACACCAACTTTTGTTTTTTGGTCAGCACGTCTGTCAAAGTCATCACATGCACCTTCTCGGTTGACGAAGAATTCCTCTGACAAGATTTCAACGCAAACCGCTTACGAGAGATGTTTCAAAAATAAAATTGAAAGAATGGATTCCCAGCATTTCCCCCTTCGGTGATCCGCGGGAGTCCGTCTCACTCAACCATAAAAATCGCAAAATACTCGGCGATTTCAACAACGTAGTGCTATACATAACGCCATATACTATTCATTTATACACTATATCGTCCTCGCTCGGCAAGGCAATGCAATAAGTCTCTCCCACTTTGTTGTTTTTTTCATAAATAAGGCGTTTTTTAGACATGCTGGCCGTTTTTGAACGCGTTCCGCTGTCCGTTCGAAAAGCAAAGCGTATAATTCCAGCCAGTATCGCTTTCACCTTCATGCATAAGTTCCCCGCAGGCAAAAATCTCGGAGAGATCACCTTGAATTTCTTTCAATGCTCGTTGCTTATCGTTTTCTATGCACTTTCAACTGCGTTCAGCGCAAGTCACTTACAGTCTGCTGTCGCCGCTGAGCAAAAGAAACCTAAAGTTCAGGCGGCCGCAAACAAGCCACTTCAGTACGCTTTGTTTTCGATTGATGGCGCGCTTCCTGAAAGTGCGCAAGCGGCCGTTCCACTCGGGGGAATTGAAACCACGTTGCATCGTTTGATCAAGCGGATCGATAAATCTGCAAGCGACGATCAAATTCGTGGCATCATTCTAAAAATCCGAAGTCCCTCCATCGGCCGGGCGAAAATTGCGGAAATACGTGCGGCGATTGGCCGCGCACGAAAGAGTGGTAAAAAGGTTTATGCCGATCTTGAGATGGCAACCACATCCGATTATCTGATCGCTAGTGCGTGTGATGAGATCGTCATGCCACCGGCTGGCTCACTGATGGTGACCGGAGTTCGAATCGAGGTCACGTTCTATAAAGAAATGCTCGACAAAATTGGGGCAAAAGCGGACATTCTACAAGTTGGTGACTTCAAGGGGGCTGGTGAAACGTTCACCCGCTCCGAGATGAGTCCCGAGCTAAAAAAACAGTACGAGTCGTTAGCGACAGATTTTTTCGACCAGCTCACGACGAACATCGCCTCCGATCGTAATCTCTCAAAAGAACGCGTCGCGCAGCTTATCAACGAGGGGCTATTTATGGCTGGCGATGCTGAAAAACATAAACTAATCGATCGAGTTGCATATCAAAACGATTGGAAAAAATTTCTTCAGCAAGGAGATTCGCAACGAGAGATACGCCTGTTAGATAAATATGGTGAAAAAGAAATCGACAATGATTTTTCCGGATTTGCCGGGATGATCAAATTCATGAACTTGATGATGGGGCAGAAGAATCAGGATGCGTCCGGCACGTCCCCACAAATAGCAGTCGTCTACGTCAACGGTGCAATCGTTCCCGGAAAGAGTTCCAACACCTTGATGGGAAACAAAGTAGTCGGTTCTGAAACGATTATAAAAGCACTTAAAACCGCTGAGGAGGAAGACCGCGTGCGAGCAATTGTTGTGCGCGTTAACAGTCCCGGCGGGTCTGCGCTCGCAAGTGATTTAATCTGGAATACAATCCGTAATAGCAAAAAACCAATCATCGCCAGCATGGGTGATGTGGCAGCCAGTGGTGGGTATTATGTCTCGATGGGTGCCAACAAAGTTTTTGCTGAAGAAGGCACGCTCACCGGTTCGATCGGTGTCGTTGGCGGAAAAGTGGCCCTTCAAGATACCCTCCTGAAGCTTGGAGTGACGACAGACGTCGTCAGTCGAGGAAAAAATAGTGGCGTTTTCTCGATTCTCCAACCATTCACGGAAAATGAACGCGCTGCACTCGCGGCCATGATGGAAAATATCTACCTTCAATTTATTACGAAGGCAGCAGCAAGCCGGAACATGGACCTCAAACAAATGCGTCCTTTGGCTGAGGGCAAGGTCTATACGGGAAGACAAGCAAAAAAAATTGGGCTTATCGATGATTTGGGTGGTTTGCACGCTGCGGTACTTGCCGCAAAAAAAGCAAGCGGAATTGCGGTCGATGAAAAAGTGGATTTATTATTGCTACCGAAGCCCAAGAGCTTTCTCGAAGAGTTGTTCGGCAGCCAATCGTTGGATACGAGATTATCTGGCACCGCTTTAGAAAAAGTGTCTTCGCAATGGACGCAGTATCTAGCAGAGGCAGAAGTTTTGGCAAACTTATTCCAGCACCCGGTCAATACCGTACTGCCGTACCTTATCAAAATAGATTAAGCATGCCTCGAATTGAACTAGGTATTGTGTGCCGTCACGACTAAGTTGTCCCGATGCACCACTTCAACATATGGAGAATGCTTGAGGATCTCCTGAATTTGATTACTTTGTAATCCCCTGATCCGTTCCGCGTGGCCCGAGTCGTAATTACTCAATCCGCGGCCAATCTCTTTTCCGGATAGACTCTGCAAGCCGACAACGTCACCTTTCGAAAAACTTCCGGTGATCTGCACGATACCGATCGGTAACAAGCTTTTTCCTTGCTGCGCGACTGCCCGCTCTGCCCCCTCATCGAGCACTAGCCAACCTCGGGGTTGCACTGTGTAGCCAATCCAACGCTTGCGCAAAGAAACGCTCTGACCCGAGGGTACAAACAGTGTGCCTACTGGCTCACCGGACAGTATCTCGTTAATGTTCTCAGCGTTCAAACCACTCGCCAGCACAACACTTTCGCCCGCCGCCGTCACAATTCGAGCCGCTTCTAATTTACTATCCATCCCTCCACGACTCAAAATCGAAACCTGAGGGAACGCCAATTTTTTAATTGATTTGTCGATTTCAGTCACCGTCGTTATGACCTGTGAATCAGATTGCTCGGGATCACCATCGTATAATCCGTCGACATCCGAAAGCAAAATTAACAATGGTGCCCGCAAGAGTTGGGTCACCAATGCTGCCAGACGATCATTGTCGCCAAATGTTCCTACCAATTCATCCACGGCAACAGTGTCGTTTTCATTGATAATTGGCACCACTCCGTATTCCATCAACGTCAAAAGCGTGTTGCGTACATTGAGATAACGAACGCGATCATCAAGATCTTCCGCTGTGAGAAGCACCTGTGCGGCTGATCGTCCGTGCGACAGGAATGCTTTATCGTAAGCTGCGACTAAGAGCGGTTGCCCGACTGCTGCAACCGCTTGAAGATGTGCCAGATCCTGGGGACGCTGCTTGAGTCGGAGGTGAGCCATGCCTGCACCGACCGCTCCCGAACTAACCACGACGACCTTTCGACCTTGTGCCATCTGGAGGTGAATTTGCTCTGCGAAGCTTGCAATCCGTCGATGATTCAGTAGACCATCTTCACCGGTCAACACACGGGTTCCCACCTTGACCACCACCACATCGGCAATCGTCGCAATTTCCTGCCGCAAAAGATCAACCATGGTCTATTCTTTTCCTCAATAATCGCCGATCTGGAGCAGAGAATTAAAATCGCTCGCATTTGCAAAGCGGGAAGTTGAACATCTTATCACTAGTCTGCTCTGATTGATGTATTGTCTCTGAGAGTTTTAGTGGGAGCAAGGACGGAATTTCGTGTCGAAATCACGGATCCAGCATGATTCACTCCGGTCCGCGTCATTCCATTGAGTTTCTCTCGTTTGCCACCAACAACGATCTGAGATTTTTTGACAATGCAGTTTGTCGGCGGTCGTGATCCTTGAGCGTCCATAGGGCTCATCCTATAATTACGGCACGGTTCACTTGACGACGGCTTTGCTGGAATCAGCGGAAATGCGTCTTCGATAGGAAAATGCCTTCTTATTAGTCATTGTATCGCTTTCTTTGAGTTTTATTTGTTGCTCATCGAACACCTGGCAGGCGACATGGCGGAGAGATTTTAATGAGCGACGACATCGGACACTACTGTGGCATAGCACTCGTTCGCCTTAAAAAGCCGTTAGCCTACTATATGGAAAAATACGGATCCCCTCTTTGGGGATTCAACCAACTCTTTCTGCTCATGGAAAAGCAGCATAACCGTGGCCAAGACGGAGCCGGAATCGGTTCCATGAAGCTGAACATGCCGCCCGGTGAAGCGTTTATGTTTCGAGAGAGGAGTACGAGTTCAAAAGCTCTAAGCAAGATTTTCGGCGGTCAGCAGGCGATCATGGATAAGCTGGCCGATGCGGGATCCGTTAATCCAGACGTTCCAGAAACCATTAAACACCATTTCGATTATGGTGGTGAAATTTTTCTGGGTCACCTGCGCTATGGGACTTCTGGAGCTTACGGATCGACAACCTGTCATCCTTATTTTCGCAAAAGCAACTGGCCAGGTAAAAACTTGATGGTGGTGGGAAACTTCAATCTGACTAATGTGGATGCGCTGAACACCAAACTGGTAGAACGGGGACAACATCCGGTCTTTGACACCGATACGCAGGCCATTTTGGAGGAAGCGGGATATCATTTAGATGCGTTCAATGACATGCTTTCCGCGGATGCAAAAAAAGCCGATATACCGGGCGGAGAGCAGGCTCAATGGATTGGGGAACGAATTAATCTGCCAGAGATTTTTCGCAAGGCAGCGATGCATTGGGACGGTGGTTATTCCCTGGCGGGGATTGTGGGGAATGGTGACGCTTTTGCCCTGCGGGATCCCCTCGGAATTCGGCCAGCCTACTTCATCGACGACGATGAGTTGGTAGCAGTTGCGTCCGAGCGGGCTCCCCTCATGACGGTATTTGACAAAGAGCTTGAAGATGTGATGGAGGTCCAACCGGGAACCATCGTAGTCATCCGGTCAAGTGGAAAAGTAACGATCGATCGTTATGCCGAAGACCCCGGTCGCCACGCTGGTTGCTCATTCGAGCGAATTTACTTCTCCCGAGGCAACGATGCGGACATCTATTCGGAACGCAAAAAATTAGGCGCACTACTTGTACCCCAAGTCCTCAAGTCGGTGGGCAAAGATTTTTCGAAAAGTGTCTTCAGCTATGTACCAAACACTGCTGAAAGCGCTTACTACGGATTCATGGAGCAGTTACGGCAGGTCAGGCGGGCAGAAGTAAAACAACGTCTTATGGATGCTCGCAAAGCACAAGAACTCACTGATGAACTCATCAATGAACTTGTTATGGACAACTGGCCTAAAGGCGAGAAGATTGCCAACAAAGACATCAAACTGCGCACCTTTATCAGTCAAGAAGCCGGTCGCGCGCAGCTTGTCTCACACGTTTATGACATTACCTATGGAGTGGTACGCGAGGAGGAAGACGCCTTAGTATGTATCGACGATTCAATCGTTCGGGGAACCACACTCAAGCGCAGCATCCTTCAAATCCTGGGACGGTCACGCCCCAGAAAACTTGTTATCGCGTCTACTGCTCCTCAGATTCGCTACCCCGATTGCTATGGGATTGATATGTCCGAGTTGGGTAAGTTTGTTGCCTTCGAAGCAGCAATTGCCCTCATTGAAGAACACGGTTATGAAAATCTGCTTGCGGAGATCGCGGCCAATTGCAGGGAGGCGCTGAGCGAGGCGCAGCCTACGTGTGTAAATCACGTCAAGCAAGTCTATGAAAAATTTAAGGCGGAAGAAATTTCAGCGAAGATTGCTGATTTGGTATGTCCTGATTGCTTACGCGGTTCTATCGATGTTGATGTCATCTACCAGAACATCGAAAATCTGCACAAAGCGTTGCCAGATCACACGGGAGACTGGTATTTTACCGGGAATTACCCGACCCCTGGCGGTTACCGCGTCGTCCACAAAGCCTTTCTCAACTACTACGAGAAAAAAGATTGTCGAAGCTATTAAGCGAATGGTCGTGCTTGCTGATCGACGTCTCAGAATATCCACTGGCAATGACGACACCGTGGTTTGCTACAATCGAATGTACTCAGAGCGAAATATTTTTTTCCCGCTCAATCTCATCCTACGCTCGAAGTGTGTTTGATAATCCAAATCGTGTGCCGCCTGACTTGGAATGACCTCTTGAGGACCTTGAAGCTGGGCATCTGTTTTTAATGCGGCAATACCTGCGTCAAACGTTTCTTGAACGTCTGTCCAAAAATGCAAATACCCTCCGCTGATCAAAGTTCGACTCAACTGACCAACGAAATTCTCATTTAAAAGGCGGCGTTTGTGATGTCTTTTTTTCCACCACGGGTCAGGGAAATAAATGTGGATCGCGGCAAGTGATGCATCAGGGAAAATCTCAGAAAAAACCTGGCGGGCATCGGCGTGGACAACGCGTGCATTGGCGACTCCCGCACGGGCCAGACGCGAAGCTGCAAAGCGAGCATATTTCAGAGAAATCTCAATCCCGAGAAAGTTTTTCTGCGGTAGGGCTGTCCCCTGACGTTGGAGAAACAATCCCTTCCCTGAGCCGATCTCGACTTCTAATGGGCAAGACGCAGTGAAAACTTGCTCCTGATCCCAAGGCTGCGGCAAGCTCTTTCCACTCAATAAATGGGAGGTCAAATCAATTTGGGAATCAACTTTTCCCAGAGCACGGCGTCCCATCAATCAAATGGCCTCGCGTTGTTGCTCGTCATGGGATCCTGATTGAAACTGCACGATTCGACTTACTCTCGTGCCTGAGAATATCGCGCCGTAGGGCTAAGTGGGGCTCACCTCACGAAGGGCATCAGCAGGCAGCGGAATGCCTCGAATGGACCCTTCTACAACGAGATTTTCATTCACAAATCCCATAAAGTCGCAAAGTACAAGTGCACCTCTGCGAGCTCGCTTCTGCTTACATTGAATTACAAGTCGATCCCCCGGTCGCACCGCGCCGCGGAAGCGGACATTATCCAATCCGCCAAAACCGACCATTTCACAGCCAAGAATATCATTCTTCTGCACAAAGTACGAAGCGAGTTGAGCTGCAGCTTCACACATTAAGACACCCGGCATCAATGGCATACCGGGCATGTGCCCTCGAACCCAAAAATCCTCTAGGCTGGTATCGACATACCCCACAATCGTACGCTGCTCGAAATCTTCAAAAACAACGGCGGTTAATTGTTCAATTTCAAAACGCTGGGGATTGCATTTGCGAATCGATTCGATATCCGCAATGACGTCGTTATCCACATCGTACATCGAAAATGGAATGAGCGGCTCTTTGGTTGCCACGTTAGGTCTTTACCCTTCTTCGCTTTGATTTGCGTGCCTTGCTATTGGCTGGTCGCTTTCCATGATTCGCTTTTTTTGCGATTCGTCCAGGTTTTGCCATTTTTAATCCTTTTTAATATTTTTAGGGACTCTTCCCTTTTCAAGAACAGGCCCCGTTGCATGCTCTACTTGGTGACAGAATCTCGATTGGATCCGGTCACCTTCCAATACACCTAGATTTTAACAATCGTGTGAATCCAGGAAAAGATCCGGTAAGACCGCCAAGACATTCATTTTTTCAATTCTCGCCAGGGAAATTCAGCGATCGAATTATCGCCTCATACCGCCACTCGAGGCGAAA
>NHBP01000066.1 GCA_002168195.1 Planctomycetaceae bacterium TMED10
GTGAACTGAAGGTGAACTGAAGGTGAACTGAAGGTGAACTGAAGGTGAACTGATCGCTAATCGGCTTTGTGCGCGGCTTGAAGGCGGAAAATCATGATGCAAGATGTTGAGCAATTGCGACGCTCGACCAAAGCACAAGCGATCGGTTTGGTGGTTGCCGTTGTTGTCTGCTATGGTGCGGCACTGCTTGGAAATCTGGCAACGATGCCACAAATTCCTACCTGGTATGCGGGAATTGCCAAGCCGCCTTGGACGCCCCCCGACTGGCTATTTGGCCCCGTGTGGTCATTACTCTATGCGATGATGGCAGTCGCCGCCTGGCTTATCTGGCGGCAATCGGATTGGAAAACGGCAAAGTCGCCCCTGCTTTGGTTTGCCGCGCAATTAATACTCAACAGCCTCTGGAGTATTCTTTTCTTCGGGATGCAGAAGCCGGCGTGGTCGATGGTCGAAGTCTTTTTTCTTTGGCTGGCTATTTTAATGACTGTCCGCGCTTTCTGGCCCGTCTCCAGAGTAGCCGCAGGGCTGCTTATCCCTTACTTGTTATGGGTTTCCTTCGCGTCGGTGCTCAACGTCGCGATTTGGCAGTTGAATCGCTGAGCCTATCACATCGCCGATCAGGACGACGCAGGCGGTGAATCGCCTGCTTTTTTCTTTCGGCGGGCCCACCATTCGCTCATGTTCTGAACCACGACGAAAAAAGTTGGCACAAATAGCACGGCCAGGAAAGTGGAGGTGATCATGCCACCGAGCACGGTCGAACCGAGGGAAATCCGACTCGAAGCCCCTGCACCCTTTGCGATGACCAGCGGAAGCATACCAAGAATAAAGGCAAAGCTGGTCATCAGAATGGGCCGAAATCTGAGCCGCGCAGCCTCGGCCGCAGCGTCGGCGATCGATTCGCCTTTCTCACGAATTTCACGCGCAAACTCCACAATCAGAATCGCGTTTTTGCTCGCCAGGGCGATGACCAGAATCAGGCCGATTTGTGCGTAAATGTCGATGCCAAACGGCAGGACGTAGATTGCGGCGGCCGACCCCAAAAGGGCGATTGGAACCACCAGGATAACCGCCGCAGGGCTAGACCAACTTTCGTATTGTGCGGCGAGCACCAGGTAGACCATGACAACGGCCAAGATAAAAACAATGATCGGTTGGCTGCCCATATTGGCCTGCTGGTAGGAAACACTGGTCCAGGCATAGTCGCTGCCAAAGGGTAAATGCTTCTCCGCAAGGCGTTCCATGGCATTCATCGCCTCTCCCGAACTGTATCCGGGAGTTGCCTGACCCACCAGAAGCGCTGCCGGGTAAAGATTATAGCGGCTCACAACTTGAGGACCGTAAGAACGCTTGATGTTGATTAATGTTCCGATGGGGACCATGTCCCCCTTGCTGTTGCGAACTTCGAGTCGCTTGAGTTCTTGGATCGAATTACGAAATTGATTATCCGCCTGAATGCGTACTTGGTACGTGTAATTGAATTTATTGAAGTCGTTGGCGTAAAAAGCGCCTAAATATCCCTGCAAGGTCTGAAAAACATCGTTCAATTTCAAATCGAGCGTGGCTGCTTTTTGTCGATCCACATCGATTTCCATCTGCGGTACACCGGCTTTGAATGCGGTTTGTACCATCGCCAGCGAAGGTTCGTGTTCGCAGCCTTTCGTCATAGCAACGACCGCTTTTTCAAGTCCTTCAAGTTCACTCTGGATATCGTCGCCGGATTCGGCCAGAAGTTCGAGGCTGAAGCCACCACTGATTCCCAGGCCGGGAATCGAAGGTGGTGGAAGTGCAAAAACTTTAGCGGGCTGGTAATCCTTGAGCATCGCCCCGAGGGCATTGTAAATGCCGAGCAGCGAAGTCTCTGAAGTCGTTCTCTCGGACCAATCTTTGAGAATAATATAGATTGTCGCATTATTCGAAGAACTCGTGTTGTCCAGAAGAGAACGACCGCCGATGATCACGGTGTCGTCAACGCCGGGCAGTTTTCCGATCATTTCCTCCAGTTCGTCGGTGACGACACGGGTTCGTTGCAATGAGGCCGCAGCCGGTAGTTCAGCCGAGACGAGCAGATAGCCCTGATCCTCGGTGGGTAGAAATCCGGTCGGCATCGATTGAAACCACCATGCGGTGAGTACCACAAGAACCACAAATCCCATCATTGTCGGGACAACCCAACGCACAAGCCGTTGAATCAAGGCAAAGTACATTTGCTCAAAGCGGTCGTAACATCGATTGAACGTACGGGCGAAGATCCCGGGCTTCTTGGCAGGCCTCAGATAAACGGCACACTGGGCTGGCTTGAGCGTGACGGCATTGATGGTGCTGATCACCGCCGTGGCAGCGATCGTAAGAGCGAATTGACGGTACATCTGTCCGACAATACCGTCTAAAAATGTCGAAGGTAAAAAGACTGCCATCAGCACGAGACTGGTTGCAATGATCGGACCAAACAACTCATCCATGGCACGAATCGTGGCATTTTTTGGGTCTTCGCCCTTGCTCACATGATGCGCAGCATTTTCCACAATGATAATTGCATCATCCACTACCAGGCCGATTGCCAGAATGAGTCCGAACAGCGTGAGCATGTTGATCGTGAAACCAAATAAGGCAAAAAAGGCGAAGGCGCCGATGATGGTGACCGGTACGGTCGTGGCCGGAACCATGACCGCGCGCCAGTCTTGTAAGAATACGAGAATCACCACCAGCACGAGAAATCCGGCCTCGAATAGGGTTCGATAAACTTCGTCAATTGAAGCTTTGACAAATTTTGTGGTATCGAAAGGAATATCGTAGACCAGGCCCGTGGGAAAACGCTTGGACAGTTCGACCATTTTTGCTTCGATGGATTCAGCCAGGTCGAGGGCATTGGCACCGGGCAATTGGTAGACCGCGACTCCAGCACTGGGCATGCCACCTTTTTTGCAATACACACTGTAGTCTTTGCTGCCGAGTTCGACGCGCCCCACATCACGAAGATAGATCAACTCTCCGTCATCACCCGTTTTGAGAATAATGCTTTCAAATTCGCTAACTTCCGTAAGGCGACCCTTCACATTGAGAGTCAACTGAAATTCCGTATCCGGCGGCGCTGGAGGCGCACCGAGTTGTCCCGCAGCAACCTGAACATTTTGTCCCTGAACCGCTTGGAGTACATCCTGTACGGTTAGATTACGGGCTTTGAGGGCACCCGGATTGAGCCAGATCCGCATGGAATAATCACCGCTTCCAAAGACGGTAATACTCCCCACACCGTTGATGCGTGACAACTCCTCTTTAATCCGCACGGTGGCATAATTGCTCAGCGCCAGGGGGTCAATCGTGCCATCAGGTGAGGTAAGCGCTACGATCAACACAATGTCTGTCGATTGCTTTTGAGTCACCACGCCTTGTTGCTTGACTTCTTGCGGTAATTGGGGCTCTGCGATGGCAACTCGATTTTCAACTAAAATTTGTGCCGTATCCAGATCGGTGCCAATGTCGAAGGTCACCGTAAGTGTGTATGAGCCATTGCTTGCACACGTGCTGGACATGTAAAGCATGTTTTCCACACCATTGACCTGTTGTTCAATCGGTTGGGCGACCGTTTCGGCCAGGACCGTGGCGTTGGCCCCCGGATAGGTCGTAACCACTTGGACCGTGGGGGGCGTGATTTGCGGATACTGCTCAACCGGCAAACGGACGAGCGTAACGATGCCGAGAATCATCGTGACGATGGCGATCACATTCGCAAAGATGGGCCGCTCAATAAAAAATCGCGACAGCATATTGGTTCGACGTCCTTAGGATCTAGTGGACACGGTGGGCCACAGGGCGGCATTGTAGAATCAATTCCCTACCCTCCGGTACTGGAGGTCTGGTTTACCGAGGGTTCGGGCAACGGCATCGATTCTGCGGTAGCCTCGCGTGCACTTACTTTGGCACCGGGAGGTGCATTGTGCTGTCCTACGATCACGACTCGATCGTCAGTAGATAGCCCTTTTTCGATGACCGTCATCCGGTCAACTTCAGGACCGATTTCAACGTAACGATAGTTGGCAACTTGGTTCAGGTCGACCACGACCACATAGGTTCCCACAATATCCTGTCCAATCGCTTCGCTATTGACGAGTAAATGAGGACCTTTGGAGACGGGAACACGAATGTTGACGAATTGCCCCGGCACCAGTACGCGATTGCCCTTTTCAGGTTTGGGGTTTTTGAATATCCCGCGAACCTGGAGCGTTCCTGTGTCGGTGCTGAACTGATTGTCGCTGAAATCAACGATACCTCGATGGGGGTATTTGTTTTCATCAATGTTCAGCCCGAGTTCGACAGGGATTTGTTTCGAATTCACCTCGGGACGCTCACCGTCACGGATCGACTGTTGCACCCGATCGATGGTGTGTTCGTCAACGTAAAAATAAGCATAAATAGGGTCCACTGAGACCACTGTCGTGAGTAAAGTTGCTTGGGCTGTACCACCCGTAATAAGATTTCCCACCGACACATAGTTTCGACTAATCTGCCCGGCAATCGGGGAACTGATTGTGCAATAGTCCAGGTTCAATTGAGCTTCTTCGAGTTGTGCCTTTGCTTGCATGACGTTGGCATCTTGTACACCCACATTTGCAACCGAACGATCAATCGTGACTTGGGCAATGGCACCGGGATCAGTTTTTTGGAGTCCGATATCGCGCTTGTATTGAATGTGGGCTAGTTTCTGTTGCGCATTCGATTGTTCCAGGCTTGCATTTTGCTGATCGACTTTAGCCTGAAAAGGCCGTTGGTCGATGATGAAAAGCACCTCGTTTTTTTTGACTTCACTGCCACTCTTGAAGCGTATTTCATCCAGGTAACCGGAAACGCGACTGCGGATATCGACCGAATCAATGGCTTCCATTTGACCTGTGAAATATTCATACAGAGTCACATCTTGCATCACAGGGTGCGCAACGGTGACCGGTGGTGGTTGTTCGATCTTGTCGCTTTCTGTGCGACATCCGCCAAGCATCAAGCATGCTGAGATAAAGGAGAGCAAGATTGGTATGCGGTTTTGGAATCGTTTCATCATATTCTTTCGATCGGTGCAGGCAGGCTCGTGAACAGAACACGTATGCATCTGCTCACAATCCTTCGCCCAGTTCAGCAAACCCATACAAAGATCTTGAAAAAATAGAAATCACACTGAAGGCGATACGGTTCGAGTATAGTTGAAATTTCGGAGTGGTGTATCCCGAATCAACTGGCCGATGGTGGATATCCGCAGCAGAAATTCGAGAGCCAAAAGCCCGAACTTATTTTTCTGGCCGTGTGCCCTGAAGATCGCCACCCCATTTAATAA
Source organism: Planctomycetaceae bacterium TMED10 (assembly GCA_002168195.1). GTDB lineage: Bacteria > Planctomycetota > Planctomycetia > Pirellulales > UBA7805 > UBA7805. Next base: position 5,324 of record NHBP01000066.1, read on the forward strand.
ATTGGCCCGAGAGTCGCCCCTCAGAATCGACCGAAAGGTGGTTCCAGTCATTCCCTTTCTCGCCCCAATTGAAAAAATATCCCTCCGCTTTTTTCCATTTCCCATGCTCTTCGTGGTTGGCTCCCTGCCAGTGGCACGTGCCGTCACTTTTGACCTGCATCGTTCCCTCATACCAGTCCCAGGTGCCGAGGATCGCTGGTGATCTGTTCGGCTGGGCAGGTTCTTCGTGCGTCCAACCGACTAACGCGATGAGACAGAAGGCGGCGATAAGCAGCGAGAGTCCACCGACCCATTGCAGTTGCTGGTGTGTCATGACTCACCTTTTTCTTGATAATTCTTTGGATTGAAAATGGTTGCTCAAGAAGTTTCTTGAGTCGCCTTAAAGACTTAATGTAATAGTTTAGTGAAATGAAATAGATCGCGTAAGCAGGGAGCTTTGAGGGATCTTGGTCAGATTGTAGTCAGATTGTAGTCAGATTGCATGGCTATTCGCTTGCGAATCTTTCACGAAGCCATTCGGGACGGTTGGTGGTTAGGCCGTCGACGCCGCACTGAGCAAGCTGACGGGCATCGGCAGGGTCGTCGACTGTCCAGAAGCAACAGCTTAAGTCGGCGTGATGAAATCTCTCGACCGCTTCCCGTTCGATTGAACCCTTTGCATCGAGATCGACTCCGTCGAGTTTCCGTTGTTTTACTTCGTCGATCAGCCTCTCGACACTCGCTTCGTCCCAGGCGACCGTGTCGACATCGTTGGCAGAGACGCATAAAAGTGCCGTCATTGCATTTAGTTTTCTTTTTATGTTTTCAATCAGCGGTGCATTAAAACCAATTAAAACCAATTGGGATTGCAATTTCACATTGCCTGCAAGCTGATCCGAGAGAGGTTTGATGATCTCATCACCACATTTCACTTCAACAAAAAGCCGCCCTTGAGCGGGTAGTGTCGCTAAAATATCAGCAAACCGCGGGACCCTTTCTCCCTGATATTCGGAACCTTTCCACCGACCGGCATCTGCTTGCCGAAGTTCCGCGTAGGTTGATTCAGCAATCACCATTTGCCGATCGCACGTTCGGGCAGTGTCCGCATCGTGAATCGCGACGATCTGCAGGTCCTTGGTCAATCGGATATCGATTTCCACAGCATCGGCCCGCTGCTGCCAAGCAAGGGTGATCGCCGCGATCGTATTTTCAGGTGCATCAAAAGAGGCGCCCCGGTGGGCAATGATCTGCGGCATTTGCGTGAACCTTTATCCTGCCTGCTGTTTGCTTACGGATTCCAAGATGATTTGGAAAAGCCTTGGCTCAACGGTCGGCTGCACAGGGCGATTGTGCGAAACGGGGTCGTGTTGCTCGAAGATATTCGGTAGCTTGATTTGGCCTCGGGCATGAATTTTTCTCTGATGTTTACCACGCATGGCCCGAATTTAATTCAATCATAGCCACAAAGATTGGAGCGCAAAGACCGATGCTGGGACTTAAATCGGCAACCACGACGCAGTGGGTGCAGCAAGTCAGGGGAAATCTCGAAGAAGTCCTGATTGACCATGCGCATTGTGAAAAAAAAGCGGCTCGCACCGCGATGAATTTACTCTGTGCGTATGATACCCATGTGGAATTATGTCGTGAAATGACGTTGATCATTGCGGAGGAACTCGAGCACTTTGAGCAAGTCTGCGCGTTGCTGAATCGACGAAGTATCACGTTCCGTCGACAACAGCCGGCTGACTACGGGAAAGAACTTAATAAATTGGTTCGCTCCGACGAGCCAGAGCGAGCGGTAGACCGTTTGCTTGTGGCAGGTTTGATCGAAGCCCGTTCGTGTGAGCGATTTGCCGTACTGCGGGATCACCTGGAAGATCAGGAACTGTCGGCATTTTATGGCAGTCTATTTGAGTCCGAAGCACGTCATCATACGACCTACCTTAAACTGGCACGAGGTTTTGCCTCACCCGAATCAGTTGCCCAAAGGCTGGATGAACTTGCGTCCGACGAGCAATCCATTCTTAGCCGGGCAAGTCGACTGCCGCGCATGCATAGTTGAAACGCACATCGGTTGCCCTACGAGGACTGCTTCCGCCGCAACTGCGGCTTGGTTGCCCTGGAGGTCAAAAGCTTGACATTCGCTCTAAATCCCCTTATCCTTTGGGGTTAGAGGTTTCAGTTGCGGTTTTTTCTGGATTGCCGGTATACTGCTGTTGGCGAGAGACGATAATACTTTTAGTGGTTGGTGAGTGGTGGTTGAGCAACCGCTGCGGAAACCCTTTGGTACGGTGTGATGCGGTGCAGTATGATGTTGATTGTCGGGTCATCGCTACGAGAAAAGCAGCAAGCCGCAGACAGCAACGATTAGAAAAAGAGGGGCTTTTATCCGGTAGATTGCAACCGTGGCGTTTCATAAAACATTGCGGAACAGAAGAAAGTAATGGAGAGCAAAAAATGAACAACACTGACAAAGTCAAGAATCATCGGACAGGTTTTACGTTGGTGGAACTTTTGGTCGTGATTGCGATCATCGGTATTTTGGCATCGATGCTGTTGCCAGCCATTAACTCTGCACGCGAGAGTGCCCGCTCGGCGCAGTGTGGGAGTAATACTCGCAATCTCGGTCTCGCTGCCCAGGCTTATAGCAGCCAAAACCGTGAAATGCTCCCTGCCATCTCAGGCAACACGGGTGGAGCGGGAGGCAGCGGTTTGGTCGAGCTGATGCCTTATTTGGAAATGGCCAACATGTATGATGCAATAAAAGGTGGCGGTAACGTGAACACCAAAACACCCATCTTCACGTGTCCCAGCGCGGTGGATCAGGAGACTGCTGGACGATCTCATTATGTGCAGTGTGTGGGCACAAGCTATCAATACGCTCTTGCCGATGGTGACGACGGTTATGATGCAGACTATTCAGCCGGCACCGGGACGGACGACGGAAACGGTAATATGATGGGTGCCGATGGTCCGGGCGCGTTTCGACAGACGCGAACAAGTCGAGCCTCCATGGCGCGGGATGGGGAGAGTAACACGCTATTCTACAGTGAAAAAAGTGATACCGGTTCGGTTAATGGAACCCTGGGCGCCGTGGTGTTTCATACCCAGGTTCAACCAAACAATGCCAGCAGCGGTGGTTCTATTGATCCTGTCGAGACGCACGCTCACAGTAACCATCCCGGCGGTGTCCAGGCTGCATTCGGGGATGCACACGTCGAATTTTATAACAACAATGTGGATGCGAATCTTTGGAAAGCCCTCAGTACTTCCAATGGTGGAGAGTCATGGGGACTGGCCGGTTCGCAGTAGGCCCAATTGATATCTGATAAAAATAAAGCCCGCATATCTGCGGGCTTTATTTATGCGCCCATGATTTTTGCGGGCTTGCGGGTTTGCCGATTAGTTATCCAGTTCGGCGACAACCAGATCCCCCACTTCGTGAGTGCGATGGCCCATCTTGCCAGCCGACTGACTCTGCATCTTTTCGCCCGTGACGCGGGCGACTGCCGCATCAATGCGAGCGGCGGAATTTGTCTGACCTGCCTGTTCGAGCAGCATGGCCATGGCGTTGATTGCGGCGATTGGATTGATGACGCCCTGGCCGGTGTATTTGGGGGCACTCCCACCCATGGGCTCAAACATGCTTGTGCCACCGGGATCGGGATTAATATTCCCCCCGGCAGCGACCCCCATGCCACCCTGCAGCATACCTCCCAGATCGGTGATAATATCCCCGAACATGTTGGTGGTCACGATCACATCATAATACTCAGGGTTTTTCACCATCCACATGCAGCAAGCATCCACGTGGTTGTAATCGGCTTTCACATCCGGGTACTCGGTGGAGATTTCCTCAAAAGTCCGCCACCATAGATCGTGTCCATATGTGAGCACGTTGGTTTTTGCCACCAGGGTGAGCATTTTCCCTTTCGGGTTGTTTCTCCGCTGCGTGTATTCGAACGCCCAGCGGATACACCGCTCGCACCCCTTGCGGCTATAGAGGGCCGTTTGGCTGGCCACTTCATCCGGCGTCCCTTTTTTCAGAAAGCCACCCACTCCGCAGTAGAGGTCCTCGGTATTTTCCCGCACGACGACAAAATCGATATCCTCCGGTCCCTTACCGGCCAGTGGCGTTTCCACACCGGGCAGAAGTTTCACCGGTCGGAGATTAATGTATTGATCGAGTTGAAACCGCAGTTGGAGCAGCAGGCCTTTTTCTAAAATACCTGGAGCCACATCGGGATGTCCCACGGCGCCGAGATAAATCGCATCAAACTGAGAAAGCTCCTCGACGGCCCCCGCCGGAAGCACCTCACCGGTTTTCAGATAATGGTCACCGCCGAAGTGAAACTCAGAGAGCGTATAAGAAAATCCATCAAGAGCCGCCACTGCCTCAAGCACTTTCAGGCCTTCTGCCACGACCTCCGGGCCGGTCCCATCGCCGCCGATGACCGCAATTGTAATTGAACTATTATCTGTTTGAGCCGCGTTCACCAGACATCACCTCCGGTACAGAGTGAAAGAGAAGTGCGAGGCCGGATTCTAACAACCCTGAGAAGCCATCTCAAGCGAGAGGCAGATGATCATTCAGATAACTGCATGACTCGCATTGGCGCGCATGTCCACGTGAGGACTCAAAAGAATAGGGCAACTCTGCCAGAACTCGTNGCGNGAGACGCTTTAATTTTCGCTGAAGTCGAGTTGGGTTACCGCTTCGCGGGAAACGGGATTACTGATGAACTTTTCGCGACATTGAGGGCAGAGATCNAACCGCAGTTGCTGGTAGACCTCGCCGCTGATCGCTTCGCTCTCGGAATCATCCATCTGTTCCAGGATATCCTGGATCTCTACAAGATGGTCTCTGTCATCGTCGCTTTCATCCGTATTGTTCACTTCAGTCGCCGCATATATTTCCATGCGAACGACATATCTCAGTGCGTGATTNGGGTCAATAAGTCGTTTGCAAGCGTCGCAAGAATGATGAATCATGACGAGTTTGTTCCTTCAAGTATCCTTAACAGCATTCCCTGCCCCGTCTGCGACGGCGACACTATTGATCTGCGTTTTCCCCGCGATCACNTGCTTCATCCTACTGACCACGACCACGCGCTGACAACCCAAATCGTGCAGATTTATTCATTTTTTATCGTCTCTTGATATTCATCCGTCAGCGGTGCTACCGGTGATGCGATTGGCTCCTGCCGTCAAATCTGCCCGATTGCATATGCACGCTTTGGTGGATGCTGTGTTTGTTAAGGACTGGTCCCATGCGAATGAGCCCGATAGAATGCGGGTGGCGGATTTGGTTGCCTCATAAGGAGATAGGGCTAATGACGCGTCATGCTGGCGGTGCATTGTGTTCGGTANCNGAGGGTTCTNACTCGAGTTCGTTCAACGCGTCGGGTAATACAGGACACAGCGTACTGGTTCTGAATCGCCTCTATATGGCGGTCCATGTCGTGAATGTAAGGCGGGCCATCGCCCTGCTTTTCCGCGAATTAGCCGAAGTTATCCATATCGAAGCAGGTCGCTATGTCAATTATGATTTTTTATCGTGGCGAGAAATCAGTCAACTCAAACTCGAATTCGAGGAACGTGATCCACAGTCGGACTGGTTGCAGTCGGTGCACTTTGCGGTCGAAATTCCCAGAGTAATCCGGCTTCTNTCNTACGATAAAGTTCCTCGTCGTGGAATGCGATTTAATCGACGGAATGTGTTTGCTCGNGATGGAAATCGTTGCCANTACTGTGGAAAGCGATTTGTGACCAGTGAGCTTAGCCTTGATCACGTNCGCCCNCGAAGCCAGGGNGGTGAGATGGGCTGGGAAAATATTGTCTGCTGCTGCGTCGCGTGCAATTCTCGCAAGGGAGGACGGACGCCCGAGCAAGCGGGGATGCGACTAGTGCGAGTACCCAAGCGACCGCGTCACAATCCCTTGCTGCGCGGAAAACTCCAGAATCCGAAGTACGAAAGTTGGAAAGCATTTCTCAGTGATGCCTACTGGAATGTTGATCTCACATAAGCAGCGGATCAATCTTTACCGCGTAACAATCCGTCTCCGCCNGTCGCCGCATCGTTCCTGTCCTGTCGATCTTGTGTGGCACCGTTGTTGAGTGGCAATGTGAATCTATAAAAAAAGGCCACCGATTGGTGGCCCTGGATTACTTGCACTGANTCGCAAGCCAATTTNAATGGATTGCTNTTCGTTANTCAGGCGGGCCCTTGAGAGGCTCTTTTTTGTCTGTAATCACGGGCAGTTGTGCTGCCATTTCTGCATTGAGTTCCGTGAAGGCAGCCCATTCCTCAGGTACGTTGTCTTCATGGAAAATCGCTTCCACTGGGCATTCGGGAACGCAAGCTTCACAATCGATGCATTCATCCGGATGGATGTAAAGCATTTTTTCCCCTTCGTAGAAGCACTCCACCGGGCAAACGACCACACAGTCGGTGTACTTGCACGCGAAACAGGGTTCGGCAACCACATGGGTCATGATGAAAATCTCCTTGCCTGAGAAACGAATTGTGGGCAGCCGGCCAGTGACGGCGCGTNAAAGGTTACCCAGGTTTCTATGTTTATCGTCCGATTTCTACCGAAACTTATAGTCTTTTTCCTCTGAAAGTCAAGCGATTCCACTAAAGCGAGCAGCTTAAAACCGGTTAGAACGATTCCATTTCTATTGCCTCGCTTTCGGCCCGCCTTTAAAATCAGGCAGTCCTCTTGATCGTAGGCCCCTGAAGGGGCAGGAAGACAATTTCCGGCATCTTTCGACCAATCTCCGCAGGGGAGTGGTCTGTTTTTAAATTTTTCGGCAGGTAAACCATTGGCGCTCTCCGAAGTCGATCGCGAATTGCTCGACCGCTGCCTTGCACAGCATCCCGGTTCGTGGAAGAGCTTTGTGGATCGGTTCATGGGTCTTGTGATCCATGTGGTCCACCAAGTCTCGCGCAACCGCTCCTTTCGCCCATCGGAAGCGGATCGAGATGATTTGGTCGCAGAGGTCTTTTTAGCATTCGTGGCCAATGACTTTGCAGTTTTGCGGCATTTTCGTGGTCAAAGCAGTTTGGCCACTTATCTGACAGTTGTCGCCCGACGCGTTGTGATTCGTACCATTACGCGGTTAGGTTCACCCGTAGGTGGGCCATCTGCACATTTTTCAAACCAACTCGACGCAGACATTGCCGATCCGCATCCAGAGGCTGCNGCNATCTTGAGTGACCAGGACCAAGTGGAGCGNCTNCTNGCCGAATTGGAAGGTGCGGANCGGGACGTNGTACGGCTTTNNCATCTNGAGGGACGAAGNTACTACGAAATCAGTGTGGCNACCGGAATTGCTGAAAACAGCATNGGCCCGTTGCTTAGTCGCGCCCGTGAAAAACTGCGCCGTGTCGACGCGAATCGGACCTGATTCTTCCGCGAAAAGCCTTCGCAGCTGCATCTTGCTTACTGCTTGGCAAGGCAATCGCTTCGTCTTGCGCACGAATTGCTGATTGCGACGCGACGGTTTTTGACGAAATGCTCTGCGGCACTNGCAAGGGAGTAATACCCGACGCAGCACGCCATGGATTTGCTTCCGCCGCTTGGGCGGCGGGTGCATGGGATGTGTGTGCATTTCCCACTCCGGCCAGTGGCTCGTTTCCTAAAGCCGGACTCGGCATGTTCAGGCTTGTCATGCCGACTGCTGGTGAAGCATTCGGTTCGGTCACGCTCACATCGGGAAAGCCCGGATAACTTGGCTTGGACCACATGTCACTGTTTGGGTCGAGGGGTCCGACCTGGACATCGCCCAGTCGCAGGGTGAGCTGCATTCCAGCTGCCGGCCAATCAATTTCGGTGGTTCGGGGCAACACAGCGCCACTTTCGGGATCCCGGAAATGATCGCTGTTTCGGGCGGCAGCAACGAGTTGGCCTTGCGCGTCAATCAACTGGATTTCCTGAACCCAGCCACTCCCTGCGTCAAGAATCAATACCCGTGTCATCGGACCTGTGGGACCAATCAGCGGACTGCGGATTTCCAGAAGGCCGTCATTTCGGCGGAAGGGTCCCTGGTGTTCTTGGTGAGGAGGGAGCGAAACGAGCCCGATTGCTTCGGTCAGCCATTCCGGGCGAACCGGTAATCCGCCTCCGATATTGGGCGCTGGATATTCATCGTATTTGCCATAAAAAAGCGCCGGCGGATCTGTCCTTTTGACCCAGAACCAGAAGATCTCCTGGTTACTACCGACATCCATTTCCTGTCCGGTGATGCCGGTGCCCGCACGCAACCGGACATTACGTTCTCCAGCCACCGCTAGGCTCGTTCGCAATGAGGGAAAGTCTGTTCCACTGATCCGGGAATTGGTCGAGTAAAGACCGGTGATTTTTGCGCGATTGGCGTTGACCACCTGCGCTACTTCTTCGAGAGATGGTTCCTTGCTTGCAAACGCAACGGGAGCCGACGGTTTGAAGGGTTGCCAGGCTGTGCGAGGACACGAAGCACCACTGGCTACAAGTAACGTACAGAAGAGCATCAGCCAGAGACGGTGCGTCGATTGATGATTTTGATCGGTGGTGGTCATGATTGTATGGGGACGCTAAGAAGATTTAATCTATTCGTCGGCGTTGGCTAGCAATAAATCAGCCAGTTCGTCTTGGATTTCTCGAGTGCGGGTCGGATTAGGATGTACCACGGGCACGTGATGGGTTTCTTCCTGGCGACTGCAATACACGACCAGTTGCTCGCGACCGTCCTGTGGCTTTTCAGTTTCCTCAAGACGCATGACACGTCGCCGAATCAATAAGAGTGTGAGTACATACCGCAGGTCTTCTTTTTCTGGTTTATCTGCCAGTTCCTGGAAAAATTCAAGCATCACTTCGTTGGGTGCCCAGCCAATCTTTTTGCTACTTGCTGCCGGCATACACGATTTCCACCAACCAAGCGACTCAGCAGGTGGTCCTTCCCAAGCTGCTTTCGAAAAGTCCTGACGAATGATTTCTGCTCCATCAGCAATCAGCACGGAATAAAAAACCTCTCCAGGTTGGAATTCTTTTTCCGTGGCAGAGCATCGCCGGGAACAGCGCTGAATTTGAAAATCCACGGCATTCTAATCGGGGGTTGGTGAGCGTACACTGCCTCGGATTTAGCCTGCAAATACCTTTGGCAGGGGCCGCAGATAGTACGCGAATGTCGCCCCTGGCGAAAGGGACACTTGGGGCAATCGAGGTGTAATTTGAGCTATCGTCGCATGCGTTGCCATTGCTGGCGAGGGTCGGCTGTCGGTAAACTGAAAGGGTAAGCGTGCTCTTGGTCGCTTGGCTGAGCGCCCGTAGAACCGATGATTCGGCGGAGTAGAGAGGAGTGCCTGATGGATAGCCCTGTGCCTCGGACGATAAGGATTTTTGACACAACGCTTCGCGATGGCGAACAGTCTCCCGGTGCCAGCATGAATCTGGAGGAGAAGTTAAAGATCGCCCAAATGCTTGCCGAACTGCAGGTCGATGTGATCGAAGCCGGTTTCCCGATCGCTTCACCAGGAGATTTTGAAGCGGTGCGCGAAGTTGCAGCGCAGATCAAAGGTCCTGTGATCTGTGGTCTGGCACGCTGTAACGATGCCGATATCGATCGCGCGTGGGAAGCCTTGGCGGCTGCTGAGCGATCGAGAATCCACGTATTTCTTGCAACCAGTGCGATCCATCGCGAGTTCAAATTGAAGATGGGGCAAGAGGAAATACTTGATTGCGCAGTTGCTGGTGTGCAGCGAGCCGCAAGTTACTGTGCGGATGTCGAATTTTCTCCGGAAGACGCAGCCCGCACCGAAATCGATTTTCTCTGCCGCGTTGTCGAAGCCACGATTGAAGCCGGGGCGACCACGGTGAATATTCCAGATACGGTGGGTTATGCGACGCCAAGTCATATGGGACGCGTTATTCGTACGCTGAAAGAACGTGTACCGAATATCGAACAAGCCGTGATCAGCGTTCATTGTCACAACGATCTCGGCTTGGCCGTTGCCAATAGTCTGGCAGCCGTTGAAAACGGTGCAGGCCAAATCGAATGCACGATCAACGGGATTGGTGAGCGGGCAGGTAATTGCTCACTCGAAGAGATTGTGATGGCGATGCGTACCCGAGGTGACTATTATCAGACAGATACACAAATCGTTTCGCAAAGGCTGGTACCCGCCAGTCGTCTCGTATCGGCCATCACTGGGCTTCAAGTGCAGCGGAATAAGGCAATTGTGGGCCGCAACGCATTTGCGCATGAGGCAGGCATTCACCAGGATGGGATGCTGAAAGAAGCTTCAACCTATGAGATCATGCGACCNCAAGATGTCGGTTTTTCGCATACGGATTTGGTCCTGGGCAAGCACAGTGGACGCGCGGCCCTCGCCGACCGGGCAGCGACACTCGGCTACGTATTAAGCGATGCGCAGTTGAAACGCGTGTTTGCTGACTTTAAAGANCTGGCCGACAAGAAAAAAGAAATTTACGACAGTGATGTCGCGGCACTTATCGAACAGGAAATACGCGTTCACGCGCAGCGATGGACGCTCGCCGATTACCGAATGGAAATCGATAGCGAAAGCACACCACGGGTGACATTGACGTTGCAGCATGGTGAAGAAATGCAGACGACCGAGATGGCATCCGGGGATGGGCCGGTGGATGCCGTTTTTCTGGCGATTGAAAAGCTGACCGGTTATGAGGTTCGTTGCACAGAATTTTCTGTTCACAGCGTTTCGGTCGGACATGACGCACAGGGCGAGGTGAACGTGGAGGTTGAATATCAAGGAAAGCTTTTTCATGGACGCGGGATTTCGACCGACAGCGTTGAGGCAAGCGCGATCGCTTTTCTCGAGGCGATCCATCGAATCGATACGCTTCAGGAGGCAATGAAAGCCAGGAAATAAAAGATGCTGCCGGTAATCGCCGTGGCAATCATATCAAGAGCGGCCAAGCGGGCCCAGAAGCGGTGGCGAGCGCTCCANGCCCCGGGGCCCGGTGGGTGAGGAATATTACGAAGCGCCCAGGTAAATACGTAAATCCAGAGGAAGGCCGTACTGATTGCAAAAGGAAGATGCAGCCACAGTGCCCAATCGACCCATCCGGTCGCAAAATAGGGCGAAGGTTCGGCGCGAGGTCGCCAAGAGTACATCCGCACATCGATCTCAAAGAGAAGAACCGCCACNGCGAGAATGATGCCAAGCGAAATTTGGATTCGTTTGTGGACGGTGTATTTTTTTCGATAGCGGACCAACGCAATGCTGATGCAGAGCAGTGGTACAATGGCAAACATGGCCAGCAACACCACATCCATCATCACCGAACCACGCCAGCCAAGAAAACCATCGATTCCGGGATAGTCGACCGGGGGCAAAGCTTTTAATGGCTCGTTCATGGATTGTCCACTTTTCTCAGCGGGTTGGTTGTGGTTTAGTATTATTGAGCATTTGGCCTCCCGAAGACTATCGCCCCCTGCTCTCCTCTAAAAAGGCCTCGAATACGAATGAAAACCTATGCTGCGTTGATTTTTGACTGCGACGGAACGTTGGCCGATACGATGCCCATTCACTATTGTGCCTGGTCGCGTGCGGCGGAGTCGTTTGGTTTTGAATTATCGGAAGACCGATTCTACTCATTAGGCGGCGTTCCGGTGGCGAAAATTGTGGAAATGCTTTTAAGCGAAGCAGGACTCAACGAGGATGTCCAGCGAATCGTTGATTTCAAAGAGGCGGCGTACCTCGAATCGTTGCCACATATCGAACCGGTTGAGCCGGTCCTTGATATTGCCCGGGCATATCGCGGACAAATTCCAATGGGTGTCGCCTCGGGGAGTACACGGGAGATGGTCAACCGAACGCTCGGTCAGCTTGGAATTACGGATTGGTTTGATTGCATCGTGGGTGCAGAAGATACGGAGCGGCACAAACCCGAACCGGATGTTTTTTTGGAGGCAGCGCGTCGTTTAGGGGTCGATCCGGCAGGCTGCTGCGTTTACGAGGATACCGATACCGGGATGGAAGCGGGGCGACGCGCAGGAATGGACTGCGTCGATATTCGTGATTTCCACACTCCGAAGCGAACGAGCGATCCTGTGTGAGCGGGGATGTGTTTCAGGCCAGGAGGGGTTGGATGACTTTGCCGTGGACATCTGTCAGGCGGAAATCTCGCCCGCGCAAGCGAAATGTTAAACGGCGATGATCCATTCCCAGTAGATGTAAAACCGTTGCATGGAGGTCGTGAACATGCACCGGATTTTCTTCTGCGAAGTAGCCAAATGGATCGGTCGAACCGTACGTTATTCCTCGGCGTACTCCTGCCCCGGCCATCCACATCGTAAAGCCGTGGGGATGGTGGTCGCGACCGTAATCTTTCCCTGAACCCTGAGCGACCGGCGTGCGACCGAATTCGCCTCCCCAGATGACCAGCGTGTCATCGAGCAATCCCCGGCGGCGAAGATCCGTCAGAAGTGCCGCGATCGGCTGGTCTGTTTCACGGCATTGTCTCTCGTGATCCGATTCAAGTTTCGTGTGCGAGTCCCACCCCTTGTGATAAAGCTGCACGAATTGCACCCCGCGTTCGACCAATCGTCGCGCGAGCAGGCAATTGTTGGCAAAGGAAACCTGTCCGGGTTGCGTTCCATACGCCGCATGGATGTGGGCCGGTTCTTGGCCTAAATCAGTAAGTTCGGGAACACTCATTTGCATGCGGTAAGCCATTTCGTACTGTTCGATCCGCGTGCGAATTTCTGGGTCTCCAACCGCGGCAAGCTGATCGCGGTTTGCTGCACCAATTAAATCGAGCATCGCCCGACGGGTGCGTCGGTCAATGCCGGGAGGATTATGTGCAAAGAGAACCGGGGCGCCTTGGTTACGAAACTGAACCCCCTGATGATGGGAGGGAAGGAAACCATTTCCCCAATAGGACTGCAGGAGGGGTTGGTTGGTGTTCACGCCCGAGGCCAACACGATAAACGCCGGGAGATCTTTGTTTTCACTGCCCAGACCGTAAGAGAGCCATGCTCCCATCGCCGGCCGACCAAACCGGACATCACCCGTATTCATCATCATCACGGCCGGATCGTGGTTGAACGTGTCGGTGTGCAGCGAGCGAATCACGGCGAGTTCATCGGCCACTTTTGCAGTCTGCGGCAAAAGATGGGAAATCGCGTGACCACTCTCGCCACAGCGNGTAAAAGCATAGGGCGATCCTTTGATCAGCGGGGCAGCCGTTTTGATCATCGCAAATTGATGATTGCGGATCAGATTCTCCGGAATCGGTTCCCCGTCCATTTTTGCCAGAAGCGGTTTGGGATCAAAGAGGTCGATGTGTGACGGACCGCCTGACATAAAGAGATAGATCACCCGCTTTGCCTGCGGCAGAAAATGTGTTCGTGGTTGAGGCTGCGCGTCCGCTGAAATTGCTTTTTCGCCCGCGAGCAACGATCCGAGTGCGGCCGTTCCCAGCCCCAGTCCGGACCTGGATAAAAACATNCGNCTNGGAAGAAGCTGNGANGNGGCTTGTTTTTTTTGCATNGCAGGNATGCTAGGGTTTGCTGATTGTTTCATCAAGATTTAAAAGTGTGGCGGCAAGAAGCGTCCAGGCNGCCTGCGGTGCCAAGGGCGTTTCCGGAGAANNNNTCGTTTCGGANTCAATCCATTCTGCTGCNCGCNNTGGATCTGCNGTAAACCGTTCCGTTTGTTCGTGTACGAACTGCGCATACCGGGATTTTTCTTCGGGCGTTGCAGGTCGCCCGACGCACCGCGTGAGTGCATAGTCAATACGCTCTTCGGTGCCGGGTCCGGCATGTAAAAGGATTTGACGACCAAAGTTTCGGGCCGCCTCGACAAACACNGGGTCGTTCAGCAGCACGAGTGCTTGCAGCGGTGTATTGGACACCGAGCGTTTGACCGTGCAGCGTTCCCGAGTCGACGCGCCGAACGTTGCAAGGGACGGATACAGATGCATTCGCTTCCAGTACACATAAAGCCCGCGTCGATAACGATTTTCTCCGCTGCTGGTGACCCAGGCGGGGTGATATTGCAACTGTCCCTTCTCCTCCAAAATGCCTTCCGGTTGCGGCGGGTACACGCTCTGCCCGCCGAACTTCGTCGAGAGTAGTCCGGCAATGGCCAGGGCGTTGTCGCGTATCTGTTCTGCCGGGAGGCGTGTTCGCGGGCCTCGCGCAAGCAGCCTGTTGGCCGGATCAATCGCGTATGCCTCTGCACCCACATCCGAACTTTGACGATAGGTGGCGCTGTTGACAATTTTGCGGTGCATTGCCTTCACGTCCCAGCCACTCTCCACGAATGTCACCGCCAAGTTATCAAGCAGTTGGGGATGGGATGGCCATGCCCCCTGTCGGCCAAAATCGTCAGCGGTGGCAACCAGGCCCGTGCCAAAATAGTGCTGCCAATACCGATTCACAGTAACTCTTGCGGTAAGCGGATGTTGTGGGCTTACCAGCCAGCGAGCCAGTGCAAGTCGATTACGCGGTTGACTCGGTGAAGGGAGACACCCCGGTACGCCCGGCTGAACCTGTGCACCGCGGTCCAAATAATTGCCGCGGCGGTGGACGTAAGTCGTCCGTGGGTTTTCCATCTCCCGCATTACCTGAGCTTCGTACTTTTGGTCGAGCAAGGCCCGTTCTTGTTCGAGTCGCTCAATCTGTAACCGTAGATCTGCAGGGAAATGACTTCGATCAGTGCGGATAAAGAAGCGATGGAGGAGTTCCTTTTGATCTAAATCGCGTGACCTGTGNGGGGTTTTTAAAATAGATTCTATGGGCTCGGGCAATCGGTCGGTGGTCGCCGCCAACCGAAGCGGCGCCTGGTAGAGTCTCACGTCGGTCAAGCCGCCGTTGAGTGTATATTTAGTTTCATCGGCCTGAAGACCGTAGCCCTGGCCAATCAGCAGGTCACAGCGACTTTGTGCGACGCGCTCCGGTGGTGTGCCCAGTCGTCGCGCGTCAGTATCGCGACGACCATCGACGTACAGGTCGACCGACTCACCGGCACCAAAGACCAACGCCACATGATGCTCCTGGCCATCATTCACAGGAATCGATCCGTAGATTTGGATTCCTTCAAACCGATCGCGTTGACTGGAGATCCACGCATAAAGTTGTCCTTCTGCCGCATTGGCCTCCCCTTCCCCACCGATTCCAAACACGTACCCCCGNTCGCCACGTTCGGAGTCATATTTGCAAACAATATCGGCAACCTCGCCCGTCGTCCGGATCGTTGCCGTAATTGTAAAATCGCCCGCAACACGTAAATTTTCGGCATCGCGAACGCGGCGTTGATTATCTTTTTCCAATGGCCACTGTGCGACCAGATCGGGATTTCCGGTTTGGTCGGCAGCGATCAATCGAGAGAGCTCACTGTCCCATGCGGCTTGCCGATGGGATTGAATCTCGGGATCAGGTTGGGGAACTTGCTGCCGGAGCGTTTTGAGTCTTTGATCGATTTGCACTTGGCGCGTNGCGGCCAGTGGTGAGGCCGCCTTGATCCGGGGACCACGGACTTCAAAATTTTCACCGTAGTGAGGCACGTTATTAAAGATTGCAAACATCCCGTAATACTCATTCTGCGTGATCGGATCGAATTTGTGGTCGTGGCACTCCGCACATCCCATGGTCAGGCCGAGAAACACTCGGGCCGTCGTGTTGACTCGATCAATGATGCCTTTCACACGAAACTCTTCTTTGCGTGGGTTGTTTCCCAAGGCCTGCATCGAGCATCGATGAAATCCGGTGGCGATCAGATTGTTTGGATCGCTTCCGTGCAACATGTCCCCCGCCAACTGCGCAATGGTGAACTGATCAAAAGGAAGGTTTTCGTTGAGCGCACGAATCACCCAATCCCGATAGAGCCACATAGGCCGTGGAACATCCGATGCAAAACCGGTGGTATCCCCGTAGCGGGCAAGATCGAGCCAATCTTGAGCCATACGTTCGCCATAATGGGGCGATTGCAGCATGGTTTCAACGAGGCTGGTGTAGGCGTTGGGATCCGGATCGCTGACAAAAGCTTCGACCTCTTCGATGGAGGGTGGTAGACCCCGTAGATCGAAGCTCAGGCGACGGATCAGCGTGCGACGGTCTGCCTCAGGGGCAGGTGTCAGGCNCTCTTTTTCCAAACGATTAAGGACAAAGGCGTCGATCTCATTGCGTGGCCACACCTGATCGTTCACGTTGGGCGGCATTTTGCTTTCGGGTGCGACAAACGCCCAGTGCAATGATCGGGGTGCGCCCTGCTCGATCCACTCGCGGATCTTTCGCTGTTCACTTTTGGTCAGCGGCGGACCCTCACTTGCCGGTGGCATACGTGTTTCAGGGTCTGTTTCGCTGATCCGCAGGTAAAGCGCACTCTGCTCGGGGTTGCCCGGAGAAAGGATGTCCGTGTCGAGCGTATCCACAGTGGAAGGATCGTCCTGATCAAGTCGCAGATCGGCCTGTCGCTCCGCCGCATCGGGTCCGTGACACTTGAAGCATCGATTTGCAAGAATAGGCCGGATGTCGCGTCCGAAATGAATTTTTTCATCCGCCCCCTCGGCACCGAATGTTTGCCCGCCGCCAAGCACGAAGTGAAGCAGGAGTATCCCACTGTAAAGCACTCCTTGACGCAATGGCCAAAGCGCGGAGGTGCGCACATGCTTGAATCGTTGCCACCCTTGGAGACCGTACCCGTTCATAGGACTCATTTTACTGCAATCTTCCGGATTCTGCACACCGTGAACGAACGGCCCTGCCGAGAATGCGAATCTTCCCTGCGGTTCCCGTTTCCGCCGCCGCACGGTGATTTTCTGATTCCCAGTTGCCTCAACAAATCTGCCACACTACCGCAGTCGGTCCGCAGAAGGTCCGCAGGGGGTACGCTTGCGGGCAAAAGATCCTGGGAGGGTTGGGACGCGGGAACAGGCTTTCCGCGGGAAAAATCGTCTGGCGGAAAAGAGAGCGGTTCCTCGGTTACCGCCCTGCACTTCTCAACCGGACAGCAGGTAACGCACGTTGCTTGAGCGCTGCGTTTGCCTTTTTCTGGTGCCACCATCCGATCTTGGTTTTCTCGAATCTCAACTCGCGTAAATCAGGCAACAGATCAATCAGTTCCAGGCACGCTTTGGTCACGGGGGTTCGACTCAAATCAAGCTGCTGTAGATTTTTGATTTTTGCCAGTTTGATGACTGATGCATCCGAGACACGACACCCAGGCAATTCGACGCGCGTCAGGCCAATCATGATCGCGGGATTTTTAACCAATGCTTCAATCATCGCATCTCCATCGTCAGAGTTTTCTAAACGGACCGCAAGAATCGTTTCCGTTAGCTGGGCAAATTCGCCGAAAGACTGCTCAAGCCAATCGAGGGCATTGGTCGTTACTTCTGCACCG
The DNA here is from genome assembly GCA_002168195.1 of Planctomycetaceae bacterium TMED10. GTDB lineage: Bacteria > Planctomycetota > Planctomycetia > Pirellulales > UBA7805 > UBA7805. The sequence continues at coordinate 22,674 of NHBP01000066.1, forward strand.
AGGAGATTCAAAACTTCGACAACATCCTGCATGACCACGTAGCTGTCGACTTGTTCCGCGATCCATTCGCGGCGGTCGACACGTATCTCAAGATGTTTACTCGCCCGATCAAATGCTTCCTGGAGCCTTGCAAATTCTTCCCGGGATCCACCATGATCCGGATGGACCTGCATCACGCGGTCCAAGTAGGCTTTCTTGACATCCTCCAGCGCATAGGGTGGCGAAAGTCCCAGAATTTCCATGTATTCGGGGCGATCCGGTGTGCTTTCTTTTGCCATGTCTTATGCGTTTTGTCTAGAGTTCCAGATTGGAAGCGGAATGTAAATTTTCTCGACCGTCTTCCAGTGACGCAAGCCCCGAGACACCCATTGTAATTGTGATGGGGATCGGCTGCTTGATTTTATGCAAGCAGCGGCTGAACCACCTCACCATGCACGTCCGTCAGGCGGAAACGCCGACCTTGGAATTTGAAAGTCAGTCGCTCATGATCGATCCCCAGTAAGTGCAGAAGAGTTGCTTGGAGGTCGTGGACGCTGACTGGATTTTCAGCCACATTGTGGGCAAAGTCATCCGATGCACCATAAGTCATCCCCGGTTGAATTCCCCCGCCCGCCATCCAGATGGTAAACGCATAAGGATGGTGATCGCGTCCCCAGCGTTTTGTATCTGCGATTTTTCCCTGCAGGAACGGTGTGCGTCCAAATTCACCTCCCCAGACAACGAGCGTATCTTCCAGCAGTCCGCGCTGTTTAAGATCCATGACCAGAGCCGCAGAGGGCGCATCGGTATCGGCACATTGAATCGCCAATTGAGAGTTGAGATTTCGATGCTGATCCCATCCCGCATGCATCAGTTGGACAAACCGTACACCGCGCTCGGCCAGTCGACGGGCCATCAGACAGTTATAAGCAAACGAACCTCTGCGTTGGACATCGGGGCCATAAAGATCNAGGATNGATTGTGGTTCATCGGAGAAGTCGGCCAACTCAGGAATCGACATTTGCATCCGGTATGCCATTTCATACTGCGCGATCCGCGTCGCAATTTCCTGATCACCAAAGGCTTCTAATTTCAGTTGGTTCAGTTGGTTCGTCGTATCGAGCAATCCACGACGCATCGAGCGACTCATGCCCTGTGGATCCGAGAGATAAAGGACCGGGTCTCCCGAGGATCGGAATTTAACTCCCTGGAATTTCGACGGGAGAAAACCACTTCCCCAATAGTAATCATAAAAAATTTGTCCGCAGGAAGCCTCTTTGTCGCGAGAGGTCATTACCACGAATCCCGGCATATCTTCTGAGTCACTTCCTAAGCCGTAGTTCAGCCAAGCGCCCATGCTCGGTCGGCCCGGCATTTCTGCACCGGTCATAAAAAAGGTGATGGCAGGCGCATGATTCACCTGATCGGTTTGCATCGATTTAACAAAACAAAGTTCATCGGCAATGGCAGCAGTCTGCGGAAGGAGGTCCGACACCCAGGCGCCACTTTTGCCACGCTGTGCAAATTTGGCGATCGGCGCCAGCACGGGACGCTCTTTCTGACCCCCGGTCATCGTGCTGAGTCGTTTTCCGCCTTGAACCGCATCAGGAATCTGCTGGCCATGGGAGACGCGCAACTGAGGTTTGTAATCGAAGAGGTCAACATGCGATGGCGCACCGTTCTGCAAAAGATAGATAACCCGTTTCGCTTTCGGGTTGAAGTGCGGTTGCGTTGCATTGACGGTGGTTTGTGCCGCCGATTCCCCAGCAAGCAGTGATGCTAACGCAGCCGTGCCGACACCACCTGCTGAGCGACCAAAAAATGCACGGCGCGTCTGTTGTTGATAATGTGTAATCAACGGGTGCATTGCGGTCATTCCTTGGTAAGTGTTTCGTCTAAATTTAAAATCAATGAGCAAATCGCGGTACACGCAGCATGTGCAATCGGGTCGAGTGCCGGGCTGCGGGAAGAATCACCGACCTCTAATAATTTTAGTGCCTCCTCCGGGTTTGTGGCAAATATTTCGTGAACGACGCGGTAGCGGTCGCGAAGGAGTTCTAGTTCCTGCGGCGTCGGTTTGCGTGCCGTCGCCCGCTCAAAGGCTCGTGAAAGTTGTACTTCCGGTTCAGACGGTGCATCGGCCATGACGCGCTGGGCCAGTGCTCTGGCGGCTTCCACAAAAGTTACATCGTTCAGTGTCGTAAGCGCGTGTAAGGGCGTGTTGGTGACGCTGCCGGTGACATGGCACGTTTGTCGTCTCGAGGTATCGAAGAACATGGTTGGCCCGACGATCCTTCGCCAAAAAGTGTAGAGGCTGCGACGATATAATCTTTCCCCGCTATCAGGCACATATTTTTTCTTCCCGAACGTTGCCTCTCGCCAGATGTTTTCCGGTTGGTATGGTTTCACCGAAGGCCCACCTCGCTGCCCCACTAATTGGCCACTGATGGCTAACGCTTGATCACGAAGCATCCATGAAGGCAGTCGATAACGCGGCCCTCGTCCGAGCCAGCGGTTATTAGGGTCCGCCTCACGCTGGGCAGGCGTCATCCGCGAACTTTGGCGGTAAGTTGCGCTTGTTACGATTAAGCGATGCAGTCGTTTTACATCCCAGCCACTGCGCCGGAATTCGTTCGCCAGCCAGTCGAGGAGTTCGGGGTGTGAGGGACGCTGTCCCTGCGTGCCGAAATCTTCGGGTGTTGTCACGAGCCCTTTACCGAAAAAAAGTTGCCAATAGCGATTCACGATCACTCGAGCCGTCAGTGGATTTTCATCGCGTACCAGCCATTCGGCCAGCCCCGCACGATCCGCCTGGACGTTTGGAGGCAGCGGTGGCAAGCTTGCCGGAACACCCGGCGTGACGCTGTCGCCCGGCTTGTCGTAAATACCACCAGCGAGAATAAAGGTCTCCCGCTTTTCGTTGCGTGTGTCCATCACCATGACTTTGGGCAACTGGTTCACGAATTGATCACGCTCACCGACGCGCTGGGAGAGCGAACTCAGGTCCGAGGCGTAGTCCTCGTCGAGCAATTTGAAATAGTCCGCAATTTTTTTTAGGCTTGAACTGTTGCGGTTCTCGATCGGCTGCTCAAGAATCTGAGCAATCTTAGCTGGCCTTTCTCTCTCGATCGGTTTGTCCGCACTTTCCCGCTGATCGATCGGTACAATCGCGCTCTCCACGGCCGCTTGCAAAACGGCACGCTTGTCGGTGTCTTGTGGTGTCTGGAAGGTAACGGTAGGGCTCATCTGGCCGCTTCGCCCTGCGCCGGTTTCTGACGTGTTATTAAAAAACGCGTAAAACCGGTAATAGTCTTCGGCGGAGAGCGGATCGTATTTGTGGTCGTGGCAGCGACAGCAGGTGAGTGTCAGACCGAGCCAGACGGTTGCAACCGTCTCNGCGCGGTCCATGACATTTTCCACGCGACTTTCCTCCGAGATCCGTCCCCCTTCTCCATTGTGCATGTTGTTGCGATTGAATCCGGTTGCGATTTTTGTTTCGAGCGTCTTTCCCGGTATTAAATCACCGGCAATCTGTTGGCGTGTGAAGCGATCGAATGACAGATTCGCATTGAGTGCATCCACGACCCAGTCTCTCCAAGGCCACATGGTTCGCTCGGGATCTCCCTGGTATCCGTTACTGTCTGCGTAGCGGGCTGCGTCGAGCCAATTCCAAGCCATCCGTTCTCCGTAGTTGACCGATGCGAGTAAACGGTCAACGGCATTTTCATAAGCGTGTTGGGAAGGATCGCTTAAAAATGCTTCCACGTCTCTTGGAGTGGGTGGCAGACCGGTGAGATCAAGTGATAGGCGACGAAGTAAACGCTCGGGCGATGCCTCGGGCGATGGGGTAAGCTCTTNCGCTGCAAGCCGCGCAAAGACAAAACGATCGATCGGATTCAGGCTCGCCGAGACAAAGTCCGAGGTCGGTAATTGCGGTTGCTCAAGTGGTTCTAGGGACCAGTGTTCGCTCCAAACGCCGCCCTGCTCCACCCAACTGCGCAACATTTCCTTTTGTTCGGGCGTGAGACTTAGTTTTGCCTCGGGCGGGGGCATCCGTTCGTCCGGGTCGGTGGCCATGATCCGCTCGATGAGGAGGCTTTCCTCCGGCGCACCGGGTACGATTGTTCCGGACTCTTCGACCGCTTCCCTTTGATCCAATCGTAGGTCCGCCTGACGTTCTGCTTTGTCCGGCCCGTGACAATGGAAGCACTTTTCCGCCAGGATCGGGCGGATATCGCGATTGAAATCGATCGGTTCGCTCGCCACTCTTTTGGCCGGGAACATGCACATGCATAGGAACAGGCACAAGATCGAGAGTTTGCTGATTGGGTACATACGTGGTGGGCCCATGTCGGTGGCTTTCGCGCAGAATCCGGCTGTCTTTCATTATAACCAAGCAAATTGCCTGCCCCACCCACCGAAGTCGTGTCGTCGNATGGTGGTGTCGCATNGTATCGGTTGGTATCGTCGCGTAACGTGCAGAAGTAAAACTATTGGTTATTGGTCTTGTGGTCGTCTGCCGAGGTGGTGCAGAAACTCGACCAAGTCGCGGAGATCGAATGCATCGAGATATTTGTGCATATCTTCCGGCATGGCGCTTTTACCGCTGTAACGATCATCGATTGAATCCACTGCGATATCGATCGATTGGCGTTCCGGAGTGAGCAGACGTATCCATTGNTCGTCCTCNGATTGAACGATGCCGGACACAACACGCCCCTCGTCTGTCGTAATGACGGTTGTCTCGTAGCCCTTTGCAATCTGGGCACTCGGTAGCACGATCGATTCGAGGAGATATTCCCTGCTTTTTTCGACACCGATGCGACTCAAAGGCGGACCGGCACTTCCTCCTACACTTTTTACCTTGTGGCAACGAAGGCATTTGACTTCCATCCGCCCGATAAACAATTCACGACCCCGNGTGTAACTTCCTCCGTGCAGTGCCGTACGGTATGGGGCAAGTGCATCGCTTGGCGGAAAAGACTCCCGGTAGACTTTTAATTTTTNCGCAATCCGTGGATTTTTGCGTTGCGCTGCCGCTTCGATCAGATCAAGTTGTAGCGCNTCGGGAAATGTACCTTCGACCAGACGCGTCAACCAATCGATGAAGGCGTTGTCCACTTCTTTAGTCGGAACTTGCGCGAGTGCGGCAAGTGCTTTTTGTTTTTCAGTCTGTGAGCTGCTATTTTCGATCAAGGGAACCAGGAGTGTCGCGGCTCGGTCAGGATGCCGTTGCGCGAGAATCGCCCCCGCGGCGATACGCACTTCGGGGTCTTCATCGGTTAAAGCCGATTCGAGCAAGGCGGCTGTCTGGGGCACATCCTGCGCACTTAAAAGGCGAAGTGCAGCAATCCGCGTAGANGTTTTTTGACTGGCTTCTAGCACCCATCGCTGAAGGACCTCTGTGCCACTTTCGATTTCATAGGTCGAGAGTAAATCAATAATCGGTTCCCGCAGTTCAGGGGCCGCACTTTCAAGGAGCATCACGGCCCGTGCATCGAGCATCCGGCGAAGCGTATCGGTATCGCGAGCAGGTAGAGGCCTGTAGAGCCCGACAACGCGGTCAAGCGGTGAAGGTTTATTCCATGCGCTGAGCATGAAAGCTGCTTCTTGGCGACTGGAAATCGAGCCTGCATCGTGNTGCAAAAATCNCATGATTCGCTCGGCATGTTCGTCACCGCCCGCCCGATAATTCGCTGCAAGCAGTCGCCGCATCAGCGCGTCATTGGTCGCTTGCCCGGTGGAGCTTTCCTTTGTTTGCAGGTAGTGGTCGAGTGTTTCGGCGAGTTGTTTTTGCGCGCCCGCGATCGGTTCGTCGTAAATTGCCCGTGCAGCTTCGGTCACAATTTCGGGATCTGCGTCGGTGAGAAAGGCTGCGATTCGGGGGTCATTCATGCGTCGCAGGGCAAGCAGGATGCCAAGTCGTACGGATCGATTCGGATTATTTCGATTTGCATACAACGCATCGCGGTCGCCGATCCCTGCCAATCCGGTCACTCCNGCGTAGCGGAGGTAAGGATCGCGATCTTCGTTGACGCGGAGCATCTGGAGCAAGCTTTCCACGGCAGTCGGGTCGCGGAGTTTACCGAGTGCGATGGCAGCAAGCATCTGTACGCGAGGTACCGGATCAGCCAACAGCGGCGTAATCGATGAACTGGCCGCATCAAGTGGCGCATCTCCCAATACGTAGGCAGCTTGCGCACGTACTTCCGCATCACGGTCCTCAAGCAGTGGAAGCATCCGGCCGAGACGATTCGGATCGTCACGACCGAGGATACCGAGTGCCCAAATGGCGTGGAGCCGCGCCATGCGGTGCGGGCTTTCCTGTGCCGTTTCATGGAGCAAATTTTCGGCATCTTTGCCGCGGGTCGTCAGTTCGAGTTGAGCATCTAAGCGAATCCGGCGATCGGCATGCGACAACAAACTGATGAGCGTTTCGTTGTCACAATCCTGCATGCCCTCACCGAGTCGTTTTGCGGTTTCTGCGATAGCGCGTTTTGCATCAACTTCGGGATTAAAAACGCGGTAAACCCGTCCTTTCCCTGCCGGATTCCAGGAAGCTGCCCAATCCGCAACGTAAAGGCCGTCCGGTCCAAAGGCCACATCGCTGCAGGAAAGACCCCAGAGGAACTGGTGCAGGTTCTCGATCTGAAACGATGCACCATCCGGTTTGAATCCGAATGCATAGACTCCGGTTCGCGCAGCCGATCCGTTGTAATCGCACAGGAACATCTTTCCTTGGTACGCTGGATTCAGTCCCGTGCCCGGATAGAAAGCAACTCCCGACGGGCCGTTTCCGATGTGCGCGATGGGAGGCAGGATATCGGCGGCCTGTCCCTTGAAGGGAAGATGCCACATGCGTTCCGCATTCCAGGGACCGCGACGATAGTCTTTCTCGCCCATATACTGCCAGCCCATATGCCAACCGCTGTTACCGTTTTCAAGCACGTGTACGAGCCGCGCTTTATCCCCCCCGTCAGAATTGTTGTCACCGGTAAAGAGGTTGCCAAAATCGTCGGCACAAAGGTCTTGGGGATTACGAAGACCGGAATGGAAAATTTCGAGTCCCGAGCCGTCACGATTGCAGCGGAGAACCGCACCTTGGTGCGGTAACGAAACCACACCCTCCGGTGTTTCGACGTGGAGTCCGCGGTCACCGATGGTGAAATAAATCCGGCCGTCCACGTGGAGCATCGGCCCGTGCATGTCGTGGCCTCGAAATCCCACATGCACGCCATAGCCGTGACTGAGCGATGCGCGTTTTTCCGCTCTCCCGTCTCGATCAGCATCCTCCAGTCTCCAGAGATCAGGAATGCTCGTTAGCAGCACTTCGTCTCTGAGGGCCAAGACACCGGCGGCAGGCCCACTCTCGATTTGGTTGAATTGATCTGCAAATACGGTTGCTCGATCGGCCCGTCCGTCGCCGTCCGTATCCTCCAGTAAACGGACGCGGTCATGCCGTTTGGTGAAATTCTCAACTTCCTCGCCATGTTTTCTGCGGTGCATCGCCAGCCGGTCCGCAACGGTACGACAGGCCAGGTCATCTTCGAGGTTTGTCGATTGTGGATTGTTGCCGTATCGAAATGATTCGACAACAAACACGCGGCCCGCAGGATCGATACTCAGCGCCACAGGGTTGGCAAGCATCGGTTCGGCAGCAAATAATTCCACCTTAAACGGTTTGGGGAGCGCGAAACCCGCGATTGCTTTTTCCCCCTGATCGGATGCCGCTTCGATGGTCGGTTCGAAGGAGGAAACATTTTTCTCGGCAACGTTCTCGGCAACACAGGGTCCCGGTGCTGTCATCCAGGCGGTGATCAGCGCCGCGAAGGCCCAGAGCGTGGATCGGTACCAGACGCCCCGACGGGCCCCAAGGGTACGAGGGATGCAGCAGCGACAACGAAAGGAAATAACGGCGGGAAGCATGCGCAAGGGTCAATCGGCAAAGGGTGGGCCGGGTGGGATTGGAAGACAAAGATACGGTTGCTCGTTTTTCTCTGTCCGAACGGTCTCTTCACTTCTTCATCTTAGACCGGAAATTCGGCCCTGTCCAAGACCAAACCGACGAAACTCCTTTACCAGGGGCTTCGCCCTCCGTTCACGCACAGGGTCTGCCCGGTCACGAAGGCGGCTTCTTCGCTCGCGTAATACAGGACTGCGTCCGCCACATCCTTGGGGACGCCCCAGCGTTGCATGGGAATCGTTGCCAAGTAAGCGTCTTTGTCTTCCGGGGCATCTTTTTCATGACGTTCCACCGGTATCCAGCCCGGGGAAACCATATTGACCGTGATCCCGAAGGGCGCCAGTTCGGTTGCCATGCTCCGCGACCAACCGATCTGTCCACCTTTGGCCGCGACGTAAGCGCTGAATGGTGCCACGCTCGTGTGATAAACCTCACTCGTAATATTGACAATCCGGCCCCATTTTTTGGATTTCATGTGCGGCAGTGCGCGACGCGCGAGCAGATAAGGACTTTTAATAAAAAAATTAATCATCGATTCGTAAAATTCCCAATCGTATTCCTCAATCGGNAGCAGCGGTTGATCGGGTGTGGCATTGGCAACCACGATGTCGACCGGACCGAGGTTCGATTCAATTTCGTTGAACATCCGATCGACTTCCGCTTCAGAGGTCACATCTGCCTGCACGAGCATTCCTTCGCAGCCGTGTTGCTCAAATTCGGCAAAGCTCTCTTCGGCGCGTTCCCGGTTGTTGGCGAAATTGACTGCAACCTTGGCACCGGCAGTCGCCAAATTTCGGGCGGTGATTTTGCCCAGTCCGGTGCTACTTCCGGTGACGAGTGCCACGTGTCCATCAAGCGAAAAAGACATGCGATACGACCTCCACGTTCCTGGGTATGGGTTTCGGGACGCGCAAAATTTAACAGGGCATCTGCCGCAATGTCAGGGGTGAATTGCCTTGTCAGAAATATCCTTACGGCACCACGCCCCTTTCCAGCGGATGCACTTCACGGCNCGGTACGCCTGTAGTTTTGCACCGGCAACCGTATCGGCCAGTGCCGTGACACCAAGGACGCGACCACCGTTGGAGACAATCTCACCATCCTTTTCCAGGGTTCCCGCATGGAAGACTTTCACATCCGGCAATCGGGAGGCCTCGTCCAACCCCCGGATNGGATGTCCCTTCTGATAATCCCCCGGGTACCCTTCGCTTGCCATCACCACACAAACGCTCGGTCTTGGATCCCAGCGGGGTGGCTCGATGGAGGCGAGGTCCCCATGGACGGTTGCCTCAAACAGGTCGACCAGGTCACTCTCCAGTCGCATCATCAGCGGTTGGCACTCCGGGTCGCCGAACCGAACGTTGTACTCAAGGACCTTGATGCCTTGATTGGTCACCATCAANCCGGCATAGAGGACCCCCTGAAATGGCTGCCTTGCGCGTTTCATTGTGTGCACGGTAGGGACAAGAATTTCCTCCTCCACTTTCGCCTGTGCCGCTGCATCGATCAGGGGCGTCGGGCTATAGGCACCCATTCCGCCGGTATTGGGACCGGTATCACCGTCAAGCGCTGGTTTGTGATCTTGGGCGGCTGGAAGGGTGACCAGCGTACGCCCATCGGTAATCGCCAGGATGCTCGCCTCTTGTCCGTACAGCCTCTCTTCAATGACCAGTTCATCTCCCGCCGCGCCGAATGCCTTGTCACCGGCGATTCGCTGGACTGCATCGATCGCCTCTTCCACGTTTTCACATACGATCACTCCTTTCCCGGCCGCCAGTCCATCGGCTTTGACGACCCAGGGACGATCTTCCTGTGTTTTCAGATAGAGAATCGCGCTATCGGCATCAATAAAGGCGTGATGATCCGCAGTGGGCACATCGGCTCGGCGAAGAATTTGTTTGCAAAAGACTTTGCTCGCTTCCAATTGAGCCGCTCCCTGCGAGGGGCCAAATGTAGGAATTCCTGCGTCTTCAAGCGCGTCGACCAAACCGTTCGCCAGCGGGGCTTCGGGACCGACCACCGTCAAGCCGACCGCATTTTGCTTGGCAAATTTGATGATCTGCTCGAAATCATCGCTCGGCAAATCAACGTTCTCTACATCCTGTTGCGTTCCCGCATTTCCAGGGGCGACCCAAATCCGATCCGCTCGGGGACTCTGGGCCATTTTCCAGGCCAAGGCATGTTCCCGGCCACCGCTTCCTACGACGAGTATATTCATTAAACCCTTTAAATTTGCAAGTTTTTGGCCCTAAAGCAGCAATCGCCTCGGTGCGTTGCGTGCGGCCATGCGTGCGAATGTAGCATATTCAGTGCGCAGCGTCATGGATCGAGATGGTGCGATGCGATGGTGCGATGCATTGCCCGGGCGGCCCAAACTTGTGCCGGTCTAAAGTACCCCTACCCAGGATGTCTCGAAGTAACCTTTTTTTGTTTTTGATTTGGTTTGGTTTTAGAACGGTTTTGAAATCACTTTGCAATCAATAAGTGATTGAGATTAGTGATTGAAGCATCGCTTACGGTGCCGGGCGTATCCTTGAATCCGGCGGAATCTCTCTTTGCCTCTCCATCACTTCCATCACTGTTCTCTGTTGCGATCTGAAGAAAAAGGTTTTGCTCAGCGTCTTCTAAACGGCCCAGCAGTTGACCGGCGGTCTGATCGAGTCATGGGCACAAAATTTTGATTATCAGTGTCGAAGCGGCAAGAAGAGGGATTCTGAAATTTACACTCCGATGTTACAATCGCAATTGAGTCATTCCCGGTGGTATAAATGGTGGCTTCTCGGCTTGCCACCGGGCCGGGTGGGCCGATGGGGGCAGTTGACAAATAGTGACATTGAGGGATAATTTTTTTAGAGTTTGTGAAAAATCTCACAAACTAGGCAGCCGTGCTTGCGGGGATTTGCAACATGTTGTCACCCTGCAGGTTGTGTCATCGCAGGTAGCTTAAAAATGGCTGATGAAAAGAAGTTGTCCGTGGCTGAGATTTTGGCTGCGGCTCGGAAAATGGATGGCGGAGGTGGCGGTT
>NHBP01000067.1 GCA_002168195.1 Planctomycetaceae bacterium TMED10
GGTATCAATTCCGATGGCGCAATGTCTATGTCTGTCAAAAGCCATTCAGCCATTGTTCCAGTCAGAATTCCGCCTGCCACAGCAACAGGAACAAGAAGCAAGCTAATTTTCGCTTCTGATTTTGTGCCAGCTTCAGAACCTGGGGGATTTAGGTTTGCCAATGATCGCCCAACAGTACTCTAGCGGACAGCGTGTCCGAAAGAGCGCACGTGCGCTGCTTGGTCGCTGCCCTGGATAAAACATTCAGGTGCATTATTGACCCTCTGGGACGCCCTTGGCAAGCAACTTCTAGAAAGGGTGTGCGAAAATGACGCATTCTGGCAGGCAAAATGTGGCATCGGCGCAGCATGAAGGCAAGCCGGGAAGGCCATGCCGTGGAAGTGATTGGATCGTTGCCGCTCCCTACGGATCGCGCCACTCCAGATAACGGGTCGTCGCATGCCGCTGCAAAAGCGCATAGAAATCGGGCGATTCAAGTCGCTCGTGCTCCCGTCGCGATAACTGGCCGAGTGCATCCGCCCAGCGTTCCCAGGGGGGTAGNTCTAATGTCNCCCAACCAGGACGCGCCTCGCGGACCGTGATTCCACCAAGTGTGACCTGGCGGTTGTCGGTGAAAATGGTCAACTGCACTGCCGCAGAACGCGGGTCGGCCGTCTCGGTTAACTGCAACCGCATGCGGCCTACCGGTTGCACCAGTGACTGTGAACCGCGATCCCCCGAAAGAACATCGAGTGGCGAACGTACCTGCCGCTCGTTCAGCTCGGCCACATGCGTGTAAAGCCGCGTGGTCTCCAGGCGAACGTGGCCGAGTAATGTCTGGATGCAGCGGATGTTGGTGCCATTTTCCACCATGTGCGTTGCACTCGAATGACGTAACGAGTGGCAACTGGCCCGCTTGCGGATGCCCGCCATTTGCAGCGCACGCTGCATCGCCCGACGCGCCGTGCGGGGGGAAAGATAACGCCCGCGTCGCTCACCCGGAAAGAGGAAGTCGTCGCCGCTTCCGCCCTCGCAGATCTCGTGCAAAATGCCCCGTAATGATTCGGGCAATAACACCTGGCGATCCGTGCGGCCCTTGCCCTGCCAGACGCGTATCCGCTGCCGGTCGAAATCAATGTCGCGGTTGCGNAGNTTGCAGACNTCNGANACCCGCATCGCTGTGGCATACATGATGCCCAGTAGCAGTTTGTCGCGGAGCGAAGGGGCCGCTTGCAGCAGGCGGATGATCTCCTGACCACTGAGAACCACCGGCAATCGCTTGGGACGCCTGGGCGATTCAAGGCCGAGCGTGATCGACTGACCGCACATTTTGTCGAAACCGGTTCGGATCGCCGAAAGGTTGATGCCGATCCAGGACGAACCGGCACCCCCGTCGACAAGCATTTCAAGATAAACCCGCACATCCTCACGGGTGATCAGGTGGGGGCAACCGCCAAACCAGCCCAGCATCGCACGCAACGCGTTTTTATAGGTTTTCACGGTTTTGCGGCGGTAACAACGAATCTTCATCTCGCGCTCAATCGCACGCACAAACTCGTCAGGGTGCGGCTGCTGCTGCGGCAGATCGATCACGGCATGGGAAGGTGCTAAGCGATCCTCGACCTGCTGCCGGGGTGCATGCCGACCGCGGGCCGGAGCATAGGGCTGACCACTGTTGTAGGTGCCGGGCTGAAACCGCCTGGGGTTGGTGTGCATTGCGGACTCCTGTACATGTGTTCAGGTATATCCTAGCGATTCGCGGTGCACGCTGTCAAACGTTTTTTTTTTTGAATCGCTCGCTGCTCCCGATCGGCCAACGGGAACAGAAGAAGCGGACGCTAAAAAAATCCCGCATCGTACAATTTTCGTGACATCCTCACGCTGCGCACGACCGAGGCCGGTGCGGGAAGAAAGGCGTGGGAAAAAAAGCGTGGGAAAAAAGGCGGAGTAACCACGCTGACACACGAGCCGTGCCCCGCAGAACAGCGCCGCAGGTTCGATCGACCCGGGAACTGCAAGTCTATTGTCGATCGCTCGACGCGCCCGGTTCCTGCGTTTCGGGAACCTTGGGGATCTCATAAATCACCTCGCCAAAATCCTCCGTCCGGGGCTCCTGGCGACAACCCCCTAGCAGGCAGAGACAAGCGATGAGTGAGAAAAGAGAACGCCACATCGATTTTTATTTTTGTTTCTATTTCGATTTTGATTTTGGTTTTGGTTTGCCGTCGTGGCTTGCCGTCTTCGCCTGATCAGCAACTGTCGATTGCGCGATCGGCCAAGCGTGTTATCTTCTAAGCGGCTAAGAATAAGCGGCCAAGAAAATCGCCCTTCTTGCCGATTCCTCTACCCTATCGGTCAGGGCGAGCAAAAAATAGGGCTGAAAATCACAAAACGGACGCTCAGGACGGGGGCAGAGGATTGAGCCCGACGGGGTGATGACTGAGAATGGAACCGAGTGGTTTTCCTCAACGTAAAAGGGCATGCGGGTGGCGCAAGTGAATCCTACTGTAACTGAAAAGCTCAAGGCAGAAGCAAGTCGACTCGGTTTTGNGCTCAGTGGCGTCTGTCCGGCCGTCACGCCCACCGGGGTTCACAATTTGAATCTCTGGATCGATTCCGGCTATGCCGGGCAGATGCACTATCTGCCCGACCGGCGCGAAGCGTATGCACACCCCGATTCGATCCTCGATGGCGTCAAGAGCCTGCTGATGCTCGGTCGTGTTTATCGGACCACCGAACCGTCGCCGACGGTGGCAGACACAGGCCGCGTGTCGCGCTATAGTTGGGGCCGTGATTATCACGATCGNATCCACGATGATTTACGATCACTTGCCGGGTCGCTAAGCGAAATGGTTCCCGATGCACGCGTGCGCGGGGTGGTCGACACCGCTCCGCTCCTGGAACGCGAGTTTGCCCAGAGAGCGGGTCTGGGTTGGATCGGAAAAAACAGCTTGCTCCTCAACAGACAGGCGGGCAGTTGGTTTTTTCTCGCCGCGCTGCTCACCGATATCGAACTCGATTACGACCCGCCGGAAGAGGCCGACCACTGCGGTTCATGCACTGCCTGTCTCGACGCCTGCCCGACCGATGCCTTCGTCGCACCCTATGTGCTGGACTCTCGGCGGTGCATCAGCTATCTCACGATCGAATTGCGTGATGCGATTCCCGACTCGCTGCGCGAGGGACTGGGCGATTGGGTCTTCGGCTGCGATGTGTGTCAGGAGGTGTGCCCCTGGAATCACCGGGTTCCACCGAGCGACGAAGCCGACTTCACGCCCCGGCCCGACTCGGATCCGTTGCCGCTTGNCGCCCTGTTCGANCTCGACGAAGCCGCTTTTCGCAANCGGTTCCGCAGTTCACCCCTCTGGCGGGCACGACGCCGCGGACTNTTGCGCAATGCGGCGATCAACCTGGGNAATCGGCCNACTGCAGAAGGGGAAACAGCGCTGGCCAAGGGCATTGTCGATGCCGAGCCTCTGGTGCGGGGCGCTTCGGCGTGGGCGCTGGGACGGTTTCATTCTACCCGAGCAGTGCAGCTTTTAACGGCGCAATTGGGAGAGGAAGAGGATGACCAGGTGCAGGCCGAGATTCAACGGGCCTTGGTCTCCGCTACCGGACCACAACCCTCGGCACCCGGCGTTTCAGCCGCCTCGGGAAGTGCCGGCGGATGCTGACCGGGCAGGTCCTCGCAGTAATAGCGATCGAGAACCGCGTGCCACTCCTCCGGATTGCGNGCGGCGACAAACGCATCGCGGACCGTGAGCGATTCGGGATGCATTCGCGCATACTTGATGCCGAATTTCCGCATCAGACCGCCTGCCCGTTTCGGTCCATAGTGGCTCGTTGCGAGATCAAAATGGGTGCGGATCACCTCGCGCTGCGCGTGCAGCGTGGGTGGCTCAGGCAACGGGTCCCCGCGAAGTAACGCCGCCGCGTGCGAAAAGACCCAGGGGTTGCCAATCGCACCCCGGGCCACCGTGACGCCGTCGACCCCGGTTTCGGCGAGCATTTCCACACATGCGGCCGCTGAAAAAAGGTCGCCACTGCCAAGAATCGTCCGGGCACCGGCGTGTCGTTTCACTTCGGCCAGAAAGTCCCAACTGCTCGGGCCGTTATATCGCTGCCGTACCGTGCGGCCGTGGACCGTGATGGCAGCGACGCCGCGGGAAAATGCCCCATCGAGAATTTCAAAAAAATGATCGCGACTTTCCGCATCGTCATCGATACCGCGGCGCATTTTTACCGTCACCGGAACTTCGGGCGGTGCCGCTTCACGAACCCGGGCAACGATTTCGAGTGCCACCGCCGGTTGACTCAGATGAAAGCCACCTCGGCAACGACCCAGCACTTTTTTCACCGGACAGCCGAAATTGATGTCGATCACATCAAAGCCCGCTTCAATAAGGCGAACGGTTGCCGGAGCAAAATCGGCTGGATCAGCGCCCATCAACTGGCCACCGACCGGATGCTCCTCGTCGGTGACATGCAGATACTGCCGCGCCTTGCCCCCTTTGGAGACTTCAACCACAAACCGGTCGAGCATCACCTCGCACAGGGTATAGGGTGCGCCGAGACGGCGGGCAACGACCCGCATCGGCCAGTCGCTATAGCCGGAGAGTGCCGCCTGAACGACCGGCATGCCGATGGCCACATTGCCGATGTTCAGTGAGTGCTGCTTGGTTGCCGCCGTTTGCATTGCACCGGTGCCCTCTTAAATGCTCATTCCGGTAAAGCCACCATCGACATAAAGCTCCGCGCCGGTGATAAAACTACCGGCCACCGGCGCCAACAGCAACAAGACCGCACCGGCCAGCTCCGCCGGTTCACCGAAACGACCCATCGGGGTTTTTCCTAAAATCGTTTCGACACGATCCGGCGTCAGGACTTTGCGATTCTGCTCGGCCGGAAAGAATCCGGGACACAGNCAATTGACCCGCACGCCCGAGGGCGCCAATTCGCGNGCCACGTTTTTAGTTAAATTCAGCACNGCCGCCTTCGAGGCGGAATAGGTGAACACGCGGGAGAGCGGAAGGTGGCTCGAAACGCTGCCGATGTTCAAAATCGCTCCCCTGCCCTCGGCGGCCATGTGGGCTCCGAAAATTTGGCATCCAAAGTGCGTGGCCTTCAGGTTGGTGTCAATGATTTTTTGAAAATCAGCTTCATCAATCTCAAAATAGGGCGCCGCAGAATTCACCCCTGCCGCNTTCACCAGCATGTCGCAACGGCCGAGTTGCTGGAGTGTTGCTTCGAGGAGCTGTTCGATCGATTCCCGGCAAGTCGCATCGACCTCCAGGAAGCACGCCTTGCCACCCGCTGCTTCAATTGCTTTTACCCGCTCTTCGCCCCGCTCGCGTGAACGGCCCGCAACGACCACTGTGGCNCCGGCCGACGCGATCGTGTCACAAAAAGCACCGCCCAGAACTCCGGNGCCGCCAATGACGACCGCCACCTGGGAATCGAGCGAAAAAAGTTTTTCAATTGCGGTTGCCGTCATCGTCCGGTTCTCAGGGTTGAGGGGGTCTGCGGGCAGCGAGCCAATCGGTGTGGAAGCTGCCCTCGCGATCGACCCGCTCATAGGTGTGCGCGCCGAAGTAATCGCGTTGTGCTTGAAGTAAGTTGGCCGGAAGTCGGGCGGATCGGTAGCCATCGTAATAAGCCAGGGCCGCCGCGAAGGCGGGAGTCGCCACACCGCGACGCGCAGCGGTTGCAACCACTTCGCGCCACGCCCCTTGCGCTTCGGTGATCGCCTCTTGAAAATAAGGATGCAGCAACAGGTTTTCCAGGTCCGCGTNCGCATCGAATGCTTCTTTAATGCGGTCTAAAAATTGGGCGCGAATAATGCACCCGCCCCGCCACAGTAAGGCGCAGTTACCGTAAGCCAGTTTCCAATCGTGTGCGGCCGCCGCAGCTTGCAGTTGCACAAAACCTTGCGCATAGCTGCAGATTTTCGACGCATAGAGGGCTTGCCGGACCGCTTCAATAAAATCGGCCTGTCGCGGAAGCGTTTCCGCCACCACGGTCGGACCCGATAGCTCGGCACTGGCCCGCACGCGGGCCTCTTTGGCCGCTGAAAGTCCACGGGCAAACACCGCCGTGGTGACCAGAGTGCTCGGCACACCCAGATCGAGTGCCAGTTGGCTCATCCACTTACCGGTGCCCTTGGCGCCGGCGCGGTCCAGGATGGCGTCGACCAGGTCGCCCTCCCCTTCAGGATCGGCGACGCTGAAAATATCGCGAGTAATTTCAATCAGATAGCTCTGCAGGACACCCGCGTTCCATTTGTCGAACACGTCATAGAGCTCGGCGTTGGAAAGTCCCAGCACATCACGCAGCAGTTGATAGGCTTCGCAGATCAACTGCATGTCGCCATACTCAATGCCGTTGTGCACCATTTTTACATAGTGCCCCGAGCCACCCGGTCCGACCCACTGGCAGCAGGGAATGTCGTCACCCACACGCGCTGCGATCGCCTGCAGCACCTCTTGGACGATGGGCCAGGCATCCGCACTGCCTCCGGGCATCAAGCTCGGTCCCAGCAGCGCGCCTTCTTCACCGCCCGAAACACCCACGCCGACATACAGCATTCCGGCCTCTTCGACCCGCTTTGCGCGACGCTCGGTGTCGAGATAGAACGTGTTGCCGCCATCGAGAATGACATCTCCGGGAGATAGCAGCGGGAGCAATTCGTCGATCAACGCATCGACCGCCGGGCCCGCTTTGACCATCAGCATCACTTTGCGCGGCCGGGCAAGGCAGCCGACCAGTTCGGCCACGCTATGGCAGCCGACAAACTTTTTTCCTTTGCCCCGCCCTTCCAATAAGGCATCGACTTTACTGGTGGTGCGATTGTTGACCGCGACCCGAAAGCCTCGGCTCTCGACGTTCAAGGCAAGGTTCTCGCCCATCACGGCCAGGCCGATCAAGCCGAAGTCACAGCTTTCTGTTCCCGAATCGGTTTCTGCATGCATGAAAATTTTACCGTTCGATGCGGGCTCCGCCACCTTTTTGAATTTGGTTGACCAGTGACCGCGTGGCCATCGTCGTATCGCCGGGATAGCTCGTTAACAGTGCGCCGTGTGCCCACCCGCGATGCAGTGCCTCTTCGAGCGAAAGCCCTTCGAGTAAACCTGCAATCAACCCGGAAGCAAAACCGTCGCCCCCGCCGACCCGATCCAAAACATCGAGCTCGCAGTGCGGGGCCAGGTAATCGCGACCTTCTGCCCACGCAACGGCCGACCACGTGTGCCGCGCGGTGGAGTGGACTTCACGCAGGGTGGTGGCCAGCACTTTGATTTGAGGAAAAGCCTTCCGCACCTGGTCGATCATGCCGAAGAAAATGCCCGGATCGAGTTTTGCGTCGCCCGTAATTTCCGGACCCTCGATCCCCAGGCCATGTTGCAGGTCTTCTTCGTTGCCGACCAGTACATCGACCAGAGAAACAATTTTGCGTAGTGTTGCCTGGGCCTGGTCGCGACTGCCGCGCTTTTTCCAGAGCAGATTGCGAAAATTCAAATCAAAGGAAACGACGGCACCCGCATCACGGGCTGCGGTCATCGCTTCGACGATCAACTCGGGGGTCGACTCGGAAAGCGCCGCAAAAATCCCGCCGGAGTGAAACCACCGCGTCCCTTCGAGAAGTTTGCTCCAGGGAAAATCGCCCGCTTTGAGCAAACCGGCCGCTTCCTGCGATCGATTGTAAAAGACGACCGGGGGCCGGATCCCTTGCCCGCGATCGCTGTAAACAGTGGCAATGTTCGGCCCGTCGACGCCGTTATGGGCAAATTCTTTATAGATGCCCTGCACGCCCATGGCGCGAATTTGTTGCCGGACCAGATCGCCTAAGGGGTGATCGACCATGGCCGTTGCAATCGCTGTTCGAAACCCGAAACAATCGGCGAGGTTCGCAGCCACATTGTATTCGCCACCACTGACGTGGATCGCGCACTGCGTCGCTTTGCGCATGGGCACCACGCCCGGATCGAGGCGGTGGACCATGGCACCGAGTGAGAGCAAGTCAAATCCGCCTGCGTCGGCCTTCACGGCCGGAGGAATGTTTAGCGCGAGAGTCTCGGTCATCGTGGCCCAGGGGTCGCAGTCAACTGGCAGAGGACAGCCCGCACGACGCGGGAGCCAGAACGAGCACTATTTTACCTCCCACTCGAGCAGCCGACTAGGCTGCCAAGCGGCGACCTTCTTTGCCTTCGGAAAGCAAATCGACAAGGGTGAGGTGAGTCACCCTTTCGGTCGCAAGCTGGTGCATGCGAGCGACCATGCGGTCAGAGAAGCGATGCCGCTTGCCGAGCAGTTGTGTGACTTGCTGGCGGATAACGGCTGCTGCACGCGCTTTGACGTAGCCGCGAGCCTCGGGGATATCCATCGTGTAAACGGCATTCCCCAGGCGTTCCCGGACAGCTTCCTTACTTTGCTCGGCAATGGTTAATGCCTGCTTCTTGGTTTGCCGGAGCAGCGTGCGGTCACGGAGTAGTTGAAGCCACTTTTTCAAAAGTTTGTCCTCCCTGACTAACCATTAACGACTCGTATCCTTCTTTCTTTTCGAGCGGTTGAGCCGGAAAACTTCACCCCTTCATCGGCGGTGCTGCACGCATTCGGCTTTGTCATCGCATTGGTGCCCGCGCAACCGGAAAATGTTGCATAACTGTTGCGTAAATGTTGCATTACGCTTCCATAACAGGGCCGATTTCAGCTTGTCCGGCGGCCCCCAGTCGATCTTGACCTATCGGTACGGAGTGCCTAACTTAACGCAGCGAAACGGTAAGGCGCCGTAGGCAAGTGGCTAAGCCAGCGGATTGCAAATCCGCCACCATCGGTTCGAATCCGATCGGCGCCTCTTTATACGTCGGGTCCATGCGACCCCTGCTCTGCCGTGTGATGGTGTTTGGCGTTGGTTAACGGTGTTTGGCATCGTTGTGGGGACCGCGCTTTCGGCCTATGATGGGTGCATTCTGCACGCCGCCATCCAAGCATAACTTTCCCGCCGTGACTATTTGCCGGTTCCTTTTCTGCTGTTGCCCTGCGTTGCTCATGCGAGTTGTGCTCGTGATGGGTGCCCTTGCCACTTTCAGCCAAACGGTCGGTGCGGATGAGCCCCCCACCGGAGCGGTTCGCGGTCTTCTGCCGCGCAGTGATGAGCCACGCAACCGGGAATCACCTCCGATGATTGTGATTCTGGGTGGGACCAACGCACACGAGATGCAGCGGCATGGCTATTTAGAAACGCAACTTGCCGTTGCCGCTCCGGAAGCAGTTCCCCGGTTTCGCAATCTGGCCTGGCAGGCCGATACGGTCTATCGCCAACAGCGGCCCCGTAATTTTTTTCTCGATGGACTCGCGGCGCCCAATCAGGACCCGGATCATCGTGGTCGGATTCCCGCTGATACGATCGTGCTGTGGATGGGCCAGAGCGAAGCACTCGATGCCCGTTCGTCAGATGCATTTGCGACAGCCTACGGGCAACTGGTCGAGAAGTTGCGGCCCTTCGCTCATCGCCTCGTGCTCGTGACCCCGGTTCCCTTTGAGGATCCGCTAAAAATCGGTGTCGATCTTGAAAAGCGCAACGAAAGACTCGCGCAACATGCTCAGATCATTCGAAGCATCGCGCGTGAAAAACACCTCGATCTGGTTGATCTCAATGGAGCGGCGTCCCGCGAAAAAGAAAATAAAATGCGGACGCGTGATGGAGTGCATCTATCGGCAGATGGCCACTGGTGGGTGGCCGAGGAACTTGCCAAGCGTTTACAGCAAGGCGAGCAAGCTGAACCGCAGGTCCTCGTTGCCGAGCCTGCCTGGCCAAAGGTTCAACTCAGCGAGGGTGCCGAGCAGGTGCGACAGAAAATTTTGACCAAGAATCAACTCTGGATGCGCTATTGGCGACCGACCAATTGGGCTTTCCTTTACGGGAATCGCCAATTTGTTGAAAGCAGCCGCGATCATGTGAACTATAAGGTCCGTTGGTTTCCTGCTGCGGTCGAATCGATTGCCTCACCGATTAATCAAGCAGAGGTGGAGATTCAGGCGGCGGCAAAGGCAGCAAACGCAGCAAACAAAGTGAACCCTAATCCCGAATGAGCCTGAACGTCATGTTGACCCATTCCTTCCGCCCGCTGGTGCTTGTGCTTTTTGCTTCTGTGGCCACAGCCTCGCTGGGGCAAAGCGTTCAGAAACCGGAGGAAGATATTACGCCTGCCGGTGAAATGGCAACCTTCGAGATGGACGACGGCTTTGAGGTGAATCTCTTTGCCGACGAGAGCGACGGGGTGGCCAATCCGATTGCGATTCGCTTCGACCCGCGGGGGCGATTGTGGGTGCTGTGTACGTGGGCCTATCCGCAACTGGAACCGGACAATGTGCCGGACGACAAACTGCTGATCCTGGAAGATACCGATGGTGATGGCCGGGCCGATAAAAAAACAGTCTTTGCAGACAAGCTCGATATGCCGACCGGTTTTGCCTTGGGGCATGGCGGGGTTTATCTGGGCGAGGGCACCGACCTGGTGCACTTGAAAGACACCGACGGAGATGATCGTGCCGATAGCCGGGAAGTGATTTTTACGGGTTTCGGCACCGGGGACACGCACCAGAACATCAACTCGTTTGCCTGGAGTCCTGGTGGCGAACTGATGTTCTGTCAGGGATTGCATACCTTTTCGCGGGTTGAAACGCCGTGGGGCATCGAGCGACTGGATGAGAACGGCTTCTGGCGACTGCGACCCCGCCGACGGGATCTCAACGCCTTTTATGGCGGTTCGGGGGCCAACCCCTGGGGCATTGCCTACGATAATTGGGGCGTTCCGCTGATTAAAAGTGGAAGCGGAGCAATGATCAGCGAAATGCTTTCCAACATGGTGCACAGCGGCACCTGGCAGCGGCCAGATGACATTGGTAGCACACCGATCAAGAGCATGATTATTACGTATGCCGATTCGCCACACTTGCCTGAGGAGATGCGTGACGATGTGTTGATTGCGGGGTATTTTGGCCACCTGATCGATCGCATGCAGATCACGCCCGACGAATCCGGGCATCGCGCGGTGAATCTTGATCCGGTTTTGCGGAGCGAACACCGGGGATTTCGTCCGGTCGATATTCAGATCGGTCCGGACGGAGCCATTTATGTCTCGGACTGGTACAACCCGATTATCGGCCATTATCAAGCTTCGTTTCGTCACCCCGATCGCGATAAAGACCACGGTCGCATCTGGCGGATCACGGCCAAAGACCGGCCGTTGGCGAAGATTCCGGATTTTATGGCCATGGATGCTGCGGGCCTCTGTCGTGAGTTGGCTTCACCGGTTCGCTTTCACCGCGAAGCCGCCAAGCGGTTGCTCAGCGAGTTAGAGGCAGATCAAGTTCGTCCACCGCTTCAAACGTGGATCGCATCGCTCGACGCGAGCGATCCGGATTACGAGCATCATCTCTATGAGGCCCTCGGCGTCTACGAAGACCACGAACTTGTGAATCCAGAGTTGCTCAAACAATTGCTCGCTTCCAAGAACCCGAAACTCCGCAGTTACGCGGTGCGGGTGGTGGGCCGTTGGTCGGATCGATTGGAAGACCCATTGGCAATTTTGAGCGAAACCATTACCGATCCACATCCCCGCGTGCGGCTCGAAACGATTGTTGCAGTCAGCGAAATTCCGAAAGCCGAAGCGATGGGCATTGCCACCCGTGCGCTCGATCAGCAGATGGATCGCTTTCAAAATCATGCACTCCGTCAGTGTACGGCTGTGCTGGCTCCCCACTGGATTGCCGCCATTGAAGCAGGTGAACCGGTGTTTGCGGATCCGGAGCATTTGGTCTATGCGTTGCGGACGACCGGTCAGCGAATCGCCCCGCAAATTCGCATGTTGCTCGCCACCGATACGCTCGACGTAGAGATGCAGCGTAAACTCCGCATGCTGTTGGCCGAGGTCGGTAGCGACGAAGATCTGCTTGCGGTCTTTC
Organism: Planctomycetaceae bacterium TMED10; assembly: GCA_002168195.1. Lineage (GTDB taxonomy): Bacteria > Planctomycetota > Planctomycetia > Pirellulales > UBA7805 > UBA7805. Next base: position 11,941 of record NHBP01000067.1, read on the forward strand.
AGGCCGCCCAACAGGATTCGGCGTTGCTGGTGCGACTGAGCCAGATTGCCGAGCAGCGACGCGTGGTGCCACAGGCCGATTTGACCGACGCGCTTGCGGCGTCATTGGATAGTGAGAATTCTGAAGTTCGCATGGCCACCATCCGGCTGGCCGGTGCCTGGCGACAGGCGGGTCTGCTTGACCCGATCGATGCCCTGCTCGATGCAGACGACCAACCTAAAGTGCGGGCCGTTGCGATGCGGGCGATGCAGACGCTTGCGCCGGAGGATGCGGCAGAGAGATTCCGACGTTTCATTTCGAGTGACGAAGATGCCGACATTGCCCAGGCCGCGTTGACTGCACTGGCCCGCCGCGATCTGGATGCAGCGCTTCGGGCGGGCTTGAGCCTCTATGCGGAAGCGGATGAGGAAGGCAAAAAACGGATTTTTGAGATTTTAATGCAGCGCCGCGGCAGCACTGCCGCTCTGGCAAAGGTGATTGAATCGGAAGATGTTTCCCGCGAGGATGCCGAATCGATTGCCCGCTGGCTCAGTGCGGCCGGTAAAGACGAGCCGCAATTGGCCGCTGCCCTCCAACGCATCATGGGGATCGAGCCGGTCGGCGAGTTGGAGTTTGATCCGGCGTTTGTCACCAAGTTGGCCGGTGAAGTGCAAGCGGAGGGAGATCCTGTGGCGGGGCAACAGATTTTCAACTCGTCGCTGACCAATTGCACGGCGTGTCACTTTGTGGGCCCGGGGCCGGTCGATACGAAAGAATATTTTAAGGGGCCGGAGCTTTCTGCCGTGTCGGCGGGGCTTCCGGTCGATCTGATTATCCAGGCCGTCGTTTGGCCGGCCAGGCAGATTAAGGAAGGTTATGAGCTGACGACGCTCTATCTGGACGATGGCCGCGTGCTCTCAGGCTATATCACCCGTCGTGCGCACCGAACGGTAACGATCCGCGATTTAGGCAGCGGTCGGGAGATTGTTGTGGATCGCGATGCGATTGAAGACTTTGATAAACAGGGTACGGCCATGCCGGCCGGTTTTACGCGGGTGCTCAGCCGCGACCAACTTCGCGACCTGGTCGCTTATCTGGTCACGCTTAAAGGCAGTGGCAAAAAAGCCGCAGTTGAAAAATAAAAAATGGGGGAGTTGATGATGCGTTCATGCCTTTTCATGTTTACAGTGGCCCTGACCGTTCTTTTCACGCAACAGACATTTGCCGAAGAGCCAACTTCGAAGCCGTTTCGCGGTAAACCGCACATGATTCCGGGAAAGATCGAGACCGAAGATTACGACGAGGGAAAACCGGGCGAGGCCTACTACGACGTTGAGGAAAAGAATCTCGGCGTCAATTATCGCGGTGCGACTCAGGTGGATATTGAAAAGCGCGACGATGCCTCGGGCGGTCATGGGATCGGTTGGACCAAAGCCGGAGAATGGGTGGCCTATACGGTCGTCGTGAAAGAGACAGGCAATTACGACGTGAAATTTGTCCTCTCTGCCCCGAGCGAAGGCGGTACGATCCACCTGGATTTTAACGGGAAGGACGCCACCGGACCGATTGCTGTTCCGAATACGGGAAGTTTTCAGACATTGGGCATGGTCGTGAAGCAAAAAGTGCCTCTCAAGGCCGGGAAGTATGTGATGAAAATGGTGATGGATGCCAATGGCAAATCGGGGTACGTCGCCGACATTGACTCCATTGAATTTAAAATGTCCTCTTCCTGATCAGTTGCGGTGATTCAAGTTAACCGGCAGCAAGTCGCCAAGAGCCGCGCCGGTTTGTTGGTCTGTAGATGACGGTGGGCTTCGGCACTTTTTCCTGTAGCATCTTTTGGGAAGGGGCACAGCATGAGAAGCTTTCTGTCAGGCATGGTGCTTTGGGTGCCGGCGTTTTGCTTGCTGATAATCGCCACCGGTTGCCGTAAAGAGGCTGCGCCGGACAAGCATTTGATTCACCAGAAGGCAGAAGCAATGGGCGCACAAACAGTGGGTGACTTTGTCTTTACCAACGGAGCGATCTACACGGTTAACGAAAAGTATCCCTGGGCGCAGGCCGTTGCCGTAAAGGGCAACACGATTGTCTATGTAGGTGATAACGAGGGCGCCCGGGCATTTGTCGGGCTGGACACTCAGTCGATCGATCTTCAGGGAAGGTTGGTATTGCCCGGTTTTGTCGAATCACACATTCATATTCTGCTCGGTGCAGCGACCACCTCAGGGCTGACTTTGACGATGGCTGACTCGCTGGAAACGGTGTTGCGGAAACTCAAGGTCTATGCCGATACCCATCCGGACAGAAAGACCATTTTTGGCGCTTCCTACAGTGCTTTTCTGTTTGATGGCACCGAGCCGGATAAAGCAATTCTCGATCAGGTGGTTTCCGATCGTCCGGTGCTGTTGATGGACCACACTCTTCATTCTGTGTGGGTCAATTCAAAAGCCTTGGAGGTGGCGGGTATTACCAGCGAAACCAAGGATCCTGCAGGTGGCCAGTACATCCGTGATGCGAATGGTGACCCGACCGGATGGATCAAAGGCAGCCCGGCAAGTTTACCGGTGCTTCGAGCCATTGAGGCGATTCCACCCTCTGCGATGCTCGCATCGATTCCGGAAGTGCTGGAAGGCCTCACGGAATTCGGTTTCACAGCAGCGATTGATATGGGTAATCCGATCGCCACCGAAACGGGACTACAGACGATCGTCGATCTGGACCGTCAAGGCAAGCTTCCATTGCGGATGAGCATGACGCATTTTGTAAACACACCACACGTGGCCCAAACGGCTTTAAAAGTGCAACGCCAATACGCCGAGCAGTATCAGAGTGACCATGTGTGGTTCGATACACTCAAGATTGTCGATGACAGCGTGATGGAAAATCAAAAAGCTGCCATGCTTGAGCCTTACCTGACGAGCGGTGAACGAGGCTTGCTTTACTTTGACCAGCAGGCGATGCAGCAACTGGTTTTGGGGGCGGCTCAAATGGGGCACGGCACTGCGACGCATTGCATCGGTGACTGGGCCGTTCGCGAAACGCTTGATGCGGCCGAAGCACTAAGGCAGTCGGGAGATCAAACCACGCGGTTCATTGCCACGCATGTGCAAATGGTGCATCCCGACGACCGGAAGCGTTTTGGCGAATTGAACGTGATCGTGCAGACAACCGCGAACTGGGCCAACTATCAGCCTTCCTACATCAAGCACATTGGCCAAATGCGTAATGATACGTATCAATTTCCGTTTCGCAGTTGGATCGATGGCGGAGCGATTGTGGCTCTCGGTGCCGATTGGCCGGCCACCCCCGGTGGCTTCAAGCACGGCGTCAACCCGTTCATCAATATTTATGTCGCGATGCATCGCCGCGTGCCCAAAAATTTAATTGATGAGTTCGCTTCGGCCGATCAGGTGTTGCCCCCGGCAGATCAGGTGCTCACGCTTGCAGAAGCGATTGAAGGCTACACGATCAACGGTGCGAAACTGCTCGGGATTGAAGATCAGATAGGTTCGATTGAAGTGGGCAAGAAGGCGGACATGATTCTTCTGAGCCAAAACCTGTTTGAGATCAATGCAGAGGAAATCCCGAAGACAACAATTCTCGCCACGATGTTTGATGGCGAGATCATTCACGACTTGCTGTACGGCATCGGCGATAGCGATCAGGTTGACCTGGATGAAGTTGGCCGGGGCGCAACGGGGCCCTGCCTGCATGGAAGGAAGTACGAACACCAGCACCATTAGGAAATGCGCCCGGTCGGAGCCTCAGAATCCATGCTGCTAGCCCTTCTTTCATGCCCAGGGAGTCCATTTTGGTTAAAAAAAAGCGTGCGACAATGTGGCTTTGCTTGCCTGATAACGAAGCATTTTTGATTAATGGTTCGGAATGAAAAGAGTCGATTTTAGACAGTGGTGGCCTCCCGGTAGGAGGCCCCGATGTGCCTTTGACTCTTTCTCATTTTCCTGACAGCTGTTTCATGCGAATCCCGCGTTCTTGTTCCTGGACTAGTTTGTGCATCGGCGGATTTTTATGCGCGGTGTTCATAGTGCCACCGGTGGTCTGCGGGCAGGACATCCAGGACCGCGGTTTGTGGCTTGCCTTATTTTCCCAGGGCGAGTTGGATATTCCGGCCACCGACACGGAGAATCTGTTGTGGTGGTACGATAGCCACGCCCGATTTTTTGGCGGTCCCTTCCCCGAGTTTCAAGGCATTGTCCGCCCCGGGATGGGATACAAACTCAGCGACAACCATTCGATGTGGCTCGGTTACGCGTGGGTTCGGGATGTGCTTCCCGAGTTGGATGTCGAGGAAAATCGAATCTGGCAGCAGTGGGGATGGACCGAAGAGTTCGGCGATATTTCCACGCTCTGGCGGAGCCGGTTGGAGCAGCGATTCGTTTCTGTCGGTCCGCAGGTCGGTTGGCGGTTCCGACAACTGCTGCGAGCCTCCAAGCCGCTGGAGAATCATCCGCGGTTAACGTGGGTTGCCTGGGATGAGATCTTTTTTCACCTGCGCAACACGGACTGGGGCGCGGTGGCCGGATACAATCAGAATCGTGTGTTTGTGGGGATGGGCGTCACGCCGCGTTCCGGGAGTCCCTGGCGGACCGAAGTGGGCTATCTCTATCAGCAGATCGACATTCCCTTTGACGGCGCGAACCTGAGCAATCACATTCTCTCGGTCAACATCTATTACAATCCGTAGTCAGTTTAATTGCCTGACTATTTTTGCAGGGTTGCCTCCGACGACGCAATCTGGAGGGACGTCTCGCGTAACAACAGATTCAGCTGCAACGATGGAACGACTGCCAATGGTTGTGCCTTTGAGGATTACTGCGTGGGAACCAACCCAAACATCGTCCTCAATCATCACTGGCTTTATCTCTTGGTCAGAAATAGCTTTGTGATCACGACGAGCTAAATAATCGATAGAATGTCCATCGTAATCGCGAATACTCACTCCACCAGCGATCAGGCAATGGTTTCCAATCCGCACCGACTTCGCTGTATAAATTGAGCAGCCATGCCCAATGAATGTTGAGTTGCCAATTGATAATTGAGGACTGTCCCAAACACTATTGCAAAACTCGAATTTTGATTTTCCCGAAAAATAAACGTCCGAACCGATGGAGATTTCTCCCACTCCTTGAAGAGAAATGAGTTTTTCCATTGTAAATCGCGAGCCAACATCTTTGCATTGACTGCGAAATAGAGGCTCAAACCAAAAGACCCGCAGCAGGCCAAGAATCAAGAACTTGATAGCCACTTGTGTCATGTAGAGGAGTGCAAAAAAGGGTTTGGTAAGCGGGCCAACAGGAACGCTTATATGCAGCAGTGCCAGCGCTAACCTTTTTGCATTCTTCCAGAACCAGCCTTCTCCACGGCGAAGTTTAACGCTTAGTTTTGTCATATACTATTTCCTCTTCAGGATCTTGTCCTGTCCTCAAGCGAACCCTGGTGGAGTTCCGTCCTTAACCAAAGGCCGCATGTGGTGGCCGATGATTCCGTAACAAAAACCGCAAACTATCCTACCAGCAAAGCCGATGTAGCTGACAACCTCCACAGCGGTCATTGTCAGATTTCCTTGGGACCAATAACGTGTAAGAGATTAAATAATTTTGCCCATGGGACTCATGAAGGATGCTCGCCCAACGGTTAGCTTGGCGATCTCCACTCGTCACCGAAGCGAGCAATCGTCAACCGCCACGGGATTATAGCAAACAGGAAAAGCTCTAAAACGCTGATGGGCGTAGCCCAGCTTGCAGGCTTTGTTAGGTGACCTCTCACGAACGCGGAATCACGCCGACAAGTGCGAGGAGACCAACCACGGCAACGGCGGTCGGCAATACCGCGGATCGCTATCATTGCGAAGGCTGTGGAGGTATTTTTGAGGTAGACTGGGTCGAAGGCCAAGTCTGCTACGACATTGCCGAGTGATGGTTTTCTTTCCTACAATGAGTGGCGGCTAGCTTCCTCTGTATTTCTTGATTCTCTCGAGTTTGAGTAATAATGCTGAATCGCACCTTTTTTTTACTGACGTTGGCGATTTTGATAATGGCTGCGCTTGGTGCTGGATCGCCAATAGCAGCAAGCGAGAAATCGTCTTCCTACACGGGTCTCGCCGATCTGATTCCGCTAGCCCTGTTTTTGCTACTGGCACTCGGAGTCTCTTTCCTGTGCTCCATCCTCGAAGCGGTTTTGCTCTCGGTCGGGCCGGGCCAGGTGCAGATGATGGTGGAGGACGGAAAAAAATCGGGACAGATACTAAAAAACCTTCGAAGTAATTTAGATCGATCGCTTTCAGCGATCCTCACTCTTAATACCGTGGCACACACGGCCGGAGCAGCCGGTGTGGGGGCGGAAGTGGCACGCGTGTTTGGAAATACTTATCTAGGGATAGCCTCCGTCATTCTTACATTGCTGGTGCTTGTACTCTCGGAGATTATTCCAAAAACACTCGGTGCAAGGCATGCCAGTTCGCTTGCCAGCAAGAGCGCCATCTTGATTCACTGGCTCTCCCTCTTGCTCTTACCAGTAGTCATCCTTCTTCAGGGCATCTCAACTTTACTGTTTGGAAAAGCGAATGAGAGCACCTACTCTCGCGTCGAACTGATTGCAATGGCCGGGCTGGCTGGCCAGGAAGGCGACATCGGAAAAGCCGAAGCGGGCATGGTGCAAAATATGCTGCGCCTTAAAGTGCTGACAGTCCGCGACATCATGACGCCGATGACAGTTGCTTTCTGTCTAGACGAAAGCCTCACCGTCCGACAGGCAATTAAAGAACATATGCCGATAAAATTTTCTCGCGTTCCGCTGCGCAACCAAGAAGGGCATTTAAAACGATATTTTAAATATACCGATCTTTTGAGATCACACTATGAATCGGCAGATGAAAAGACACTTTCAGAAATCGCATTTCCACTAAAAAACATTGCGGACTCCGCAAGCGTCTTTGATTCACTGCAAATGCTCACAGACGGTCGCGATGAAATGGTGCTCGTGTTAAATGAATTCGGACAAGAGATCGGCCTCGTTACCCGCGAGGATATTTTGGAAGCTATCGCCGGAAAAGCAATTGCAGATGAAGACGATGAACACGCCAGCCCACGTGATTACGCATTAGAGCAAAGCAAAACGCGGGGAAGCACCGAACCCTAGGCATAATTAAGCAAAAGATTGCACCTGACCACATTAGTGGAACTGATACGCGTCGCAGTGGTTGCGACACCCAATGGTGGGCGAAGCCGGGCCTTGCGGGCACGACTTGTTGGGCGAAGCCTACGACGGCGTGTGGCCAACAGCAAGATTATTCACACTATGCTGCACTCTATTGAACTAAGAGAACGCAGTTTGCCGCAGGAGATTTCTAAAAAGGTATTTCGTAACCAAGCATCTCCATGCTTTCTGAGCAATGGTTCTTGAAGGTTTCTTTTTGTTGATTGCTCCACTTCTGATGAGCGGGTTCCCTGTTTTGAAAGGTAGTTTTAGCATCGACAGCCAATTCCACCGTTTTATCGAGGGGGCGAACTAGTGTTGACGCTGCATATTCAGCTGCCCCTTCATTGGGTTCGAGTTTCAAAAAGCTGATAATCTTATTCAGGACTGCCGCACTGTTTTCGACCATGTCCTGATGTTTGACCACGATGGCTTTATCATCTTCGATTAAGTAGTGGTACTGCAATGCACCTTTATTCCAAAGTTCACAATGTTCCTTAAACGATAAAGATTTAAATGATCTGAAATTGCCCATGGAATAAACGACATCAATGCCGTTGCGATGTATATAAATATATTTTGAATTCGGGTAGAGCCAATTTAGTCCATCGGCAGAATTTTTGTCGGGGAAAACTTTCGCTAGCCAAACCTTAATTTTATTTTTGCAAGAAATAATAGAAGTGTTGGATTGATTTAAAATATGATAAGACAGGCCATACTGTTCTCCGAAGGTAGCCTTGAGGCAAAGCTCCATGATATGTTTCTTAAAAGCTTCTTCTTCTAACAGTATATTGCTCGGATGAGCCTCTCTGCTGATGTAATTATAAAGAATATTTCCAAGCTGATGCACGAGAATAGATTCGATGCGCGAGGCTAATACCGAGGGATGTTGTTCCAGCGCTCTGCATAGCACGGTTGTTCCCGATCGGCCCATCCCAACGACAAATACTGGATTATTCCAAAAGGGATAATTTTTTATGCCAAACAGTTTCTGCATAAAATATCTAGTATTTGCTTTTAGGATATCCATTTATATACCACTGCCCTTGCGCGTCTTGGCACTTCTGCTCTTCTCGTGAAATATCTTCTGGGTCATTTTTCAGTTTTTACGCTGATCAGGTTAGTTGTCATTATCCGCGCAGAGCAGCAGATAGAAAGACTCAAGGCAATCTGAGGTGGGGAAAAGTTAAGTAACACACTTATTGTATCAGACTATTTAATTGGTTATTTGCTAGGCGGCGATGGCCGTAGGCCACCTTGCGACCAGAGTTTGTTAGACCGCATTCCGTTGCGCACGAAATAGTGCGATGCCAATGCCTACCGCCCACAATGCGTTCGTGATCACCATCAATAGGATTACCAACATCATTTGTGCTCCAGCATGATTGGCGATGGACTCGCCTTGCTGCTCGCTGAGCACGTTCTTGAAGGCCTCAAAGTTCATGTCATAGAGCCCGACTCCGGAAACTGCATGATAGAAGAAAGCGAAGCAAATCGCCGTTAGCGCAAAAAGGCACATCAATACATAGACAATCCACGCGGTACGCATCGTGCGCGTCCTCCGTTCAAGAAACCTCGGTGTCGGATTTGCTTATGTGGTTTAATGGTGGGTGTGGCCGTCACCGCCCACACCGGGGATTAAAAGTTAAATCACACACTCATTGTATGGAAACGCAAGAATTGTGCAAAAACATCGAAGGTGACCCGGCGAAGC
>NHBP01000068.1 GCA_002168195.1 Planctomycetaceae bacterium TMED10
GATCCGGAAATTCGACGGGGCCTCCTTGGTCGAATTGCCAGTTCGCTCGGTGACCGTTACTCAGAAAAAATTGTAGGTGACACTCCACGCGAACGGATGGAGGCGTTGGGCCGCGTATTTACGGAGAAAGACATCCCCTGTTCTGTTCAGGGCGATGCGTCACTTCCCGTCTTGAGCGTTCATGCCTGCCCTTATCCCGAACTGGCCGAAAATGATCGAGCNGTTTGTGCGATGGAAAAACATTTATTTTCGGGCCTGTTGCAGACCGATCTACAACTTACATCCTGTCGGCTNGATGGTGGTGCCGGAGGATGCACCTTTGAAACACGCTAAACAAAATTTATATTAGCCCGCTGTAAAAGAAACTCGTATTCATTTAATTCGCCAGGAACCGGACGATGACTCAACCATGGATTGAAGGGCGTTTTGAGGAGAACGTTGTCACCACAACGATCGAACAGGCGATCAACTGGGCACGGCAGTCGAGCCTGTGGCCAATGACGTTCGGGCTCGCATGCTGTGCAATCGAAATGATGGCAGCTGGGGCGAGTCGTTACGATATTGACCGTTTTGGAGCCGGTGCCTTCCGGGCCACACCGCGGCAGGCCGACCTGATGATCGTGGCTGGAACGGTCACCTATAAAATGGCCAGTCGTGTCCGTCGACTTTATAATTTGATGCCGGANCCGAAGTTCGTGATTGCCATGGGCGCCTGTACGGTGGGTGGCGGTCCCTATTTTAAATATGGNTACCACGTGGTGAAGGGTGTNGATCTGGTCGTNCCGGTCGATGTTTACGTTCCCGGTTGCCCACCACGTCCTGAAGCGCTTCTCGAGGGCCTGATGCGGGTTCAAGATAAGGTAAAGGGCCAAAAAATGACAAAGCGAAACGGTACGCGGATCGCAGACGAACTGCCCGTACCGCATCACAGTGGATATGCAGAACCTGTGACTGAAATCGATCCTGTTTTCGATCACCAAAAATTGACAAGTTAAGAGCCGAAGTTGTTCGGGCCAAACCTATGACTGAAACATTAAAAATTGATAACCTCCACGTTTCTGTAGAAGACAAGCCGATTCTGCATGGCGTGAATATGCAAATCGCGCGTGGTGAAACGCACGCCTTGATGGGACCGAACGGTTCGGGCAAAAGCACCCTCGGGCTCGCCGTCATGGGACACCCTGGCTACCAGGTGACCGATGGCGAAATCGAACTAGCCGGTGAGATGATCGGGGAATTGGCTCCGGATGAACGGGCCCGCCGCGGTTTGTTCATGGCGTTTCAGCGGCCCATGGCAATCCCAGGGGTAAAAATGGCTGATTTCCTCCGGCATGCGACCACCAATGTGCGTCATCCCGATCGGAAAGAGGGCGAAGAGCTCATCCCGATGCGACAATTCCGTAAAGAATTGCGGGAAAAAATGGAGCAGCTAAAAATTGACAGTGAGTTTGCTCGCCGTTATGTGAATGATGGNTTTTCGGGTGGTGAGATGAAGCGGGCCGAGATTTTGCAACTCGCGATGCTTCAGCCCAGATTCGCCATTCTGGATGAAACCGACTCGGGACTTGATGCCGATGCGGTGCGATTAGCGAGCCAAAGTATTGCCGCCATCGGTGGCGGTGAAATGGGTATTTTAATTATCACACACCACGAACGACTCCTTGAGCACAACCGACCTGACGTCACGCACGTCATGCTCGGTGGTCGAATCGTCGAAACCGGAGGTCCGGAATTGGCGGGAGAACTGCATCGCAATGGCTTTGATCGGATACGTGCAGACTATCCTGAAGCAGCTGAGCAAGAGCAGGCGATGATGCTCAAAGAGGCCGCAACATAAACTCAATCCCTTTTAATAATTCATCGAATTTCGAGCACAAAAATGTCCACTGAAGTTTCGACAAGTAAAACATTTGATCCCGCTGCAGCAGAAGTTAACAAGTATAACTTTAAAACTCCATCGACACCCGTCTTCAAGGCCCGCAAGGGACTCGATCGCGAAATCGTTGAACAGATTTCGGAAATGAAAAACGAACCGGACTGGATGCGGGAGTTCCGCCTGAAAAGTCTGAAGATTTTTGAGTCCAAGCCGATGCCCAAATGGGGTGGTTCGATCGATATCGACTTTCAGGATGTCTACTATTATCTCAAACCGACCGATCAACAGGAAAAAAGTTGGGACGATGTGCCCGATGAAATCAAAAAGACGTTCGACCGCCTGGGAATTCCGGAAGCGGAAAAAAAGTTCCTGGCAGGCGTCAAGGCGCAGTTCGAAAGCGAAGTCGTTTACGGATCGCTCCAGGAAGATTTGGCGAAAAAGGGCGTCATCTTCACCGACACGGATACGGCCCTGCGTGAACACCCCGACTTATTCCGCGAACACTTTGCCTCGGTCATTCCACCCGGGGATAACAAGTTCTCTGCACTCAACTCCGCTGTCTGGTCGGGTGGATCTTTTATCTACATCCCACCCGGTGTGAATATTGAATTTCCGTTGCAAGCTTACTTCCGTATTAATGCCGAAAGTATGGGCCAGTTTGAACGAACGCTCATCCTGGTCGATGAGGGCGCCCAAGTGCATTACGTCGAAGGTTGTACCGCGCCGATGTACTCGACCGAGAGCCTGCATTCGGCTGTGGTTGAAATCAAGTGCATGAAGGGTGCACGCTGTCGGTATACGACCATCCAGAACTGGGCNAANAATATTTATAACCTGGTCACCAAACGGGCATATGCGTATGAAGATGCCACGATGGAATGGGTGGATGGTAATCTTGGCAGCAAACTGACCATGAAGTATCCGGCAGTCCATATGATGGAACCGGGAGCGCGTGGTGAGATTTTGTCCATCGCTTTTTCTTCTGCCGGTCAGCATCAGGACGCTGGTGCGAAGTTGGTTCACGCAGCACCGAACACAACCGGTCAAATTATCTCGAAGTCGATTTCCAAGAATGGTGGCCGAAGTAGCTATCGCGGCTTGGTCCGTGTGGAAGAAGGCGCCGTCAAGAGCAAGTCGAATGTGGTATGCGACGCACTGATTCTCGACAAGGAAAGCCGCAGTGACACGTACCCCTACATTGAAATCGACGAACAGGATGTGTCGATCGGCCACGAAGCGAGTGTCTCGCGTATCGGGGAGGAACAACTCTTTTACCTCACGAGCCGCGGGCTCTCAGAAGCTGAAGCAAGCACGATGATCGTGAACGGTTTTATCGAACCGCTCATCAAAGAACTGCCTATGGAATATGCAGTTGAAATGAATCGACTGATTGAATTGCAAATGGAAGGCTCGGTCGGTTAAGTCGATTTCCATTTCCAACCCCATTTCCGTTAAGGCAATCGCACAACTGCGAGAACGATGATGTCTGAAAGCACGCTCCCCATTGGATTCACTCAAGAAGCATTTGATGCTTTCATTGCGTCGCGGAATGAACCCGGTTGGTTAACCGACATGCGACACAGTGCCTGGAAGCACTTCAGTGATCTACCGATGCCCTCGCGGCGCGATGAAGAATGGATGCGGACCGATATTCGGCTCTTTCGGATGGATCGGTTCGGAGAGCCCGAAAAAAATCCTGGCGAAACTCTCCCCCATGCAATACTGGGTGGTGAAATTGAAGTCGCCGGGATGATGACGAGCAAAAATTCGCAATCTCTCGGCACGCAGTTAGACCCCGCATTGGCGGCACAAGGTGTGTTATTCGGTGATCTCGAATCGATGGTTTGTGAACACGCTGATCTGATTCAACCACATTTAATGTCACGAGCGGTCGACCCGCTGTATGATAAGTTTTCTGCATTACACGGTGCCTTCTGGAGAGGCGGTACGCTGCTGTACGTGCCTCGCGGTGTTGTGATTGAACAACCGCTATGTGCGCTTACGGCACTGGGCGAAGGCCAAATCGATCTGGGACACACCTTGGTTGTGCTCGAAGACGGGGCCGAAGCGACGTTGCTTTCAGAGTCGCATAGCATGCCCGGTTGTGAGTCTGGACTGCACTTTGGTGCGGTCGAAATGCTGCTCGCGCCAGAAAGCCGACTTCGTTACGTCAATCTTCAGGAATGGGGCACAGGGGTCTGGCACTTCTCTCATCAGAAAGCGGTGGTGGATCGTGATGCCTCCATTCAATGGACCATCGGTGCCCTGGGCTCCAAATTAGCAAAAGTCAACCAGCACGTTGCCCTAGTGGGAACCGGGGCAGATGCCCAGGTTAATGGTGTCATGTTTGCAGAGGGCAAGCAGCATCTCTCCTATCACACACTACAACATCACGAGGCTCCGGGTTGCCATAGCGATCTGCTCTACAAGTGTGCACTTCAAGACGAATCGCGCACCGTCTGGCGAGGCATGATCAAAGTCGATCCGCTGGCTCAAAAGACCGATGGCTACCAACGTAATGATAATCTGATTCTTAATCCGAGCGCCCGAGCAGATTCGATCCCAGGACTGGAAATCGAAGCAGATGATGTTCGCTGCACGCATGGCGCGACCAGTGGCAGGGTCGATGATGAAATGATTTATTACTGCCAAACCCGCGGACTGACCCGAGAGGAAGCAGTGCGTTTGATCGTGAGTGGATTTTTTCAACAAATCTCCGACCGCATCCCCTTGGAAAGTGTACGCAGGGCACTCGGCGACGCCATCAGTCAGCGCATCCGCGAATACGAATAAGACGAATACGAATAAGAAAGGTTTCTTAAATGTCGGATTCACCAATCGCCTTATCGCAAGACATGGTTCTTGAGAAGCTCAAGAACGTCATCGACCCTGAACTGTTTGTCAATATTGTTGACCTGGGCCTGATTTACGAAATTGAGGTTGATGCGGACAACCCGACCACCGAAAACCAAGCGGAGCCGCAAACGGAAGCGGTGGCAGGCGAAGACGAAACGCCGGTGGAGGGAAGTTGCGTGAAAATCGACATGACGATGACCAGTCCTGCCTGTCCGGCAGGCCCCCAACTGATTGCGGGCGCAAAAAAAGAAGTTGGCTCGCTTGAGGGAGTGGGTGCAGTCGAAGTCAAGATCGTATTGGATCCGCCCTGGACACCCGATCGCATGACCGAAGATGCCAAGGACCAACTGGGCATCTTTTAAAAAGTGTCACGCTGTCGACCAGTAGCCGCCCCGCTCGTGGTCGAAAATTGCTTCTTCGCCGCGGTGTGCACGGTCCACCTCTCCGTGATCGAAAACCGTGCGGCCCATCACCCACGTCCGCACACACCACCCGGTAAGCGTCTCTCCGTGCCATGGGGTCCAACCGCACTTCGCCCATTGCGTTTGGTCCAGGACTTTTTCGCTATGGTTCAAATCGACAAGAATCAGGTCGGCATCGTAGCCGACCTCAATCCTTCCCTTATTCACAATGTCCCACACCCGAGCCGGGGCATCGCACATCCAAGCCACCACTTGCTCAATCGTTACCCGTCCCTGGTGGACCTGATCGAGCATGAGCGCCAACGAATTCTCTACGGCTGGAATACCGGAGGGTGACTTCGGATACGGCTGTGATTTTTCCTCCAATGTATGCGGCGCATGGTCGGTGGCCACTACCTGAATGACACCTTCCTGGAGTGCTTTCCATAAACCGGCATTGTCCGCTGCCGTTTTAACCGAGGGATTCATTTGAACACGAGAACCGAGTCTCTGGTAATCGTCCACATTAAAAAATAAATGGTGTGGACAAACCTCGGCGGTAATCCGGCCACGATGATCCCGCAGCAAATCGGTTTCTGCTGCGGTGGAAACATGCAACACATGAAAACGGTGCGCATGCCGGTGTGCCAGGTCGATCGCGCGACCGGTTGCAATCATCGCCGCTTCGACCGTGCGGACTCGGGAATGGTCGGCCACATCGGTAGAAGCCTTATAGAACTCCGCATTCCGCCGGACTGTCGCTTCATCTTCGCAGTGCGCGGTGATCGGCAACGTTGTTTCCGCAAAGATTTGCTCGAGGGCATCTTGCTCTTCGACCAGTAAATTTCCGGTGCTCGAGCCAATGAAAATCTTAATTCCGGGCGTTCGGCGTGCCGCAGCGAGTTCGCTCACATTGTCCGGAGTTGCACCAACATAAAATCCGTAATTCACAATGCTTTTGCCTGCCGCGAGGGCGAGTTTCTCCTCGAGTCGCTGACAGGTGGTGGTCGTGGGATTGGTATTGGGCATTTCGAGAAAGGTCGTCACACCACCTTTGGCACAAGCGGCCGATGCTGTGGCAAGATCCTCCTTGTGCGTCAGACCGGGCTCGCGAAAATGAACTTGGTCGTCGATGACTCCGGGCAGCAGATGCAGCCCCCCGGCATCGACCGTTTCATCGGCTGTTGTCTGCACCGCTGGGTCGATGGCGACGATTTTTGACCCTTCGACAAGAACAGATGTCTCACACGTCTGATCAGGAAGAACGACAACCGCATTTTGAATTAACGTTTTCATAACTGCACGATATACCTTCGTCGAGAAATCGACGTTGACGATGCACTTGCAAAGAAATTGTAACGGCACCAATATAACAAGCTGCGAGGGCAAGAACACACACCCATTTTTTTATCTCCACAGGTTTTTCTTTGCGACTTTTCTTATACGAATACGTAACGGGCGGCGGAATGTGCGATCAAGGGTCGATCCCCGATTCGCTTCTATCTGAGGGCCGTGGCATGGTCGAGGCGTTTGCCGCTGATCTGGTGAGTGCGGGATTCGACGTCGACCGGATGATTGACCGGACGGTTTGCCCGGTAGCGCAAATCCCCCCGAAAGAACTTACTCACCATCATCTTCGTTCGCCAGAAGAAGAAAAGCCCATTTTTGAACGCCTTGCAAATAGTGCCGATCATACCATCCTGATTGCTCCCGAAACGGATGGGGCGCTTACCAAAAGAGTCGAGTGGACGCTCGCCGCTGGTGGACAACTGTTGGGGCCCGGTCATCAGGTTACAGCATTGACTACCGATAAGCATCAACTTGCAAAACACCTAGTTGCGGCAGGGGTTCCCGTTCCAAAGGGCGTTGCGGTCGCTGCCGGAAGCCGACTCCCCCATGATTTTCACTATCCGGCTGTACTTAAACCGCGGGACGGCGCAGGCTCGCAGCACATGCACTTACTCGGTCATGCAGATCCCGAAATGCATGTTTCTTTTGCAGCCCGTTTGGAAGAACACGTCGAGGGACAGCCGATCAGCGTGGGCGTACTGGGCGGTCCCGGTGGAATAACGGCACTCCCGGCATGTCGACAACTGATCTCGCAAGATGGCAAGTTCACTTATCTCGGCGGCTCGCTTCCGCTGAGCGAGCAACAGGCCGACCGCGGGGAGCGACTGGCGATGCGGGCAGCGAACGCGTGCGGTGATTTCCGGGGGTATATGGGGATCGATTTAATTTTAGGAACGCACGCGGATGAGGATCGAGTGATCGAAATCAATCCCAGGCTTACAACGTCGTATCTACTGCTTCGTCAGGTGGCTGACCAAAATCTTGCCGCCTCCATTGTCAGGTGGAGTTTGGGACAGTGCCCGTCACCTTCTTTTTCTTCTCGCAAGGTGACTTTTGCCTTGAGTCATCTAACAGAGGTCCTCGCATGAATTGGCTTGCACTCGATATCGGTGGTGCCAATTTAAAAGCAGCAGATGGCCAGGGGTTCTCTGCAGCACAGCCGTTTGCCCTGTGGCAGGAGCCGAACCAACTCCATCAAGCGATTGCTGAAATTCTCTCCATCGCACCGCCATGCACTGCTGTCGCGGTGACCATGACAGGCGAATTGGCCGATTGTTATCCGACAAAAAGAGAAGGGGTCCGGCAAATCCTAGAGCAGGTAGGGCAGGGGGCCGGCGAACGCGTCTTACGCGTGTATCGAACCGCTGGTGATTTCGTCAACGTTGCCGATGCCGTGCGGGACCCGCATTTGGTTTCGGCCTCCAACTGGCACGCCTTAGCGACTTGGGCAAGCCACCAACTTCCGGCAACTGCAGGAGTGCTGATCGATATTGGTTCGACGACAACCGACCTGATTCCGATTCATAACGAGCGTGTCTGTGCGGTAGGCCACACTGATAGCGAGCGTTTGATGTCGGGTGAATTGGTGTATACCGGTATCCGCCGAACGCCCGTGGCTACATTGGTTTCTGATTTACCTTATCGTGGAACGCGTTGTGCCGTGGCAAGGGAGACTTTTGCAACGACGCTCGACGTGTATCTAACGCTTAAGGAATTGACTGAGGACCCCGAAGACTGCACAACTGCAGACGGTCGCCCCGCGACAAGACAGGCAGCCCATAATCGACTTGCTCGCATGCTTTGCTTGGACGAAGAAGATATCACGACAGAAGATTGCCATCGGATGGCCGCCTCCGTGATGGATTCCCAAATACAACTCATCCAGAATGCGCTTACTCAGGTGCTGGGGCGCCAGAAGCAAAAACCTCCTATTGCGATCCTGTCCGGAAGCGGCGAATTTTTAGCCCGTCAAATTTTGCAACAAACGGCACCTGAGATCAGCGTCGATTCGCTTAGCGAGCACGGCGTTCTAAAAGATTCGCAGTGCGCACCTGCCCACGCAGTTGCCGTGCTGGCAGAGGAACAATGCACATGAAAACTAATATTTTTCGAATTATAAAGCTGGGCGGTAGCCTGCTCACCCGGTCCGACTGGCCATCGAATTTGATCGCCTGGGTGGAAAAACAGGTTCCGATGCGAAACATTGTCCTGGTCGGAGGTGGCCTCTCGGCGGATGCTGTCCGCGCGTTTGACAACGCGCACCAATTGAGTCCTTCGATAAGTCACACGTTAGCGATCGAGGCATTGGGACTCTCACTCCAAATGGCCGAAGCCGTCTTACCGCATGCCGACACAATCACATCACTGGAAGATTTGGCTATCGAATCGAAGTCAGGTCAAATCGAACTTCTGGACGCGCGACCCTTTCTAGTCTCGGTCGAAAGTTCCAAGCCAGGAGAACGACTGCCACATGACTGGTCGGCAACAAGTGATTCGATTGCGGCACGCATTGCCAGCGTTTATGGTGCTGCTGAACTGGTATTGCTCAAGTCAACTTTACCTGCACATTGCAACGATTGGGAAAATGCTGCCCAGAGTGGCTTGGTCGATGAACACTTTCCTCACGCGGTGAAAAAGGTAAGCAATGCCTATTGCGTCAATCTTTCGGACCCTCAAGCTGTAGCGTGGCGACCTTCAACGGAGCAGAAAGTCCAACCGTGCGATGAATGACCCGCGGCGGGCTGAACCAAGAGGATCATACGGAAGCCTTGCTCATGCAAAGCTCATGCAAAGCTCATGCAAAACCATGCCTCCTAGTTGCCTTGTTTTACGCAAAACGATCACATTGAAGCAATTCCGTCAGATCCCACGTAAACTTCACGCCGAAACCGGAAACAAGGGGCAGGACCCCCGGCAGCGATACGTCATTTGGGATATGATAAGAGGGTCAAACCTGGGCAAGGGTTCATCCACCGGTTAACTTCAATCACGTTATGACATATCTCGTTACCAGAGAAGGCAATAAGTGGACTGACGTCTATCGACTCGTCCCGGGTGAAACGATGACGATTGGTCGGATACCGACTAATCGGATCGTCATCAAAGACGAACGCTGTAGCCGCAGGCACGCTGAAGTTTTCAACACGGAAGCGGGGTGGGTTTACCGTGATCTCGACAGTAGGAATGGCAGCTTTCTTGGCAGTCAACGCCTTGATGCGGATAGTACGCTTGAGGTCGGCGATGCCGTGCGTATCGGGCAGGTGTATCTGCAACTCGTTGATGATGTCTCCCAAGTCTTCTCGGACGGTAGCAGCATTATTCATAAAGATGCGCTGACAGGAAAAAACATAGAATCTGGATCAGATCCCAACGTTCATGTATTAACAGAAACAGAAGAAAAACAGATCACGCATCGCACCAAAGAGACGCAATTTCTCACCGAGAAAAATTTGCCGGATGATTCGGTTGCGATTAATCAGGTTGGACAAGCCGCTACGGCGTTACTACGCCTCGCTTGCGACCTCGCCCAAGCGGACAATCTCTCTCAACTGTGCGAAATGACACTTTCGGGCCTGTGCGACGAGACGAATGTTGAGGCGGGAGGGGTTCTTCTGCTGCCACCCGATATCCAAGAGCAACATCCTACGGCCGCTCACCTAGAGATATTTACGACGAAGACAAACACCGATGAGGTCTATCACCGATGTACTGATTTTCTTGCCACGACGGTGCTACAAACCGGCGAGGCAATTTTGGCACAGAATGCCATCGAAGATAGTCAACTTGGCGGACGGGACAGCCATGGTGAGATTCACGCGACGAGCGTCATTGTAGCGCCCATTTGTGGAAACCATGGTATCTTGGGTGCGATTCATCTCTACAGTACGCGGCTAGACATGACTCCCGATCCACTTGATTTGGAATTTACGCTTGCGGTTGCCAAACCGGTGGGCGTTGCATTAGATAATCTACGCCAACGGGATGCCTTGGCAGACGACCTTAATCTTGTTCAAGCCCAAACCGTTGAACTGATTAAATTACTTGGTGCTGAAAGCGAAATCGTTGGAATCAGTAATGGCATCGAAAAAGTCAACCAGGAGATTGTTCGGGCGGCACCAAGTCGTTCGACCGTCTTGATTCGTGGCGAGAGCGGGGTCGGAAAAGAACTTGTTGCCCGTGCTGTGCATTACGCGAGCCCAAGAAGTGACGGTCCTTTTGTATGCCTTAACTGTGCGGCACTCACCGAAACATTACTGGAAAGCGAATTATTCGGTCATGAAAAAGGTGCCTTCACCGGTGCGACCGCCCGGAAAAGAGGGAAATTTGAAGCGTCTGATGGCGGCACACTGATGCTGGATGAAATTGGCGAAATGAGCCCAACCATCCAAGCAAAATTCTTGCGTGTCCTTGAGGGGCATGCCTTTGAAAGGGTTGGTGGCAGCGAGCCGATACGCGCCGATGTCCGTGTCATTGCGGCAACAAATCGGGATCTCGAAAAAGACGTGGAAGAAAAACTTTTTCGGCGCGACCTCTATTTCAGACTGCATGTGATTGAAATTATGGTTCCCCCGTTGCGCAAGCGACCGGATGACATTCCACTTCTCGCAGAGCATTTTCTTCAGAAATATAATCAAGAAACTGGGCGTAAGATTCGCGGATTTACACACGAAGCACTCGATGCGTTAGTGCATTATCGTTGGCCGGGAAACGTGCGTGAATTAAAAAATGTCATTGAGCGAGCGGTGGTGCTCACGCAAGGCAACTACCTGGAGGTTGACGACCTCACGCTATCTAACCTGGGTACCGTCGGAGATTCAGTCACCGGACTGGTGGTGAACGAGCAATACGAGGCCCGTTCACTGGCCGACATGGAACGCATGCACATTCAGGCAACGTTAAACGCAACGGATTGGAACAAAAGTCGCACGGCCAGCATCCTGGGCATCGAACGCTCGACGCTTGATCGAAAGATCAAGCGTTACGAATTGAAGGGATAGCAGTACAAAAGGCGTTCAAAACGCAGCGCAAATGTGATGCTTTGGGCAATTTAAGATGTGCGCGTTTTACATAACAGGTTTCAACGATATCGGTAATATCGTGCAAGTCGCGTAGGTGAAACACCCAGCTTCTCTGCAAACAGAAGTGCCCAATTGCGCAACGTCTGTCGGGCAATTCCCATTTGCTGCCATCTTCGTGGATCTACCGAGAGTGGGCCCGGAAGAAGCACGGGACGCGCAAGAAGACGAAACTGACGCATGATCCGGACATCTTCCAGCAACGGAATTTCAGGGAACCCTCCCATGCGATCAAATAATTCCCGGCGGAAAAATAATCCCTGATCCCCGTAAGGCAATTGCCAAAGACGAGCCCTCGCCGCATTCCCTCGCTCGATCAAACGATACTGCCACCCCTCGGCATCGATTCGCTGTTGAAAGCTACCGCCCATACAGTGCTTCTTCGATAGCGCCTTTCGTATCTGGGCAACACCAACGGATGGCAACCATGTGTCCGCATGCAAAAACAGCAGGCAATCTCCCTGGCAATATTTTGCCGCATGATTTTGCTGCACTCCGCGACCTTGCCTCGAAAAGACAAGTTGGCATCGCAGGCCTTGCGCGATAGTGATCGTGGCATCTGTGCTGCCCCCATCGCAGACAATGACTTCGTCTGCGCCCGCGGCCCATGCCTTATCAACCGCGTCAACAACACGCGAGGCTTCGTTGCGAACCGGAATAATCACGGACACTTTCAAGATGCATCGTCCGGAAGGACCTCCAAAGATTCGCTCATTCGAGAATGCTCAAAGCGGAGCGCAAGCATTTAAGAAGGCTAGCGATTACGCTTTTCAACGGATTTTGTTGCAACGGCAGGGGTCGTATGCTTAGCAAGAAATGCCTTGACAGACTTTTGGTTGTGCATGCCGATCAATTCACGTTTCTGCCACTTGTCTTCCGACTTCGTGAATAATATCAAGCACGGAATCGTGTTTATCTCTGAGATTCGACTGGCTAACTCTTCGTCATCGACGAGATTGAGTTCCGTACAGTGTATGTCCTTCAGCGCGCCATCCTGTTGCAACTGGGGCATGACTTTTTTCTTCATGACCTGACAGGCACCGCACCAATCAGCGCCAACTAAAACCAACAGCGGCTGGCCTGATTCGAGCGACTGATGGTATGCCTGATCATAACCCTGTGCATTCCAGGAAACGATGCACATCTGCACAGCAATAAGTAGAGCGTGAGGATTCACTGCGATTCGTCCTCCTGACGATCGGGCACCGACCGAATTCCATGGTCAGCACTTTATATCGGGGCAAATGTGTGGCGGGAGTTGGTGGGGGGCATCCGTGAGAAAAGGCAGAGCAGGAACGAGGAACATTCCAAGTCACCCCTTCGGTATCAAGATTATTGGCATTTTCCCCACAGAGTCTTTTCAAAATCAGGTGAAATGTTTGTAAAACATCATGTTCGCAACCAGAAAAACGGATTGGGTAAGTTTCGTGAATCTATTAAACCGCTTCTATAAAAAGTCTGGATCATTCGGCTTGGGTAGTTTTTTCCGGCTAGCTACGACTTCATTGATGACAAAATCATCCTAAAGTCTTCTGGAGTTTATGCAGAAATCAGTTTGAGGACTTCCGGAAAAATATGCCCATTGGTTGCGACTGCCTCACCTCCAAAAACAGTTTTTTCGCCTGAAAAATCGGTCAGCGTGCCGCCCGCCTCCTCCAAAATCGGCAATAAAGCTGCGGTATCCCAGGGATTTAATTCGGGGTCAACCATCAATTCGGCTCGACCGGTCGCAACGAGTAGATAGCCATAACAGTCCCCCCACGTTCGGGTCAGACGAGCTCGATGCTGCAAACTTTGAAAAAGATGGAACCGGCCAGTGGACTCAAAGGTCTCAATGGCCGTCGTGCAGAATAAACCGTATGACAGTCGATCTACCGCCGAAACGTGCGACGCTACGGGCGACTTGCCGACTTTGCTGTGCCACGCTCCTTGCCCGCGAGCGGCATAGATGGACTCTCCAAGGGCGGGAAACTCCATCACGCCTATTTGTGGCTCATCTTCGCACAACACTGCCACCATGGTTCCAAACAGAGGCACCCCCGAAACAAAGGATTTTGTCCCATCAATCGGATCAAGAAGCCAGCGAAAGGCCGACTTGCCGGGCTGGCTCCCAAATTCCTCTCCCTCGATTCCATCGTCAGGAAATGATGCCTCAATCCGCTTACGTAAAAGCCGCTCCGCCTCGCGATCAGCGATGGTAACAGGACTCAGATCCTCTTTTTGTTCAACCTTAAGATCTCTGCTGCAGAAATAGGCGAGTGTGCCATCTGCCGCCTCCTGGGCGATCTGACGCGCCAATTCGAGCCGTACTTCGATTTCTCTTTCCCGGGCCAACATCAAATCCAGACCTTCAGCAAAACGTCTTTTTCGGACCGGCAATGAAGAGGGCCGTACTCCGAAAGTCAAAAACAGGGAACGATTTAGAGTCTAGAGCGCTTACCGAACGGCAACAAGTCATCTCCGCAGCGCCAATCTGCCGCCCCTAAACAGTATGTTTGGAAAAATCGTTACCAAACGCTTATCTGGTTCGACTACACAGAAAAATATCCTAACCTTCCGGTGATGGAACG
>NHBP01000069.1 GCA_002168195.1 Planctomycetaceae bacterium TMED10
CAGCCGCATAATGTGCCGAATGTCAAAATCACTGCGGATAAACTCATCCGTCAGATGCTGCAATAACTCCGGATTCGTGGCCGGGTTGCCGGCCCGAATGTCATCGATCGGTTCAATAATTCCCACGCCCAGCAGATAACCCCAGAGTCGATTGACATAGCTACGCGCAAAGTACTGATTATCCGGGGAGGTGATCCATGAAGCGAGTTGCTCTCGACGACTCGCCCCTTCGGCCACTGAATGCTCGCAATCAAAAGGAAATTTCGGTGCGGTGACTTCACCGGTCCGCTCATGCTCAATGTCACCCTCCGTTTTGTCGGCCACAATCTCATAGAGTGGCTTGGCGTCCTCGACGGCCGTGCCGCCAATTTTCATTTTGCCGGCGGCCGGATCGGGCTGCAAATCAAGACGAGCAAAATATGCGGCCGTTTCGTAATACTGATCCTGCGTCCAACGCTCAAACGGGTGGTCGTGGCACTTATTGCAATTGAACCTTACGGCCAAGAAGAGATGCGTTGTATTTTCCATCATGTCGGTGGGCTCACGAAGAATCTTATAGTACGACGCTGCGGGATTATCCTTATTCGAACCGCTTGCGGTAATTACCTCATGGGCAAACTCGTCATAGGGTGTGTTCGCATCAACGTGCCCACGAATCCAGTCGCGGAACGCCATCGCACCTTCACTGCCCAGAAACTTGCTGTTCACCTGCAAAAGATCCGCCCACTTATTGGTCCAATATTCGATGAAATCTTCCGAACCGATCAACTGGTTCACAAGTTCGGTTCGTTTGATCGCCCCATCGCGTGTATCGGCCAGGAAACCGCGAACCTCATCGGGCGTGGGCGGCAAACCGGTAAGATCGAGGGTCACTCGACGAATAAAATCGGTGTCCGATGAGAGCGAGGCCGGTTGGATCTTCATTCGCTCCCATTTATCTGCGACTAGCGCATCGATTTTCCCCCACACCTCGGGTTCTTCCCACACAAATTCAGTGCGATCGCCCATCACCGTGAGCGTCGTCGCGGCATAGGAACCCTCATAGCGGACAAGGATTGCTGATTCACCCCGTCGCACCGCGGTCATCAGGCCCGACCCATCGGTGGTTGCGACCTCCGAATTGCCACTCTCGAGAAAAGATTCAGCCGTAACGTCACGTGCCTGCCCATCTACATAAGTAGCAACGACCCGCATTTGCTGCTGCTCGCCCGCTCGATCGACAACGGGATTCTTAGGAAATACTTCAACACGCACCACGCGAGGGGATTCCCGATCCAGCAGCGCTCCATCTGCAATCCAATCACGAACAATTCTGTAATAGGGGTCTTCGAACTTCATCAACTGTCCACCCTGATGCGGCACTCCGCCGGTTGGCTTCAGAAGCATCAAACTGTCATCCGGTGAGGCAAAATTGACTCGCCTTGAAGCCAGATCATCCGTAAAGGCTCGAACATCACTCACTGCGTCGTAACCGCGAAGCGATAGCTTGAAACCATTCTGGCCCTTCTGCGCACCGTGACAGGTGCCCATGTTGCAGCCCAGTTTGGTCAAAACTGGATTGACATCGCGGATAAAGTCATTGCGATATGCTTCAAGCATCCCAGTCACCTCGACTGGCACCGCTACACGCTGACCTTCAAGCTCCACAATAATCTGGCCAGTGCCGTCGTTCTCTGGCACAAATACCCCGTTTGCACTGACTGTGCCTACATTGCCCTCGACCTGATAGGCCACATTGCGGGTGACGTCACGCTTGGAACCATCGCTTGAGAGTGCAGATGCAAGGAGTTGTGCTTTATCGATCGGCCGATCAATCCGCAGCGACTCGGGAAGCACCTTGAGTTCAAAGTCGACCGACTCTTCCGCGGAGGTCTGCAAAATAACGACTTCATCGGCTGCCGGCGCGATCGCCACGGCAACCTCAACTTTACTTTCGTCCTCCAACGGCGTTTCTAACGTTGCCGCCGTTGCCGCCGTTGCCGCCTGCTGTTCCGGTGCAACCGAGGGAAGCTCTCCCACTTCAAGATCGACCGGATTAAAGGTTGTCGCAATTTTGCCGGAGGCTGCATCAATGAGCCGAATCAGGCCATCTGCACCAGCGGCTGCCAACTGATTGCCATCGGGCCGCACAGCCAATGCAAAGATGCCACTCTCGGGCAAATCCAACTTCCAAAGTTCCTTCCCCGAGTCGGTTTCAAAACCGCGGACCTGTCCCGCACCATCAAGACTGCTGCCGGCATAGCACCAGTTTCCGTCGGGAGAAAAAGCGACCGCAAACAAGCGACCGGGCAGAGCGTAATATTCGCGAATCTGATTGGGATTTCCTCCGCTCGCAGGCGCAGCCTTGGTGGCCATTTTAAATAGCTTCGGCTTCCCGTCGGCACCACCGACAAGCAATTCCTGCCGTGACGGATGCTTCGCGACCTTGATCATTCCGCCTTGCAGGACCCCGGGGGTGTGCGTGGTGACGTTGCCTATAAACCGCTGAGTATCGAAATCAGTCTGCTTCACCGTCTTATCTCGGCTCACCGAAAAGATTGATTTACCATCCGGTGAAAAAATCGTGTCGCGAACCCAGTCATCATGGGCAGCCATGAAAACCAACTCTTCGCCCGTTTCGGCGTCGAGTGCCCGCACGCTGTTATCGCTACCTCCGTAGGCAATCCGTGTACCATCCGGAGACCAACTTCCTCCATAGACGGTGTCGAATGTGGTGGGTACCGAAAGCTTGAGCGCATTTTCCGATAGCTCCCAGATTTGTATCTCGCCCATCCGACCGGGCAAACCGCCAGCAACGGCAAGCATCGCTCCATCNGGGGAGAAGCGAACGGATTCAATGCGTTCTGACAATCCGATCAGGCGTCCGACCTGCACAGAGCCGTCGGCGGCAAGCAGGAAGACTTCATGGAATCCACTACTGGCGAGCATCCTCCCATCCGGAGAGTAGTCGAGCGAGGTGACCACCGGGGGCCGCCTGTAGATTGGGGGATTTTCTGCGTCGTAACGTCGCGTCACATTTTCGGGGGTATCATCCTTTGCACCCTGCTCCACCCATCTGCGAATGAGATCGATTTCAGCGTCTGCCAGTGGTGGGCCCTCAGGCGGCATTTCCGCCTCGCCATCAACTGGTGTAATCCTCGCCATCAAAAGGCTTGCCGACGGATCTCCCGGCTCAATAGCAACTTCACCACTCTCACCACCGGCAACCATCGCATCGAACGAGGTCATCACGTAATCGCCCTGCGATTTCGCCGGTTGATGACATCCTTGACAACTTGCCTGCAGAATTGGACGGATCTGTGTGAAATAGCTGATCGATTGCGCTATGTCTGTTTGATCGGTTTGCTGCTCTTCGCCACTGAGCGAGTTGGCGATACCGGTGACCCAAAGAGACGTGCTCATAGTGAGCAAAAAAAGACGGGAGAGCATCAGCGTTATCCTCCGGGTGGCGACAGCAAACAGCGGCCAGGCGGGCAATCGGTGGGCNACGACTGATCCCTCAGCCGATACAGCCNCAAACCNNTACCAGTTTAGCCTTTCAGACGGAAATGGACTAGTATGATTGTATCTTTAAATAATACTATTTTCTTATTCTCAGGCTCCCCGGCACACAACCNGGCACACAAATGGATACGCAAAACGGGGCCTAAGCAAATCGTTCCAAAACGCGATCCACCCAATGCGGCGCATGCCGATTTGCCCAGAGAAGCAAGCGACCATTAAGATTGGGGACGATTTCGCGTTTTCCCAACTGCATGGCCCGCACCGTTTTCTTTGCGACCACCGCGACCGGTGTACCGCGTCCCTTGTTCCAGGGCACGTTGCCGCGGCCATGCACCACATTGTCATAAAATTCGGTATCCGTGGTGCCCGGACTGACCATCAGCAGATCCACCCCTTCGGCCCGCAACTCGATCCGGAGCGACTGACTGAAGCCCTGCATTGCAAATTTACTTGTGCAGTACTCATGCATCCGAGGGATCCCCCGATGACCTAAGATCGAACCCACGTTCACCACAATCGGATTCGTTCCGCGTAATAGCGCCGGAAGCGATTCGCGAATCAACTCGGCAGCAGCAAAAAAATTAACTTCCATGATCCGTCTGAGCCGATCGGGGGATGAATCAGAAAATCGTCCGAAACTCCCTACACCCGCATTGTTGATCACCGCATCGAGACCGCCGTAGGTAACCACAGATTTCTCAATGGCTAATTTGCGAACTGCGGCATCGGTTACGTCCCCGGCCACTATCTCGACTTGCCCGGCCCCTTGCAGTGCGTTGCATTCCTCTACAACCTTTGTCAGTCGATCTTCACTTCGCGCCAGAAGAACACAACGTGCCCCCTGGCGAACCAATTCGACAGCAATCGCTCGACCGATACCGCTTGAGGCTCCCGTGACTACCGAACGCATCCCTTCGATTTCCCGACGAGCCATAGGCCTATTTTCCTTAGAATTTTTGTGGTTCGTTTACTACGCAGCACCGTCTGCAGGCTGTGGATCCCGGGGCAACCTGTCACTTTCGTCCGCATCGCGAGGAATGATCTCTGCCACGGTATCGCTTATTTTTTCGAGTACGCGAGCAGGCAAACGACAGTGAACCGTTACGTGTCCCTCAGGATCATAACGCCTGGAGATAATTTCGCCATACTCTGCAAGGTAGGCTGCCAGACGACCATCTGCGGAATGAAAACGGACCTCCACCTCGCGAAAATGTTTGCTAAGCGATTGACTGACCGCTTGCGCCAACCGCTTTAAGCCAAATCCTGTCGAACCGCTGACGGGAATCGCGTTCGGATAGCGGCTATAAATTGCATCAAGCCGCTCACGATTCTGAACGCAGTCGATTTTATTGAGCAGCAGTAACGTATTTTTTTCTTCGATACCAATCTCCTCGAGTACACCGTATACAGCCTTGACTTGCTCAAGGACTTCAACGCTTGACGCGTCTGCAACATGCAACAACAGGTTTGCTTGCCTGGATTCCTCAAGTGTGGCTTTAAAACTGGCGATCAAGGTATGCGGCAGATTGCGAATGAAGCCAACCGTATCGCTCAACAAAACCGGCCCCCAACCAGGTAACTGCCACCGGCGGGTTCGAGTATCGAGTGTCGCAAATAGTTTATCTTGTGCCAAAACATCGGCCCCGGTCAGTTGGTTCATCAAAGTGCTTTTGCCAGCATTGGTGTAACCGACGAGCGATACAGTTCGGTGCGCACCTCGTGCAGAAACCGTGCGCTCTTTTCGTCGCTCAATCACCGCTAGTTCGCGTCGCAAATCTCGAATTTTCTTTTCGACCAAACGGCGATCGACTTCTAATTGCTTTTCACCCGGTCCCCGCATGCCGATGCCACCTTCGATTCGTGAAAGGTGTGTCCACATTTGCTTGAGTCGCGGCAGAGAATATTCAAGCTGTGCCAGTTCCACCGCAAGGCGGGCTTCGGTCGTTTGCGCACGATGGGCAAAAATATCGAGGATCAATTCAGTCCGGTCGATCACCTTGACCCGGAGCGTTTTTTCTAAATTGCGTGTTTGCCCGGGGCTCAAATCATTATCGAAGAGTACAACATCTGCCTCACTCTGCTCGACCAGCAATTTCAAAGACTCGAGTTTGCCTTTTCCCAGATAGGTTGCACGGTCAGGGACTTCTCGACGCTGTACAAGCTGTGCTTCCACCCGCGCACCAACCGTACGCGCCAGCCCAGCCAATTCCTCGAGCGGGTCTTCTTGAAAATCTCGATCGGGAAGGAGTACACCCACAAGTATGGCAGCTTCGCTGCGCACCCCTTCGACGCGGGTCATTTCTTTCAAGGCAACTCCTGTTTTGGAAACAGCCGACAAAAACACAACGCCTTCAATTCTATCCTAATCGACGTGTCCCATGTCGTACCAGATGCCGTCGCCGTTTGGCATTGTCGATGGCAGACCGCTAGTCGATTATGCTTCGCCATCTCTTCGCATATGGCAGTAACTTTCATAGCGTCTTGCATCGAGTCGCCCATCAGCAACCGATGCCTTGACAGCGCAATCCGCTTCGTGCGTGTGTGTGCAATCAGGGAATCGACAGTAACCAACAAACGGTCGGATATCCCGAAAGAGTCCGGCCACCTCCTCGCGGGCAACGTCCCACAGGGCAAACTGGCGGATACCCGGCGTGTCCACAATAAATCCGCCTGTGGAAAGCCCGATCAAGCGGGCGGTGGTCGTGGTGTGCCGGCCCTTCTGGGTCTCTCGGCTTACCAAACCGACACGCAAACCCAAACCAGGTTCGACCACGTTCAATAGCGATGATTTACCCACTCCGCTTTGCCCCACCACAACCGACGCACAATCCTTAAGCGTGTCGCGAAGAATCGGGAGGTTCAATCCGCTAACAGCAGATACCTGGAGTACCTCGTACCCCATTTGGGCATAAACACCCACCAGCGGTTGAAGCGATCCGGGCTCAACAAGATCAACTTTGTTGATGCAAATCACCGGATCGATTTGAGCCTGTTCGGCGGCAACGAGAAAACGATCGATCAGATGCGGTTTCAAATCAGGCTCTGCCGCACTGGCAACAATCACCATCTTTTCAACGTTTGCGACCAGCACATGTTGTCGATCGCGACTGCTCCGAGACAGAACCCCACTTCTTGGTTCAATGCGTTCAATCAGCCCTTCTTCACCATCGGGACGGAATTGCACCTCATCGCCGACAGCGACCACATGACGCTGATCCGTCTCCAATGTCTTCAATAGCCGCCGCAATGCACAGTTGTAGCGTTGCCCATCGCTTGTCTGCACGACACTGACCAAACCACGCACTTCGAGAACACGTCCAGAGAGACAATTTTCCAGATCGACTTCCGGCAACACCTTAAATCCCGAGGTATCTCCGGTGGTCTCCTCGCCGACGACCGTGCGTTTTTTTGCCAGTTCCCCTTTACCACTCAGTTGCTCGCGACGGATCGAATCGTCGTCCTCGAATCCGTGCTGCTCAAACTTTTTAGTGAGCCCACTTTCGCGCGTGCGTGCCTGCCGATTTTTTCGAAAGGAAACACGAAGCTTTTTCTTTTTTTTGCTCATCGGCAAAGCGATTAGCTATTTGTTTCAGGTGGGGGTGACTTGGGTTGATCGATGGACTTACGTTTTTTGCGTTTCCTTCTTGCCGGCTGCTCAAGTCCCGCTCGTTTGAGCAGCGAGTCACCAAATATTTCCTCGGGTGGAGCATCGGGTGGAGGCGGACCCACCGCCCCTAAATCAGCCGGAACGTAATAAATCCGATAGCTATGCTTTGCGATTGTGAGCGTATCTCCTGACTGAAGGCGACGATCAGTAATCGATACATCGTTCACCTTCACACCATTGAGACTCTTCATGTCCTTGACATACCAATAACCCCCTCGAACCGAAAGCTGGCAATGGTGTGCCGACACATTTTTAAAGCGAAGCACAATATCGCAACTCTCCCGACGGCCAATAAGAAGGTTTTTCTTCAGGAGCGGAATCGGGTCTCCGCCCCCTTTCGGGACCAACGTACCGAAATTCTCCGAAGCCGCCAGCGACTGATGTTCGTAAGGTTCTGTCATGCCTCTGCTATCCATCGATGATCACTTCGCAAACCTCATTTTCCTCAACCTCACGGCCCATAGTGCAGCGCCGCGTTGCAATGTCAGCGACCCCCTGCCGATCGCATCACGGGATGTCTATAGTGGCAATTGGCTGCAATGCAATTTTTTCCTGAGAAAAACCGGTCCGCTTCAATTGTTTTTAAACACCCAATGGCGTCAGGTCAATGAATGAAAGCCGTACCCTGAATGCCGATTGGCGTGCTGCGGGCCTCCGCTATTACGCGTATGGCTTTCATTTACGCAGCAAATTTAATCAGCGCGTACAGAAAGTCAGCCTCGATGCGAAGATGACTTGTCCGAATGTGGACGGCACTGTCGCAGTCGGCGGCTGCGTCTTCTGCGACAACCGCAGTTTCAGCCCCTCGCGNCGCATCCCTCAGGGCGCGATTCAGGCACAAATCGATGATGGCATCCGCCGCTTGCAAAAACGCTACAAGGTGCAGAAATTCATTGCCTACTTTCAGCCGGCGACCAACACGTATGGACCGATAGATAAGTTGCGGCCCCTATTTGAAGAAGCCATCGCCGACCCGCGTGTGGTTGGATTGTCGATCGGCACACGACCCGACTGCGTGGAAGAAGACGTACTTGAGTTGATTGAAGAACTGGCAGAGCGAACATACGTTTCGGTCGAGTATGGCATGCAGACGATGCACGATAGGTCACTTGCCTGGATGAACCGCGGTTGCACGCATGAAGCAATGCTTGACGCTATGGAACGAAGTCGTTCTCGCGGTTTTGAAATTTGCGCCCACGTGATGCTGGGGCTACCGGGCGAGTCCAAAGCAGACATGCTCGCCACCGCCCGCGAGGTGGCTCGTCTGAAACTCGATGCGGTAAAAATTCACAATCTTTACGCTGTGAAAAATACGCCCCTGGTTGATCAGATTGAGTCCGGAAACGTTCGGTTGATGGAACGCGCCGAATATATCGATGTGGTGGTGGATTTCTTGGAACAGATTCCGCCAAATTGCATTGTGGAGCGAATCAGTGGCGATGCACCTCCGGACTATTTTGTCGGGCCCGCATGGTGCCTTGATAAACCGGCGGTCAAAATGGCAATTGAGCAAGAACTCGAGTCCCGCAACACCTATCAGGGACGGCGCTGTGAAGTGGAAAAGTCTGCGAATCTGGCATAGACCGCAACGGTTAGGCACCGGGGACAGAAAAAACGGACTTCTGATTTTACTTTGCCTGCGGAGCGGTTTAGGATAATGCAATGCGGAGTGGACCGGGCAGTCGCTGGCTTACTGCCTTCATCGGCAGTGCGCGGGAGGAAAGTCCGGGCTCCATAGGACAGGGTGGTGGGTAACTCCCACCGGCCGAAAGGCTAGGGCAAGTGCAACAGAAAGGAAACCGCCTCACGCATGCGTGAGGTAAGGGTGAAACGGTGCGGTAAGAGCGCACCAGCAGGTCGGGTGACCGGCTTGGCTAGGNAAACCCCACCCGGAGCAATGCCAAACAGAAAGCAGTTCCGTTTACGCGGGACAGGGATCGGTTCGATCCGTTATCGACTTTCGGGTAGGCTGCACGAGATGACGAGCAATCGTCGTCCTAGATAAATGACTGCCACGCAGTTCGCACGAACTGTGACAGGACCCGGCTTACAGGTCCACTCCGCATTTTTATAGATACATTCCCAAAAAGCCGCTTGATTCTTCACACGTGGCAGCGATCCTCGCAGCGCGATCTTTGCTCCTGGATAAATCACCTGCAGCGATGTAGCGATCAAACTCAACCCGCACGGCGATGAGTACCGTTTCGGCAAACCAGGAAACGATGGGTTCGTTCAGCCAGTCGCACGTTTCTTGCAACAACCGCACATCCAGGTCACACGATTTGGTACAAAGATCGTCTCCATCGGTCATTACCGTTCCCTCAAATCCGTAGCGCAACATGCCACAAGCCGGATTGTTCGTGAGGCGAAAGATACAGTGAGCATCAAAAAGATAATATGTATTATGCGAACCATGTTTTTCGATGGCATCTTTAATCCGCTGGCATCTCTCATGAAATGCGGGAGACGCATCAAGTGGGATGTCCAAGCGACCAACGCTTCGAAGCGGCAGGCATTCAAAAGAAATTTCAACCTGGGAGGACTGCATTTTGCATACCCTGCAACTCTAAAAAAATCAGCGTGATCGATCGACAAGCGCCTGTTTTTCCAACTGCCCCACTGTACGCTGCATCCCCAACGTCAGCCAACCTTCGCTTAAATCAAATCGCTCGTAAGCCAGCGGCCCCACCTGCTTAAAGCGGGAATCCGGCAATTCGAAGGGAAACACCTGAACGACTTTATTTTCTCCATTCTTACCTTCGAGCGCCTCCTTCCAACGTACCCGAAGCTTCGAGCGAAGCGGGGCATCCGCCGCTACGAACCGCCCTCCCTTTTCCACATTGGTCGGATCGACACCCTGGTCCAGGAGCGTCAAACGAAGTCCACCGGCGTTGTCGCGTTCAACTTTGTACGACGCATACATACTCATCGGGCGGTCATACACCTGTTCATCGAGGCCAGAAAACTCCGTTCCGCGAACGACAAACCGAATCGTCCCATCACGAAATTCAACGGAAATCGGATTTCTTCTGGCAAATCGCATTTGCCAAGGCGCCTGCTCAGCTGTCGGTTTCTCAACGGGTAAGGGATCCTGTCCCTGCTGCTTACGCTGCGCGGCCACTTTCTTTTGCCGCTGCTGCTTGAATCGTTCAAGAAAATTCGGCTCTTCACCTTCCTGCTGACTGCCATCGTTGCTACTGATTTTTTTACCGCCCAGAAGATGGGCTGCCATATTATTGATGAAAGACTCGTGCAATCGCACCGCCAGATCGGAACCGGCCGGTGGAGCTGTTGCAGAAACAGGTGCTGCCAGCTGATCGGGCGACGCCTCGTGCATCAGAAGCTGAATCTGCTGGCCATCCGATTTGACTTCAAAACGTTGCGGGAAAGCATCTTTACGTAACAGCGGTGCCCGAAACTTTTCGCCATATTTCTGATTGGCTCCCGCAAGCAGCTTGTCACCTTCCTCATTCATTCGAGATTCGAGGCGCTCGGCAGCACGCCGGGAACTTTGGCGCTGCGCCTGACCTTTGCTTTTTGCTACTTTCCGCCACGCAAGATTTTCCACTAAACGATTTCCTCGGCGGGTCGTAAGACCGGTGACACGTGTATCGGTCGACGCATCTGCCTGAGCCGGCTGCGAGGAAAATCCATCGCTGGAAAAATGTACTTTTTTGGTCGCCTCAAGGCTTGTAGTGGAATTTGCAAAAACCCGAACCGACCGTTTTGTACCCACCGTCTTCGACTCGGTAACCCCCTGCATTTTCAAACCGATTGCTGCACGATCGCTATCCGGCAATAGGTCGACCTGCAGACTTCCAGTGGTCTGGCCCTCACCAACAATCTGCACACCAAGAATGTTTTCCCGAATACGAATCGCCTCATCAATGGCTCGATCCATTGCGCTGGAAATCAATTCGGAAGAAATATATGCGGAAAGATTGGGATGCGAATAATGCCGACGAACCGACGCTACCAGTTCGGGAGCCACATCAAACCGTTTGAGGAAATTAATCCTCGCCGCGATTGCCATTGCATCCCAGTGCGACGAAGTCGCATTATATTGCTTCAAGCTTTTGGCCAATTCACTGCTATAAGCCTTGATCTTTTTCTTTACCGCAGCGGTTTTCCTCTCCGCCAGTGACCGGTCAATCCAACTCCGCAAACTTCGACGCAATTCCACAAATTGCGTTTCTTCAAGACCCGACTCATCGGCGGAGAGTCGCTGCAGAACCTTGGCTAACTTCGCCGTGTCCGGATCATCTGTCGATAGTTGCGCCTGCAGCATGGGCCAAAGCATGTACGATTTCCATAACTTGGATCGATCAGGGCTCTGCGCCAGAAATCGATTTAACTGATCCGCCGCAATGGCCGTCTTCGATTCAGCCGCAGTCACCATCGCAGGCGTGGGAGCTTCGAATGTTTTGTAGGCCGTTTCCGCAATAGCCGGGAGCGTCTCGACCGGCAAGGATCCCTGCGTTGCCAAATAGGCGGCCAGCGCCTGTCGCACCGATTCAAACCGCTGCTTCTCGAGACCTGTAACATCACTGCGATAGCGAGTGAGCACACTTTCGAGCGATTCGCGATCTGCATTTTTTCCCTTGGACAGTTCACGCCGCAACAGGTCTGTCTTTAAATACGCGTTCCAAGTTGCCCCATAGCGACTCGTTTTTAACCAAGTTTCAAGCATGTCGAGAGACGCGTTGAGCGTTTGCAGCGGCCTCTTATTCTGTACACCCGTTGCGGTATCGGCCGCAGCGGTGCGTATCGTGCTCGTAAAGAGAAGTCCGCAACAGAGCAGCGATGCCAGACCACAGGAAACGGCGTATGAGGAGCAACAACGTGGCATGTGCAAAGTTCTCCGAAAAAGAAAATGGGGCTTTCACCCGATGTATACCAAAATGTAGCTTACAAACGGAGTCGAGTTGCTGGTCAAATCCCGAGAAAAGGTTGGAATACGGCGAAATTATCGCATAAGAAGGTCGTTTTCGACCGTTTCCAGACTACTCGGGCGAAACCTTCAAGGAAGGCAGGGGTTTCATCGTCAGGCGGGCTTTTGTCGGAATACATGAGTCGAAACAGGGACGGATCGGGAGTACACACGTGAAGATTCCAAACTTCTTGCCGACATCAGGCGGAACCAAGCGAAACTTAGCTTTACCCCACGCATCACTTCGGACCTTACTCTTTTTATTCGGTATCGCCTTCGGGTTTTTCCCGGGACACACGATCGCAGAAGCGGAAGTGAACGTAGCGGATTTCGCAACGGTTGCAGTAGACATTGATCTACGTCTGCAAGAAGCAGTCGATCGGATGCCCACACCAAGCGACGATGCAACTTTCTTTTCCCGCGTGTGGCTTGACTTGGCAGGCAGGCGACCCAATGCCACAGACATCAAACAATTTCTCGGAAACAGCAATCCTGAAAAAAGAAATGCGCTAGTCAAACAACTGTTAAGCAATTCCCGATTTGGTAAACATTGGGGGCGTTACTGGCGCGATACGATTTTGGCACGTCGAGCCGATGAACGGGCATTGCAGTTGGTCTCTGATTCGCTGACAGACGCGGTTGCCCAACGAATCAATAACAACGTTCGATGGGATCAGATTGCCACCGATTTCATCACCGCATCGGGTGATGTCCGCAAGCACGGAGTGACAGGTTTATTTTTAGCACAGAAGGGAGAACCGGAAGGCATTACCGCAGAGGTTGCACGCATTTTTCTTGGTATTCAAATCCAATGTGCGCAGTGTCACGACCATCCCACCGACCAATGGAAACGCGAACAGTTTCATCAATTGGCGGCTTTTTTTCCGCGTGTCGGTGTGCGACGCACTCGCGACGGCAAGCCAAGGAGTTTTGAAGTTTATTCCCGCAACAAGCAGGGGCGAGGGAAGAAATCAAAAAATAAAAAACCTTTAGAATACTACATGCCTGATCTTGCGCAACCTGACTCGCGCGGCCAGATCACTAAGCCGANATTCTTTCTGACAGGACACTCTCTTGAACTTGGAACCACGGACAAGACCCGTCGCGAGGCCCTGGCCCACTGGCTTACCGATGCGGAAACGAATCCTTGGTTTGCTCGGGCCTATGTGAATCGCGTCTGGACTGAACTGATGGGGCATGGGTTTTACGCATCGGTAGATNANATNGGNCCTGAGCGTGACTGTGCGCACCCGGCAATTCTCTCACTACTGGCAGAAAATTTTGTCGCCAGAGACTACGACACCAAATGGCTCTTCCAAACCATCATGGCGACCGCTGCCTACCAATCNTCAACGCCTCTCCCTGGCGAAACTANCGAAGCGAATCCCTCACGACCGCTGAGAAGTGATGTGATNTTCGATAATTTNGTCCAAGCACTGGAAGTGACTCGCAGTGCGAAAGGCCAATCGAATCAAAAGCAACGGGAAAAATCGCGGCAGATTTTTCAACAAGCTTTTTTCTATGACCCCAGTCTTCCGCGTGATGAAATTAACCCCACTATTCCCCAAGCNTTATTGCTGATGAACAGTCGGCAAATCTACCAATTCATCAGAAGCGATCGGCCGAACACGATGCTCGGGCGACTGCTTGTCGAGCAGAGCGATAATGAAGATGTTGTCGAAACACTTTATTTGAGGTGTTTAGGCCGATTCCCTACCGATCAGGAATGGCGCACCTGTTTAAAGCATCTGCAGGCGGAAAAAAATCGCAATGTCGCCTGCGAAGACATCCTCTGGTCATTGTTGAATACGGCAGAATTTCGCCAGCGGAATTGAAGGAGCTAAGAAATATGNATCCAATGCAAACGGTAAATAATCAACGAGGCGTCGACAGACGCGGCTTCCTCAGCACCATACGAGGTGCAGCAGGTGCAGTAATGGGAGCCGGATTGTTTGGGTGGTCGGAATCTCTTGCGCTGGCTGCGACGCAAAACCAAAATGCGCAGCGGGCTTGCATACTGCTCTGGATGGCGGGTGGACCGAGCCCTTATGAAACGCTCAGCCCACTGGAAGGCCATGACCATGGCGGGGGCACNAAATCGATTGCTACCAGCGTTCCCGGGATTCGAATTGCCGAACATTTACCGCACATCGCCTCCCAGATGGAGGACTTTGCCCTGATCCGGTCGCTCACCAGCAAAGAGGGAAACCACAATCGCGCATCNTTTNTGTTGCACACCGGATACCTGCCGACTCCCACCGTAAAATATCCCGCGTTCGGTGCAGTGGCCGCCCAACAACTTGGAGAAGCACAAGGTGCGCTTCCGGCCTATGTGCGTATCGGTGGACGCCAGCGATTGCGTGTAGGGGGTGGTCTGCTCGGCTCAAAATTTGATCCGTTTATCCATCGCGATCCAAGCAAGCCACCGGGAAATACAGAACTTACGAGCAGTTCGAGTCNCTACCGTCGTCGACTCAGTCTGCTGGCANAATTACAGGCNGATCAAAAAANTGGAACTNNAGTTAAAGACGCACACCAATCAACATANGAAAAGGCATCACGCATGATCCTTTCGCCTGAAATGCAGGCCTTTGATTTATCGAGCGAGCCACAGCAAACGCGGGCAGCNTACGGCGATTCTGATTTTGCCTCTGGATGTCTGCTTGCAAGACGTCTGGTAGAATCCGGTGTCACCTTCGTTGAAGTCAATTGTCGGGGATGGGATACCCATCAGGACAATTTCACAAAGACGCGCCAGTTAGCCGGCCAGATCGACCAACCGACGGCCGCGTTGATCGCCGATCTCAAGCAGCGTGGTCTACTCGATTCAACACTTATCGTCTGGATGGGAGAATTCGGTCGTACACCAAAAATCAACGCCCGCGGAGGACGTGACCACTATCCCCGAGTTTTTTCTGCAGCGATGGCAGGTGGCGGCATTCGAGGCGGACAAGTCATTGGTAAAATGAGCAACGACGGCTCTGACGTGGCTGACCGACCTGTAAGCATACCGGACCTTTTTCACTCTTTTTGCCGCGCGATGGAGTTGGACCCCGAAAGCGANAATATCAGCAGCCTNGGTCGACCAATCAAAGTCGTGGAAGAGGGCAGTTCGATTGACGAACTCTTTTAGAGTCGATCTACGTTTAGAGTCGGTCTATGTTGCATCAACTCACAACAATTCCACAACAATTTCCCGCAGAACGGGGGGGTGGTAGATGGCGGCATCGTGGGCGGGGCCGCTTCCCACACAAACCGCCTATTTTATTAAAAACGGGTCTCAATACCGCTCTATCGCCCCAGGATAGGGCACGGTACGCTAAAGTGCGTTCGGGATANAANGAAAAAGNTCGTTGCANCATTTCTCTTAACGCNNCTATAAAGCAAAGCGTTAGCTCTTAGTCGCCGTCTGGATNACGATGAAAAATTCTGTGGACGGTCATTAAGGACCCACTAGGATTCGCCCGNCTGCCTCGATAACACCACATCGAATAGGATTACTACCCGTGTCCATTGCACCAAGCACCTCCGAACCGCCACTGGAACCTAAATTGCCGGTGGGGCGAAATGATAAATTAACCGATAAGCCGACCGAGAACGAGCATTCCGATTTTGTGCGGGAAGCCCACAGTAGTGAAGAAATCAGTCAGCCTGCTGATTTCTGGAACCGGTCGATCATGTTTACGGCCATCATTGCACCATTTCTCGGCTTTGTGGCTGGCGTCTACTACAGTTGGACAATCGGCTGGATGGGCTGGCCCTTCCTGGTCCTGATCATTGCAACTTGGTGTATTTCTGGAATGGGTATCACAATCGGATTTCACCGTTTGGCGACACATAGTTCCTTTGAAACATATCGTCCGCTGCGAGCCATCTGGATGATGATGGGTGCGTTGAGCATCGAAGGTTCACCCTTGGTGTGGTGCGCGGTCCATCGGCGGCATCATCAAAAATCAGACCGCGTCGGTGATCCTCATTCCCCCAATCTCCACGGTAAAGGTTTTTGGAATGCATTTCGAGGGTTTATGTACGGGCATTGCGGATGGTTACTGACGACTCATTGGTCCAAACCGGATCTCGGACGCTATGTTCCGGATCTCCTCGAAGATAAGTTTCTGATATGGGTCGACAAGTTTTATTACCTCTGGGTTTTAGCAAGCNTGGTGACACCTGCCCTTATCGGTGCCGCCATTACGCAGAGTTGGCATGGCGCCTTACTTGGTTTTTTATGGGGTGGACTCGTACGAACTTTCATGGGACATCACATCACATGGTCGATTAATTCGGTTTGTCATATGTTCGGTGGCAGACCTTACAAGTCTGCTGATTTGTCGACCAATAATCTGCTCTGTGCGCTATTCGGTTTTGGTGAAGGTTGGCACAACAATCATCATGCATTCCCAACTTCAGCGCGTCACGGGCTGAGATGGTGGCAGTTGGATGTGAGTTGGCTCACGATTCTTCTAATGCAAAAGCTCGGTCTGGCCTGGAATGTAAAAGTTCCCACCCAGCAATCGATGGCGGCTAAAAAGAGAGCGTGAGACGGAAGCTGTTTCTTTCATTCAGGGTGGTCCGTACTTTGTGGCTCAAATAAGCTATACTGCACGCTCAGAAGTCCACCTGCCCGATTGCCCGCTGCGAGGTGGTTCGATCGGATCGACCCCGCTTTCTTTAGAGAATCTATCGCATGAACGATCCGGGAATCACTGAACCGGCACCCTCTCAGGCGATTGTGTATGATCACGCCAAACGCTTGGAGGCGAACATCGCGAGCGTCGTCCTTGGTCGTCCCCGCGCGATTCGACTCACGCTCGTTGCCCTCTTAGCGGGAGAACACGTACTGCTCGAAGATGTTCCCGGTGTTGGAAAAACACTGATTGGCAAAGCACTTGCCCGAAGTGTGAACGGGAAGTTTTGTCGTATTCAGTTTACACCCGATCTGTTGCCCGGCGACATTACGGGCACCACGATGTATCGGCAGACCGATGGCGAGTTTGAATTTCTCCAGGGACCTGTTTTTGCCAATATCGTCCTGGCAGACGAAATTAATCGCACGACTCCCCGCACCCAGAGTGCCCTGCTTGAGGCGATGAGCGACTGCCAAGTATCGATCGATACCGAAACGCACGCTCTGCCTAAACCGTTCATGGTGATTGCGACGCAAAATCCTTTTGAATTTGAGGGAACCTATCCGCTCCCTGAAAGTCAACTCGATCGATTTTTATTACGTATTTCTGTAGGGTATCCGAGTCGCGAACAGGAACTTCAGGTCATCGAAGATCATCGTCTGGGTAGCCCTTTGCAAGAGGTGCAACCGGTCCTCGACTGCGAGCAGTTACTTGCAGTGCAGAAGTCGGTGCGAGAAGTCCAGGTTTCGACTGTTCTTCGCGAGTATCTTCTCGACCTGGTGGAAGCGACTCGCAAGAGTGATGAACTGTACGTGGGCGCCAGTACACGAGGAACGCTTTGTCTCTACCGGGCCGCGCAAGCACTCGCGGTTCTTGAGGGAAGGACGTATGTCGTGCCGGATGACATTCAAACCCTGGTTGTTCCAGTGCTTGCACATCGTGTCATCACGAAAGGCTACATGCACGGCGGCCACCGCCGAGAAACGGAAGAGGTTCTGGCACAGATTGCTGCCCGCATACCGGTACCCGGTTAAAAAATTCGCATCAAGGCATATTCGGGGCATCTCAAAGAACATAAGGATTTGAAAAAACCACGATGCGACGTCGAAGCACCGTAATCTGTCGCGAGGGGTGGTATTATTTGCTGGTTCTTGCGTTTGTCGCTCTGAGTTCTGTTTTACGCAACGTGAACATGCTGATGGTTGTTTCGGCCATCATGCTCTTCGCCTTTCTTTTTTCTTGGCGTATGGCCATCAAAGCTCTGCGAGGCGTCTCACTCTATCGAAAAATACCCCGGACGATCACGGCTGGGGATGTGCTCGATATCCAGATTGATTTGAGGAGCGCAAAATCGCGAAGTCTTTTTGCACAAGCTGGTAGCCGTTGTCTCGAGATCGATGAAACGATTCGTCATCTTCTCCCAAAAAGTCAGCTAGCGAAGAAGACTGTCCATTTAATCTGCTGGTACTTACCGAGGGGTGGAGAAGAACAACTGATTTATCGTGCCCGGTTGCTGGAGCGAGGCATTTACCGCATCGGGCCAACCCGTATCGCAACAGGTTTTCCCCTTGGATTGATCCGCCACGGTCGCATCCTGGACCAGGGAGACCAGGTCGTGGTTTTTCCCCGCACCGGAAGACTCCTCTCCGCATTCGGGCGCATGTTTGCGCAACTTCAACTTGGAATGCGGGGAGATCCTCTCAGGCAAGATCGCCAGATAGGTGACTTTCACGGATTGCGCGATTGGCGTGAGGGAGATGGCCGTCGAGTGATCCATTGGCGAAGCACTGCCCGTCGTGGAATCCCACTCGTCCGTGAATTTGAACATCAACAACATCAGGAATTAAATCTTTTAGTCGACTTAGGAAACGAAGAAGACTACCACGACCCATCGCGATGCGAACAAGTCATTCGATTCGCCGCGACCATTGCCAGTGAATTCTGCCGGCACGGTGATAGCGTGCTGCGGATAGTGATTGTTGGTTCTGAGGTAACGTGCGCTGGGGGAGTAAATCAGCCACGCTTGCTTGAGCAGCTACTCACAATATTAGCCACTGCCGAAGCTCAACTGGGCATGCAAGATCGAGAAAAACGTTCAGCGGCATTGTTCGAAAAGGGAATGCAACTGCTTTGCCGCGAAGAGGATCGCGGCAGACCCACCTTGATCCTCAGTCCTCATGTGCGGGAACCGGCAAGCGTTGCGACCATCGCTGATGGCGTCTCAGGCAAGCCGACATCGGGTGGCATGATCCGCTGCATTGACACAAACAGCGATGTCTTCGGGCATTTCTTTGACCCGGCGGAGTGAAGGCAATGGCGACCGAGCGACTTTTACAATTACTCACCGCCCTACTGACCGCGCAGGGAAGTGTGATGCTCGGGATGAGTTCGGGAAATCTGACATTGCCACTGCTTACGATCGCGGCAGCAGCATTGAGCGTTTACGTCACGGATCGCTACAGTTGGTTTTACCTGCACGGATCCGTTGCCAACTTGGCCGCACTTTGTGCCGTATTG
Source organism: Planctomycetaceae bacterium TMED10 (assembly GCA_002168195.1). Lineage (GTDB taxonomy): Bacteria > Planctomycetota > Planctomycetia > Pirellulales > UBA7805 > UBA7805. The sequence goes on from NHBP01000069.1 coordinate 19,247, forward strand.
ATTTCAATCTACGATTTTTATGAACTCGAGCGTGATCGACAATTACTCGCCATTGCCTACCTGCTTATTTATCTGCAAATCGTGCTGTTATTTCAGAAAAAAACGGAGCGGATTTACTGGCAACTTCATCTACTGAGCCTTCTGCAAGTGATTGTCGCGACTGCCATCAGTTCTAGTCTCGGCTTCGGTTTATTGCTGATTATTTATCTCTATTTCTGTCTGTGGACTGGATTTGTCTTCTTCATTGTCCGCCAACAAGTCCGCCAACAAGTCCGCCAACAAGTCCGCCAACAAGTCCGCCAACAAAATCGGCAGCGAGCACTCTTTGGATCGTCGTCCCTACCCGAGACTTGGGCCGCGGATGTTTGTTTCGAAGATACCGTCCGAGAGCAGCCAAGGCGATTCCATCCTCGCCTGGCACTCGCTGCACTTCGTCAGGCAGCGGGCATCTGCCTACTTGCCTTTCTTGCCTTTCTTCTTCTTCCGAGAATCAGCGATGGCACCTCCAATCAGAAACTGATTGGCGCACGAATGATCGGCTTCACCGATAGCGTACGGCTTGGAGAACTCGGGACAGCGATTGAAAGCGAAGAACCGGTACTCCGATTATGGTTTTTTGAATCGGATGAAGATGAACCTTTTCGCCTGCTTGGTTCTCCCATGCTTCGCGGAGCGGTCGTTAACTATTACAAAAACGGAACCTGGTCGATTGCCCAATCACAGATGTGGGATCAAGAAATAGAAATACCAATCAGCCCGCCAAATGCGGTGAGGCAACGGATTGCCATGACGCCACTCCGAGAACGCACCGTATTTGCAATCTATCCCCCTGCACTTATCGATCGGCAGGCACCGGTCGCTTTTAATCTGCGTACACAGCAACTTGTGCGAACCACATCTCAATCAACTCCCTTCGACGCCGTACTCGCCACCAGCGGAATTCATAAACGTCGTCAGAATCGCATCACCGCAATCGGCCCGACCGATTCGGTTAAAGATGCAGCTTTATTACAGCCATTTGGCAATCCAGGCAAATCAAACCAAGCGACAAAGCGACTCGAAGCATTAAGTATTCTGGCCCGAAAAATTCTTACCGAAGCCAACCTTGTAGACGGCGGAACTGCCGAGAAGGCTGAGCTGATTTGCAACTATCTCAAAACATCCCCAAAGTTCAGTTATTCCCTTCTTGCCGTAGAGCGTGATCCGGGCCTGGACCCGATTATTGATTTCCTGACCGAAAATCCCCAGGGCCACTGCGAGTATTTTTCAAGTGCTTTAACACTCATGCTCCGCAGCGTGGGCATCCGTTCGCGGATGATTATCGGTTTCCAGGGGGGTGAATGGAATCACCTTGGAGCGTATTACCAGATCCGGCAAAAGGATGCCCATAGTTGGTCCGAAGCGTATATCCCTCCGGACGAACTGGATGGATTCCCGGGGGGCGGTTGGATTCGACTCGATCCCACGCCTGGCAGTTCGGGTGCTGAACGGCAAACCAATAGCGGAGTGGCGCTTCGATTCTATCGAGAAATGCGTAATTATGCAGATTTTCTCTGGGCGAAATACGTGATTCAACTTGATGCGGACAGGCAGCAGGAGGACATCTATGACCGGCTTGCAGGTTGGGCAAATACGCTTATCGATGCGACACTCAACTCCGTGTTCGTCAGCGAAGCGGAGCAAAGGCAAGCCACCCTGGACAGCAAGACCGACGGCCAGGAAATGCAAACCGCTGAGAAAAAGCTGGATTGGTGGCGACTTACCCTTTGGATAGCCGCCTTACTTGGTCTGTGCGGTTGCGTACTTCTGCTGAGAAATCGTTATCGCGCTGGGCTTGCCAGGAGAACTCCGACGGTCAGAAACCATTATCTCCTTGAACAGCGACCGTTCTACCGCCAGTGGGAGCGACTGCTTGCACGTTATCTCTCTGGGCGTCGCCCAGAGCAAACCCCCCGGCAACATGCAGCACAAATCGCAGCGCGACTGATCGACTGCGGACTGGGCGATCAGCGTGAGGTTCCAGCGCGGGTGATCGATGCACATTACGCCTATGCTTTTGGAGGCACACTNCCTGCGGTAGAAACGGAGGCCGAACTGGTGCAAATGATCGCGGCACTCGGCAAGGCCCTAGCCACCAAGCAACGCGATGCGTTAAAAACATCTTGAAACGTATCGGTAACTCAAGCGCATTGCGGGAAAAGCGGCCATGAAGATCGGCATCGTAGGTTATCAATCCTCCGGCAAAAGCACACTGTTTGCCTGGCTTTCAGGTATTGCTGCCGACCCATCACTTGCCCATAGCGGTCAAACAGCAGCGGTTGAAGTGATTGATCCTCGCGTCGCAAAGCTGGCGGAGATCTACAAGCCGAAAAAAATCACGCATGCGAATCTGCAGTTGGTCGACACACCGGGCCTTGAAAAAGGCAGTTCGAGTAACGCAGGACACNTGAGTTTGATTCGCGAAGCCGGTTGCCTGGTGCATGTGGTGGAAGCCTACAGCGGGGGTGATCCGCTGACGCATTTGGTGAGTTTTGACGAAGACTTACTGCTGGCCGATCTTGAGATTGTGTCGCGTCGCGTGGAAAAGCTCACCGAATCGGTGAAAAAACCGCGGCCGAACCGAGAGGAAGAACAGGCGGAGCTTGAGGCCCTGGGCCCGGTGCTTGCCAGGCTCGAGGAGGGCAAACCGCTGGCCGGCATGGAGCTTTCACCGCTGCAGCAGAAGGCAACCCGTTCGTTTCAGCTTCTTACCGAAAAGCCGCAGTTTATCGTGTTCAATCTTGGTGATGACGCAGACGTTGCGGATAAACTCTTAGCGGCTCTGCCTGAGCACGTCCCTGGCGTTGCCTTTTCGGTCGGTCTCTCGGCGGAGCTGGCCGAGATGGACGAGGCGGATCGCGCTGAATTTGCCGAAGAGATGGGTGGCGTGACGGCTGAGCGACAGCCTTTGCTGCTCAAGCTGATGCAAGCCTCCGGGCAGCGGCTNTTTTTCACGGCCGGCGACAAAGAAGTGCGGACCTGGATGATCCGCCACGGCGCAACGGCGGGCGAAGCGGCCGGTGGCATTCACTCCGATTTAGAACGCGGCTTTGTGCGGGCNGAAACGATGAGCTGCGACGATCTGTTTCGCTTGGGAAGTGAGCGTGAGATTAAAGCGGCCGGGCTGATGCGCCGNGAGGTGCGNGACTATGTCGTACAGGAAGGTGATGTCCTCCACATCCTGGCCAGCACTTAATGCATGACCCATGAAACGCCTACTCGATAAAGCGTTTCAGGCGGAAAACCTCTTCGGTGTTGTGATCGTACCCATTTTCGTAGCCGACCGGAATCGATCGATCGATAATGTAGAACGCGCGATGACGTTCACGATTGCTTCCACCGGCCTCGACCGGGGGACTGCTCACATTACCATCTCTATCGGTCTCAAAAAATCCAAGGGTCATCCAGACCGCATAAACATTGGAACGGTTCGTTACCAGGTTCCCCATCCGATTGATTGGCTGATAACGGAGAAATGGATTGGTATCAGAACTTCCTTCAAAACTNAGAGCAGAACGGAGTAGAGGCATCGAAAGGGGAGTGCCATCAACGCTGCTTACCTCGCCCGCGCCATGGAGTGTGTGGCTGGAAAGCGTCGAGTAATTAGGTCCCTGATGCGCCGTTGCATCACCTGGCATGCCATTCATAACCGAATCCCAAATCTCCTCGTGCTCGATCGTATTGAGGTTTACCCTGCCCGGCTCCCGATAGGTCGAGATCACATTGAACGGCGGGGCAAAACCGGGTTCCGTGCCGAGAGTATTGGGATCAAGCGAGACCTGGGTTCCCGTGTATTTGGAGGGCACATGGAGGTAGTCAAACACGCGACCCAATTGCGGATCGCCCGAAGCTTGGAAAAAGAAATTCAGCAGATGCGGAAAGCCTGATGTAAAATTGCTTTCGGGGGTCCCCGAATAACTACCCAACTCAAGTGCTAATTTGCCAGGTTCACTTGCCGGAACCATCAAAAGTTCGTACTGACTGACAAAGGGGCGATTGGGCCAGAAAGGTGCAGGGCTACTTTTGGAAATAAAAGCGGAAGGCGTATTGAGTGAGGTGGACGATGTAACAGTCCCCGCCACGTCACTGAATTGCTGCCTCGATCGCCAGCCTGGATCACCTGCAATTTGCTCGTTATTGGTGTAGGTACTACCGGTCGATGGTGCATTTAGATTACCAGTCACGACGGCGGCACCGGATGCATCTTCGCCGTTGAACACCGTCAGATCGACCGGCATCAGGTCAACCGTGATGTAGGGATTACTGGTTGCATTATAGGCCTGGGTGGGATCAGCCAATCGCTGCAAAAACGCCGTACGGTAATTGTTGATTTTGCCGCCGATCTGCGGGCGGTCAATATCGACGGAGATCCCTGAATTGTCGTCCGTAATGGTATCGACCCGATTCGACTCCAGAAGCATGGGTGAATTGGTAAGCAAATCTTCAATCGGTAGCAAGCTACCTGTTGCCGCCGTCGGCTTGTCAAAGGGGACCTCGGCCGCATTCACGTAGATTTCACTATCGCCATCCATCGGGTCGACCATTCTTCCAAGTGCTTCAGCGGTATCATTGTAATAGTTGGATGTCACCGGTTCCGAAACACTCATGCCGATCGGATCCAAACCGGACCAACCACTTGGAGTACTCTCTGCAGTACAAACGACGGTTGCCGAAATGCTATCGGCAACTGTGCCGCCGCTGCGTATCTTTGTGGTCTGCCGAGGACCTACAAGCGTTGCGCTTCCGGGCGTGATTCGCATATCGCTATTGTCCTGATTGAGATAGGCCTCATCCAACTTTGGCGCGTTGCCTATGGAAGGTGTAAAATAAATAACCCTTTCCAAGTTCACGTTTTCGTCGATACTGTTATTCGTGATACCTGCCACGCGAAACTCAAGGATCTTCGGATCACTGGATTTTGTCTGGAAGGTCGTCAATGGATTCCAGAGCGAACCGGCTCCCTCCGCGTCAGTGAGGTCGCCACCCGACCCATCGTGATCCATGAGCTGATTCAGCAGCGGGCTTCCCGAACCGCTGCCAGTTTGCCCGGTCAATCCAACGGGGTGCGGCTCACTAATCGCCACCCGCCAGACCGGATCACCGCTCGCCTGGCGATTGTGCGTTCTGGCAAGATCAAGTTGATAGTTTCCGCTTCCGTCATTGTCGGAGAATAATTCCATCGCCAGGTTTGCATTCGCGTTTTGGGGCAGCGCATAAATCTGTAAAAACAGTGATCCCTCCGGCGGAGCATACTGATCATAATCGTTATCTTTGAAGGTGAACGGGTAATCCAAATTGGGATCAAGCGTATCCGATAACTTGTCATCCCCTGCCTTGGTCTGCTCAAAATCGGTCGTTTTTCCCCCGGGGGCATCCAGATCACGCAGCCGCAAATCGTGCAAAGCGAGTGTGCCCGAGAGCGCTGCCACCGGTGCCTCGCATCCCCAGACCACGCCGTAATTAGAATCATTCACAGGCGCCGTGCTTAAATCGCCATCGGCGTCGACCAACCACCCGTCTTCATCAAAGGGATTGGCATCGTATTCAAAACCGGTCATGATCGAATCTGGATCTCGATAATCGACTGCGTTCACCGCAAACTGGGCAAGCCTGCGGGCAAGCATCTTTTGCTTATCTACCTGGCCCGACCCTGCCGGCACTCCGTTCTCCAAATCATCTGCCAACAACATCAGCAACAGATACAGCTGCTGGGCATAATGCTGGCGGGCATAATGATCGCTCGGGTCACCAGCAGCTCCACTACCATCGTGATCAAATAATATCCCACTGTCGGGGTCACTGGCGTCGGCATAACCAGGCGCCGTAATCTTTTCCGTTCCCACTTCGCCAACATCGTCAACCACTTGGTCGCCGTTGTCATCCACGCCATTGCCGAGTAGCCGATTCACGTTAAACCGCGTACCACGCATGAGACCCGGCGCAATCAGATGCCGATACTGCGAACCGTCATGAACAAGTTGCTCGGCTTTCTGCTTCGCCTCGGCCAATGTCATTGGCGGGTCTTTATCTTTATTTTCAAGATAGATTTTTACGGCAAAGAAATCGGTGACATGTCCAGCTCCCTGTGGAAATGCCGCCTCGAGTTCGGAATCTCCTGAAATCTCGCTCTGCATTTCCTTGAGCCAACTAAGACTGGGAACTGGCAGGTCCCACGATTCGGTCGTGATCCGCTCACGTAGTGTTTTCAAATCGTCTGGAGCCATCTCCGTACTGCCATTTAAACAAAATGCTAAGTCCTCATAGAGTCGCGAATCCAACCCATCAGCATCGGCATCGGAGAAACGCAGCACCCGTTCAAGATCATTCGGGATATAAGGAGCATGCCACCCGGGCGGGATACCATGCGCCGTATCCAACTCCAAGTCATACGTTGTACCCGAAAAATTATTTAATAAATCACTACCGTCCACTGTTTTCAAGTTGATCGATCCGTGGTCGTTTTCTTCCGCATAAGACTGACCATGCGGGTCGAGCGGTGTCACGACCGCAGCCTCCGAACCATATTGATAGTAGCCCGAAAAATCTTGCTGGTCATTTTGGTCATTTGGCACCGTTCCATCTCCCGGGACAAGTTCCGCATACCCATCTCCTGTAGTACTACCGGCAGGCATACCCACATCACTCAGTCGTAGTCCCAAAAAGTTGGTGATATCGAACTCCGCACTCCCCACATCCAAAGCATTAAAGGGATCGATTTCCGCAGGGCCGTAGCCTTGGCCGAGTGGCTTCGGTTGCCCGTTATCGGTCTGCAAAGCAGCTTGTTGCGCTATGCTGCCATGCGCGTTGAGATTCACGCGAGAATCAAGATCGCGGACCATCATCGCGACGAGTGGTTTAACGTAACTGCCGTCGGGCTGCAATTGGAGCGGTAAGCCGGTGTCGATCCAAACCGAATCTTTTTGACCATCTCCGTCGTTGTCGACTTGAGGTGATGCGCCCTGAGTCACCGCATCGCTGTTATAAGCGGGCGTAATGTTGTCACCAGAATTAGAATAAGAGGTTAACCATGGGTTATTTGCATCGGCTTTATCATAGTCTTCGTTCAGGAGACGTGGCCTCTGACTGGTCTGACCATCTCCACTTCCATCNCCACTGNANGGTCGTCCATTNACNAGGAAATGGNTGTTNTTCAGATCNNCTGGCGNNCTNAGCCCCGCAGCCTCNGGCNGNGAGACAATNGTTANCTTGCTGGAACCGTCCCAACCCACAATGCGGGTACTACGCCCCTGGGCAGTGCCGGTAAGGAAGGTGAGAACTTGACCGGCATAATAGTCACGCGTCCCCGGAAGCGGAGTAAAGTCACCATCCGCAGTGATTGTTAAAGCAGTTAGCTGCGTTTTGCTATCCCCACCACTGTGGTCCTTAGCCTGGGACACTACGCCGCGTAAAGCGGGCCGGCCGTAAAGGTCTTCCAGTAGATTTTCCTCTGAAAAAGGGGAGTCCTGATTGGTCGTACCACGAACCAGGTCATGCGCTACCGAATCCAAGAGGTTTCCCGAGCGTTCCGGCAGGTCCGCGCTCGGCCTTTCCAGCATTCGTTGATAGGCCTCACTACTGCGGCGGAAATTACCCGCGGTAAGCACAAAGGTCACACCCAACATCAGAAACATCACCAGCAGCACCAGACAGACGAGAAGCAACACCCCACGGCGCTGCCGCGGGCGGCGTTGAAGGAAGCGGCCCTTCTGTAAATTACTCGGGCGGTCATACCAACCCGGTGAGTATCGCTGCAATTTCATGCTCCCGGTGTTCGTCGAACGCGTTACAGCTTGCATTTGTGCCATGCGACCTGTTCCTTACTGATTGATTGCCGTTTGCCCCGGCCTTGTTTCATTTTCTGTGATCTCAGTATTCTCTTTCTATACGCAAATGTCTGATCAATTGCTTAACACTTGAGTTTTGCCAATCATCGACTGCCCTTGCCACGACAATTACGGCTGCCCCACTGGTAATTCCTCTGCCATCATTGCCCGGGTAAAAACACCCTCTAGCCCCTCAAAAAACGTGATTTTTGCCGATACACCGGATGGCAAATCCGGACCGATCAGGCGAATTTTAATGCTGTTGCCTGTGGCCGAGGTTGGTTTTTGCACGGTCCCCACTCGGTACCAGCGAGCCCGCTTGTCGCTNCCATCGGCAAAAGTGACCAGGCCCCACTGCCGACGTTTGATCCGCATGGAGTCACCGGCATCTTGATCAAAGGTATCTGTGGCTGAGCCGGCGTCAAAAATATGCCGGGCATCGCTGCCGTCGAGTGTTGCGGTGGTGTAGCCACCGGTTGAACTATCAATGCTCATGGGCACTGTCCACTGACTCGCATTGTTTCCTTCATTATCCTGTAAGCTGAGCGGCCGTTTATAGAAGACCGCGACCGAAACGGTCCATTGCTTTGGATCGCTGCCTGTTGCCGTCTCACCAGGCGAGAAAGTTGCGAGCCACGAATAGTGACCTTCGCTTTTGGCTTTCAAAATACTATTGCCACCGTCCTGCCAAACTGCCCTGCCACTCGGCAGGCCGGTTTCTTCGTCCTCAACCGTCATCAAGTCTTCCTCGTTTTGAAAGACCGAACCAGCCATCGCCTGTGAAGTGACCCCGCTGACGGTAATACGCGGCATCGTGTCACCTGTCCCATACGGGTCGTTCGGAGCAGAAACGAATGGATTCATCCCAACTTGATACATATAGAGTGGATCGAGCGCAAACGGCTCGCAACGCCGCAGCACGAACACATCATCCGTAGCCAGCGAACTACTCCCACTGATTGCCACGCTGTCACCGCCTCCGGACGGCCGATGATACTCATCCAATTTAGAGGCGTCGTCTGATCGAATTATTTCCAGCAAATATTTCCCGTCCACCGGATTGGGCGCAGCTTGCTTATAAGTGGAATCATGCCGGTAAGCATTACGCACCCACTCCACCGAACCACCAACCGCATGCTCGGTGACATCATCAAACTCCGTCGAACCGTTCGACCACCTTCCGGGACTATGCATTCCGGTTGCTTCGATAAGATCGAGCGCTGACGGTCCGATCTCACTCACCCTTTGNGCAATCTGCCCCCGCTGCATCTGGTAACTGCCCACGGGCATCAGTGCCGCCACGCCCAACAGNCCCACCGCCAGAACAAAGATCGTCATCAAAATCTCGATCAGCGTCAGACCGGCATGCCCGCTCGACTGCAGNTTGAAATCGAAAATTAACTTTAGGTACTTATTCATAGTTCAGTGGGGGTACGCTCTTATTGATCGGCCCATGTGCGGGCTGTCACGACACTGCCGCCGTTAACGGGATAATTCTCAGTTGACTTAATGGCACCGGTCCGGGGATCCACCGACACCCAGATCGATTCACCATCATAGAGATGATTGTCTTCTGAATCGGTGGAGGTCTCATCCGTCCGTCCTGTCTTGCCGATGAAAAAGTGAATACGATCTCCCACGCTCTGCCGTCCGGCTGCCGTGTAGACTTGATCGACCTCTCCAGTTTTAGTAAACGTCATTCCTTCAAGAGGAGAACCACTACAACCGCTATTGCACTTTGGATAGCTGTCGGTCACGGTCTCATGCCCTGACCAACCTAAGTCCACCATGGCACGCGCAGGAAGTTGGATTGGCATGAGGCTCGATTTGCGTGGATAGTAATCAAAACTGTATTCATAATCGCTTCCCGGTTCGGGTAGCGTGGGAACCAGGAAAGAACTTGATCCTTTGGGAACGTCATGCTTCTCTCCCACCATATTCAGTTGCAACGTTCCGCCTCCGGTCATATCCAGACCACTTGCGCTGAAATTACCGCTCCCATCGACCACACCATTGCTCCCGNTCCGGGTGATCGGCCTGACAAAATGAAGTGTGGTCACCACTCTGCCAGCAGTGTCGACCGGAACGAACTGCACGCCCCAACTTTGACCCGTCTCAATCGCCTTGGTTCGCGCCGAGGCAAGCGCCGTACTGACCATGCGGGCGGCTTCCTTCACACTCCGCGCATCGACCGGCGGACGGATCACCGGCACGGCGATCGCAATCATGATGCCCATGATCATGATCGAGACCAGCAGTTCGATCAGCGTCAAACCGCGTCGCAAAACTTGGCTTGGATACATGTCAATTATTTTTTTCATAAAAATCGCGGACCGTGCCGCTCGCAAAACTAGCGATGTTATCATCGTCGATCGAACCTGTGGCCGTTAACGGCCCACCACTTCCCAGCGCATTATCAAGCCCCGCCTGAATNATCTGAAAACTTCTCGGATTATAGTAATCCGTGGTGCCCTCTTTCTGGTAAGGCGTGAAGTTGGGGTTGGTGCTCTGGCTATAAGGTCTGGCATAGTAAAGAAATGCTTTCGCACCATCACTATCTGCATTATAAATATCTTCACCTCCAGGCAGATTCGGATAGTAACGAACCGTACCACTGCTAGCGCCAGACAAACGCTCGGTATCAAATTCGTAAAACGGCTCGCCATCGCCGCCACCATTCCGCATCCGTGCTTCGTGGCCNGTCAAAGGATTCGACGGATCACCGGAAAAACCCACCAGCCAGAAAACAAGCGCGTTACCCGGGTCGAAGCCACTGCTGTTGACCGAGGAGATCTGTGAAAGATCCGGAGCCGATGCCCGTGGGAAAGCCCGGGCAAAAAACTTTGTCACCGAACTGGTGTTGGTTAAATCTGCGGGCGGCGTTGCGCCGTACTGGGCCTTAAACGACTCCATGGCCATGCTCAAATTCGCCGCTTCGCTGTAACGGGTAAATTCTTTCGCACTATCGAGGGCGGGAAAGACGGCTGCCGAGACAAGCGCAAGCAGAATGCCGATGATCACCGCCACAATCAAAACTTCAGTCAGGGTAAAACCACCGCTGGCTGCAAAACGCCTATTTTGACCACCTTGCAAGACCCCGCAGGCGGATGTTGTGTTTCCTTCTTCTCGCACCTCTCGCTCCCTGACGCGCTGCATCTGGCCACTCCTGTTGGTATAGATCAATTGAAACATGGTCTGAAAATTCTCATTTATCATCGGTAGATTGCTGGTCGNTTGCTGGTCGCTTGCTGGTNGATTGCTTTGCGTTTGCCCCTATTGAATATCTTGATCACTCTCCGTGNTNCCTTCCCNATCGCCCATCAACTGGCGGGAAAANTGCGCGACGTTGTCCGCATCTGCNCCACNGCGACTCGCTCCACCGCTGCCCAGCTTACGATCCAGTCCAGCGTTGATCATTTGAAAACTGCGTGGCTTGATCTCTCTACCACCAGTAGTGGTGTAGGCCGAAAATTCTTCATAGGTCTGCGGGCTGCCACCGGCGTAACAAGTACTGTCAAAATAAAGCACGGCCGTCTGATTGATTTCATCCGATTGCAAACCACCTGCCTGTTTATTGGGAATGTAAACCGCAGTGAGGGTGGCCTCTGTTTCTTGCTTCAACAGATCAGAAACCACATTACCCGCCAGATCGTAATAGCCCTGGCCGATGTTTTGCGCATCAAAATCGTAAAACGCGCCAGCAAGATCTTCTCCCTTCATCCGCTCACGGTGACCCGCAAACGGATCGGCCGGATCATTTGAAAATCCAACNAACCAAAACATGAGCGCGTGCGCGGGATTAAACTCGTCCGGCGTATCTCCCAAGAAAATNCCTTTCCCTNCATCACCGCCAACGCTCTGCACGCCCTGCAGGTCATTCCGCACGCGCTGCTGAATGCTCCCCTCCAGGTACGGATCGGTAGCAAGTCTTTCGATATATCGCGGAAAGGCTCGAGCGACAAACGAGTACAGGCGATCTTTTTTCAAAGCGNTCGAGGGTGGCGTGAGATCGGCCGGGGGGTAACTACCGTATTCCTGTTTAAACGCTTCCATCGCCAGGGCCAACTTGCCGACTTCGGTCTGGATGGCAAACTCCTGGCCGCGTGTGAGTGCAGAAAAGGCCGCTGCCGTAACAAAGGAAAGCAACACACCGATCACNACGGCCACAATCAACACTTCGGTGAGTGTAAAGCCCGCGTTTTTTTGCGAGCAGTGCGGTCGCGAGCAATGCGGATAACAGCACCCCATCGTTCGTGGCGCACCACTAATTTTCGGGCGTGCGGACACTGCAGACTGATCTCTGCGCCGCAGCCGCTTGGGCCTACACTTCATCATGCTCTGCCTCACCGCCGGGCAATCAGANTGCCCTCGGCAATCCTCTCTGCTCTTCGCCCCTTGAACTTCAACTTGCCTCGTCAGACAAGCTACGCGTCGGCACCCGATTTCCCGAGCCGATACTCTTATTATCGGCCCTGCAGACAGGGATGTAAAGAAATCGACACTCAAGTGTTCCTTTTCTCCCGTTTTTTAGCCTCGCTGCCCCCATGTGCCGCCAACTTCCCGCTCGAAAGACCTGTCTACGAAAGACTTTTGATCAATTCAATCAGCGGCAGGAACAGCGAAATCACAATAAAACCGATTGCCAGACCCAAGCCGACAATCAAAATCGGCTCCATCAAACTGACCAAACTTTCAGTCAGCACCGCGACCTCATCGTCAAAGGTATCGGCCACCTTATAGAGCATCGTATCGAGTTCACCCGTCTCTTCACCCACGTCAATCATATTGACCACGAGATCATCCACGACCGGTTCCCGCATCTTCCGCATGTAAAGCAACACGCCAATCGGTCCACCCATAAAAACAACCCACAGAANTCCCGNTACCGGGTGAAATCCGAGTGTTGAAAATTCTTTCAGCGGTCGGGCGATGGATTCACCTTCGCGAATCGAATCAATCACTTTTGCAAACAACCGCTCAAAGACCGCATTTCCACTGGTCTCTTTGGTGATGTTGAGNGCCTCCAGAATCGGCACACCACTGGCAATCAGCGTTCCAAGCGTCCGCGTCGTCCGGGCCAAAATATTCTTTTCAATCAGCTGACCGAAAACAGGGATCTTGATAACGAACATGTCCCAACCCATGCGGCCCTGCTCAAATTTTCGCAACAACTTCACACTTAACCAGATACTGATCGGGATGACCGGAATCAAAAATCCCCAGTTGACTACCAAGTCAGATATCGTGATCAAAATCTGCGTCGGTGCCGGAAGTTCCGCTTCAAAATCATCAAAGATCTTCTGAAACGCAGGGACAATCTGCCACATGATAAAGGTCAGGATGCCAACAGCCACCGTGACCACCACCACCGGATAGATGAGCGCACCCTTGACTTTCCGCTTGAGACCTTCAGCACGCTCTTGAAACTCTGCGAGACGTCGCAAAATGACTTCGAGTGCACCGCCCGCTTCGCCGGCACGAATCATATTGACGTATAATCGGTCAAATGCCTTAGGCGACTTAGTCATCGACTCCGATAGTGTCGAGCCGGATTCAATCTCTTCACATGTATCTTGCAGACTGTACTTCAGGCGGCCCGCTTGCGATTGACCTTCGAGAATTTTCAGGCTCCGGAGAATCGGCAGCCCGGCATCCTGCAGAATCGAGAGCTGCCGGGTAAACGCCGTGAGCTGCTTGCTGCCCACTCCCCCGATGACCAGGCCNCGCTTTTTCTTGGCCCCCGCACCGGCACCCTCGGCAGTCGCCGCCTGCGTTTTGCGACTCTTCTTGACGGCTATCTTCGTAACGAAGTAGCCCATTTTACGAATGGTTGCTTGCGCATCTTCCTGATTCTCGGCGTCAATGACATCGCGGATCTCCTGACCCGTTGCATCCATCGCCTCAAACTGAAAAGTGGGCATCTTCTGTTCCTTCGCTATCGTAAAGGCGCGTCAACCGACGTTCCCCCGAACCCCTACGCAGTTGCCCCGACCTCCTCGACCCGCGACAAAGTATCATGCTGATACGAACCGTCTTAGGCCAGGGCAATGATACCAAAAAAACGCCCGTGAGTGCAAATTTCACCGTAAATCGAAAAAACAGGTCTGCCGGCCANCGCCGGGNCCANCCCTCGATACCGCATAAACCCGCTAGCCGTCAAGGATCGTCTCGCGAATCACTTCTTCAATCGTGGTCAGCCCCTCAAATGCCCGCTCTAGACCGGCATCGCGGAGCGGCACCATCCCATTGCGTCGTGCCGCGTCCCGAAGCAATTCGGTCGAAGCACTTTCGATAATTAAATCTTTGATTTCATCATTCACACTCAGAAGTTCGTAGAGTCCGACCCGACCGCGATAACCTGTGTTGTTGCAATTGTCACAACCGCGACCCTTGTAGATTTTTTTTCCCGCAACATCTTTGGCCTCCAATTCCAACTCGGAAAGAAGTTCGGGGGTTAAATTTGTCTCCTCTTTGCATTTGTCGCAGATTCGACGGACAAGCCGTTGGGCAAGAATCGCCTCCAGGGTGGCNGTTATCAAAAACGCGGGGACCCCCATATTTTTTAGTCGCGTAATCGTACTCGGCGCATCGTTGGTATGCAGCGTACTGAACACCAAGTGACCGGTTAACGACGCTTGAATCGCAATCTCTGCAGTTTCCAAGTCGCGAATTTCACCGACAAGGATTTTATCTGGGTCTTGACGCAGAATCGCACGCAGACAGGCCGCGAATGTGACCCCAATCGAACTGTCAATGGGACANTGNANNATGCCGTCAATGTCGTATTCAACCGGNTCTTCGGTTGTNATCAACTTGTCTTCNACTTTGTTCAATTCAACCANNGCTGCNTAGAGCGTGGTNGTTTTCCCNGAACCGGTGGGTCCGGTNACCAGGACAATNCCNTTGGGCTTGATAATTCGATCGCGAAACCCTTGAAGCACCCCGGGATTCAAGCCCAGGTTCACAAGGTCCAGATCGACATTCGTTCGATCAAGAATCCGAAGTACCACGCTCTCACCAAACATTGTCGGTAACACCGATACCCGCAAATCGACCGGATGCCCTCCGACCGATAACTCAATGCGCCCATCCTGTGGCATACGTCGCTCGGCGATATCCAGATTGGACATGACTTTGATGCGAGTGGTGATGGCGAAGGCGAGATGTCGTGGCGGGGGTACCATTTCATAAAGCACACCATCGGCCTTGACGCGAATACGAAATTCATCTTCGAAAGGCTCAAAATGCAGATCGCTTGCGCGATCCTTGATCGCCAAAAGCAGGACCATGTTGAGCAACTTCCGCACGGGCGCACTATCAGCGATTGCCTCAACGCTCGTTAAATCAATCGCACCCCCCTGGGCACTATCGACCGCAGCAGAGAGCTGGTCGTCGTCCTCCATATCCGCAACCAGAGTTTCAAAGCTCTCGCTCGATGAAGCATAATAACGTTCCAACGCGGTATTCACACTTTGCTCAGTCGCAACCACCGGACGTACTTCATAACCAAGAAATGTACGCAACTCGTCCAGGATCGAGAGCTTCTGCGGGTCGCACATGGCGATGGTGAGCACACTGTCTTTGAGCGACAGAGGAATAATCCGATAGAGTTGCGCCATCGGCTCGGTGATTTGAGCGAGCACATCGGCGTTGAGTGTCAAATCTTCCAATTTGACTACCTGCAAACCCATCTGCTCGGCTAAAGCCTCCGCTAACTGAACATCTGTGATCAGATCGGCATCCATCGCCAATTGACCGATCATTTCATCCGGGCGTTGCTCTTGTTGCTCGAGGACCAACTTCTCAAGAGCCTGCTCATCGAGAAAGCCGAGGTCAACAAAGATTTGTCCTAGCTGTCGGTGTGCCATGGAGTTTCATCAAGGGTTGCTGTAGCAGATTCACCGTTTACAAAAATATTTATCGATCTATTCGACAATCTGTTCTTCTTCCTCAAACACACCGCGTTCCGCATTTGCGATCCGTTCTGCCAAGCCCGCAGCATCATTTGCTTTTCCCAAAAGGTCTTCGCGCGCGACGGTGTCATCCTGCCAAAGTTTAAACAAGGCATCGTCCAAAAGCTGCATGCCATGTTTTGTTCCGGTCTGAATCGCGCTGTTCATCCGGAACGTTTTATTTTCGCGAATCAAATTGGATACCGCGGGGGTCATCACACACATTTCATAGGCCGCCACGCGACCACCCGTTTTACGGGGCAAGAGGGCCTGCGAGAGTATTCCGATAATGGATGTCGAAAGCTGCGTGCGGATCTGCTCCTGCTGATTGGTCGGAAAGGCATCAATAATCCGGTTCACCGTTCCCTGGGCTCCGGTGGTATGCAGTGTGCCAAACACCACGTGCCCGGTTTCAGCGGCGCTGATTGCCGCCTCAATCGTTTCCAAATCGCGCATTTCACCGACTAAAATCACATCCGGGTCCTGTCGGAGCGCACGCCGAATCGCTTCGGAAAAATTCGGAACATCCACCCCCACCTCACGCTGATTGATGGTCGATTTCTTGTGCGTGTGCGTGAACTCAATCGGATCTTCAATCGTGATGATGTGGTGAGACTCATTTTCATTGATGTAGTTGATCATGCTGGCCAGCGTCGTACTCTTTCCCGATCCGGTGGGTCCGGTCACCAGAAACAGCCCGCGCGGGCGCCGACACAGATTCTCACAGATGCGTGGCAAACCGAGTTTGTCCATCGTCAACAGATCACTGGGAATCAGTCGCAGCACCATGGCTACATGCCCCTGCTGCTTGAAGACCGAGACGCGGAACCGGGCTCCCTCACCAAAAGAAAAACCGAAGTCGGCACTACCAACTTCTTGCAACTCATTCTGCCAACGATCTGGGGTAATACTCTTCATCAGCGCAACGGTGTCCTCAGGCTCGAGAACTTTGGTCTCCACCTTGCGCAAGCTCCCATCGAGGCGCAGCACGGGGGGCTGTCCCACCGTGATATGCAAATCGCTCGCTCCTTGCTTCACCACGGCCTGCAATAATTTTTCGATCAGGATCGTCGCCACGTGCCTACTCCTTCACAATCGAGCATCTTGACTTTGTAATTAATCGACGGCTTCCGCATCTCTCTTGGCCACACGATACACCTCGTCCAGCGTGGTCATTCCCTTGCAGACTTTATCGATGCCATCCCAATAAAGTGTCTCCAAGCCTTCTTTAATTGCCATGCGCCGAATATCCTGAGTCGAAGCGTTCTCAAATGAAAGTTGTCGAATCTTGGGAGTCATCTGCATCAATTCATAAATTCCAATCCGACCACGATATCCCGACTGCTGGCAATTACCGCATCCTTTCCCTTTAAAAAAGGTCGCTTTTTTGGCACGTTCCGGCGATATGCCGGCCTCCTCCAACACTGTGCTGCTGGGCTTAAACGGCGTTTTGCATTTAGTGCAGACCACACGTACGAGCCGCTGAGCAAGTACCGCCATAATACTGCTGGCCACAAGATAATTCGCGACGCCCATATCGACCAGTCGCGTAATCGCGCTTGGCGCATCATTGGTGTGCAGCGTGCTGAAGACGAGGTGACCGGTAAGTGATGCCTGAATTCCCATCTCCGCTGTCTCGCTATCGCGCATTTCACCCACCAGAATAATATTAGGGGCCTGGCGCAATACAGCGCGGATGATACGGGCAAAGTCCAAACCGATATTGTGCTTCACTTCGACTTGATTGATCCCGGGAAGATAATACTCGACCGGATCTTCGGCCGTAATAATTTTCCTTCCGGGACTGTTGAGTTCATTCAGTGCCGCATAAAGCGTTGTCGTCTTGCCGGACCCGGTTGGGCCTGTCACGAGAAAGATGCCATTGGGCCGCTTAATCAGATTAAAAAAGGTCTGAAAGGCTTTTTCACTTAAGCCCAACTGACGAACACCGATTTTGATATTATCTTTATCTAACAGCCGCATCACGCAACTCTGCCCATGGTTGGTCGGGAGCATGCTGACGCGCATGTCGAGTTCTTTATCGCCAACGGTGACTTTGATTCGACCATCTTGGGTCCTGCGTCGCTCGGCAATGTCCATGTGGGCCATGATTTTCAGCCTTGAAAGCAGCGCACTGAGCAAACGTCGAGGAGGGCTATCGCGCTCCACCAGCACACCGTCAATTCGATAACGGATACGGATGCGATCCTCGAAGGGCTCGATGTGAATATCCGATGCACGCAATTGCACTGCCTCATTAATAATGAGATGCGCCAAGCGAACGATCGGTGCACTTGTCTCATCGATTTTTTCATCTTCACCAGCTCCCTCCTGCAAGGGATCGGTCTCGGTAAAATCAATTGCGGTGTCCGTGAAATCCTGCAGCATCGAATCGGCGCTTTCACCCTCGATGGCACCGTAGTAATTATTGATTGCCTGTAAGATATTTTCGCGGGGAGCAACGGCGACCTCAATTTTGCGGTTCAAGATAAATCGCAATTTATCGAACGCATCCAAATCAAGCGGGTCGCTCACAATGACACGGAGGGCGTCGTCCTCCTCGGCCATCGGCAGGATCACGTTTTCACGAGCGACCGATTCGGGAACCAATTCGATCACACCCGGCGGAATGGTAATTTCTTCCAGATTGATGAAATCAAGTTGATGCTCTGCGGCGATCGCCTGCATGACCTCGTCACCGGTAACGTAACCGAGCCGGATTAAGGCATCGGAGAGATTCGTGCCCGAACCACGGGCCATCGACTCGGCTTCTTCGAGTTGATCGGGACTGATCGTGCCCTGACGAATAAGAATTTCGGTGAATTTTGCCATGCCTACTCGGCCCTCAAGGCAAACACGAAATGCAGTGCTCTACCGCAGATCGGAATGATCGTCACAGGAGCCGCTCTGTTCCATCGCGACTGAATGATCGCAATCCGCCTCACGATTCCGAAGCAACACTCAGCCGCTAAGTAAAAAAGGACCTAAACCTTTTCATAGACTAGACTAATTGGGACCGTGGCTCGCGTCAACCAGGACCGGCAAGATGCCCGCCTGACGATATCCCCTGGTTGGCTACAAAAAGACTTTTTTCAGGGCTTCACCCGTCCCCGAGGGGTTTAGCCTTTCAGCGCAACGGGCAACCGATCAATCTTTGCCGCCAGGATAAAATCATTTTCAGAGAGACCGCCGATGGCATGCGTCCAGAGTTCCACCGCAACATTGCGGTAGCCTGCGATGTGGAGATCCGGATGGTGCCCGTCCTCCTCCGCAACTTCTGCAACTTTATTAAAAAAGTCGATCCCCGCCATAAAATGCTTGACGGTAAAATCTTTGCGGATCCGCTGCCCGTCCGGCGTCAACTCCCAGCCCTCAAGTTTCTCAAGTTGCGCTACCGCTTGTTCCTGTGTGTACGGCTCCACACCACCTTCACACGGCAAACATTTTTTCTGAGTCAACTGGTCACATGACATTGCTTCCATCAGAGAAACTCCTGTAAAGAAAATTGCACCGAGTCGATACCACGCGAGAACTCTGCTCGCCCAGCAGAAATTATTCCCACTCGTCACCTATTCGTCAATTACCACCAGAGCACCACTAGAACACCACTAGAGCAGATTGCATCTTTTTGGACGTGTGACTGGACGCGTGGTTGAACGCGAGGTGGCACCAAGAAAAATGCCGGTGACAAACGGTTAGAAAAACCAGAGAGGAAAGGGGCACCGCGTGGCCGTTCACATGAAATTGCCGGAGGGCAATTTCTTAGTGACGCCCACCCTAGCAAGCTCGCGGTGCGGTTAGAAGATCGATCGCCAACAGCAGCACAAAAACAAAGATACTCGATAAAATTGCACTCATTACATTTCCCCGCAACGACTTGAAAACATTTCGAAAACGGCACGATCGCCAGTCCTTGGCTGATTCTCTAGAGAATGAGTTGCCGGGGAGCAATGCCGAGTCACAAAAAAATGAACTTTTGGACAAAAATCCTGGAAAATCTGGCTTTTAACCGCCAAAAATACCCGTGGCATACCAAATACGATTTTTGCCGCGATGCATACCGTATGCATAGAGTGGATGGTCTCCAGCCACCGATTTCCAGTGCCCCGCACTCTGTCGCCACGCATGGACACAGCCCAGGCAGGCGGTGACGAGCGGTTCATCCGGCCAACTCTCTGCACAAACTTCAACCGGCGGCTTACCGCCAATTTGTGCCCAAATTCGATGGAATCGTGATTCCCAGCGGTGATGCCCCTGTCGCTGCAGCAAGGCTTGCCGCTGACTGTGCTCCGCCGCTGCCTGACTCAAGGTGGGCGACGCTCCGCCGACGGTACTCCGCGGACCCTCAGGATGCATCCGAATCGCATAAATGATCATCCGCTCGGCAAGCGCCCCGGGAGGAAGCTTGAGAAACGTTACAACCGACGACCGGGACTCAAAAGGAGGAGCATAGTAAGTCGGTTTTGTGAAAGGTAGAGCACCTATGACCCGACCAAAGGTCTCTTTCATCGGGTCGCCAAAATCGACAACCGCTAACCCCGACGTCTCCTGCATCGCGTCAAACGCCGGATCCTCAAGAAGCACAATCCTTCGACCCTCGACGCGGAGGGACAAATCCGAAGGCACACGAAGGCAGACATAATTTCCCAGCAAATGTTGCACTTCTTGGCTGGTACACGTATCAGCCGTAAAACGATCGTGACGCTCATCGGCACTCGATCCCATAAAATGAACGAGTAGGGATTTACCGGATTCGATCGCTTGCAGCCGTGCTTGACGATAGTCGGTCAGCCACGCAACATCCCAACTTGGTTTTTCGCTATCGGGGCTGACAGGATGGTCGGAGTATTTCTCCCCCGAAGCGGTCTGTGATAAAAGCACCACGAGGATTGCAAACCGCATGGTCGACCGGCACGCGAGATTGAAGGCGGCGAAAGATACCATAATACCCCTGTCGACTCTTCTGTTTGATCGGCTTACGAGCCCCCGACTCGGGTTTCTAAAATTCTGCTGAGAATTCTGCTAGGGGGTGGCGCTGGATGCTGGTAATTTGCTGCTACCCATCAAGTAGGTATCGACCGCCTTGGCGGCCCCCCGACCCTCATTGATGGCCCAGACGACAAGCGACTGACCCCGACGACAATCGCCGGCGGCAAAAACTCCCTCACGGCTGGTCGCAAACGAACCGTGTTCGGCCGCAAAGGTTTCCCAGTTCCCTCTTGGGTTTTGCATTTCGAGACCCAGCATATCACCAATTCCTTTTTCAGGGCCTACAAAACCGGTCGCCAAAAGCACCAAGTCGGCCGGCCAATCCCGTTCGCTTCCGTCGACTTCACTAAACGGCGCTCGATCACCCGGCTTGCTCCAGTCGACCTCTACGGTTCGGACCGCTGCAATATGCCCTGCCCCGTTGTCTACGAATTCTTTGGTTAAAACCTGATATTTTCGCGGGTCCTCTCCAAAGCGGGCTTCGGTCTCGGCATGCGAATAATCCACGCGATAAACCCGTGGCCACTCCGGCCAGGGATTATTTTCGGCCCGCTGCTCGGGCGGACGATCCAGTAATTCAAAATTCGCAACACTGGCACAGCCTTGTCGCAAGGAGGTTCCAATGCAGTCCGCACCGGTATCCCCACCACCAATCACCACGACATGTTTTTCAGCAGCCGAAAGGAAGGCCCGATCTTCAAGCTGAGAATCTAACAAACTCTTTGTATTGCGGGTCAAAAAATCCATCGCTAAATGGATTCCCGCCAACCCGCGACCGTCGCATCGAGCCGTGGGATCAAAAGGTCGCGTTGCACCGGTTGCAAGCAGTACCGCATCGAATTCCTCCTGCAGCGTAGCCGGATCAATGTACTTTATCTGTTGGCCTCGTTCATCAAGAATGCGATTCAAATGGCCCTCCGGAAAGTCTTCGGGACAACCGATCTGCGTCAAAGTCACAAACCGAATACCCTCTTCCCGAAGTAAGTTGACCCGCCGCTCAACCGCCTCCTTGTCGAGTTTCATATTTGGAATACCGTACATCAACAATCCGCCAATCCGATCCGATCGCTCGTACACGGTCACTTCATGTCCCACTTTGTTGAGTTGAGCCGCAGCTGCAAGACCCGCTGGCCCGGAACCCACCACCGCGACCCGTTTACCGGTCCGTATCGCCGGTGGATGGGCAACAACCCAACCCTCCGCGAAACCACGATCAATAATTGCGTTTTCAATATTTTTGATCGTGACCGGCGGATCTGTGATTCCTAACACGCAGGCACCCTCACAGGGTGCCGGACAAGTTCGGCCAGTAAACTCGGGGAAATTATTTGTCTTGTGCAGCCGATCAAGTGCCTCGCGCCAACGACCCTTATAAACAAGGTCGTTCCACTCCGGAATCAGATTGTCGATTGGGCAACCACTCGTTGACTGACAAAACGGCACACCGCAATCCATGCAGCGGGCACCCTGTGTACTGCAGTGAGCAACATCGGCCTCGGTATAGATCTCGAGAAAATCGTCCAACCGCGCAAGCGGATCCCGATAGGGGACCGTTTCCCGTGCAAATTCCTTGAATCCTGTTGGCTTACCCATCGATTTAACCGCGCGATGACGTGTGCTGTTGTTTTGCTTGCTCCGCCTCAAGAACTCTCTTGTAGTCGGTTGGCATCACCTTGACGAACTCACCGACCGCCTCGCTCCAGCGACCTAAAATTTTATGAGCCACCGCTGAGTCGGTCCACTGCTGATGCTGATTAATCCAGCCCTTCAATGCTGTCTCTTCGGCTTCTTGCGTTAGATGCTCAAGTTCCACCATACCCAGATTACAATTCCCGAGTAACTCACCCTCCGGATCCCAGACGTAGGCAATGCCACCACTCATGCCTGCCGCAAAATTTCGACCGACCGGACCTAAAATAACGACGCGACCACCGGTCATATATTCGCAACCATGGTCGCCAACGCCTTCAATCACCGCCAACGCACCACTGTTGCGAACGCAAAACCGTTCGGCTGCCCGCCCACGGAAAAACGCCTCGCCACGGGTTGCCCCGTAAAGCACAACATTACCGACAAGAATATTTTCTTCCGCCGTGAACGAACTACTCGGTGCAGGATAGACGACAAGACGTCCACCCGAGAGCCCTTTGCCCACATAATTATTGGCGTCGCCAATAAGTTCCAGCGTGATGCCTTTGGCTAAAAAGGCTCCAAAACTTTCTCCAGCCGATCCATGCATTTCAAAATGAATCGTTCCGTCATCCAAACCATCTTCACCGTAACGTTTCGCGATTTCATGGCTCAAAATCGTACCGACAGTGCGATTGATATTAACGATTTCGACGCGCTCACGAACCGCTTCCCGCCGCTCAATCGCAGGTTGCGCCAGATCGATTAATTGCGTGCGGTCGAGCGAAAATTCTAATCCGTGCTCCTGTTTCCGCGTACAGATAACATCTACATCTTCGTGCGGGGGTTGAGCAGGTGCAAGCAACTCGGTTAAATCGAGTCCGTCCGCTTTCCAGTGTTCAATCGCCGCGGTGCCGTCGATACAGTCCGTGCGGCCGACCATCGCATCAATGGAACGAAAACCGAGTTCCGCCATGATTTTTCGCGCTTCTTCCGCCACCATAAACAGATAATTAACGACGTAATCCGGCTTACCCGAAAACTTTTCTCGTAATTCGGGGTCTTGTGTCGCAATGCCCACCGGACAGGTATTCAAATGGCATTTGCGCATCATGATGCAGCCAAGCGTGATCAATGGCGCGGTGCTGAAGCCGAATTCCTCGGCGCCCGACATTGCAGCGATCACAACATCGCGTCCCGTTCTCAACCCGCCATCGGTCTGCAGGACAACTCGGCTGCGCAAGTCGTTCATTACCAGTGTCTGGTGCGTTTCGGCAATCCCCAGTTCCCATGGCAGTCCGGCGTGCTTGATGCTTGTCAATGGAGACGCACCCGTTCCACCAGCATCGCCCGAAATGAGAATGTGGTCGGCAAACCCTTTCGAGACTCCTGCTGCGATCGTACCGACCCCGACTTCTGAAACGAGCTTCACACTCACGCGTGCCTGGGGATTGGCATTTTTCAAATCGTGAATTAACTGTTTCAGGTCCTCAATCGAGTAAATATCGTGGTGCGGTGGCGGACTGATCAGACCCACACCCGGAGTGGAGTAACGAATGCGGGCAATTGTTTCATCCACTTTTCTGCCCGGCAGTTCACCACCCTCTCCCGGCTTGGCACCCTGAGATATTTTTATCTGTAGTTCATCCGCGTTCGTTAAATAGGAAGCGGTCACACCAAACCGTCCCGACGCGATCTGCTTGATCGCCGACCTCCGCGAATCACCATTGGGCAGCGGTTCGAATCGCGCCGGATCTTCACCACCTTCACCGGTATTGCTCTTGCCTCCCAAGCGATTCATGGCAATGGCCAGGGTTTCGTGGGACTCGGCGGAAATCGAGCCAAAACTCATTGCACCGGTGCAAAATCGCTTGACGATTTCCGCTGCCGACTGAACTTCTTCAAGCGGGATGGATTGTTCGACTGGACTGAATTTCAGTAATCCCCGCAACGTACAGCGCACCTGATTGACCTGATTCATATGGGAGGCATAGCGGTCATAAGCATTCGCATCGTTACCCCGCGCGGCCACCTGAAGATCGGAAATCGCCGTCGGATCCCAAGCGTGATGCTCTCCCTCAGCACGCCAATGAAATTCACCCGGATTGGGCAGCGTTGTGACCGCCGATTCTGACGGGGTCAGGCCCCGATAACCCAGGTCATGCCTCCGCAGTGTTTCTTCGGCAAGCACCGCGAAGTCCACCCCCTGAATCCGACTCGGTGTACCGACAAAACAGCGATCGATCACTTCATCGCGCAATCCAATGGCTTCGAATATCTGTGCTCCCTTATAACTTTGCAGGGTTGAAATTCCCATCTTTGCCATGACCTTGAGCATGCCCTTCGCCACACCCTTGCGGTAGGCAGTCACCAGATTGCGATCTTCTCGCGTCAATTCAGCGGGATGCCGGATCGCCGCATCGTCGGTTGCCTCAACTCCGGAGGGTGGCTCAATCAAGCCTTCGCGACGACATTGCCAAAGCGTTTCAAAAGCGAGATAGGGGTTGATGCCATCAGCACCATAGCCGACCAGCAGGCAGTGATGGTGAACCTCGCGAGCCTCTCCAGTCTCGACCACAATTCCAATACGCGTCCGCTGCGCTCTTTTGACCAGATGGTGGTGTACGGCTC
The DNA here is from genome assembly GCA_002168195.1 of Planctomycetaceae bacterium TMED10. GTDB lineage: Bacteria > Planctomycetota > Planctomycetia > Pirellulales > UBA7805 > UBA7805. The sequence continues at coordinate 44,310 of NHBP01000069.1, forward strand.
CAGTCGCCAAAAGCGCACTGACCGGGACCCGCTCAGCAGACATCTGGCGATCAGAGAGGATGACAAGGCTCATCCCTGCATCGATTGCTTCTTCCGCTTCGCGACAAATGCGATCCAGCGCAACGGTTAATCCAGCAGGCCCCTCTGAGCGGGGCCAGGTAATGTCGATTTGCTGGGATCTCCACCCTCGGTGATCCATTTCTTTGATTCCGGCCAACTGCTCATTCGAAAGAATCGGGTGCGGTACTCGGAGACGATGACAGTGCTCTTCGGAAGTCTCCAGCAAATTTCGCTCGGGACCGATAGCACACTCCAGAGACATCACGACCTCTTCACGGATCGAGTCGATAGCGGGGTTGGTCACCTGTGCAAAGAGCTGCTTGAAGTAATCGTAGAGCATTCGCGGCTGATCACTCAAGCACGCGAGTGCCGAATCGTTGCCCATAGAGCCGACCGGATCTCTTAATTCCCGGATTAACGGTAGCAACATAAACTTGAGAGTTTCGATTGTGTAACCAAAGGCACGCATCCGCGCAACGAGTGTCTCATCATCCAGACCGACCGCATGCTTGGGATCAAGCTCATCGAGTTCCATTCGCTGATGTCTGAGCCACTCCCCATAAGGCCGGAGTCGTGAATATTGATGCTTAAGCTCTTCGTCAGAAATCAGTCGGCCCTGTTCAAAATCGACCAGAAACATTCTTCCCGGTTGTAAGCGACCTTTCAATTTGACATTCTCAGGCGCGACCGGAAGCACGCCGACTTCGCTAGCCATGATCACGCGATCGTCGTGCGTCAGATAATAGCGCGATGGTCTCAGGCCGTTGCGGTCGAGCACTGCTCCGATGTATTTACCATCGGTAAATGCAATCGATGCCGGCCCGTCCCAGGGCTCCATCAGACAGGAGTGGTATTCATAAAAATTACGTTTGTCGACGGGCATCGACTCATGATTCTGCCACGCCTCGGGGACCATCATCATGACAGCCTCCTGCAGCGTACGCCCGGTCATCAGGAGAAACTCAAGGACGTTGTCAAAAGTGCCTGAGTCACTGCAATCGGGCTCACAGACGGGAAACAACTTGTCCATCTGGTCACCAAATAACGGCGATGACACGACACCCTCGCGCGCCCGCATCCAATTCATGTTGCCACGCAGCGTATTGATTTCACCGTTATGGCTCATGAAACGACAAGGCTGCGCACGATCCCACGAAGGAAACGTGTTTGTGGAAAACCGCGAATGCACCATCGCCAAGTGGCTCTTGTATCGCGGATCGGCCAGATCCGGATAGTAGAGAATCAATTGTTCGGTCGAAAGCATCCCTTTGTAGATGATCACCTTCGTCGAAAGCGAACAAACATAAAACATCAAACGCTGCGTTAAAGAAGTATCCGACCGCAACAAATGACTCACCTGTTTCCGAATCAGATAAAGCTTGCGCTCGAAAGCATCATCGGCAAGCCCATCGGCAGCGGCAATCACGAGCTGCTCAATCACTGGCTCGGCCTGACGCGCCGTCGGTCCGATATCCGCTTTTTCTGTTTCTGTCGGAACAGCCCGCCAACCGAGCAGCTTTTGTCCCTGCTGGAGAACAATTTCCTCGAACAGCTTTTTGCAGGTCGCGCGTTCGGTTTCAGATTGTGGAAGAAAGATATTCCCGGCAGCAAATTGCCCGGCTGGTGGTAATTCGATACCCAACTCGTCCTTAATGACATCGCGCAAAAATTCGTGCGGCAGAGCGGTGAGGATGCCCGCGCCATCGCCCGTGTTTGCCTCGCAACCGCATGCGCCGCGATGATCCATATTGCGAAGAATTTCCTCCGCATCGAGGATCATCTGGTGACTTCGCTTCCCTTTCACATGCGCAATAAACCCAACGCCACAAGCATCGTGCTCCTGCTCCGGATCATAGAGACCCTGTTTTTGGGGTCGCTGCATTCGGTATTTATCGCGAATGCTTGTCACTTGTTTATTTATGCCTGTCAAACCTTGCTCCCTCGTTGGCTCTCCTACCCGGTAATCTGCCTGTTGCACTCAACCCTTTTACTGGCCATCGTGCTCACGACACCAGGTGACCATATCGTCTACCGACATCTTGGATCTATCCACTGCTTCAACTGAATCGCCAGCCGTGGTATCAGCCTGCTTCTCCTGCACCTCCTGCACCTCCGCGGCTTCCCCCTCGGCAGAACCTCCTGGATCGGTCTCGTCAGCCGACGCGTCACTCTCTGCAGGCATGTCGGCCTCGGTATCCGTAACTGCCGCCCCAGATCCGGCATCCCCGCGCGCTGCGGCAAGCTTTTCGGCAATGCTCATCGCACCGGAAGAGGTCGGACTGGCTTCCGACTTTGCTCCGCCAGAATCTTGCATACGGGCCATCTCGAGCGGTGAGAGTTTTTTGCCTCCCTCTTGTTTCTTATCTTTCTCAACAGGAGCCGTTTTGGCAGGTGTTTTTTTTGCCGCCGGACTCCCTGCTTTAACGGCCTTTTTTTCTTTTGGTTCAGGCCGCTCAATTACTTTCAAGTAATCGACATCGATATCGAACCAGCCAATATTGGAATAATGGTCAAATTCCACCAACGCTCGACCGTTCATATTGACTGTCTTCACGCGGCCGGTTTGACCCTTGAATCGCGCAAGTTCCACGCAACGGTCGTCTACAAGCACAAATTTATCCGTATAATCGCGCTTGAGTTTTTCGATATGTTCAAAAACGGTCATGATCAGACCTCCTGCACTGTCATCTGTTTAGCCTTACATCTTCTCAATTTAGGAGCGCCAAAACAAGGACCGCAGAGAACCGCCTTTCGTCGCCGAATTGTCCAAAGCGAGCTTAAATCTGCAATTTCAATTGCCCCACCGTTCCACTATCCTGAGATCCAACTGGCGGGACCCCCTTTGGGGATATCTGAAGCGATATGGCCCCCTCATTTTCCGCCAAAACCACCCGAGGATCATCGATGGCCACACATAAACGCATCTTGGTTACAGGAGGCGCTGGATTTTTGGGTGCGTTTTTGTGCGAGCGAATGGTGACTGAAGGGCACGACGTTATCTGCCTGGATAACTTTTTTACGAGTCAAAAAAGCAATATTGTGGATCTGCTAAAACAACCGAATTTCGAGTTCATCCGCCATGATATTACCCACCCGATTTGGCTGGAGGTTGATGAGATTTACAATCTGGCGTGCCCTGCCGCACCTGGACATTACCAGTTCAACCCCATCAAGACATTAAAGACTTCGGTGCTCGGGGCAATCAATGCTCTCGGGATCGCCAAGAGATGTCGGGCCAAAATCTTGCAAGCCTCCACGAGCGAGGTTTATGGTGACCCCGAAATCCATCCGCAACCCGAATCCTACCGCGGTTCGGTCAACCCGGTCGGACCCCGAGCGTGCTACGACGAGGGAAAGCGTGCTGCCGAAACGCTGTTCATGGAATATCATCGCATGAATGGCGTCAACGTAAGAATCGTGCGCATCTTTAATACGTATGGGCCGCGAATGCATCCGTACGATGGTCGGGTTGTTTCCAATTTCATCGGGCAGGCGATACGGGGAGAAAATATTACCGTGTTTGGTGATGGAAGCCAGACTCGATCCTTTTGCTACCGTGATGATCTGGTCGAGGGAATGGTGCGGATGATGAATGGACCAGACAACTTCATTGGCCCGGTAAATTTAGGAAATGCCGGTGAGTTTACGGTGCTTGAACTTGCGGAACTCATCATTGAGATGACACACAGCAAATCCAAAATTATCCATA
>NHBP01000070.1 GCA_002168195.1 Planctomycetaceae bacterium TMED10
TGGACCCGCCCACACCGTGGAGAGGGCCCCAAGGTACTTTATTTTGTCGATCTCTTCGCCAACTATCATGACACGGCTCTGGCCGAGGCCACGGTGAACGTGCTGATGCACAATGGAATTTCTGTTCTGGTGGATCCCCGCCAGATGCAATCAGGGATGGCAGCCGTTTCGCTCGGTGCGGTCGACCTTGCGAAGAAAATCGCGCGCTACAATGTGGAAGTGCTGGCCGAAAGGATTTATCAGGGATATACGATCATCACCAGTGAACCATCGGCAGCCAGTTGCTTGATCCATGAATATCCGAATCTACTCGGGGGAGAAGAAGCCGCACTGGTCGCCAAACATACGAGTGAAAGTTGCGACTATCTCTGGAAAATGCATCAAGCCGGAGAAATGCGACTCGATCTTGGGCCGCTGGCAACTCAATTGATTTACCATCAACCCTGTCATCTCCGCAGCCTCGAGGTCGGTTCTCCGGGAGAAAACCTGTTGAAGTTGATCCCCGGCATCTCCGTCAAGCGATCCGAAAATGGATGTTCCGGGATGGCCGGTACCTATGGGTTGGTGCGAAAAAATTATCGCAGTAGCTTGCGGGCCGGTTTCGATTTGATTTCCGCTGTTCGTGAGCCGCAATTCCACGCCGGGACAACCGAGTGCAGTTGCTGTAAAATTCAGATGGAACAGGGAACGAACAAGCCGACCGTTCATCCGATGAAATTGCTTGCGTGGAGTTATGGTTTGATGCCCGGAGTTCGCAATCCATTGCATCAGGACAGTGGCGAACTTACGGTTTCCTGATTTTCCGGATGTGGAACGATATTTCTGGGAGCTATTTCTGAGAGAAGGTGCAATGTTTGATATCTCGGTGCAACTCTTTGCCGTAGCGCGGGACCTGGCCGGTTGTGACTCGGTTACGCTAGCGGTCCCCGATGGGGCGACCGTGGCGGTGCTGCGGGAAAAACTTTTTGCCCACGTGCCGGCACTGGCTCCGCTCACTGGAAGCTTGCAGATCGCAGTGGATCAAGAATACGCAATCGATACCACACCCCTGACGGCTCATCAGGAAGTTGCGATTATTCCCCCGGTCAGTGGGGGATGAATGTCTCGCCGAGAGGTGCAGGAGAAAATAATGTCCCCATTGATTCAACTTACCGATAAGCCGATCGACTCGGCCGCAGTCATTGAGGCTGTTGCAGCCGATGAAGCGGGTGCGGTCCTGTTTTTTTTAGGAACCACCCGCAAACGAACCGAGGGCCGAGAAACCGCGTCACTCGACTATACGACTTATCGACCGATGGCGCTGAGTGAAATGAAGAAACTCGCAGTTGAGGCAACGACCAAATGGCCGCTCATTAAGGTCGCCATCACTCATCGAACCGGTCACTTGGAAGTGGGAGAGGCAAGCGTTGCGATTGCGGTGAGCGCCGCGCATCGCAAAGAGGCGTTCGCTGCCGGAGAGTGGTTGATCGATACGCTTAAGGAGCAGGTTCCGATCTGGAAAAAAGAAAATTGGGCGGATGGTCAGTGTGATTGGGTGCATCCCGGCCTTTCCGACTTGTCGCAAACGAGCGGCGAACGTGTAGAATAGGTGGGTCCCTTCGTAATTTTGTACGACATTGCCATGCTGGAATTCCCTTCATCTCATCCGACCGACCGGCTATACGACGGTTTTGGCCGCTTACACCGCAGTCTGCGGATTAGCGTCACCGATCGCTGTAATATCCGTTGTTTTTACTGCATGCCACCCGGTCCTCTCAACTTCCTGCCCCGCAATGAAATTCTTACCTATGAAGAGATTGTCCGCGTCGTTCGCGTGGCCACTCGATTGGGGATTCATAAATTACGGATCACCGGTGGAGAGCCGCTGGTGCGAAGCGAGGTCTGGCAACTGATCGATAGACTGGTCGGCATTGAGGGAGTGGAAGAGGTAGCGCTGACGACCAACGGGATGCTGCTTGCCGAACAGGCATCGCAGCTCCGGCAGGCGGGACTGGGTCGCATCAATATTAGTCTCGATACATTGCGTGAGGAAGTTTTTGAAAGTATTTCGCGGCGTAAGGGATTGGACCGCGTGCTAGAGGGCATTGCGGCGGCGCAAGATGCGGGATTTACAAAAATCCGCCTCAACGCTCTCTCGATCCGTGGTCTGACGGAAGACGATATTGTACCGCTGGCCGCCTACGCCTTTGAGCGGGGAATGGAATTGCGGTTTATTGAATTTATGCCGCTCGATGCGGAAGCAAAGTGGGACAGTGCGCAGGTGCTTTCAGGTAGTGCGGTGCGGGCAGTGATCGAAGAGGCCTATGGTCCGTTGCTCCCGGTAAGCCGACAGGATGCGAGTCAACCGGCGGTCGATTACCGGTTTGCCGATCGACCCGGGCGGATCGGTTTCATTAATCCCGTCTCGGAACCGTTCTGTAATCACTGCGACCGATTACGACTCACGGCAGAGGGTCAGATTCGAAACTGCCTTTTCTCGACGCAAGAATGGGATGTTCGTTCGTTGCTTCGAGACCGGACCGTAAACGACGCAGAACTTGCCAAGCAATTTGTTACCGCGGTGGCAGAGAAAAAAGCGGGTCACGGGATCGAAAGTCCGGAATTTTTGCGGCCAGAGCGTGCGATGTATCAAATTGGTGGATAAAAACCGGAGAAGGATGCGCGATGTCTGTCAACTCACATTCGAGCCGAAGTAATAGTCCAAATGGCCGCTGAACCAGATCCAAAACGAAGCGATTCAGAGAAAGCCCCTCCGCGGCCGTGGTATGCGGATGGATTGCCGTTTGAGTGTACCGAGTGCGGGAAATGCTGTACCGGAGCCCCCGGTTACGTTTGGGTCAATGAAGAAGAAATTGACCAGTTGGCCGACTGGCTCACGATGGATCGCTCAAAGTTTGTTGGCCAGTTCGTCCGCAAAGTCGGTCGCCGCTCGAGTCTCGTCGAGTANGCTAGCGGAGACTGCGTCTTCCTGGACCCCGATACGCGGCATTGCCGAGTCTATCCGGTGCGGCCTCAGCAGTGCCGTACGTGGCCTTTCTGGGATTCCAATCTGCAGACCCCGAAAGCGTGGGAAGCGACGTGCAGGGATTGTCCGGGGGCAGGTCGTGGCCANCTCGTCCCGCTTGAGGAGATTGAAAACCGCCGGAAGGTCATCTCGATCTAAGCGGTAAGCCGGTCCGTCACTATTTANGACTNAGGTCGTCAGGGAAATAGACGAATGGTCTGGCTGGGGGAATGGTTAAAGTTTACGGCCTGCAGAAACGATAACGGTTATGAGGCTTTCGGTGTAGCAAGGTGATTTTCCCCATTAACCTCTTATGCCAAAGGGTTTAGGGTAAAAAAGACCTTACAGCGGACATCGGATAGTTGTAAGTTGTTGTTTTTAAATGCTTTAGGGCCGTTTTTCGGCGGCTATTATTTTCTGGTTCGTAGCCATCGCCAGGACGAATGATCTTGACACTAATGCTTACTGCAAATAGACTTGGCACCTGTAAGAGGGTTCACCGGAGGTCCCCGCAACATGTCGGAGGATGGGAGAACGGTATCGTGACCAAGAAAGAGATTGTCAAGACAATTTCTGATGAGATTGGGCTCACCCAACTAAAGACGAAGGAAATCGTCCAAAAGACGTTTGACGCCATCGTCGACACCTTGGTTGAGGACACCAAAGCCAACTTAAGTAAAGGCGGTGGCGGGGCTTTAGGACGTATCGAGCTTCGTAACTTTGGGGTGTTCGAGGTCAAGCGGCGAGCCGCCCGAAAGGCACGCAATCCGCGTACCGGCGAAAAGGTGTTTGTCGGTGAGAAATTTGTGGTCACCTTCAAACCAGGAAAAGAAATGGAAGAGAGGGTTCGTAATCTGGAAAGTGCGCCCGAGCCACCGACCAGTCCAGCCCCGCCCTCTCAGGATTCACCAGGCTTCCCGCAACAGCCTCAAGGTGGACAAGGTGGATATGGGAGTTGAGTAGAAGAAAGAACTCCCTGCGATAAAGACCATCGAGTGAGTGCAGTGACCCAAGGAAGGATAAACTGTGATTACTGTCAGCCGTCAAACGAATGTTTGGCAGCCGTTTAGCGGGATTTCAACACGTTTTTTTGTTTTTCATCATGGAGGATGACTTGCATGCGCCGTTTGCTCTTAAGCATGGTGCTCCTGATCAGTCTGGCGATGGGAAGTGGCTGCTTTTTGCCCATCTATTCGGGTGATCCAGCGCGCCGTACCAAACAGCTGATCTACACTTCCGAGGATCTTCGTAACTTCCTCGAAGAGTGGGAGCGATTTTGGTTCATTGACCAACCGGGCCATCTGACACCTTACAACACACACGGCGGCATCATTTAAGATTGCTTGGTGCCGCTTTTGTGCGTCTGGTGTCCGGTTCTACCGAAAGGTACATTGACCTCTCTGAGGTGAGTGTTTTCTCGCGCTGCCGTTGCGCGGGCTGGACCTCTGTAACCGGTAGCATGGCATTCGGTGACCGCTTCTTCTGATTCAAACTGTGATCTTACGGTGCAACTCGGCCGCCTGCGGGTTCCGAATCCGATTCTGGTTGCCTCCGGTACGTTCGGGTATGGCCGCGAAATGGAAAGCTTTGCCCCCCTGTCCCAATTGGGTGGCATCATTCCTAAGACGGTGACCCTTGAGCCGCGTAAAGGAAATCATCCTTGGCGCACCGTTGAAACGGCAGCGGGAATGCTCAATTCGATCGGCCTGGATAACGATGGCCTGGAAGCCTTTATCGATCATCACTTGCCTTATCTGACCTCGGTCGGCGCACCGGTCATTGTGAGCATTGCCGGCCGTACTGCCGAAGAGTTTGTGACGATGGCTGCTCGATTGGCAGAAGCTGAGGGCGTGGGAGCCATTGAATTAAATATTTCCTGCCCCAATGTCAGTGGCGGAGTCGATCTGGGAACCGATCCAATCGCGTGTGAACAGGTGGTTGCAGGAACACGCAAGGCGTGTCCGATTCCGATCATCGCCAAGTTGACTCCGAATGTGACCGATATTCGCACCATCGCCAAAGCGGCCGAAGCGGGCGGGGCCGATGCGATTTCCGCAATCAATACGTGCCTGGGTATGGTGGTCGATTGGCGCGGTCGACGGCCGATGCTCGGAAATGTACTGGGAGGGCTCAGCGGGCCGGCGATCAAGCCGATTGCGTTAAGGGCCGTTTACCAGATTGCCAATACCGTCTCGACTCCGGTGATCGGCATCGGTGGGATTGCCACTATCGACGATGTGATGGAATTTCTGGTCACCGGTGCGAGCGCCGTGCAGATTGGTACGGCAAATTTTTATAATCCGGAGGCAACCGGCACCATTCTCTCCGGCCTTCCGGATGCGATCGCTGAGAGCGGAAAACAAAGTGTGGCTGAGGTGATCGGCACACTGAATGTAAAAACTTCCTGAACAAAATTTGAGGAACCGACTGATGCGTGTACTTTCCGGTATTCAGCCCACCGGCCGTTTCCATTGGGGAAACTACTTCGGCGCGATTAATCAGTACATCGAATTGCAGCACGAAGATGCCGCCTTTTACTTTATTGCCAACCTGCATGCCCTGACCACGGTTCGGGATCCGGAAGTTTTGCAGCAATATACGCGGGATGCAGCGATTGATTTACTGGCTTTGGGACTCGATCCGGAACATGCTGTTCTGTTTGTGCAGTCTGATATCCCTGAAGTCTCCGAGTTAACCTGGCTGTTGCTTACCGGGACACCGATGGGACTCTTGGAGCGTTGCCACGCCTACAAGGACAAAAAATCGCGTGGTCTCTCGGCAGATGCTGGCTTGTTTAATTATCCAGTTTTAATGGCAGCCGACATCCTGGCTTACGATTCAGACACGGTGCCGGTCGGAGCCGATCAACTCCAACACATTGAAGTCTGTCGTGATCTGGCGGCCAGTTTTAATCATCAATATGGCGATATCTTTCAGATGCCCAAAGCAAAAATTTTGGATTCATCCGCCAAAGTCCCGGGCGTCGATGGTGAAAAGATGTCTAAAAGCTACAACAACACGCTAGAACTCTTCGAGGACCCCAAGGCGCAGCGGAAAAAGATTATGCGCATTACGACCGACTCCCGGCCGATGGAGGATTCAAAAGAGCCGGAAAGCGATCATCTGTACCAACTCTTTTCGCTCGTATCGACCGATGCGGCCCGGGAGGAGATGGCCGCTCTTTATCGTCAAGGCGGCTTCGGCTACGGAGAAGTTAAAAAAGCACTCGCAGAGGCGGCTGAAAATTACTTTGCTCCGGCCCGCGCTGCGCGTGAGGAGTGGGCCGCTGCACCGGACCGCGTGGATCAGGTGCTGGGCGATGGGGCCGCGGTTGCCAGGAAAGCGGCCAAGGAGGTGCTGCAGCGGGCAAGCGAAGCCTGTGGTACGGCACGCAGCGGGAGTAAGTGACGTGCAGATTCTCGGTATGGGGAACGAAATTATTGAATGCTTGCGGGTCGCCCGCATGATCGAACGCCATGGCGAGCGTTTTCTCTGCCGCGTCTTTACGGCTCAGGAGATTGCCTACTGCCAGAGGCGGCATCAAGCGAGCCAACATTTTTCGGCGCATTGGGCAGCCAAAGAGGCGGTGCTTGCGGCACTCGGTAGTAAGCCACCGGAAGGATTCCGCTGGCAGGAAATCGAAATCAGAAGCGATAGCTCTACCGATCGCCACGTTCTGCTGCACGGATCCCTTCAGGAATTGGTTGAAAAGCGCAAAATTGTCGAATGGAAACTCAGTCTAGCGCACTGTCGTTCGCACGCCACTGCGCTGGTGCTTGCGCTCGGTGAAAATCGTACGGCATAGATGGCCATCGCGTGCAACTTAGGATTTTTTCTTAGTCGTCTTGGCGGTCCGTTTCTTCGCCGCCTTTTTCTTAGAAGCTTTCTTCTTGGCCGCCTTTTTCTTTGCCGCTTTCTTCTTCTCTGTCTCTACCCACTCCCCGCCGGACCAATTCGCTTCCCAGCCACTCGGTTTGCCGTCGACTTCGCTCATCACATAATGCACTTTTTCTTTGCGGCGAAATCGCACAATCGAGGGCCGTCCTTTTTTGTCCTCAGCAGGTGCTTTGGCAATGTGGGCATATTTTGGATCGAGTTTGTCAGCGTGAGGAAGGATTTCCTGGATCAATGGATTGCGCGTCTCCCTGGATCGCGGATAGTTGCTCGATGCTAAAAACATACCCGCTGCGCCATCGCGAAGCACAAAATAACCATCCGATTTTTCGCACGATAATTCCTGCATCGGGATCGGATCGGCTTTGGGTGGGGCCGGTTCACCACTGCGCAGTAGTTTCCTTGTATTTTTGCATTCATCAGCCGTGCAGCCAAAATACTTACCGAATCTTCCGTTTTTCAGTTGCATGTCCGCGTCGCACTTATCGCACTCCAGGACCGGTCCATCGTAACCCTTGATTTTAAAGGCACCCTGCTCTATTTCGCAGTTATCGCAATCAGGATTATTGCCACAGACGTGCAATTTACGTTGCTCGTCGACGAGATAGGCATCCATCGTGCTATTGCACTTTGTGCAACGTCGCTTGTTCTGTAATTCCTGCAGTTCTGCCTGGGCTTCGTCTCCGCCGATCTCGACCACTTCCTCCCCGGGAGTCAGTGGCATGGTTTGAGTGCATTGCTCTTTTTTAGGAAGGCCGTATCCGGAGCAGCCCAAGAAGACACCGGTCTGACCGGTGCGGATTTGCATTTCACGATCGCACTGCGGACAGGAGATCGGGGTGGGTGTGGGATCGTTCGGCCGCATCCCGCCCTCTGTTGCATCACTGTCGCCTGCCTTTGCAAGCGCTTCGGTAAAGTCGGTGTAAAATTTATCGAGTTCATCGATCCAATGCGCATTGCCCTGGGCAATGGCATCCAACGTTTCTTCCAGGCCTTTGGTGAAGTCGTAGTTCAGTAAATGGGGAAAACATTCCACTAACCGCTCGGTGACGATGTCTCCGATTTTTTGCGCAAACATCCGCCTTCGATCCACGCGTACGTAGCCACGATCCTGAATGGTGCTAATCACCGATGCGTAGGTCGAAGGTCGGCCAACTCCTTTTTTCTCTAGTTCGCGTACTAAGCTCGCTTCGTTGAACCGGGCCGGTGGTTTGGTGAAGTTGCGATCCTTGCGCATTGCCTCAACGGCCAGGACCTGGCCAACTTCGACTGAGGGTAAGATGCGGTCTTCGGAGTCGTTGCCAAACACTTTCTGGTAGCCATCAAAGATAAGCACCCGTCCCCTGGCACGAAGTTCATGGGGGCCCGCTTTGATACTCACGGTCGTGTTGTCATATTTTGCAGGTGGCATTTGGCACGCAATAAACCGGTTGCGAATCAGGTTATAGAGCTTCACTTGATCTGCTTCGACGCCTTTGAGGCTGCCCGGTTGAAGTCGGACATCAGAAGGTCGTATCGCTTCATGTGCCTCCTGCGCGTTATCCCGTTTGCCGTAAAAATTCGGTTTTTCGGGCAGGTAATCGCCACCATAATCTTTCTCGATCAATGTCCGTACCGAACTGACCGCATCCTTGCTGATGTTTGTTGAATCGGTACGCATGTACGTGATGTGTCCCGCTTCGTACAGGCGTTGTGCCAGGGTCATGGTTTTTTTCACCGCAAACCCCAGCGCATTGGCTGCAGCCTGCTGAAGGGTGGACGTAATAAAAGGCGGGTTGGGGCGTTGGGTGCGGCTTTTTGTCTGGATGTCCCCGACGGTGCAGGCAGAAGCGTGAATCGCATCGGCGACACGGGTTGCATCAACCTCGTTGCTTAAAATGGTTTGGTTTTCACCGGCCCCTTCGGTCACATCGGCACCGGTTAGCAGACGCTTGCCGTCGACCTTGACTAAGTCTGCAACGAGCGTTGTCTCTGCCTGGAGGTCAACTTGGATTTCCCAGAACTCATCGGGAATAAAGGCGCGAATTTCTTGCTCTCGCTCCACCACAAGCCGCGTTGCAACCGATTGCACACGGCCTGCGCTCAGGCCCCTTGCTACTTTCTGCCATAATAAGGGCGAGAGCATAAAGCCGACCACGCGATCCAGGAACCGTCGGGCCTGCTGAGCATTGACGCGATTCATATCGAGTTGGCTTGGATTTGCAAACGCCTCTTGGATCGCCATTTTGGTGATTTCAGCAAAAGTGACCCGTTTATAACGGGTCGGATCCCCGCCGATTTCTTCCTGGAGGTGCCAGGCAATCGCCTCCCCTTCCCGATCCAAGTCAGTTGCCAGATAAATTGCGGGAGCATTTTCTGCAAGTTTCTGTAATTCTGCTAGGACCTTCTCTTTGCCCGGTAATACCGTGTAGTTGGCTTCCCATTGGTTGTCCGGATCAATGCCCATTCGTCGCACTAAAGCGGCTTGCTTCTTGGCGGCCTTCTGTTCGGGCGTGAGTTTCACACCTTTTTTCCCCGGCGGTGCCTTGCCGCCACCACTGGTCGGCAGGTCGCAAATATGACCGACCGATGAACGAACGACATAATCTGACCCCAAGTATTTATTGATGGTCTTGGCCTTCGCCGGTGATTCGACAATCACCAGGGCTTTGGCCGTTGGCGCTTTGGTCGGCGATTTTTTCTTTTTTGTAGCCATAAATTCCCGAGATGAAATTTTCACCGCTGCAGATTTCGTTTCCCGTCCGCAAAATCCTGCACCCAGAACTGGCGTTGCAAAGGTGCCTGCTTCCCGTACAATCACGCAAACAGTGGGATGCCGCGATTGTCGTTTTGACAACCAATAATACGCCGTCCCTCTGGCTGTCAAGCACAGAATTCTATTCGGCAACTTGGGAAGAATCCTTTTATCTCTTTGTGAGACTACTGGTTATGGCGAGTCCATTTGCTGTTTTTCGCAGGTATCAAGCGGCGTTTCTCGTCATTTTTGGTGTTCTTATCATTGTGATCTTTACAATCGGAGATTCCGTATCTCGTCTCACCGATACGGGGGGTGGGGAGAATAAAGACCCGGTTGTCGTCCGTTGGGAGGGTACGGAACTGACCGAGAGTCAGTTGCAGGGCCTCCAATATGCAAAGCAGGATGTACTCAATGCGTTGTATGCGGTGCAGAATGCCGCCATCGCGAAAGGGGCATTTCCCCGTTTTTTACAGCAGGCCACGATGCGCCAACAGATGGGCCTGCCGGTGAGTCGCCCGGGGATGCTGTTTACCGAGACGGATCTGGATCGCGAAGAAATTGTCCGCACCAGGATTCTGGCCGAGTGGGCATCGCAAATAGGCATGGTCGTTCCGGATGCTGAAATAGCCGAACACCTCCGGCAAATCAGCGACAATCAATTGAGTTGGGACCAGATGCGAGAGATTCTACGAGGTGGGGAAAACACGAAATACACCAGATCACTCAAAGCCCTCAACGCAATGATTCGCGAAAAGCTGCTCGCACAAAAAGCGCTTGCGCTTTCTTTTGCCGCGCTCGGGGAATTGACTCCCGGTCAGCAGTTGGGCTATTTCGCACGCAGCAATCGACAGATTGAGATCGATGTTTTGGAAATTCCGGTGAGTGACTTTGTCGATCAAGTTTCGGATCCCGATCCGAAGGAGCTACAGGCCTATTTTGAAAAGTACAAACATCAGACACCACTTTTTAATACGATCGCTGGCGTGAGTTATGAATCACCGGATCCTGGTTTCAAGTTACCGCATCGCGTGGCTGTCGATTTTGTAAAAGTCAATGTGGATCAAGAAATCGAAAAGTGGCTTGATCAGGTAACGGATGAGGAGATTGCCGCCTATTACGAAGAGAACAAACGGATTGATCAACAGTTGCAAGTGGTCGATGCGTTGACGCTGCCTTCGGCAGAAGACTTTGCCCCTGAGGACGATGGAGACGAGTCGAGTGAAGAGCAGCCCCAAACAGAAGCTGCCCAAACAGAAGCTGCCCAAACAGAAGCAGTCCAAGCAGAACAAACAGAAATAGAAGGGTCGGATGTGAAGCCGTCCGAGGAATCGGGAACCGACGAGGAAAAAACGGTTCCACCAACCGATGATAGCGGTCATCGTCGCGGTCGAGTGAAAATTCAGCAAGTCGCTTTTTCTGCAGCACAGCCAGGGGCAGAAGAGGCAGAAGCGGATGCAGTGAAATCTTCGGAGGCGGAAAAAAGTACGGACACGGGAACCGAACAAGAGAAGCCGGGGGCATCGGCAAGCGGAGAAGAGACGCCTGATACCGCCGCCACTACGACGACGAACTCCACCGCCGCCCAGGACGATCCACCACCGCTCAAAGAGCCAACTTACAAGCCACTTGAGGAAGTACGCGATTATGTGCGGCAGAAGGTTGCGGAGAAAAAGGCTGCAGACGCGATCGAGGTCAAATTCAAGGCGATTCGCAGACGCGTTGTCGCTTTTGCTGCCGCCCGACAGTATGAGGAAGGACGAGATATTGCGCCGCCGGAGGTGAAGCAACTCGCTGAATCGGAAGGGCTCGATGGTGTTTCAGTTCCGCTTCAGGATGCATGGTCCTTCCAACGCGATACGGATATTGGCCGTTCCGTACAGCGGCAACCGCAAAGTCGCGGTCGTCCTTTTGGTGGAGAAATCGACTACACAAGTTTGGTATTCCAAGAGGGAAATCAAACATTCTGGCAGGCTATTGAAACGACCGATGACGAAAACAATCGTTATCTTTCCTGGAAAACCGCGGAGAAGTTGCCGGAGGTTCCCACACTCGATGGCCCGGAGCGGGAGCGGGTCGTACGCGTGTGGAAGCAAGGTGCCGGTCGCCAGGACGCTCAGGATAGCGCTCGTAAACGCGCGGTTGCCCGGGCCGAGGAGATGCTGACGCGACTCAAGGGTGGCGAATCGTTTGACGCAATTGCGGCGACCATGCCCGGTTCTCGTCGGCTGGCTACAGAAGCGTTCTCGTGGCTGACCAGCGGCAGCGCCCCGATGATGAATCCCTTTGCACCGGCTCGCCTCCGGTTGAGCCAGATTGATGGTGTCGACCAACCGGGGTCTGCTTTTATGGAATCCGCCTTTGCACTCGATGTCGGAGAGGCTGGCGTCGGAGTCAATCATCCCCAGACGCACGTCTATCTCCTGCAGGTCACGTTTCAGAATAAGAGTCGCGAAATACTTGAGCAAGATTTTCTCAATAACATGGACGATCCGCGGACTGGCCGCGAGGTTCAAAGCGCAGCCCAATTAGACTGGCAACAGCTCGGAGAGCGGTGGTTCAATGAGTTGGATCGCTCAGTGGCTCTCGAATGGCTGAATCCAGCCGCCCGATTCGGTCGCTAAGTTCACTAAAGCTTGTGAAGTGGACTGTCTAATTACGCTCGCTCGGGTATGCTTCCCTAGAGGACCGTTTCAGGAGAAGCAGCGATGAGCGTCGATAAATCAGCACCACGCGTCCGACGCATGTTCGGGCAGATTGCAGGCCGTTACGATCGACTCAATCATCTGCTCTCGCTTTCTTTAGATCGGTATTGGCGGTGGCAGGCCACGCGTCGAGCACCCCCGGATGGCACGTTGCCGATTCTTGATCTCTGCACGGGTACCGGAGACCTTGCGCTTTCCTACCGTCGAAGGGTTCCGGCAGACGTCCTGGTAATCGGCGCGGACTTTTGTCACGAAATGCTCGTTTGCGGAACCCATAAAGATTCTGACGGAAACCGCGTTAACTGGGTAGAAGCGGATGCCGAGGCACTGCCTTTTCAGGATGCAACGTTTCAACTGGTATCGGTCGCGTTCGGGCTTCGTAATATTGCCGACACCGACAACGGTCTCCGTGAAATGGCCCGCGTCTGTGCACCGGGCGGCCAAGTTGTGGTCCTGGAGTTTTCTATGCCGACGCGGCAACCGTTTTCCCTGCTTTACGGCGCGTATTTCCGTTATGTGTTGCCTCGGATCGGACAGCTTCTAGCTCGCAACCGCGAGTCGGCTTACAATTACCTTCCAGCGAGTGTCGGAGAGTTTCCACAGGGTGAGGCCTTGGCCGAGAGAATGCGATCAGCAGGTCTCACCGACGTTCGCTGGTATCCTATGACCCTGGGGGTCGCCACACTATATTTGGCAAAGCGAGAGTTGTCATGACAAAAAAACCTATTATTTTGGCAATCACCGGAGCGAGCGGCGCGATTTACGCGGTTCGCTTGTTGGAGGTACTTCTTGCAGCCGGATACGATGTGCATCTCACTATTTCTGCTGCGGGTCGACTCGTCCTCCAGCAGGAACTCGATGTCTCGGTCGATCTGGATGATTTCCAACCCAACAGCCTGATGCTCGGGGGTGCGGATGCAGGCGACAGTAAGCTGAGTATGCTGCGGCAGTCTGCGGGCATTTCAAGCGAGGATAGTAATGTATTGGCTTTTGAGGTCGGTTCACCCGGAAAAATTCACTACCACCACTTCGAAGATTACATGGCACCCATTGCCAGTGGATCGTTTCTGACTTCTGGAATGATCATCTGCCCGTGCTCAAGCGGTTCGCTTGCTGGAATTGTAAATTCGCTGTCCGATAATCTGATTCATCGAGCTGCGCATGTTCATCTCAAGGAGCGGCGTAAATTGGTTCTTGTCCCACGGGAAACACCCCTCTCTTCCCTGCAGTTGGATTGCATGGCGCGAATTTCGGATGCAGGCGCCGTGGTTCTTCCGGCAGCCCCCGGTTTTTATCATGGAGTCAAAACGATTCAGGACCTGGTCGATTTCGTGGTCGGTCGGATCTGTGATCAGTTTGAAATAGAACATACGTTGGTTCGTCGCTGGGGCGGATAACTTCGTTCGCGCGCAGAAACAGCCTGAAACACTTGGGTAAGCAGAAAAGACGTGGTATGGCGATTCGACCCTTTCTTGAGTTGGTGCGGTTTAGCCATACGGTATTCGCGCTTCCCTTCGCTCTGCTCAGCGCATTGATGGCGGCCTCCCTGGGACCTTTACCGGTTCCAGTGCTTTACTGGATCGGTATTCTTCTGGCGATGGTTTCGGGGCGGACTGTAGCGATGGGCTTCAATCGCATCGTCGATCGGACGATGGATGCAAAAAATCCACGAACAGCAATGCGGCACCTTGCTACAGGCGAAATGCGGGTTAGCTCAGCCGTCACGTTGACCCTCGTGTCAGCCGTCATATTCATTGGTGCGACGATGCTTTTTCTGCCTTGTAATCAATTGCCGCTATTGCTCTCCGTGCCCGTGTTGGCTTTCTTGTGTGCCTACAGCTACACCAAGCGATTTACGGTTCTGGCGCATTTCTACTTGGGTGCCGCTTTGATGCTTGCACCGATCTCGGCTTGGATTGCGATCCGTGGTCTGCAGGTGATGAACGACCCGGCTGATCTCCTCCCTGCGCTGGTTCTGGGAGGTGGTGTTCTCTTCCGGGTCACAGGATTTGATGTAATTTATGCCTGTCAGGA
>NHBP01000071.1 GCA_002168195.1 Planctomycetaceae bacterium TMED10
CTCTTCATTTGATCGATTTTGGATGCGGTTCCTCTGGTTCCTCTGGTTGCTCATTCCCTGGGTGGCCGTTAGTTGCACCGAATCCTCGCTGCGGCTCCAGAGTAATGATGCACTTGACGAGGTGCTTTCGGAGGTTGTGTTGCTTCGTGGCATCACGGACGCTTTTGGTGGTCACCCGATGGAAATCCAGGCAATCGGCTTGGTAGCCAACCTTGATCAAACAGGAGGCGATCCCCCTCCTTCGGGTTTCCGTCAGATGCTGTTGACCGAGATGCAGAAGCGAGGTGTTGAGTCCCCGTCTCACATTTTGGCGTCACCGAGTACTGCGCTGGTTCTTGCGCGGGCAGAATTGCCCCCGGGTATTCAGAAGGGAGATCGGTTTGATGTTGAGGTTTATGTGCCGCAAGAGCACGCGGAAGTAACCAGTCTTCGGGACGGTATCATGTATGAGGCCCGACTTGCTGAGCAAGCAGTGGCGGGCGGTCGTTTACGCCAGGGCAAAGTCCTGGGTCTCGCCCAGGGTTCGCTACTTGTCGATCCCGCAGGCGATCCAAGTGAGCGGGCGGGAGAATTGCGACGAGGCGTTATTCTGGGCGGAGGGGTGGCCCTGGATTCCCGTCAGATTGGCCTGCTCATTCGCCCCGAAAGTCAAAGTGTGCGCACCAGTGCCCAGGTGGGTGCGGCGATCAATCGTCGTTTCTATCGTACCCAACGCGGCATTAAGGCAGGTGTTGCGGTGCCGAAAACGGATGAGTACGTGGAGTTGGTTATTCATCCTCGCTATAAGGATAATATTTATCGTTATGTGGACGTCATTCGGAGTATTCCGGTGCGGGAGACCTCTGCTCAGCGTCAGTTGCGTATGCGTTATCTCGGTCGTCGTTTGATGGACCCGTTAACTGCGGCTGATGCTGCCTTGCAGCTTGAGGCCATTGGTTTGGATGCTGAGTCAGTGCTGCTTCGCGGTTTGGAGAGTGAGGACGAAGAGGTCTGTTTTCGTGCTGCTGAGGCCTTGGCTTATTTGGATCGACCTACAGCGGCGGAAGCATGCGGCGATGCCGTTCGCAAGCATCCTGCCTTTCGTGCTGCGTCGCTCACGGCCCTCGGGTCGATGGATGATCCGGCAGCGCGCGATCAATTGGTGCAATTGCTTGGTGAATCCAGTGCGGAGGCACGCTATGGAGCCTTTCGTGCTTTGCGGTCGATGAATTCGCTTGACCCGCTCGTTCGCGGGGAAGAGTTGGGCGATGTTTTCTCTTACCACGTATTGGATACCAAAGGGCCAGCGATGGTCCATGTGGCGCGTTCGCGTCGTGCTGAAGTTATTCTGTTTGGAGCAGACGAGCGGTTGCAGACGCCGGTGATTCTTGATGCAGGCAAATATATTCAGGTGAACGGCACATCGCCCGATAAGGTCGAGGTTGTAAAAATTCTTCCGGGTGAGTCCGAGCAGCGGCGGCAAGTCACCGCGAGACTCGATGAGGTGATTCGGGCGATTGTTGAGGTCGGCGGGTCTTATCCGGATGTCGTTCAGGCGTTGACGCAGGCCAAGGCAACCGGTTCGCTCAAGTGCCGGTTTGAAGTGGATGCGCTTCCTGAGTGGGGACGAAAGTTTCAGCAATCCAAACTGGCCAGTCGCAAGCAAGCGGAGGCTTTGAAGGGGGGGGCCGGTGAAGATGGGGCATTTTCTCTCGATCCCGAGTTGATGGCCGATGCAGCAGAGATACGCCTTCATCAGGCGGCGGATATCGCTGTTTTAGAGGAGGACGAGGGAGCGGGCAGTGGCGGNCAGTCGGATTCCGAGGGTGTTTTTAGCGTCCCGGACAGGCGTTGGTCGTGGCCGCCGCGGATTGGTAGAATGTGGTCTTCGCAGGGTGAGTGACCCCCTTTCAGGGGGTTTCTTGATCGGTTGCGTTGATTTTAGATGGAAGGCCACTTTGGGGCTGTTTTCGCAAAGAAGTCGCGGCGATTTGATTTGCCGGACCAGCGTATTTCTGCCGCTTGGGCTTTGCTGTTCCTTGTTAATGATCCGTGGAGAGATCGCACGTCATGCTTAAAGCGCTCGAATTATCTGGCTTTAAGAGCTTTGCGGACAAGACTCGCTTTGAGTTTCCGCCCGGCATCACGGTCGTGGTTGGTCCGAATGGTTCCGGGAAATCAAATGTCGTTGATGCGATTAAGTGGGTGCTCGGTGAACAAAGTGTAAAAAGCCTCCGCGGCAAAGAAATGGCGGATGTGATTTTCAATGGATCGCATTCTCGTCGACCATTGAATACGGCAGAGGCCGTGCTGACTTTTGATAATTCTGAGGGTCGATTACCGATCGATACGCCCGAGGTGCATGTCGGCCGAAGAGTCTATCGTAGTGGAGAGGGTGAGTATCTGATTAACGGCAACGCCTGCCGTCTTCGCGATGTTCGTGACNTGTTTGCCGGTACCGGTGTTTCTACTCAGGCNTACAGTATTATCGAGCAAGGGAAAGTCGATGTNATGCTGCAGGCTTCACCGCGTGATCGACGCTTGATTTTTGAAGAAGCGGCAGGCATTAGTCGTTTTAAGGCAAAGAAGCTGGAGACGATTCGGAGGCTTGGTCGTGTTGATCAGAACTTGTTNCGTTTATCAGATATTGTTGATGAGGTGGATTCCCGGTTGCGCAGTGTGCGTAAGCAGGCGGGTAAGGCNCAGCGATATCGAGAGCATACGACCCGCTTGCAGCAGTTACGCACGCAGGTCGCGCAGACCGATTGGAAGCATCTGACCGAAACACTGGAGGATCATCAGGGGAAGCTCAGTGCATTGGGTTCGCAGGTTGCATCCAATACTACACAGGTTGATTCTCATGAATCGCGGTTGGTTGAATTAGAGAGGGAGTTGAGTCAGGCCGAAGATGCAATCCGGGAAGGGGACCGNCAGGTTGCTGAAAATCGCGGCGAATTGGCGGCATGCGAGACCACGACCGAGCACCAGCGGAATCATCTTTCCGATTTGCGGCAAGAAATTGCCCGACGTCGCAATCAGGTGGTTGCTTTGACGACGCGAACGCGTGATCTTGATGACCAGTTGGAAACAACAACGCAAGAAGTCGAGGTTGCTCGAGGTGAGCATGCGAAAATTGCGAGTCAGGTAGCAAGCATCGAGGAGCGTCTGGCTGACGCATTGGCTGCCTGTCAAAAGCTTCGCGTTGAGCTGGATACGCGGCGGGCAGCACAATTGCGGTGCGTTCAGCAGAATTCGGAATTAGGTAACGAAATTACGTCGCTCAAAACGCGACTCGAGGCAGAAGTGACCGCTTGCGACCGTTTGCAGGCCAAGTTACGAAAGCTGGAGNAATCGCAGCGGATCACCGGGCAAGAGTTGGCGGTGCTGTCGGAGGAAGAGGAAGTGCTGGTGACGCAGCTTGAAGAATCCCAAGAGGTTTGCAGTGGTGTGAAGCAAGAATTAAAGCATTTGCAGGCACATTTGCTTGAAGAACAGCAGGCCGTCGCCCGTCTTCGGGAGCTCCGTTCTGGTTTGCATGAGCGGAGAATGGTACTCGAAGAGTTGGAGCGTCAGTTTGAAGGCCTGACGGCCGGAACGCGCCAGGTTCTGATGGATCCGCTTCGCGGCGATGGCACGCTAGGCGAAGTGCAGGGTTTAATTGCGGATGTTTTTGAAGTGCAGGTGGATGTGGCTCCGATGATCGAAGTTGCGTTGGGCGAAAAAGCGGGATTCCTGTTGAGCACCAGTGGTGGTTCATTGCGGGATTTTCTGGCGGATGAGCAATATGTCTTTGAGGGTCGCGTTGGTTTCNTGGCGTGTGGAAATGAGTCTGATGCTTCGCGTGGCCTGTCCACGCCGGATTTGCTCGGGCAGCCTGGCGTTTTGGGGCGAGCGGATCAGTATGTGCAGGCAGTCACGGAATATGCAGGTCTGGTAAGGCAACTACTGGGTGGAACCTGGCTTGTGGAGCGATTGAAGCATGCGCTTGATTTAGCTTCGAAATATCCGACTCAGAATTTTGTGACGCGCGACGGCGGGTGGGTTGGCGGCGATGGAACGATCTGCGTGGGGCCTCGATCTCATCGTGCTGGATTGATCTCGCGTCGAAGTGAATTGCGTGATTTAAAGAAGCAGATTGTCGATCTGGAGGAAAGCTTAGAGGGCCGGGAGGCGACGGTCGAACGACTCGAGGGTGACGTGGCGGATGCGTCTGCCCGCTTGGAGGTCGCCAGTGAAGCAAAGCAGGGTTTTCAGCGGCAGGTTGAAGAGTGTGGGAGAGAGCGGGCGGCAGCCGAGCAGCGTAAAAAACAGCAGGATGAACAGCATAGCGTGACATCAAGTGAGCTGAGTCGGTCCAGAGCAGGCAGGGACGCGGTCAGTACCGACCTTGCACTTTTTCGGGATCGCCGGAAGGAAAATGAAGCAGAGTTGGCGGAGCTTGAGCGACTGGTCAAATTCGATCAGTGCCGGTTAGATGAATTGGAGCGTCAGCGACAGGCTTGTATGGCCGATTCGACCGCCGCCAAAGTCGATTTGGCCCGAAGTGAGCAAACGCTCGATAGTCTTTCGGCTCGAATGCACCAGTTTCAGCAGGATCATCACGAGCGACAGAAAACGATTGTTGAAACACGGCAGTCGCTTGCTGAGGCGGAGGAAGGTGCGGAACAAACCGAATGCGAAATTCTCCGTCTCGAGGGAGAAACGGCATCGCTGTATCTTCAGCAAGAAAGTCTCGAGACCAAGATTGTGCAGCTCAATACGGGGCGTGAGCAGTTGCGTTCGAGTCGCGGAGCAACGCAGGTTGATTTGCAGAAACTGCGGGCAGCGGTGCGGCGATTAGAGGGAGAGAAACACACCGAAGAATTGGCTGCCGGCGAAATTCGCCACCAGCGGGACGCGTTAGCGGAAAAGATGCTCGAGGATTACGGTATCGATATGATGCAGTTGACGCAAACAGAGGATGCCCAGCTGGNTGAAGAGCGCGAGAGTGTGGAAGTTGAGATTGCCGATCTGCGACGCAAGATTGATGCGATCGGGAATGTCAATCTAGATGCACTTGAGGAACTTGAAGGCCTGGAGTCGCGGCACGGTGACTTGGCGGTCCAGTTGGATGATTTAACGCAGGCAAAGAAGGCACTCGAGCAGATTATTGAGCGTATTAATGCGGATAGCAGAAGACTGTTTATAGAAACGCTTGAGACAGTTCGGGGGCATTTTCAGGGTCTATTCCGCAAGCTGTTTGGTGGAGGGCACGCCGATATCGTGATCGAGGATGAAGCCGATATTCTGGAAAGTGGGCTCGAGATTGTGGCGCGACCGCCAGGCAAAGAGCCGCGAAGTATTTCCTTGCTTAGCGGCGGCGAAAAAACACTGACTTGTGTTGCCTGTCTGCTCGCAATTTTTCGTAGTCGCCCCAGTCCCTTCTGTGTGCTGGACGAGGTTGATGCTGCCCTCGATGAGGCGAACATCGAACGATTTNTCTCCGTTTTAAATGAATTTCTTCAGTGGACACAGTTTATCGTTGTCACACATAGCAAGAAGACGATGGCCTGCGGCGGCACCCTTTATGGTGTCACGATGCAGGAATCGGGCATTTCCAAGCAAGTCTCAGTGCGATTTGATGACGTCAGTGAGACAGGTGAAATTCTCAAGACGGCGGACGAAGACGATGGGACGCAGGCGGCATAGCGCCTCTCNCGGCTTGGAGCCCTCGCTTGGCGACACGGTTTTCGTCCTGTCGAATCGCTGTCGCTGCCAGCAGTTTTTGCTCCACGCAGTCGATCTTTAGGTCTGAGTCACGCCCTAAAAAGATAATTACTTATATAATTCCTGTATTCGGAATGACCCAAAAAATCATTTCGACAAAAAGGAAGAATACAACGATATGTAAGCGTAATGTTGGCAAAACTAGGTTTGCCCTTGGTGTCGCCACCTTTGCGTTTAACGTAATAGTCGCTACGACTTGCGAAACTCGCTAAAGGTTTACCCCCTGATTGTACGAAACTAACTCTCGGAAGGGCTTGTTCTTCTGCACCACCAGTTCGCCACACGGCGAAATGGANGCGGAAGCGAAGCGCATCCCAAAGGGGGGGAACAGCAAAGGGCTGTGCCTGGATTGAGCGTCTGGTCGTCCGTTTATATCGATCAGGATCTCGCGCTCGTTTTCTCTCTTTGTCGTGACCTTGCCGGTCGATCAGACAGGCCGAGTTGCGAACCCACTGGAACTTCGATGGGGAAACCTGTCGGTTTGGGTTTGTTCGGTTAATTGATTGAGTAGTTCGCCGGGCCGCGGATCAGATGGATCTGAACCACTGCCAAGAGAGAGACCATTAGGGCCCCGACCCAGATGTTTGTGACAAAGCCATTTTAGCCCACAGTCTTCGGAAGGGAACGGAGAAAAGGCTTGAAGTTACATGCAGGGGCGTTGAAGTTTGTAGTTGGAAACGGATTTATCCGGCTACAGACAATTAGCACAAACAGTGAGAGTATGGAGCACCTGACATGAAGGTCTTCACAACCGGACAGGTCGCAAAGATCTGCAAAGTGGCCCCCCGTACGGTAAGTAAGTGGTTCGATTCCGGACGGCTCAANGGATACCGGATNCCCGGGTCTCAGGACCGTAGAATNCCACGTGAATATTTGATCAAGTTTCTGAAGGAACATGGTATGCCCCTGGGCGATCTCGAGGACGTTGCAATGGCAAAAGTTCTGATCGTCGGCCAGGACCAAGTACTGATCGAAAATCTCAGAAGAGAACTCCCAGCTGAAAGATCGTTCAAAGTCTCTACGGCGGCGAGCGGATTTGAAGCAGGTATTCAATCGGAAAGTTTTCATCCCGATTGCATTATTGTGGACTTCTCGATCGGCCAGGTGGAGGCGTTACAGATTTGCCAAAACCTTCGTCGAAACACAGAATTCACCGAAACCATCTTGATTGCCCTACTGCCTGATGATGGAAGTTCGATGAATTTCGACCGAAGTAGTATTAACGAGACGTTCAAGAAGCCGTTCGACGCAGCATTGCTTGCAGAACGACTGAGGACATTGATCGGAGCGAAGAAAGAATTGGTCTAAGAACCATTCGATCCCCAACCGACAAATACAACCCGTTCAGGCTTGACTGACGGATTAAATATAGACGAAGGCATAAAAGCGCCCGCAACCGTGTCCCATCAAGGGACCCAGTTGTGAGGCGTTTTGTCTTGCGCAGCGTTGTTTTCGCATAAAAAACAGAAATCGACGTGGACCTTCCTGTTGCAACTGCCATAAANTGNNAACNGGAGTTTCGATCGTGCATCCGTCCGCGTGGTGGCGATGGCCGTTCGATTGTATGGCAGCTACAGNCCAATGGAATGTTCGGATGAAAATTGAAGTGAGAGGCGAGCGTCCTCGGATACTTATCGTGCGGCTTAGCGCGATTGGCGATTGTGTNCTCACCGTCCCGTTGGTGCATGCGCTGCGCAATATGTATCCGGGTGCACATCTTAGTTGGATTGTCGATGAGCGTGCCGCTGGGCTGTTGGACGGTCTGGCTGGACTCGATGAATTACTGGTTATTCCGCGACGTTGGCACCGGTCAATTTCTTCTATCCTGGGTATCCGGCGCGCCCTTCGCCGCCGGNATTTTGACATAGTGATTGATCCACAATCGCTCACCAAAAGTGGGTTGTTGAGTCGCCTGACCGGGGCATCCCAGCGTATTTGTTTTGCACCGCCCGTCGGGCGCGAATTGGGTCCCTGGCTTGGTAATGTGCGGGTTCGTCCGACACGAGAGCATGTGGTCGAGCAGACGTTGCAACTGATTGAGCCGCTCGGGGGTCAGAATCCTACGAACGTGATTTTTAATTTACCCCAATATCAGGGGACCGATGCGATTGCTGATTTTGCTGCTGTCTGTGCTCGGAGGGCCTCGAATATTGCCGTCGTTAACGTCGGTGCAGGATGGCCGTCGAAACTCTGGTCAGCGGATCGTTTCGCGAGCGTTGTCCGTTATCTGGGCGTAGAACATGGCTTAGCATCGATTGTTGTATGGCATGGCGGGGAGCGNGAAATGGCAGTGGACGTTATTTCCCAAAGTGGTGGACATGGACATCTGGCTCCGGTCACTTCACTCCGGGAGCTTGCGACACTCTGCAGGGAATCGCAACTATTTATTGGCTCCGATACGGGGCCGCTTCACATTGCGGCTGCGGTAGGGACGCCATGCGTGGGTCTGTATGGACCGACGTCTCCCNCGCGGTGCGGACCCTACGGTTCCCAGCATCGCGCCGTACAGCCGGAAGGTGGCGTTCGCTTAGTACGGATGCGTGGTGGCAGTGAAAATAGTCTCATGCAAAAGATACGTGTCGATCAGGTGACTGCCGCGTGCAAGCAGGCACTACAGCATACGGACCAAGGTCCCCGAGTCACTTACGAGGTTGTATCGACAAACCAATCTGGGTCGCGATGTACCGCCAACGCCTCGCGAATCGGCCAGCCTCGACTGGCGGGGGGAGGAACCCGATGATTGATGTTAGGGAAATTACGGGCATGCAGCATCTTATGGTCNCGCACTGGCATNCGGAGGCCATGAATAATCCCTATCATGATTTTTTGGGGATTGCGTGCGAGCAACATCAATACAATTACTGTCTGTGGCATGAGGAGGACATCGCTCGAAGCCCGGACCTGGGCGATACGCGGATTGCTGACGCAAAGCGAGCCATTGATCAGGCGAATCAAAATCGGAATGATGCGATTGAACGCATGGATGATGCAATTGAACAACTGATTCACGAACGAAACGTCGTTGCCCACGGCCCACTCAATACGGAAACTCCCGGCAGCGTTATCGATCGTTTGTCGATTCTAGCCCTCAGGGTCTATCATCTTGAAGAACAATTGGATCGCGTTGATACCGGTGAAGGGCACCGGCAAGACGTGCAATTGAAGATAAATATCTGTAAGCTCCAGCATCGGGAGCTTTCCCAATCTCTCGAGGAGTTACTGGCCGATCTTTTTTCAGGCCGAAAGCGTCACCGAACGTATCGGCAGTTGAAAATGTATAACGATCCGACCCTCAATCCATATCTCTATGCGCGTCCTCGCGCCTGAGGCGGTCACTTTTTGCTGGTTTGCGGTACGTACGTATGGTCGCGTTTACGAACCACGGTCGCCGATTCAATCTTGTCATTGCCTCGCAAGGCGCGGGCGACAGGTAGTCCCTCAAGCACACGACCGAATACCGTATGGCGACCGTTGAGGTGATCGGTAGGTAAATGGGTGATGAAAAACTGAGAGCCACCGGTGTTTTTGCCCGCGTGTGCCATGCTCAGACTGCCGGCAAAGTGCATCCGCGTATCCGGNCGGTCGCATTCGCACTTGATCGTGTAGCCGGGGCCTCCGCTGCCATCATTTCGCGGGTCATCATCCTTGCTGTTCGGGTCTCCACCCTGAGCCATNAAACCGGGCATAACGCGGTGAAAAGCAATGCCGTTGTAAAAACCGGATTCGACGAGCGAAATAAAATTGGCGACCGTATTCGGTGCTTGATCTTCAAACAGTTCGAGGAGAATATTTCCCCGGTCGGTTTTCAAAAGAACTCTCGGATTATTGTCAGTCGTCGCTTCGGCTTTACGTAGTGCCTTTTCTTTTTCCCAAAGTGCCGGATAGTTTTCTGCGGCTGTCAGAAAAGAACTCAAGCTGGGATTGGCGGCTATCTCCGGTTTGGCTTGATTAAGTAGTTCCTGTGCTTTGGTAAATTGATGGTCTGCATAATGCGAGAGGCCCCCGATCACAAGCACCTCGGTGGGTGCGTTCCCCGAAGCAATCAGACGGTCGGCAATTGCAGCTGCCGCGGCAAACAGATTCTCGCGATAAGTCAGCTGCAATAACATTTGGGCTTCAGGGACAGTTTCGGGGTCCGCTTTGTAGTCCAGTTGTGCTGCTAGGGGCCGCATCTGAGCGAAAATTGCCTGGTATTTTTTCTCGTATTGCATCTGCAATTGCTGGCCCTCACGCATGATCTCCTGCTGCTCTTGCGGGGATCCCTTTTGTGCCCGCGTGCGGAGTACGGTGATTTGATCATCGACTTCCTTATCAATGACGTTTTTCTGTTGCATCAACGCCTTCCATTGGTTCAGGATTTCACCGCTGTTGGCCAGAGGGGCAGCCCCGTTTTCGGCAGGATTGGCCGCAAGCGTTGTGACAAGGGGGCAGAGGCAGAGGCCACAGATAACGAGACGATGCAGGTGTTTCATGGGGGGCTTTCGTGCATTACGTGCTGGGGGGAGGGAAGGAGACCGTTTAAGGAGGATACCCGAAGGTGGCCCNATGTGACAGGCATCGTGACAGGCATGGAACGATTGCCCGAAGCCGCTTTTCGGTCAATATCTGACAAAGCATCCGGCAAAGCAGGGTCCGGATGCGTAAAAGCGAGTGCTAGCTATTCCGGGTACCGAATTCGCATAGGAGAATTATTAATCTGTCGGTAAACTAGCCCTCCGTGACCGGTCCCTATCAAGCGGGCCTGGGCGATCAGAGTCTCGGTACGTCGGGAAAGGAAGCAATGGCGACACCGATCTTTAAATGTGTGCATGCCAGTGATTTGCATTTAGGGCAAGTGTTTTCTGGCATGGATCAAATGCCAGTTGACTTTCTCGATCCGTTGCTTGATGCACCCTATTTGGCAACAGAGAGTATTTTTACAGCAGCCCTTACTGAAGACGTTGATTGCGTGCTGTTGACCGGCGACGTTCTTTCCGCTGACGAACTGGGGCCCCGGAGTCTTGTGTTTCTGGTTGAACAATGCGAACGGCTTGCGGTGCGCGGGATTCCCGTTTACTGGGCTCTGGGTGGCGATGACCCTCCGCTGCGTTGGCAGCCAGCATCCTTGCTGCCCGATTCGGTGCATCGGCTTGGTGGCAAAGATCGAGAAATATTGCATCAGTTGCAAAACGGTACCGAGATCCGTTTACTTGGCCCCAGCGATCAGAGAGCAGTGGTTCGCCCTGGCGATTATCCGGCGGTCGAGGATGAGCGAATCAGTATCGCCCTCGGTTACGGTAGTGCGTCTCAAGATGCGCTTGCGGAACTTGGCTATCACTACTGGGCACTTGGTGGAGTACACCTGCGGGAGACCTTGTCTCGTAACCCGACCATTCATTATGCCGGTACTCCACAAGGGCGTTCACCCGCCGATTCCGGCCCACGCGGATGCACCCTTCTGGAGATTGATGCAGAGGGATTGGTTCAGACCAGTCCGATTGTCACCGACGCGGTGCGCTGGAATACGTTTGCGGTAGAGGTTGATTCGGAAACTTCGCACGAGGCCCTCTATGGCATGATGCAGGAACAAATCTCTCGAGGTTTGGTTGATGCGGCATCAAGGCCCTTGCTTGTAACGTGGAAAATAAACGGTGCAGGGTCTTTGGTGCGGTCTCTACAGACGGAAGAAGCGACAGCCCGTTTGTTGGCACAACTCAACGCGGTGGATCATGGCGGAGTTTCCGTCTGGCATGTTGCAGTCGAGGTTCTCCGTCCGGCAGAGTACCCCGCAAAGTGGTATGAAGAAGAGACAATCCGAGGAGAGTTTCTTCGCTCTTTGCAGCTAGTTCAGCAGGAAGGGCTCTCTCAGGCGGACTGGGAGGAGCATCTTCCCTGCGGGGAAGAGGGTGCTGAAGTGGCGGCGCGGATTGCCCGCCAGGAAGGTATTGATCCTGAGCTTGCAATCAAACGGGCTGCCGATCTTGGAGTTCACCTGCTTTCCGGCGAGGACCACTGAAAAGCACCCATTAGAAAGCAGCGCAGGTTGTAACTATATATGCAGATTCTATCGCTATCACTCAATGATTTCGGCGCTTGGAAAAACTTATCCATGGGGAATCTTTCGGGTTCTCTGAATGTGTTGCATGGCCCGAATGAAGCAGGCAANACCACTTTGCTGCGGTTTCTACGTGAAATGCTTTATGGTCAGAATCTTTCCCGCGGCGAGGATTTGCGTGCCTTTCCGTTGGCCAAGGGTCGTTCGGTAGGCATCGTTGANCTGGAGACTCCGACCGGTAAATACAGAGTGGAGCGCACGTTTTGTCTGCCTGAAAAATTTGGGGATAAGGCACTCGATGAAGTCGTGGTGGAATTGCTGCAGGGAGATGACCCGTCGCAGAAGTCAGTGTCTCAAGGGATCGCTGCATTGCAGGTTCTGTTGAGTGGAGTCGACGCTGCCATTTATCGCAATGTGTTCGCGTTTGGAATCGACGAATTGGAGCGTCTTAATGCTTTGGGCGAGACTGAGGCTGCTGGCTATCTTTACGATTTGAGTGCCGGGGTCGATCGGGTTTCGCTGGCGGGTATTTTTCGCTCGCTTCGCACGGAAAGGCAATCGCTGTTGGATCGTGCGGGTGATCAAGGTGATATCCTGAGGTTGCTTGAGGAAAAGGCATCTCTTGAAATGCAGCTTGATGCAATTGGCGAAGAATTGGGGAGATATCGCCAGATTCTCGTTGAACGGTCGCGACTTGAAGTGAGAATCGAAAAGCTTACCGAGGTTGCTGAAGCAGAGCGACGTCGTCTGCGGATTGCTGATCTGGCAGCGACGGTCCGCCCGGTTTGGGGGGGAATGCAGGAGGCGATCGATGCACTCAGTGCCATGGGCGAAGTGCCTGATGTGGGTGGCGACGATTTGCAGCGACTGGAGCAGTTGGCTGCAAAGCAAGTCGAGTTACGACAGCGATGCGAGGTCCTCAGGGAGCGAGCGGTCGATGCCCAGCGAGAACTCGAACAACTTCCGTTAAGCGATGCGTTGATTGCGCAGGGGCCACGTATCGACGTGGTGGCGAGTCAAAGAGATTGGGTCGAATCCAGGGTCGAGCAAATTGACGGTTTCCGAGATCAAGAAGATTGCTCGGATGATGAGCGGCAGGCCAAGGCACGGAGTCTTGAATTAGGCGTACAGATTCAAGCGGCAATTCCGCGTCTCCGGTCGGCAGCACGGGCCCTCAAAGAGAAGCGGGCAAAGATGCGCGCCGCCGAGGTGGCATCCAGTCGAACTCCGGTTAACGTCGACGCAGTTGAAGCGGAGGGCTTCGCGGAAGAACTTGAGGCGATTGACGAACTCTGTAGCGATTTGAGGCGACGCATTCAACTCGATCAACGCATTCAGCAATTACACGACGCCAAGCAGGAACTCGATCTATTGCGGGAAGGTCTGGTTGAAGAAAAGGTACTCTCTCCTCGTGTGTTGCTTGTTTCAGGCGGTATTTTTTCTTTCGGGGTGATGCTAGCCTTTAGTGGTATTTTTCTGTTATCCATTGCTTCCTGGAGTGGAGCGATGCTCACGTTGATAGGGATCGCCGGATCGGTGGCTGGTGGCTGGTTGAAGCAATTGCTCGGTCAGGCTCAGCAGCGGGAGTGGGATGCGGTGCAGCGTCAAGCGGATTTGCTGGCCATGCAGCAGCAGGAGGCGAAAGAAGAATGCCGGGAACTGGATGAGTTTTTTACCGATGGGCGCGGTCCGTTTGCGGTTCAATTGCGGGAGTTGGAAAAGCAGAAATCGATCCTGCAGCAAAAGGTTTCCAGGCAAGAGGCGGGTCGGGCTGCCGCAAGCGAAGCCAGAGCACTCGCCGACGATTTTCAAGCGGCCAAAGATGCCTATCAGGAAGCTCGCCGGGAATGGCACCGGGCTTTGCATGCGGAGGGTCTTCCCGCAAAGCTTTCGCCAGCGGCAATTCGTCGACTTGCCGCCCGCTGCCGCGAGGAAGCTGAAGTCGCGAATCGAGCGGCTGGGCTACAGGCAGAAGCCGAGCGGCAGGAACAGGAACTGAATCAGTTTTTCGTCCGCGTTGACGCGCTGATTGAGGCCGCGGGATTGGATCTGGAAGTAGATAAAAATCTCTCGCTTGGACGGGGTTTGTTGGTGAAAATCGATTCACTCAGCGCTGCATGGCAGAAGCAGCAAACATGGATTGCAAAACGGAAGTTACTGCGTGGGCAGCGGTGGGGATTGGAGCGGCGGTTGCGCCGTTGTGTGCGAAGGTTGCAGGTCCTTGATGAGCAAGAAATGCAGGATTACGAGGCGCTTGGTCTTTCCGTAGAGGATGATCTGAAAGAGATTGCACAGCGGTGTGCCCAAGCGAATGCATATCATGCAACCATTACTTCATTAACGTCGGAGTTGAAGACTGCCTGTGATGAGATTTGCGACGTGGAGGCGTTGTGGAAAGAGCTCGATGGCGTTACTGAACAGCAGTTGGATGCAGAACGACAGCGACTTGTTGATCGACGCACAAAAAATGATGAAAAGCTACGGGACGCCTGTGAACGTCGGGGACGTCTTGGTGAGCAGCTACTCACGCTTGCCAACGATCGTCGCGATGCGTATGTGCAATTAGAGCTGGCGCGGACTGAGCACCGCCTTAAAAAAGCCATTTCACGATGGCACGATCTGGTTTGCACAAGCCAATTGCTGGAGTCTATTCGCCGCTGTTACGAGCAGCAAAGGCAACCGGCTGCCCTTCAAGAAGCCTCAATCTATTTGGAACGATTCACCGAGGGCCGCTATCGGCGAGTTTGGACCCGATTAGATCAAGAGATGCTTTGTGTGGAGGATGCCCAGGGGCAAAATATGCCAATCACATCGCTTAGTCGGGGTACCCGCGAACCACTTATGCTCGCCCTTCGCTTGGCGCTCGTTAGTCAGTATGCCAGACGCGGCATCCGGCTACCGATCGTGTTGGATGAAGTGCTCGTTCACTTGGATATGCAACGGGCCCGCGCCACAGCTGAGGTGTTAAAA
Source organism: Planctomycetaceae bacterium TMED10 (assembly GCA_002168195.1). GTDB lineage: Bacteria > Planctomycetota > Planctomycetia > Pirellulales > UBA7805 > UBA7805. Next base: position 14,750 of record NHBP01000071.1, read on the forward strand.
GATTTTGCTGCCTCCGGTGGCCACCAGATATTCTTGTTTACGTGCCACAAGCATCTTGTCAGCCTCTTTACTGAGATGGGNGCGGATGTGCGATTGCTGCCCGATGCACCGCAGCATGGCAAAGCGAAATCCGAAAAGGGTCAGTCGCAGGCTGCATAAGCAGTCGGCCCGATGCTGCTTACCGCTCGGCAACTTCGTGTGGCTCGTTGCTGCTTTCGGTAGTGTTTTCACCAAATGCAGCTAAAAATCTCTTACGGATATCCCACGTGATATATCCGAGAAAGATATTTCCTCCAATCGAGGCAAAGAGAGCAAGCAGTAGCCAGGTTCCTCCTGATTGCCCCTCGGAGGGTGCCGATGGCTCGGCCTCCGGAGCGACTTGTTTGGGGGGAGTGGTAGGTGCGGAATGGACCGCGATGTTGTTGTCCGCCTGCGCTGGTGCGGCTGCCGTTTTTAATACAATCGGTTGCTCAGAAGGTGCGTAGGCGTTTTTTTCTTCCGGGGTCATGGGTCGAGGTGCGGGCGCCTCTTGCGCCGACTGAGGGGTTTGCTCAGGTGGAGGGGGGAGTTGCAGGGGAGCAACTTGCGTGGAGTCGGCAGCAGTCGCCTTCGTACCTTCGGGGGGAGGTGGGAGAACCAATCGCGATGTCGGAGGAACAATACCGCTTGCCTGAATGGTTCCTTGATCGATGGGGACGCTATCGCCGATGCGGTAATCTTTTTGATTCTGCGTAAAATCTTCTTTTCCTTCTGTCATTCTGTAATTCGGTACAAACGCATCGCCTGCCGATGGCGGTGTGGTCACCTCCTGCGCGGAGCGAGCAACGGAGGGAGGGGGTGGCAAGATGTCGAGTGGATTGGCGGGAATGGGCGGGGGTTCGACAAGGGGTCGGATCGGTTGTGTTGGGATGGATTGTAGCTGCAACGCCTCGTGATCTTCGTTGGCCGCGACCCAGCGCGGATCGTCCGAAGCAACCGGATTTTTTTGCGGGGCAACCACAATCGAATGGTCGGGTGATTTCGATTTCACTCCCCCGGCATCTGGCGTTTTCAACAGGCTCATATCGCCATTGACCGATGAGGGTGGTTTTGCCCCTCCTGAATCGGAAGCCGTATTTTTTGTTTCAGGTCGCGCACTCTGACGGGGCAGGGGATCGGTGCCAACGACAATGCGATACCGCCGGACGGGCCGCAGCATGGGTCGAACACCGACCTCAATGACATCGCCTGTTTGCAGCGAACGAAGCTGTTCCGGCGCAATTTGGATAATATATTCCAGCTCGCCGTTCTCAACAGGTTTCCATCCCACATCGACGCCGATGGCTGCAACAAGCAGCAGCGTTATCCCCTGCATGGAAGAGTTCCTCCGTGATCCACGCTTCTTTACACCTGGGGAGCATGATACCTTTCAGGGCTATTGGCGGTAAAGGTTATTTTGAGGTATCGTTCCACAGAAAAATCCCCAGAATGTCTGGATTGCGGTCGGTGAAGGCGGTCGTCAAAATGCTTCCAGCTGTATCTGTGCCGCCGGAAACCGAGGTTGGTTGGTTTCGGGTAGGTGCGCAGCCCAAATTTGTCGGTGGAACAGAAGGGATGCGGATGATGGAAAGGACTCAAATCCGCCGACACGGACTTCGGCTTATTCTCAGCGGTGCAGTCCTGGGTTTGGTGAGTTGGGGTATTTACTGCACGGTCGCTGATGCATGGAGTGAACTGGACGGTAAGCCGATTCCCTGGCGTTTGGATCCAGCCTGGCTTTCCGCTTCAGCACTCTTTTATGTGCTGGGCACGCTTCCGATGGTTTTGTTCTGGTATCGCGCCTTGCATGCCCTGGAATGCCGTCCCCGATTTTTCGAAACATTGCGAGCTTACTGCGTGGGTTCTTTAGGAAAGTATGTTCCTGGTAAGGCTTTGGTGGTCTTGCTTCGCGCACGGCTGTTGTATTCGAATCGTGCCGGTGGTACGGCAACGACCGTGAGTATTTTCTTAGAGGTACTTACGATGATGGCTGTAGGCGCGTTTCTTGCTTTGTTCATGTTTGTGTTCTGGCTCGATGACCATCTGAAGAACTACCCGTTTTTGCTTCCGCTTACCATCGGGATGTTAGTGATTGCCGGTTTACCGACATGGCCTGCTATTTTTAAAAAAATTGTTTTACGTTTAGGGACAGCTCGCCTTGATGCTGATATTGAAAAACGACTCTCGGGGATTCAATTTTCGCTGATGGGGTATGGATGGATGCTTATGACATTTGGTTGGATCTGTCTTGCTGGAAGTCTTTGGTCGGTGGTTTGTGGAATTGGCTTGGAGCGAGACATAGGTGGAGATGCATTGCCTTATTGTCTTGCTGCAATCACGATGGCGGTCGTCGCGGGGTTTGTTTCATTGATTCCGGGAGGGGCTGGAGTCCGTGAGTATTTGATTACGGTAATCCTTGGACATTTTTATTTTTCCGAAATTCTTGAAATACCTTTTGCGACAGCAACAGCGCTTGTGGTGGCCGTCATCCTGAGGCTGATTTGGCTTGGAGTTGAGTTTGGACTTGCACTCACACTTTTTTTAATAGGTCATTTTTATCGTCGATCACAACGTGCGCGGTGATTCTGTGCTGCTTGCGAATTTTTTAAATCAATTTTTATTAGCGCGAAACGTTTCTCGATCAGCGTCGATAAAAATAATGCGAATTGAAACCACCGTGCGAGCCAGATACAATGGATCGCCCCGCAATAAATTTTTATTTCGATATCTTGCGATGTATTTCGGTGTGTTATTTCGCTGGCTTAGGTCGTTTCCGCGGCACGGAGAGGAGTCGATAACTTGATTTCAATCGTGATTCCGACTTTCAACGAAGCTCAATCTCTTCGTTTGCTGATCGGTGAGTTGAACACTGTGGCGATCGAAGAAGCGCTCGATTTTGAATTCATCTTTGTTGATGATGGGTCCAGCGATGGCACCTGGGATATTATCGCGCAGCTAGCAGCGGAGGATCATCGTATTCGCGGCATTCGTTTCCGAAAAAACTTTGGAAAAGCTGCAGCACTCGATGCGGGGTTTGGTGCCGCGCGAGGCGAATTTGTGGTCACGCTCGATGCAGATCTTCAGGACGATCCCCGAGAAATCCCACGATTTTTGGAGAAAATGGGCCAGGGTTTGGACGTGGTCAGCGGATGGAAGAAAATCCGACACGATCCTTGGGATAAAGTGATACCGTCTCGGATATTTAACTGGCTGACCCGGTTTACGACTGGCACGAAGCTTCACGACATTAATTGCGGATTGAAATGCTATCGAACAGAGGTATTCAAGGAAGTTCATTTGTATGGGGGGATGCACCGTTTTGTCCCTGTGCTCGCGGCTGCCCGTGGTTTCCGCATTGATGAGATCGTCATCAGTCATCGACCGCGTCGCTATGGTAAGACAAAATATGGATCAAAACGGATACTTAAAGGTCTGCTTGATCTGATTACCGTGTTGTTTCTTACTGGCTATGGTCATCGTCCTCAACATTTACTGGGGGGGATCGGTTTGGTTTCCTTTCTACTCGGCGGATTGGGAATGATATGTCTAGCAATTCAATGGGGCATCTCACGGCTGTTTGTCGAGATCCCTGTGTTTCATATCAGCCAGACAGCGTTGCTCTACTATGCCCTGGGAGGATTGCTGGTGGGTGGCCAGTTGCTATCGCTCGGGTTGATTGCCGAAATGCTTGCCGCAGAGGCGAGCCGTGGGTCGGTCAATTATTCGATTTCAGAACGAATTGATTTTTCTCGGGAAGCCGAAGACTCAACGCCAGCTCGGTTGCCCGCTGCGAATGAGGAGTCCGACAAAGTATGATGGAAGCTGCAGACAACTCGCAAGCGATGACCGAGCGACGGCAAGCAGCTGACGGGCAAAATACCGATGGGTCCAGCGGTCACCGCGTGAGGCAGATAACGTACCTCTTGTTGATCGTATTGACAGTCGGCATGGTAGCGGGGCGGATCCTAGCAGTCACCGCGGTCGATGTTGCAGTCGTAGAGAAAATACGTCTACGCGAAGCGGTCGATAGACAACGTGAACAACTGAAGTTGCGTGGTATTCAAGGAGCGAATCTGGAAGCTGCGCTGCAAGAGTTTCGCGCAAAGAAGTCAAAAGAACTTCGGTTGTCACGGCCTTTTCTCAGTGCCAATGACCGGAGTCGCTGGTGTACGATTCGTGCCTTGGTCGATGACGGAACGTACGCCATCGATCAAATTGTGACCAACCCCGAGGAGTACGCCCGCTGGCAAACGATCGACATGGTGAAGCATGCAAGCAGCGGACAGCCTCACCTTTATTCCAGTAAACCGACGCTTCTGCCGACGTTGCTTGCCGGCGAATATTTTTTGATCCAAAAATTGACCGGATGGACGTTGGCAGAGCACCCGTTTCAAGTGGTCAGGTCGATGCTTCTGTTGACGAATATTCCAGTCATCATTTTGATCCTTCTTTTACTGTCACGGATCGTGGAAAAATTGGGTGCATCGGATTGGGGTCGTATTACCGTGATGGCAATGGCATCCTTTGGCACCTTTCTGACTACATTTGCTGTAGTGCTTAATAATCATTTGATTGCCGCTGCGTGTGTGATGGTTGCATTCTATGCGGCCGTGAATGTTTGGATCGACGGCAAACGGGAAACGCGTTGGGTGCTCATAGCGAGTCTTTTTTCGGCTCTCGCTATGGCGATCGATCTTCCGGCGGGTTTGCTCCTGGGCGTGCTTGGGCTCGGCTTTCTCTACACGCTGCCGCGAGCGACGCTGCTAGTTGGTGTGCCTGTGGTTGTGGCGGTTGTCGGGGTCGCTGTGGGCACCAACTACATGGCCCATCGTACGGTGCTCCCGCCATACGCCTATCGCACGGCAGGTCAGGACTGGCAGGCCGGCAACTGGTATGTCTATGACTATCAAGTCGGCTCGCGGGTGATCTCCAGTTATTGGAAGACCGACGCTGAAAGTATGGTTTCCCGCTCGAAGATCGATCGTGGCGAGGCAAATAGAAGCGAATATATTTTTCATAGCTTGATTGGCCATCATGGTTTATTTTCATTGACGCCAATGTGGCTTTTAAGCTTGGCAGGCATGATGGCAATGCTCGTTCGTCGCGTCACACCATCGTTGCGATCTCTGGGGGCTGTGATTCTCCTGGTCTCGCTTGGCTGCCTGACATTTTATTTTAGCCTTGCCGAGGAAGCCCGAAACTACGGTGGTATGACGAGTGGTCCGCGATGGTTTTTCTGGCTAATTCCGCTTTGGTTAGTCGCGTTGATTCCAGCGGCCGATTGGTCGGCGGTGAATCGGCGGCGCAAGGGTGCGATCCTGTCGCTGCTTTTTTTCAGTGTCCTATCGGCGAGTTATCCCACTTGGAATCCGTGGACGCAGCCGTGGTTATACGACGCAGCTTCACACTTTGATTGGCTTCAGAAATAAACCGTAAAATGCTGCGATCACGTTGTCAGGGGTAGGTCGCGCTGAAGAAACTCCCGATAAGCGTCACGCAATAATTCTTCGTCGTTCTCGCGCGGGACGCATAGTCCTTGTAGCCGCGCCCGCACAATAACGCCTTTTTCAAGGTTGCAGTCGAAGAGGCATCGATTGATGGCAAATTGCGATTCTTCTTTGAGGTAGGCGACCTCGACCGAGAGGAAATCCTGAGGGTGGATTAGCTCAATGTAGCTCATCTTGCCAAGTCGGACCAAAAGACAACCGGTACTCTCTCCGGCGCTAAATTTGGTGTCCGATGCGATCGGTTGGATAACTGAGGCATCGTTTGCCGACAGCTGAAGGATTTCCTCTGCGCCGATTCCGGTGGTGCTCGTGTTCAGCTGTGATTGGCGGTCCAGGCATTCGGTCTGCATGGCCAAAGTCCATTCCATCGCATTACAATCGGCTTGGATCGGGTGGCTTCGCCGACACCAATAGACTTGCAGATGAAACGGTAGTAATTCGTCACCACCATAGTTGACAATAAGATCTTCGTTGCGGATGTAGGGGCTGGCCCTGAAATTTAAACCCGGACACGCCTCCCCGTCAGGGAATCGAAGCAGTTGAAGGGAATGCTGGTCGGGCCCTTGCCAGCTGAAGCCATTTTCTGGTCGACCGAGATCAAGTTGCCCGGGCCGTCCGGCAAATTGGGTTTTTGCCTGATGTTCAATCAGATGCCAGGAGGTACTCATGGGATCCGGCTTTTATGCAGCTTGGTGGACAGACGCAAACAGATGCAAACAGACGCAAACAGTGCAATGTCGTGGAAGGTGAAACGAAAGATCTTCTATACCAGCACAGTGCCTATAAAAAAACCCCGTCGCTTGCACTGAGGCAGAACGACGGGGCCGGAACAGAGAAGAGGCCAAAAAATGAATTGTTCCAAAAATAATTCCAACGAGAACAAACTCAATGAGTCATATCCTCTACTTAGATAATAACAGCTCGATTCTGTGTGTCTAGTTTTTGCCCTAAAAAAACAATGCGTTTTTTTAGCACGGAAAATAAGCGGTGTTTTATTCAAAAAAAGTAAGCACCCAATGCAAAAATCAGATCGGTATGCCCTATTGGACCACTTTCTTCAACGGATTAAGGTGAGGCTATGGAGGATCTTCAGAAGATTGCACAAGTTTGCGAGCGAGCTGCACGCGCCGGTGGTGCGGAGCTTCTCGATTGGTCGCAGCGTTTTACGGTCCGCGAAAAAGGTCCCGCAGATTTAGTCACCGAGGCTGACCTCGCGGCAGAAAAAATAGTTCGTCAGACCATCGCTGAAGTATTCCCCTCTGATTATTTTATTGGTGAAGAGTCGACCGCATCAGGAGAAGTCGAAGGAATTCTCAACGAGTCAAAATCCTGTGTTTGGATTGTCGATCCGCTTGATGGAACAACCAACTATGCCCACCGCATCCCCCACTACGCCTGCTCAGTCGCGGCGGTTCGCGCAGGGCAGGTTTTGGCCGGAGTCGTATATCATCCTGTTGCAGAGGAGTGTTACGTGGCCGTTTCAGGCAGGGGAGCGAGGCTGAATGGAAGTCCGCTCGGTGCTAGCAGTGTTTCGAAGTTGGATTCGGCGCTGGTCGCGGTGAGTCTTCCTCCTCAGGTTCAACGCGATGGAGACGATGTGCAAAAGTTGCTCCACGTGCTTGAACAGGCGCAGGCGATACGCCGCACTGGATCAGCGGCGTTAAATATGTGTTATGTTGCATCGGGCCGTCTTGATGCCTATTGGGCGACTGGCACTTCAGCTTGGGATATCGCTGCAGGGGTGCTACTGGTGACGGAGGCGGGCGGTACCGTTTCGGATCTATCGGGCGATGCTTTTGATTTATCTCGACCCCACCCCCTTGCCACCGGGACTCCGGCGTTGAACGCCGAATTAGCAGCGATTTTAAGGCGGTGACGTTTCGAAACGGGGCCATTGAAGGTTGAATCGAGTCAATAATCCGTGTTGTGTTCGATCCTTCGGAAATCATTTGGGATCGTTTGCCATCTCGACTATAATAGAGCCTCGTAACGCTCTGCCTCAGGCCCGGCGGACAAGGTGGCGGTTTTTGAAGGATTGGAAAACGTCGCAGGAGCGTACCCGCAATTTTCCTTGTAACGCGGTCGGGCTTGTGTTGCGGATAACCGTTTTCCCGTGTGTGGCGATTCTGCCAAACAATCGTGTGTGACATCGTGAGACGTCGTGCTTGTAGATCGACTGCGAGAGGTCAGCGAGCAAGTTTTGCTTGTTTCTGGCAGCACGCTGTCTTTGTGTTTTTAGTGGCTGCGATAACCACTATTTCTCCATCGCCGGCGATTACTGCCGACCCGGAAAACGATGCAGTGCAGTCTGATGTGCAGGCAGAAAATCTGTTGCCTAGCGACACAAGTACGATGAAACCCGACCAAGGGGCCCAGGAGATTGGGCCTGAGATCTATTATGTTCCCGACAAGGATGGTCGACTGCGAGCGGCTGTCCTGAATGAGATTACTTTTGATGAATTTAAGAAACTCTTAGGAAATCGCGCGGCAGCACGATCGCTGCCACCTCAATATGTCCTTTCAGAGTTGCGCAGTTCAGTGCAAGCAGACGATCAAACGGTCGATCTGAAAATTAATCTGCTGGTAAAAAATCTTGCGGAAAATAAAGATCAGTGGGTCCCCATCCCCCTGAAAATGGCCAAGCTTATTTTTTCGACCGAGAGCCCCATCCTGTACAAAGGCGACGGAGACTACTACCTGAATTACGATTCCGACCGTGAAGGATATGTCTTGTGGATACGTGGCGGTGGAGAAGAGGCACATCAAATTGAGCTGCGCGGAAAAGTACTACTTCAGACCGTTGGGAACGAAAGACAATTTCGTCTGAGGTTTCCTCGAGCCACGCAATCGAATTGCATGCTCATTATTCCTGAGGCCGACCAGACAGTGCGGGTGCTCTCAGGAGGTACGTTGCAGCAAACGGTACAGATCGCTGATCAGACCGAAGCGCGGCTCGAGGGGATCGCAGGCGAGTTACGAGTGGCCTGGCGACCAACGGTTGTCCGAAATGCGCCTCGCATGCAGGCACTCGACGTGGTTGGTCGGCAAAGAATCCGCATGGATGGGGGGCTCATTCGCACAGAAGCCGATCTGAAAATTCAAAGTTTTGCCGGTCCATTTGATCGATTTCGGATCAAACTTCCCTTGGGTTCCCGGTTGCTCACCGACAATTCCGCGGGATATTCGTTTCAGGTGAACGACGATGACACAGCGGGCGCGGACGGCGGTGAATGGGTGGATGTCAAACTTGAGCAACGGACCCGTGGACCTGTCGACATTCAGTTGGTCACTCAGCAAATTCGTGATTTGTCGCGTACAGAAGATTCCACGCCATTGGCAGGATTTGACGTGGAGGGGTCGATCAGACAGTCGGGCCGAATCGATGTGTTTGTTTTGGGTGATTGGCATGTGCGGTGGCAAGAGGATTTAACATCCGGTTTTGACATTCGCCGTGTGGATGCGCCAGCCGATGCACCTGTTCCTCAGGATTGGGTAGCCAGTTTTGAATATTATCGACAACCCTACTCCCTGGACGCACAGATCGAGCCACCTGAGACCGAGGTTGTCGTTGAACCCGAATTTTATTTTAACGTGGAGAAAGAGCGGGCACTGCTTGAGGCACGCTTTAAATATCAAGTGCGGGGTGCACGTATTTTTCATCTTGATATTGATATGCAGGGCTGGGAAATGCTTCCCGCGGGAGTGGGGCCCGCCGAACGGATCGATGCCGACGGTGTGACCGTCAATGCGGATGGCCAGCTAAGTATTCCATTTAAGAGAGCGGCTGGTGGCGATTTTGAGATTGTTTTGCGGGCGGAACGAGCACTGACTCCCCATGGTGATCTGCTGACGCTTCCGCTTCCTCGTGCGGAAGCAGGTCGAATCGACGCAACCGTTGCAGTTGTAAGTCCTGCTGATAACGTGGAGCTAATTCCGAGGGATAGGGAACAGCTACAGGAACGTGTCCCTCCTGTTGTGAAGGCAAAGTTCGACGAGAGACGGCAAGAGCCGCTTTTTTATCTTTATGATCGCGGTCAAGAAGTGCCCGCAGATATTTCGGCAGATCTTAAAATTCGACAGCGGCAGATAACTTCTTCAATCTCCAGTCGCATCAATATGACACCCGATGAAGTTCTTGTGAAACAAGAAATTCGATTTAATGTTGAATATCAAAGGATTGACTCGATTGCTCTGCTTATCCCTCGAATCATTCTGAATGAAAAGAATCTAGTAACGCGTGATGATAAGCCGTTGTCACTTTTGGTGACTGATGAAGATTTGCCGGGTGAGAATGTTCGGGTACGTGTGCCGTTGGAGAATGCGATTGGCGAGGTCGTGCTTCAGGTAATGTACCAGCAGAGTGTCGATGCCCTTGAGCCCGGAGCGCTTACCTCGATTTCTGTTCCGTTGGTCGTTCCCGCAGATGACACGCTTGAAGAAAATCAACTCACGCTCGTGTCGGCAGACGGGATTGAGATGGATCCGCTTGGCGAGCAATGGGAACGGATTGATGAAACGGACGCAGCCATGTTGGCTCCGGTTGATACATCGGCAATCCGTTATCGCTGCGAAAATTCATTGTCGGAGGTCGATATCCTGGTGGGTCTCAGTGAAGATTTCTTAAGTAGTCAGGTTGTGGTACGGCGAGGGTTTTTGCAATCGTGGTTGACGCCACAATCACGGTATGATCGTGTCACGCTGCTTTTGGATAACAATGGCAGCTTTCTCGATGTGGAGTTTCCTGAAGACATTATGCGTTCGGCCATTGGCGTTTGGCTTGATCGTCAGCGAGCCGATATCCGCTGGTTATCAGGTCGCCAACTACGGATTGCGCTTGGTAATACGGCTACGCATGTTTTGGAAATTGAATGGCAAACCCCCGTCACTGGATTTGCTATGGATGGAATGGTTTGGGGAAGCAGAGAGCTTCCCATGCCTCGCCTGTCCTCCAATGTCCAGATACAGCGCCCCCTTTATTGGCAGGTGGTACTTCCTCAGATGCATCATTTACTTGCGGGTCCGGAAGAAGCGATTCCCTATAACGAATGGAAATGGCAACGAGCGGGATGGCGCCGCGTTCCATTAGTGGGTGATCGAGAACTCTCCCAGTGGGCTGGAGCCGACGCGTTGCAAAGTAATTTTCCGGGAGATAGGGATGAAGGGAATATTGGAATTAATCGCTATCTCTTTCGGCTTGCAGAGTGGCCCTCCCGACTTTCAGTACGCACAATCCCTCGCACGTTGTTGGTCCTGCTTCCGGCCGGATTTGTACTTGCCGCAGGTATCGCGTGTATTTACTTTCCGCGTTTGCGTCGGGCTGAAATTGCATTTATCTTTGCAGTTATTCTGTTGGCTGTCGGTTTGATTTATCCTGAGCCCGCGGCCATGGTTGTGCAAATGGGCTTACTCGGCGCAATTCTAGCCGTGTTAGCGATATTTCTTCGCTCTGTGTTGCTCGTCCGATCTCCGCAACGCTACGTTCTGGAAAGAAATGGGGGATCGAGTCATCACCAGATGACTACGGAGTTCCATTATTTTGAAGATGCTTCACAAAATGCCTCTTCTGTTTCGCATAAAACTTCCCAAGAAGCTTCCCAAGAATCTTCCACGAGAATCGGTTCCGTGGAAGGTATTCCGCCACTGGATGGATCGGTCGTGGAGCCGAACCCATGAAACTCGTAAAGTCGGTATTGAATCGTTGGTCGCTTGGCCTGCTGATGGCTTTGATTACGATTCCCCTTTGGGGGGACGGCACTTCTGGCAAACGGATTGCCTATCGACGCATTTATGCACCCGTTGACCGATTGGCGGATTGGCCGCGCGGAAAAACAATTTACAAGCCGATGGATGCCGACGACTTTGAGCGTTGGGCCAGTGGTGGAGAGATTCATAACGCTAAGCCTCAGGTGACGCATGCGCAATTCTCGGCAGTCCTTGAAGGCAAAAATCAACTCACGGGTAAAATCGCGCTCCAGATTCAGTCGCCGTCCGAGGAGACCCATGTTTTGCCGCTCAGTCCTTTTGGAGTTGCGTTGGCGGATTTGGAATGGGAGCGAGACACAGAAAGAGTACCGGCTCAAATAGGTAGCGATGCAGAGGGCCGCCTTTTTCTGTTCGTGAACGGTTCGGGCACATTACGGGGGCGTTGGTCCGTGCGCGGCAGGCCCGATCGAGCAGGCCAATTGGAATTTCAATTTCTGCTCCCGCCGAGCATCACTAAGAAATTTGAACTGGATCTCCCCGAGGGTCTTGAGCCGGATCTAGTCGATGCGGTCACGTTTGCCCCCGTTCTTGTTTCCGGCGATTTGCGTAGATGGGATCTCCAGATACCGGGTCAGGGCCACATTCATCTCCGGATACTCCGTGATTCGGTTGATCCCACAGAGGGGCTTAATCTTCTCAAGCAATCGCTGGCGTATGAATTTCAGATTGATCGCATGCAGTTAGATCAAGAGTTATCGCTTAATATTTATCGCAAGCCTTTAAGGCAAATCATACTGGCCATGGATACAGAACTGCGGCTGATCGAGGCATTCTTGGGGGATCAGCCGGTTGAATGGTTAGAGCAGGAGGAAGCGGATACAGGAAGCCGGAAACTTGTATTGCAGTTGCCCGAGCCAATCACAGGGAGTGATCGCGTGGTGCGACTGCGGGCAATGGCAGAACCGGTATACGATAGGGCCTGGAAGCTTCCGCGTATCACTCCTCAGGGCTTTTCATGGCAGGAAGGCGTATCGTCGCTTTTGGTTGCGGCTCCTCTAGTGGTTGAGCAAATGCGTTTGACCGGATGCCAGCAATTGCGTGCTGGTAAAGTTCCGGGCAGTGTAGAGTCGGAGATTTTTGAAATNCAAGATCAGGGNCCNGATGCAGANGCAGANNTTTTATTGGTNTCNGGTCGCNATTCAGGGTAATGTCGACAGTACGACCTCCTACACATTCACGGATGGGTCCATCAACGGACGTATGGTCTGTGATGTACGCTTGGCGGGCCCCGCACAGTTTAAGATTCAAGCGGAGGTGGCTCATGATTGGAAAATCGAGTCGATCTTAGCGCACGATGCAGGGGTGATCGAAAGATGGCGACAAGAAGAAACTGATTCGGGGAATCAGGTGACCATTTTTTTACGTCGCGGAATCACCGCATCTCGTCCTTTGCGATTGGAAATTACGGGCCGGAAAAATCGTCCGTTACCGACCCAACAGATTGAATTAACAAAATTGCAGATGTTGCAGTTTAAGGGTATGCGAAGCGATCGTGCGTTGTTTGAATTGACAGCTCGAGATCCCTATCGTGTACGGGTTACCCGCGCGGCTGACTTTCGGGGATTTTCGTTTGCAGAATTGACCCCCGAAGATCAGGATCGAGTCGGCGACGACTTTTCTCTCAAGCTGAAGGGTGCAAAGCAAGGTCGGACACTTGGTGATGTGGGTGTCGATGACCCCCGAATTTCAACAGCGGAAGCGTCACGGGCCCGATTCTGGTACGACAGTTCGCAAATGGGCCAGATGGAAATTCGGGTCGAGAAACCAACCCCTCGTTTTTCGACGGAAACGCGCATCGAAGCCCAAGTTGGTGAGGGTAAGATCAGCGAACAATGTGTTGTCGAGTGCACCCCGCAAGAAAGTGGTATCGACTCCCTGCAGATTGTGTTTTCTCAAGGTCGGGCTGCGGCGATCCGATGTTCTGTGGTGGATCAAAATGGCGTCGTTTTAGATGGGGTACGTGCTTCGCCGATTCCCATGGAACAGGGTGGTGCTCAAGCTGGTGAAGCATGGCTCGTGCGTTGGAATCGACCGCTCAGTGAAAAATTTCAGTTAATCATTAACCGCACCACCGGCTTCGATCATCGTATCGAGGTTGCGCTTGTTGGTGTGCCCCAGGCTTCCGAGCAGCGGGCAACAGTTGCCGTACTCAGCGGGGTGGGGCATGCAATGGCGGTAAACAACCAGGGGCTGAAGGCACTGCCGGTGCAGGAAGGTTCCCATTTCGTTCGAAATCCAATGCGTGCGAGGTTTCGATACAATCCAGAGCGGGATGTGCGGGGTAGTTCGGGCCGTCGATTGAATTTAACGAGGCATAACACCGATGTTGGTTCAGCAATCGTTTGGCGATCCGTTGCAGAATCCTGGTTCGCCCCCACCGGTGAGGGAATACATCGCGTCACTTATTATCTTGAAAATGAGGGGCGTGGTTTTTTTACAGCTTCTCTCGAACAAGGAAATCAATTTCGTAGCGCGGAGGTAGACGGTGTGCAGGTTCGTTTACCTTCGGCCGATACCAATCTTCCGCTCACTATAGCCCTGTCTGAGAACCAGCGATTTTCCGTAGTCGAGTTACAATGGAGCACCTCGTTTGTTGATGGATGGTTGCCATGGATAAGGCAAGTTCCCCTACCGCTACCCCGGATCGATATTCCTGTCATCGCGCAAAATCGAATAATTCACGCGCCCCCTGGGTTTGTGACCACTGATTCGTTGAGTGGAGTCGGTGCCGATCGTGTGGGTTTGAGTTGGCGGCAGCGGTTGTTTGGACCCATTGCACGATTGAGTTCAACGCCAGTTTTTGATCCCTTCGATTCGAGTACTTGGTCGAATATTCCTTTATTGACAGTGGATGATGACTGGCGGCAGCGCGGAAAAGCGGAAAAAATTCTTGATCAAATGGGCCGAGTGCTCTCGAGTCATCCTCAGACGGCCTCGTGGGCCGATTTTACCGAACTGGATAAAATCGTTCAGGGAGAGACGGTGCCGGACGCCCGGTCGATGTTTATCGATCTCGATGCGCTTGCTGCAGTCGGGATCGGCCCGGAGACACCCATTCAAGTTTATCCCGAAAGATCACCGCGACGATTAGCGGTTGAGGCTTTGCGGAAAGCCAACCTTGTGGTTGCGTTCAATGCTCAGAGTTGGTTGCTTTCCACGGTGGAGTCTCTGCAACCGGCCGATGCCGCCTGGCTGATTGATGGGGTCGTTTGTCGATTAGGTAAACGGAAAGGCCCGTTTGCTGATCTTGCGACATTTAACCCCACCATCATGCCACTACGTGGATGGCGTGACGAGGGCGTTGTGACAGAATTTCCGTGGAAGGCGGTGTGGAGAGATGGATTTGACTTTACAGAAAATCAGGGTGGCTCAACGCTTTATCTAGATGGTGCTCAAGCCGACCTATCTGCGGTTCAGCTTGTTGATGTGGAAGCCTTAAGAGGGTTGCAGTGGACTCTTTTTTCGGTCGTTGTTCTGGCAGGATGTTTATGGGGGCCTGATAGTATTCGTAAAGGAGTTTTTTGCTTACTTTGGTTGGCAATCGCGGCATTAATATTGCCTGCGATGTTGGCTCCTCTCGCCACCGCCGCATTTTGCGCTGCGGGGGTCGCATTTCTGTGGAAGAGGTTTTATCCATCGCGACATGCTTCACACACCGGCATGAAAAATCGGAGGCATATCCTTACGCCCGACCTTGACTCGATTACGCAAACAATGCGCGTCACCGGTTCCGAGGTGCTTCTTCTTTTTCTGAGTTTAGCCCTCGGTTTAGGATGCTTTTCTGTAATGCGACTGCAGGCTATGGCAGCCCCCGAAGTTCCACCTGCGGTCGTCATACCGATCGATGAACAAAATAAAAAAGTGGGTGATACGTATTATCTTTCGTCGACTCTTTTTGATGCAGTGCATCAGGAAAGCAGTAATGAGAAAGCTCCTTTGAGTTGGCTGTTGACCAAGGCGCAATATCGACTTGTATTTGATTGGACAGAAGATCGTAGTCAAATCGCAGTCGGATATTGTGTTGCCCAAATGCAGATTGAAGTACTCGGTCACCAAGCGAGGATCGAGTTGCCATTCGGCGGGGCGGTCGCGGAAAAGGATGCATATCAACTCACAGTCGATGGGAAAGTTCCAGGCGATTTAAGCAGAGTAAACGGAAGAAGGTTTTCCTTCACCTTGGACGAACCCGGGATATATCTCATCAATGCTCGGGTTCCAGTGCGTATGGAAGAGGTCGGAGGAATGCGACGCGTAGATTGCACTATTCCACCCCTCGTAACGTCGCAGTTGGAAATCGATTTTCCTGCTGAAGCGGTGCCGCCAGAAGTTCTTTCGGCAAGGGGTAGCGTCGAGGAGGATAAAATCCAGAGTCGTCTGAAAGTACAGCTTGGTGATGTCGGCCGAATCATTGTGCAATGGCAGGAAGATGAAGCCATTGCCGGTTATGGGCTTGCGGATGTCGATCAACTGGTATGGATGAAAGTTCAACCGGGTGCAGTCGTGGTGGACGCGAGGTTTAAGTTAAACATTGAAGACCGTCGTATTCAACGCGTGCAGATAGCGACCGATCCCGAATTACGCCTGCTGTCGCCTCTGCAGGCGACGGCAAATGAAGAGCCTATCGAGCTGACTCACCTCCGCACCGTTGCAGGAGATCCGCAAACGATTGATCTTCAGTGGAGTCCAGGGGTTACTGGAAACTTGGAAATACGAGCACCCTTTTTGTGGGCGGGGGTTTCGGGGGTGGGTAATATTCGCATCCCTGATCTAGAGGTCAAGGGTTCGCTAGACACGCGACGGTGGGTTGCGGTCTCTGTGGATCCAACTCTGACTGTGGACAGGGATTTAATTCCGCAGGATGCGTTGCTAAGACCTCTGTCCAGTACCACTGCGGNTGAGATTTGGGACTTATCGGATCAGTCCCCGGATTTCTTTTATGAACAAACCGGATCGGANGTTGACTGGTCTTTACCAGCCCGTTTGCAGGNGTCTGAGACGATTGGATACGCGAAACTTGCCCTTGGCGTTTCCGACACCGTATCGGAAGTCTTTGCCGAATACGAACTGGAGACGACCGATGGACACCGTTGCCAATACCAAGTTGAACTTCCTGCCGGATTCGTACCGGAGAATGTCGAAATGCNATCGGGCGATGTNGACAGACTGATGCGTTGGTCGGTTCGCAAGGAAGCGGAGGCGGATCGGCTGACGCTGTTTCTTGCCGAACCGGTGCGCGGTAGCCTGAGGCTGATGCTTCGTGGCCATTTAACGCATCCAGAGAACCATGTTGACGTGCCGCGTTTCCTCTTGAAGGGTGTTCGCCTGCGTGGTGGACAAGTGGCTATTTATCGGCAACCGGCTGTGCAAATTGCACTTAAAGACGACCCTGAAGTTTGGCAACCGTTTGATGATTTTGTACCCATGGCANAAACGCCACCGGGTTTTGGCCGATTTGTTGGTGTTTATGCGCTTCGGCCCGGGGTTGCGGGTCAAACCATAAAAGTAACGCCAAATCAGATTGATGCTGAAGCGATTCAGGTTACCTCGCTCAACCGAATTGATTCTCAGTGGAACGTTGAGGTTGATCTGCAAATCAAAGTTTATTCCGGGCAGTTGGATACAGTCCGTTTTCGGATCCCCAATGAGTTTCAAGGCCCGTTTCAAATAGATCCCGAGGTTCCGTTTTTAGTNAAGGAACTTCCGGAAGATGAAGGTTTTGTGTTGGATATGCGTCTCCCCGAAGCGGTTGACGGTTCGTATCGTCTCACGCTTCGAGGCACATTAAATATCGCTCCAGAAGATCCCGTGCGTTGCCCGGCCATTTCNGTCGAGGAAATTGACAGCGTGTCTCGTTTCGTTGTATTNCCTAAAAAAGTTGATTTCCANGATGTTTCATGGAAGACAAGCGGACTCGTCCCGCAGTCGTTGCCCGAAGATCCAGACAACGCGCCGCTTGCCAATACATCGGTTGCTTCTTTTAAAGTNATTGACCCTACGTTCCGCGCGGTTTTGCAATCGGTGNATCAACCTGCAGAGAAGCCCGAAGTTCAGTTGGCAGATGTGGCGATTAACGNCAGTCTATTGGATCGATATTTAGNTAGAGCGGTTTTTGATCTTGATCCTGCCGGATTGGCAAAAGTGGGAATCCGACTTCCANATGCAGCGGCAGAACTATTGCGCATTCGAGTAAATGATCGACCGACGACTTTNCATAAAAGTGAGCAGGGTTGGGATATAGAACTGCATTCGAGAAATCTATTACAGCGAGTAGAAGTGCTTTATTCAGCACCCTATTCAATGGACGGTGACTTAGTGGGTGTTTCTCGGCCCTCATTAACGACTTCGGGAGAGGCAATACCGATCGCTCAATCGCTATGGTCTTTATCCAATTCATTTCCATTGGATGTCTCGCCTGCGGTAAAAGATCAGGGTCTTGCTATCGGTGGATCGGTGATGCAGTACGAGTATTTACAAAAGCGGACACGGAACTTACTGGAGGCTTTAGCGGATGTGACATCTGCCGAACCGNTGGACGTGCTGTTGCCCTGGTACACGCGCACGGTCCGACNCCTTGTTTCTGCACAGCGAGAAATGGAGAACCTGCTGCTGCGGATTCCTNCCGAATCTNTGATCGAATTTAAAGCCAAACAAGNCGTGCTAGCAGAGCAGGTTCGCGATGTTGCAGCCCAGTTGGTCNACCAGGGGGTTTTTACATCCATTGATGCATTCGAACAGATAGGTGTGCGGGGCCCGGATCCTTGGCAGGGCTTTTTTTCGAGGCCAGCATCATTGGCTGGAAGTGATTCGGATGAAGAAACTGTATTTATTCGTAGGCCGGCCAACCGGACTCCGGATTTTCCNTTTCGCTGGTTGCTTGCTACAACGCTGAGCGGNGTCGTCGCACTAATGAGTTTACGNCCCCAGGTGGCTNAGAGGTTGCTCTGCTGTGGCCTTCCTCTCGTTCCCGTCTTCTTNACNCTNGCGCTGTTTTACTGGCTATTTTTAAGCCCTAGTGTGATCGGTTTCTTTGCAATGCTTGTCGCAGTTGTGCTTGCACTGGTGCTTCCATGGAATTGGGCAATCGGTGAGCAGTTTCAACCTGCCGAACATCTCCAAGTGGACAGCGAAGTGCAAAAGCGATGATTGATCTGATGTGCATTGATGCGACCGCTTGGTAGGGACTGCTATCATTTGGCAATGCTCGGCGGAACACGGTCTCTTTTCGTCTTGGCTCCGTCTGATCGTTTTGCTACCGTAGCGACTCCTTTGATTTTCGTATTTCTTCAAGGCCGAACACGGAGGAAGGCCTCTATGACGTCTTTTGACTCGAAGCAGGAACTAGCAGTCCACATTCGCTGGATGATTCGTCGCGATATGGAGGATGTGCTGGAAATTGAAAACAGTAGTTTTGAATTTCCATGGTTTGAAGAAGACTTCATTCGTTGTTTACGGCAAAGAAACTGTATCGGTATGGTCGCCGAGTATGATGAGCACATTATCGGTTTCATGATCTATGAACTGCATAAAGCGCGACTTCATATACTCAATTTCGCAGTGCATCCGGATTTTCGTCGTGGTCAAGTTGGCCAGCAGATGGTTTCCAAGTTGATCAGTAAGCTCTCTTATCAGCGTCGCACGCAGATAACGCTTGAAGTCAGGGAGACCAATCTAGATGCACAACTCTTCTTTCGCGGTCAAGGTTTTCGCGCGACGAACGTGCTTCGGAGTTTCTATGAAGACACACCGGAAGATGCCTATCTGATGGAATATCTGTATCGCCAGGAACCCGCCGAAGTCATCTTACCGTTCAATCGAATTACGCGGTTGGCAGGCTGATAATCTGCTGCAAATCTTCATGGCGGTCTTGTTTGCTCGGGCTCTTCGTGAGATGCTAGTCACGCACTCTCAGTAAATCGTTTCTTCGTTGAGCTTTTTGGAAGGACATGTCGCCATTTTACCGGTCATTATTCTGATTGCATTTGCACTCGCCTTGGTGCTTTTTCTCGTTCGCTACTTTCGGCGAAGTCCCTATAGGGTCGTGCAAACGATCGTTGCCTGGGTCAATTTGTGTCTTACGCGAATTCTCTGGCGAGTCGAGGTGAAAGGTCAGTTACCCGAGAGAGGCGATCGGGGCGGTATTATCGTTTGTAATCACCGCGGTTCGGTGGACCCTTTTTTTATTCAATTGATGGCGCATGGCATCGTGCACTGGTTTGTTGCGAGGGAATACTTCAAGTTACCACTGGTGGGCACATTTCTCCGCATCAGTGAGAGTATTCCTACAAATCGCGCGGGGATTGATACGGCATCGACTAAAGCGGCTATTCGCATGGCTCGCGACGGCGAATGGATCGGCATGCTTCCTGAGGGGAGAATTAATGCGACCGATAATCTATTGTTGCCCGGAAGACCGGGAGCCGCGATGATTGCGCTGAAGGCGAAGGTTCCTGTTGTCCCATGTTATTTAGAAGGAATCATCCACGACGGCACCTTTTGGGGCTGTCTTTTTAAACCCGCCCATGTGAAGTTGAAGATCGGTGAGCCGATAGATTTAGAGGCTTACTACGAGCGAGATCGCGAGCATGAAGTGTTCGGCGAGTTGACGCTTTTGTTTTTAAAACGAATTGCTGAGCTTGCCGGTCAACCGGACTTTCAGCCGCAATTGGCCGGTCGCCGTTGGTCACCGATTACAGAGCGTGAAGATGCTCAGTTGGCCTGCGAGTCGACTTCCTGATTCGTGTTGCAGGTAAGGTGCTTTTGCAAGCTGTGGACGGCACGTTTCAATTGCGAGCGGATTTGTTTCCGGTTGCTGCCTGTGGCAAGAAGTGTGCACACGGGATGTCTCTTTTTGATTTGCGTTCCCGGGATGGGNATATCTGCGAGGCGAGGGATGCCGCTTTCGTTCGATTTATCNAAGAATAGTTTCTCTANACCNCAGGGGACGACGATATCCCGGGGTGTATAGTAAATTGCCTTGGCGTGCGCTTTCTCGGATGGCAGTCGGATTGATGTTTTTGCTTTACCATCCCGGCATGCGCGGACGTGATCGCGCATGAGTTGCCCATCACCTGCGATGTCTAAAATCTCAGCGGACGCGGTGTATCGCGGATTGACTTCAATAACGTAAATCGTGCCATTCTGAGCCACGGCATCGACACCGAAAATTCCTTGAAGCCCGCAATGTTGCCCGAGAGCCGACCCAATTCGCTCCCAGTTCCTCTGAGTCTTCTCATCAAGCTGTAACGGACCGAACGAGCCTGCATATCCAAAGGGGTTGGCATTCANCCACGATGCACCGATCCACTGCTCGGTCACTCCGATCAATACAGTCGACTGTGCTGAAGCTAAGAATAAGCCGCTCTGTGATATGCCCGGGATCAACTTTTGATAATAAAATGACTCTGTAGGTGTGGGCGTTGCGCTCTCGGTCAGAGGGCAGATGCCCGCACCATTGCTGCCGCGGACAGGTTTTTTCAGCCAGAGGTCCCCNGAAGTGTGGATCGGCTCGGAGGAAGAGGTCGCGACCGTTGGTAAATTGCATTTNTTTAGAATCGCCTGCACCCGAANTGGATCGCGAACTGCAGCGATGGCCTCTAAAGAGCATCCCAACAAGGGGCGCGATGCGGTGAGCACTTCGAGGATAGATCGATGATTTTCCATGGCCCCGGTCAGCACAAAACCAGCGGGGGGCAATTCAGCAGCCAAGCCGGGAATTTCCTCCGGAAATCGCTCGCACGTCCGCAGATCTGCAATTCGGCGAAGGTCTTGGTCGCCAAATTGATCGACTGCCATTGGCAGGAAATTGGCACGCGCTGCAGATTCGGCCGCAGCTCGAGCGCTGGCACCGACGATGAGTAACCTCTCTCGCATAAGCCTACTCCTCGTTGGTCATGTGTTTACAGTCTGCATTTAAGCCCTGGAGGCAAACTCTACGCGACAGCGTCTTGCAAATCGAACGCGGTCTGGTATTGTTTCTGATCCTGCCTCGGGTGGTTTTCTTTGATGAAGAAGAGGGCACCCTCGATCGGGACGACTGCCCTTACCTACATTTACGGGAAATTGGCAGTTCGGATCAATAACCTCCAACAGTCATATTTCAATTTTTTGAGGAGACCACACTATGTCGATGTTCGTAGGCGAAGCTCTGGTCGGTGATGGGAATGAAATTGCCCACATTGATCTGCTGATTGGGAGAAAAGACGGCCCGGTAGGCGTCGCTTTTGCAAATGCGTTGGCCCGACAGAGCGAAGGGCACAGTAACCTTTTGGCTGTCCTTGAGCCAAATCTGGCGGTAAAGCCATCCACCGTGATGGTGACCAAGGTAACCATCAAGGGAGCCAAGCAGGCGGTGCAGATGTTTGGTCCTGCGCAAGCCGCTGTGGCTGATGCGGTTTCCGATTCGGTATCAGAAGGCGTTATTCCGATCGATCAGGCCGAGCAACTTTGTATCATCTGTGGCGTTTTTATCCACTGGCAAGCCGAAGATGACAAAAAAATCTACGAATATAACTATGCGGCGACAAAAGAGTCGATCGCAAGTGCGATGTCGGGATCGCCATCGGCCGAGCAAATGGTTGCCGGAAAAGAAAAGGCTTCACACCCTTTCCGTGGATTTTAGGGCGGGAACGGCACCGAGGCGCTTATAGATGCCTCGAGCAAAGTAAAAAAAGGTACCCTCTGGTTTCAGGGGGTATTTTTTTGCGCAGCGGCATCCATTGCGACACGAAATGGAATCCGGGGGGGCCGAGCTTTCGGTGCTGCTAAAATTCCATTCTGCAAAATGCGCGAAAGCCTAGTTTGAGCATTAAATAAATAACCCAAGCCGCCACAAAGACGGCGATACCAGACCCAAGTAGCATGGCCAGAAAGGTTGTGTTGGGCGCAAAGAGTGTTGAGAAATGCCCCATTTTGACCAACGCATCCAAATGGCAGGGGCCGGCCGCAATCCCGACAATGAAAATAATGTAGACGGCGCTCAGTACCAGATTCAGCGTGCCCCCGAATCCGGAGGCAATTTTGGCTGGGCTGATGGCCCGCATGTTCGGAATGCAACCGCCCAGGCCAACTGCGATGGCTGCTAGTCCCGTGCAAAGAAGTAGGCAGACCAGTTCGTGTACGATGATTATTCGGGCCGGCAATTGCAGCAGACTGTCACTGAGCAGGATGAGCAAGCTACTCGGGATGAGTGTACCGATCGAAGCAAAAATAAATTTTCCTCGGAGAATTGTTTCTCTTTCAATCGGCAGTAGTCCCAGGATCCAAAATTTTTGTCCTTCCAGGCTGATCATGGGGAAAATAAAGCGGGTTGTGAACGTGGAAAGAATAAGGCCGACGACAAGTAGATTGAGAAAGCTCACTAGATTGACCCATCCGGCAAACGGCGCCGCATCCTGAATGCTTTTAATGTTAAGGAAATAGAGCCCGACGAGTCCGAAAAAAATCAGGAATTGCGCCCACTGAAGAGGGTCTCTGCGCACAATTCGAAAATCCTTTATCAGAAGTAGCCGAATAGCCGGTGGCGAACAAAGCAGTAATCTTCCGAGTGTGGCATCAATCCAGCTAACCCCCTTCAATCTGCGACGTCGTCCCGCAGTTTGAAGCCGACTATAGCTGGGAAACAAAATTTTATTTGCAATGCCACATGCGACGACTTGCAGAAACATGGCATTTGCCACCAGGAGAGCAAAAAAAAGAACAGCTTGTGCCCATGCCTGATAATCGAGCCGACCGGATTCCCTGCGGGCCGCTTCCAGTAATCCACTGCAGAGCCACCAACTAGGAAATAATCGATTTTCGGCGGCACTCAGTCGAATCATCGTTTCTTCAAACCACTCGGGCGTCAATAATTCATGCTGTCTGCTGAAAAGAATGGTCCAAACGCTCCAGGCAATAAATCCTAAAACGATCCCTCCCGATGCGACGACGATGGGTCGCCGCATTCGCGCAAAGAAATGAACCACCAGNAGGCAGGTGATTGCACCCAGGCCAGTCGGAATGTAGGTGAATGCCACCATGAGCGGNAGCAAGAGTACGTAGTAGTGCCAGTTTGCGTCGACAACAATTCCATAAGCAACGAGCATGGGACTGCCGATCAGGATGAATCCCCAGCCGCTAAGAAAGACAGCCTCGGAAAATTTGTATTGAAAAATGCGGGCCGCACTGCTGGGGGTAGTAATCAGGAAGCGAATTTCTTGTGATTGGTAAATTCCTCCGTAAATCAAGATCGCACTGGAGAAAAACAACATAATCATCAGTGACGCGTAAAAAATATTAAGCACTTTCTCAACGGTTTCCTCCGTGAAGGCTCCTGCCTCGCGTTGAAGAAAGAAAAATCCCTCGAGCATGATAAAAAACAATGCAATCCAAATGACCAGACTCATCAAGCCGGCTAACGTCGCTCGCAAACGACTAGTGGCGATCAGTTCTTTGATGGTTGTTTTGAGAATGGCTGTATGGAGTCGTCGGTAGACTCGCGATTCTTCTGCAGTCTCAAGCAGGCGTGTTTCAGGCGACTGGGAGGTCGAACTTTGTGGCATTGTCGAGACTTCAGTTTCGAGGTGGATTTTCCGGCGGATGGTCGCAGGTTTTTAAAGCCATTGCACGTATTCAGTCTTCTTCTCGCCGTGTTAGTTCAAGAAACATTTCTTCCAGGCTGGAGTGGTGCTGTCGGCATTCTTCTTTTAGGGCAGCAAGCGTGCCAACGAATTGAAGCTTTCCTCCCAAAAGAATTCCAATACGGTCTCCAATTTCTTCCGCCACCGCCAGGGTATGCGTGGACATGAATACGGTCGTGCCGCAGCGAGCTTGTTCTCGAAGTAAATCTTTTACCAGGCGAATGCTCTTGGGATCCAAGCCGACCATCGGTTCGTCTACGACCAGGACCTCCGGATGGTGCAGAAACGCTGAAGCGAAAACAAGTCTTTGCTTCATTCCATGCGAATAGGTTTCGGTTAATTCATCGACGAAGCTAGCAATTTCGAATTGCTCAATCTGTTTTTCAGTTTCGGCGGTTCCCTGAATGCCGTACATTTCAGAAATGAACTGTAGGAACTCGCGGCCAGTCAATTTGTCGTAAAGGTGAGGTTCGTCGGGTACGTAACTTAATTTTGATTTTGCCGCCCGCGGCTCCCGGGCAACATCATGTCCACAGACCTTTACCAGGCCCTGATTCGGCCGAAGTAATCCAACGGCCATTTTCATCGTGGTTGTTTTTCCGGCTCCGTTAGGGCCAAGGAATGCAAACAGTTCGCCGGGAGCGATTTCGAGATGCAGGTCATCCACGGCCACGCGGTTGCCGTACGATCTGGAAACGCCGACATATTCAATCATGGAGATTGGCCCTGCTTTAAATCACCGTCTTTTGTTTTGAGATCTAGTAGTGGAGGGGTGCCTGCCCAATTCTCCTGGAGGTCCCTCGCTAAATTCTTAGCGGCTTCGTCCTCGCGACGCTGGAGCGTAAATCGTGACCCCAGCAGTATAATTTCCTGCTTGAGTACCATGCCATTGTCAGGCCGGACCCATAGGCGACCGAGATATTCATCAGCTGATCTCGATCCGCTTCCCTCATCCTTTCGGTAGACGACCAGAAGGGTTTCGACAAGCCGGCCATTCCAGATCATAGGGTCATAGCGTTCAACGGTGGCAACAATCGTTCCCTGGGGGGATGTCGGAGGTCGGAGTGGACTAATCTGATAAGTTGTCCAACTCTGGCGTATTCGTAGTCTCGGCATGTAGCCGTGGGGTGAAATCTCGCTACTGATGAGGGAGTGGGGACGAAGGGGGATAGAACGCTGGCCAAGCATTCGATCACCAAGATGGAACGAAAGCATCAGCGTATTTCCATCGACCGTGCCTTGTATCTCCATCCAGGGCGGATCCTTGGCATTTGGCTCATCGACGAGGTAGATCGAGGATTGCAACTCTTTGAGTTGATAATTGTCGTCAAGCAGGGACCGATTTGTTAATTGAAGATATAAATTTCCCGACTGCCCTCCCCAATTAGAGAGTTGCTCCAAAATCCATGACGATGTCGTCGCATCCGCTTTTGGCCAATCGCTGAATTGCAGCCGACTGAGCAATTCCAGTTGTCCCTCAGCGGTTTGGACAACGTGGTTGGCCGCCCAACCGACAGAATGGAAGTTCCACTTCAGATCCCAGATCACCGGCAAGTTGTCGATCAATTGTGAAACAGTCGCCGCATGGTGATTGGGCGGTTCACCACGATAAAGCACCGGCATCACTTTTGTTAACAGGAGCCACGTGGTCGTTGAGATCCAAAAGCAGACAACAGCAACCTGATAGAAACGAATGGACATGTTTTAATGATGCTGCCAGAGTTTCATCTGTTCCCCCTGATGGGCAATCTAACACGACTTGCATGAGCATGCCAGACTTTGCCGTTGATGGGGGGGGAATCAGCGCGCGACCGGTCAATGCGGGTGTTTTTGTGAAGGAAAATCGCGGTTGCTTCCAATTGACCAAACAAGGAAGATGCCTCCTACCGGTTGCGGTTTGGCGGACTTCTCAAGCTTTCTGGCAATGACAATGTAGGGAAATATGACTGGGTCGACTCGCATTTTACTGTTGCCATTTGTTTTCTTCGTCTTGAGTGGATGCGATTCTGGCAGTAGCCCAGGAAAATCAGTGACCGCCAGTATCGACACGAGTACGGACGATGTACCGGTGACCAATTCGCTTGATCAAGCGGCTGGCAATGCGCGCGATCCACGTTTTCCCGTGATTAGTATGGTTACGAATCTAGGCACGATTCGTGTTCAATTGGATCTGGAGAAAGCACCGATCACGGGAAAGAATTTCCTGTGGTATGCCGGAAATGGTCATTATAACCAGACAATCTTTCATCAGATCGTTCCAGGTTATATGGCGCTTGGAGGTGGCTACACGGAAAAATTTGAAGAAAAGCCAACACAATTCTGGATTCGTAATGAGGCCTTTAATGGTTTAAAAAATCGCAAGGGAACAATTGCCATGGCGAGGCGACCGGATCAGGCAGATAGTAGCACGTGTCAATTCTTTTTTAATCTAGCCGATAATCCCCATCTTGATCATGCGAGTCGTAAAAACGCAGCAGAATATGGTTATTGCGTGTTTGGAAGAGTGATCGAGGGAATGGAGATTCTTGAAAAGCTGAATCATCTTTCAGTCCGGGATCAAGGCGACTTCCCTTCAGTGCCGACTCCGGCAATCGTGATCGAGCGCGTTGGCACGTAGTTGATTTATCTGCGCGTAGTTGTAGTTATGGTGCGACCCCCACGTCCGGCCCTCGTTCAAGGCTCTGGCGGACCGGTTCAAGGGTGCATCTTCCGGTTGACCTCAGTCGGTTTTCGCCCGAAAATCCCATCCATCAATTTCCGCTTATGAAACTGTTGGTTTGCAAAAAAATGCCAATTCGGGTAAATCAACGGAAAAAGTGCAATGAAAACTGCAATGAATTGCCCAGCCGATTAGTTGGCTGATTTTGTGGAATTTGGTATAATCTCCGTTCTCTTCTCGGAACTTGTATTGGGGTGGATTTGTTCGTAAATGCCCGTCAACGGAGGGAACGGTCATGTCGAAGTCTTCGTACTTTCTGCAAGAGTGTGGTACTTGCGGTAGAAGTCTCAGGATACGTGTTGAATATCTGGGTAAGCGTGTTGTTTGTCAGCACTGCAAAACCCATTTTCGCGCAGCTGAAGCGATCGGTCGGGGTGAGTCTCCTGTGAAGGTGGAGAGCGTCATTCTGAAGCGAGCCGACCAATTGCTTGCGGCCGCAGATCACAGTAAACATCGTCCGCGTTGAGGCCACGCCAGAATTGCAGAGCGAAGCAACCCGCAGTTCATAACGGGTTTGCGCGCTGATTGGAATCTTTTGGCGTGTTCGGCCGCTGCCGGTTTCCGCCTATTTCCAGGTTTATGAAGGTGGTTTATCGTGCCGCTATCGTGCCGCTGATGCTAGATTTTCCAGATCGCGGAAAAATCCAGGATAGGTTTTTGCGGTGCATCCGGGATCTTTGATTTGAAGTCCGGGTGAATGCAATCCTGCCACGGCCAGGCTCATTGCCATGCGATGGTCGTTATACGTCTCGATACGAGCCGCTTGGAGAGGACCTGGATGGATACAAAGTCCGTCGGTGGTTTCCTGGATCGTTGCACCGAGTTTGCGTAACTCTCGCGCCAGATCGCCGATGCGATCGCTCTCCTTATGTCGAATGTGACCAACCCCTCGAATCGTCGTTGGGCCTTCGGCAAACAACGCCACGGTGGCAAGTGTTTGCACCGTATCGCTGATCGCGGACATATCCACATCGATGCCCGAAAGTTTTTTTCCGCTGACCGTCATACCTGTTGCGTCCTCTTCGACCGCACACCCCATCTTTTGCAGACAGTTGCAGAACGCTACGTCACCTTGCAGGCTTCTGGAATTGAGTCCCTCCACACGCACGCGGCCACCTGTGATGGCTGCGGCGGCCCAAAAATAGCTCGCTGCCGACGCATCCGGTTCGATCGTGAAATTCTGGTTCATATAGGTCTGCGGTACGACTCGAAAATGCGTGGCGTCCGGTTGCTCCACTTCAACACCAAAGGCATGCATCACCGTCCGTGTCATTTCAATGTAGGGTTCCGAAACCTGGGGTCCCTGAATGTGAAATTCCATGGCATCTATTGCCGCTGGAGCCGCTAGCAGCAGGGCACTCAAGTACTGGCTTGAAATATCGCCGCGAATCGCCACCGTCGCTCCCGCAAGTCGGTTGGCTCGAACCATAACCGGCGGAAATCCACCTTGTGATTCGATATCCGTNTGGCATTTTCGAAGGGCATCGGTAAGTTCGCCGATCGGGCGTTGCCGCATTCGTTCATTACCGTCGAGCGTGAAAAGTCCCTTGCCTGTCGCTGTCAACGCAGTCAAAAAGCGGATGCTTGTCCCACTGCCTTCGAGGTTCAATGCTGCCTTCCGGGCGGGAACGAGGCCTGCGCAGCCATCGACCTTGAGCGTTGCGGCAGCCCAGTCCGCCGCGATCGATATGCCGAGCGACTGTAAGCCGCTTACCATCACTTGCGTATCTTCGCTGTCCAGTGCGCCCGATAGGGTTGAACTCCCGTTGGCGAGGGCCGCGCAAATGAGTGCCCGATTCGTTAGGCTCTTCGAGCCCGGTGGACGCACCGACCCATTCAAAGGCGTTGTCACGGGAACGATTTCAAGAGACTCGTCCAAGGTGTCGATTCCTTTATGCGGATACTGATCAACGGTCTTAGGGACATTTTCGTTTGCCGCACCAATCTCTGACAAGCGGGGAGGTGCCGAGTCCGTACTCTCGGGAAAGGATCCACGTTTTACGGGCTTACGGGACGCAATAAATCGATCCGGCGGTACGTTTGAGGAATTTTAAGGACCAACTCCCTCGATTTTGTGGTTTTTCTATCCGGTTATTTGGCCATAATAGAGGGTAGTGTATCGAGACAGTCGAAACTGATTTAGCGGTATCGATGATTCCGATTCAGTTTATAAGGTGTGCCCGTATTGATGAAAAATAATAGATCGTTCAAAAAGAAATGGCGCAAAAGCCGCTCAAGGTTTTGGCAAAGCACGTTCCTGCTCACGGTTTTTTTGCTCACGATGTTTAACGCATCGACCACGGTTGGGGACGATACGCCAACGATCGATTACCAGCGTCAAATCAAACCACTCCTGGCGCAACATTGCTACGCGTGCCACGGCCCCGACCGCGAGGGCCAAGAGAATGANCTCCGGCTTGATCGACGTGAGGATGCATTGGCCNCAGCGATTGTACCTGGAGATCCAGATTCAAGTTCACTTCTGGAGAGAATTCACTCGAAAGATCCCGACTTACGCATGCCTCCGCCAGCAACGAAGAAGCCGCAACTGGATAAGGAGGAGATTGCATTACTCCGGGAGTGGGTCGCGCAGGGCGCTGCCTTTGAAGAACATTGGGCGCATCGACCTCCAACGCGATTGCCTCCTCAGGGCGAGGTTCGGTCTTGGACCCGAGGGCCAGTCGACGACTTCATTACGGACTATCAAGAACGCGANGGTCTCTCTCCAGCCGTGGCAGCGGATCGTCGCACGCTGATTCGCCGCCTCTCCCTGGACTTGATTGGTTTGCCGCCAACCGAACAAGAGGTTGCTGCATTTTTAGCGGACACTGCCCCCGGGGCTTANGANCGCGTCGTGGATCGATTNTTGGCNTCGCCNCATTTTGGNGAACGGATGGCTATTTACTGGCTTGATNTGGTGCGNTATGCNGACACGGGTGGGTATCACGGTGANAATGATCGAAATCACGCGCCTTTTCGNGATTATGTCGTGGAGGCATTTAACGAAAATATTTCTTATGACCGATTCATTCGCGAACAGCTTGCCGGCGACCTTTTGCCGAATGCAACCCAGCGTCAAAAGATTGCTTCCGGATTTAATCGGCTTAATATGACGACCCGTGAAGGCGGAGCCCAGCCTAAAGAATATATGGCGATCTATGCCGCAGACAGGGTGCGTAACACCGGATCGATTTTCCTGGGACTCACGCTCGGGTGTTGCCAATGTCANGATCATAAATTTGATCCATACACGATGCGCGACTTCTATAGCATGGCTGCGTTTTTCGCAGATGTGAAGGAGACGCTGGTAGGTATCCAAAAGCCGATCGTGCTGCTCGACCAGCAACAAACCCAGCGGATTCACGATTTGGGCGAAGTNACGGCCGCTGCGCGAACACTGCTTGCGGGAGATTCGCAGGCCTGGGATACCGCNCAAGCAGTTTGGGAAGAAAAAGAGAAACCGACCATTCATCTGGGATGGCAGCAACCAACGGATGTTGCAATCAAGAGTGAAGCGGAAGCTAAGTTTGAGGTGTTGGNAGATGGTTCGCTGCTCGCCCTGGGAGAGCGTGCTGCCCAGGATACCTATCAGATCAATTTGCCAATTCCCGAGAAAGGTCTATCGGCGTTCGAGTTGGAGTTGCTGCCTCACACGTCGCTTCCACGCCAGGGACCCGGNCTGGCAGGAAACGGCAATTTTGTGCTTTCCGAGTGCGAAATTTGGCGTGACGATGCGCAACTTTCGCTCTCCGAAGCGATCGCCAGCCACTCGCAGGGTGGTTGGGAAATCGAAAAGTCCATTGACGGAGACGTGCACACCGGCTGGGCGATCCGCCCGAAGGTAGGTCAGCGGCTGACTGCCTACTTCTCGCTTGCCCAGCCCATCGAAGCGGGGCAACAGGGACAAGTTCAAATTCGCTTACAGCAACGTTATGGCAGTGGGTATTTGATCGGACGGCTTAAATTAAGAACAACGGCCGTTGATCAACCGCTTGAAGTGATCAAGCCACGCTTGCCCTATAGAGAAGTTTACGATGCACTTGCGCAAAGCGAGTTAAAACGATCAAAAGAAGAGGCGCGTCTGCTTCGCGAGCATTTCCGTCAGTTGGCGCCTGAAACTGCGTCGGTCAGGAAAGTCATTCAGGATGCGGAGGCTGAAAAGAAACTTATCGAGGATGCGGCCCGAAAAGTTCTGGTGACGATGGCGGAGAAGCCGCGAGAGGTGCGGATTTTGGGCCGTGGCGATTGGCAGGATGAAAGTGGCGAAATTGTTGCTCCCGCGGTTCCGGAGAGTCTCGGTTCGATCGAAATTGCTGATGGCCAACGACCCGGTCGCCTGGATCTTGCCCGCTGGTTGGCGGATCCGCAAAATCCGCTTACGGCACGCGTGTTTGTCAATCGGCTNTGGAGACTGATGTTCGGTCGAGGATTGGTGCAATCGCTCGGCGATTTCGGTTCCCAAGGGTCTCCGCCGACCCATCCGGATTTACTCGATTTTCTTGCCAGGGACTTTGTCGATGGTGGTTGGGATGTGAAGCAACTGCTTCGTCAAATTGTAACGACAAGTGCCTATCGCCAATCTTCCGATACTGCGGGTGATCAGTTAGAGCAGGATCCGGAAAACCTCTGGCTTGCTCGCCAAGGACGTTTCCGTCTAGATGCCGAAGTGGTTCGAGATAATGCGCTCGCCCTGAGCGGATTGCTTGTGCCGAAGATCGGTGGCGAGAGTGTACGGCCTTATCAGCCGGAGGGTTATTTGGCGCATTTAAATTTTCCGCCGCGGACCTATCAGCACGATAAAGATGAAAATCAGTATCGNCGCGGGTTATACACTTTTTGGCAACGTACGTTCCTGCATCCTGCAATGGCCCTTTTTGATGCCCCTTCCCGGGAGGAATGTACGGTTGCCCGGCCCCAGTCCAATACCCCTCTGCAGGCATTGCTCTTGCTGAACGATCCGACGTACGTGGAAGCGGCCCGGGCGCTCGCCATCCGCATTCTTCAGGAGGGAGGTGGTGACGATCCGGCACGACTCGATTACGTTTTTCGGCGGGCATTGGCCCGTGGTATTGAACCGACCGAGTCGGAGGTGCTTGGTGCACTTCTGGAGAAGCATCGCGTGCACTATCAGCAGCATCCGGATCGGGCTGAGGCGTTAGGGAAAAATGGTTTACACCGTGTTCCTGAAGATATTNATCCTGTTGAACTTGCTGCCTGGACAAATGTGGCGAGAACCGTGCTTAACCTCCACGAAACAATTACCCGAAACTGACGCCAGCGAAAGGCGGCATGGTCATGAATCTCTCCGATCCCGTTTTACAAGCTATTTGCCGACGAACGTTCTTGAGTCGTGGACGGATGGGACTCGGGACTGCCGCACTGTGGTCCCTGTTGGCCGATGCGAATGCATCGGGGGAGTCGCTCCCCGATAGCGGNAGNCGCGGAATGGTGCAACCGCTGCACCATGTTGCTCGAGCAAAGCGGGTGATCTTTCTTTGTCAGGCGGGTGGACCTTCGCATTTGGAAACGTATGACTACAAACAAAAGCTCGCTGAAATGGATGGGCAGCCGATGCCCGAATCGTTTACGAAAGGGCAACCCATTGCACAATTGCAAAACAATGAGTTGCGCTGTCTGGCGCCGCAGCGATCTTTCAAAAAGCATGGCCAGAGCGGACAAATGATCAGTGATGTTTTTCCGCATATCAGCAAGGTTGCGGATGAACTCTGCATTGTGCGTTCGGCGCAAACCAATCAGATTAATCACGATCCGGCACACACGTTCATGAATACGGGAACCCAGATATCGGGTCGCCCCTCNATGGGTTCCTGGTTGACCTACGGGTTGGGCAGTGAGAGCCAGAATCTGCCGGGATTTGTNGTGATGTCTTCGGTCGGGGGTGGGCAAAGCCAGCCTATTGCGGCGCGACANTGGCATAGTGGATTTCTTCCGAGTCGATACCAGGGCGTCGAGTTCCGTTCGGCGGGTGACCCAGTACTATATGTCACGCCGCCCGATGGTGTGTCGGCAGGCTCGCAGCAGGACGTCCTCGCTGCGGTCACGGAACTGAATCGCCTGCGAGAGACCTCGACGGGAGATCCAGAAATTGCGACGCGGATTGCGCAATATGAACTTGCTTTTCGGATGCAGCGAAGCGTTCCGGAGTTGATGGATATTTCNGATGAGCCGCAGCATATTCTTGATCTCTACGGGACACCGGGAGCAGATGGTAGTTTTGCAGCAAACTGTCTGCTTGCCCGCCGGTTAGCGGAGCGAGGTGTCCGGTTTATTCATCTCTATCACCGGGGCTGGGACCATCATGGGGGCGTGAAGGATGGAGTGGCAAANACCGCGCAACTTGTCGACCAGGGAACAGCTGCTTTAATTACGGACTTGAAGCAGCGCGATATGCTGAAAGACACGCTCGTTATCTGGAGTGGCGAATTCGGCCGAACGCCGATGGCTCAAGGCAACGGGCGGGATCATCACATCAAGGGCTTCTCCCTCTGGATGGCGGGGGGGGGAATTCGGGGTGGAATGTCCTGGGGGGCCACCGACGAACTTGGTTATCACGCGGTCGACAACGTGTTTCACGTGCATGATTTACATGCCACCATGCTGCATCTGCTCGGTATCGATCACAAGCGACTGACCTACCGTTTTCAGGGTCGTGATTTCCGCTTGACCGATGTGCACGGTCAGGTGGTGGAACCGCTGTTGGCTTAGGGGACAGATGTCCGCAAAAACGCCCGCATCTTGAAGGACCCGCAGGCAGAGGCTAACGTAGGGGACAGTGGGCCGTTGAGAACCCGGATGCCGGTCCCGATTCGGTTTTGGTTCAGTCACGCGAAAGGAAAGATTCACGATGAGCGATGCAGTGGTCCGTGGNGTCGTACACTTGATTGAAGAGACGAAGACCTATGGTCAAAAGGGATTTCGGAAGCGATTAGTCGTTCTTGAGCAAGATAACGGTCGCTTTACCAATTATATTCCGATCGAATTTATTCAAGATAATTGTGAAAAGGCGGATGGGATCAACGAAGGCGAGGAGTTGGAAGTTCGCTATCGACTCAGTGGCCGCAAGTGGCAGCGTGACAGCAATAGTGAAGTTAAATGGTTCCTCAGTGCCGAAGCAATTGATTTCGAAGTTGTTGGCGAGAAGAGCGCAGTTGCGGCAGTAGATAGCCCGAGCGATACGGAAGACTATATTCCCGATGATGATGTNCCTTTTTAGTGGNNTGTCTCGATTGAACGGTGANNTGTCAGCGAAAATCGCGTGACCGTTGACTCAGAGACATAAACTCTTCGCGTAAAGACTCCAGCTTTTCGACAATCAGATGGATGACGCCATCCTTTCTTTCTAGGCGCCCACGCGCAATAAGTGCGGTCGATTCGGTGGCGATTGTACGAAATCGTTTCCAGGTTCCTGCGTGAATGATCAGGTTCGCAACGCCCGTTTCATCTTCAAGCGTCATGAAAGTGATGCCTCGAGCAGTTCCCGGTCTTTGGCGATTGAGGACTAAGCCAGCCACAGACACCTTCCGGTCGCAGGGATGCGATTTTAAGTCTTGGCAGCACGCCACTTTTTTTGCATGTAAATAGTTTCGGAAAAATGAGACCGGATGGGCGCGGAGCGAAAGTCCCTGTGTCTGATAATCATCAAGCACTTGTTCCCATGAACTTGGTGGGGTCAGGCCGTGACAGAAGTCATCTTCTTGAGATTGTGCTTCAAAAAGTGGATAGGCGCGGTGATTTTTTTCCTGTGCAAGTGCATTCCAGAGTGCATCACGACGATCCAGTGTGAGCGAGTGGAAAATATCGGCACGGGTGAGTTGTGCCACGGTGGTGCGACCAAAACCGGTGCGCTGTGTGAAATCTTGTATGCAGCGGTAAGGGGTGCGGGTGCCGTGCGTTTCTCGGCACGTCATGATTTGCCTTGCTACGGCCCGCTTTAT
Source organism: Planctomycetaceae bacterium TMED10 (assembly GCA_002168195.1). GTDB lineage: Bacteria > Planctomycetota > Planctomycetia > Pirellulales > UBA7805 > UBA7805. Next base: position 49,326 of record NHBP01000071.1, read on the forward strand.
GCCGTGGATCATTCGTAGCCCGAGCCTTAGAGAAAGATTTTGATTTTCCACTTCGAGCGTACAGTCCCACTCGCTACGGTTCACATCCACGGGCCGCACTTCGACGCCAGCCTGTTGGCTTGCACGCACGAGTTGTGCCGGCGCATAAAATCCCATCGGCTGGCTATTGAGCAGGGCAGCTGTAAAGGCGGCCGGGTAATGGTGCTTAAGCCACGCAGAAACGTAGACCAGCAGCGCAAAGCTGGCGGCATGCGATTCGGGAAATCCGTAGAGGCTGAAACTGCGCAATTGCAGGAAGAGTTTTTCGCAATAGGCTTGATCGTATCCTCGCTTTCGCATGCCTTCGATGAGTTGTCGGCGAAACGGATCAATCGAGCCGTCGCCCCGCCAAGCTCCCATGGCCCTGCGGAGAGCGTCGGCTTGTCCAGGCGTAAAGTCAGCGGCTGTCATGGCCAGTCGCATGGCCTGTTCCTGGAAGAGTGGGATGCCAAGCGTCTTTTCAAGAACGTTACGA
>NHBP01000072.1 GCA_002168195.1 Planctomycetaceae bacterium TMED10
ACCACCACAAAAGCCACCACAAAGGCCACCACGAAAAAGAGAAACACGGCAAGAATCATGCCCGTGACGCTCGCGCGATGGCAGAGAAGGTTCGCGGCACCCTCGAAGAGGCCGGCTTCTCTCCCGATCAAATGCGGATGGCCCGTGGGGTGATCATGCGCATGGCTTTTGCCATGAAATCCGGCGGCGATGATTATGCGATGAATCCCCGGATGAAGGCGTTCCTCGAAGAAAAAGCTGACTTCAGTGACGAGCAGATTGATCTACTACAGGGCATTGCGCAACGAGTCGCTCAGCGGATGCCGGAGGGCAGCCAACGCGACCCACAGGCATGGGGTGACAAAATGCGCAAACGCGCTGACATGATGCGTGAAAAAATTGAGGCTGCGGTCGAAAGCGGTGAGATGACCCGCGAGGAGGCGGATGCAAAATATCAAGAAATGCGCGAGCGGATGCAGCGTCGTCGCGAGAAGAGCAAGCAAGCCGGCAAGGACGAGCGAGCTGCGGAAAACACCGAGCAGGATGATGCCGATGCGTCCACCGTAGATTCTGACTCAGAAGATGCCCAAATTTCCAACGAGGCTATTTCTGATTCAAAGGGGAGCAAGGAATCTGAAGACGTCGACGAGAGAGCAGAAACGACGGCAACTGTCGAACCGATCGAAAGCCAGGAGCAGACCGAGCCTCAGGTGACCGAAAGCACCTAACGTGAAATTGGGGGCGTGAAAGTTTGACATGCATTTGACATGCATTTGACATGCATTTGACATGCATAGGCATTCATAGGACTGGGCCTTAATTTCATTTCCTGACCACTTGTCAATTGCTTTGGATACCCTAAAGCACAGACGGTAGGTCTATCCCTGGTCTTAAGAAAGAGGTACTTTCGATGAGAAACAAACACTCGGTCAAAAAATCAAAATGGGCAGCATTCGCAATCTGCGCCCTCTGCACACTTTTTATCTCTGGTGAATTGGCGTCGGCAAAGCAACCGATGTCGATCGTAGAAACCGCCGTCGGCAGCGGACAAACCAACACGCTCGTCAAACTGCTGCAGGCAGCCGATTTAGTCGAAGCCGTCTCGGGACCCGGTCCACTGACCATTTTGGCGCCGACCGATGATGCCTTTGCAAAGCTTCCCCCCGCACTGGTCAAAAAATTACTCGATCCGGCCAATCAAGCGATGTTGCAAGACATTCTGAAGTATCACGTGGTGGTTGGCAAAGCACTTGCTGCCGATGTGGTCAAACTAAAAGAAATACCGACGCTCGCTGGGCCCCCGATCAAAGTCTCCATGCGGGATGGAAACGTCTACCTGAATGACTCCAAGGTGATTGCAACCGACATTGAATGCAGTAACGGCGTCATCCATCTGATCGACGCCGTCCTCCTCCCGCCGAAAGGGAAGAAGAAAGTAGTTTCAAATTCGCCACAGGATCGCTGCCGACAGGCGATGGATCTGATCACACTCGCCATCGATCGAGGCGTGCCGGTCTACAACCATGGACAGCGTCGTGCGTGTGCAGCCATCTACGAAGTGGCCTGCCGAGGTCTGATGATGGATCTTCAGTCGGCGTGCACTGCATGTGCCGGTAAATGCAGCGTGTCGGATGAAGCGATGATGACCGCACGGCGAGCAATCGAGGAAGGCATGGAAAAAATTGAGAATGAAGATTCCTCAAAAGCCAAAGCCTGGATCCTTCGCGAATCGATGGATGACGCTTATAAAGCTCTCAACAGCGTGTCCGGAAGCATGGATAAAAAAATGCCGCTGACGCAAAAATAGCCGCTGCTGTTAAGCCACACACTCAGGGCAATCGTCTCCTGGCAGACTATTGTCCTTTTTCATGCGCTCACTCAAGACAGCCCGTACCGTGTTCAGCAGAACCTAGCCTGCATCGGTCGCGATCAACGCTGACGCATGCCTCCGCGGACTGCACCGCGGCGGGTATCACCAAAATTATCTTTGAACAACGGGTCAATCGGACGGCTGTTCGGCACACTCAACCAGACGCGCAGCAGGTGACGCTTACGTTCCGGTTCGGGCCAATCAATAAATTCGGTACGTCGATGAAACGTGGTCCAGTTATTGAGAAATAACATATCTCCCCGCTCCAAATGAAACCGATATTGCAACTCCGGCTGCTCCGCTGTGGCCTCTAAATAATCGAGTGCCTCGCGTTGGGTAGTGGACAGCGGGGCCACTTCTCCGCTCGCGTCCGCCCGATCGATCAGCACCCGCAAAAAACTACCCGCAAAATGTCCCTCACAAAATGAAAAGATCGGCTGATGGCAGTATGCAGTTTTATTTCCACCATCAACGTTGTGTCGCTGATACGGATAAGGCTCCATTAACGCGGCCAACAGATCGGGGCGTTCTGCCGAAATCCGGTTGTAGAGGGCCGCTGAACTCACCAGATGATTTTCACCACCATCTTTGGCCTGCTGGAGACATAAAAATCCGATGACATCGCACCGATCCGTATGAAAGCTCAACTTTTTGCGCGTATTGGGTCCGCGGGTGCGCACATCCTCTTTTCCAAAGGCTGCATCGCGTACATCAAAGAGTCTGCTCCCGGAGGCGGTTTGCGAAACGGGAACACCGAGTTGCTTTGCAAGGCTCCAGAAGATACCTCCTGTGCGCGCGGTCGAGAGTGATTCGACTGGAAAACCGCGGACCAGGGTCGCCCCCGAACCGTGTTCCAGGTCGTTCTGTATCCGCTGCATGCGATCGGCAAGCGGCTTGAGGTCAATTGCCAGATCAACCTCGTGTTCCGGTGGGTGACCGGCGAGGTTTTCTCCTGCACTTGTCAGTTGATTGACTTCCTCCACTTGCAACTGATGCATCCAGTCCCCACGGGCTGCAAGTTCGTCACCCTGCCAGACCGACCTGCTCTCAATCTGCGCAGGATACTTCATACCACCTGATTCGTTTGTTTCCCTCGGTTGTTGATCCGCGGCCATCGAGCCAGACTCCTCAAGAACGCCGCTACCGTCCGGTCAGGGAAGATGAAGGAATGTTGGTCAGCTGAAATTGATTCTGCATGATGATGGCATCATCGGCTCGCAGGGTGCCTGAAAAATCAAATAAATTTCCTATTTGTTCATTGAGCACCACTTCGGCCGTGAGCAACTGGCCGGGACGGGCAAAGCCGCGGAAACGAGCTTTCATCACTTTCACCAGTACGCCCAGGGCAAACGCATTGTGATTCGGATCGCTCGTATTGTAATCCTGCATCGGATTGTATTGCGCAGCAATCAGAATGCCGCCACTTTGCGTCGACATCTCCTGCATCATCGCACCGGGAAGAATCGGCGCACCGGGGAAGTGCCCGGTAATAAAAAACTCTTCGCCACTTAATTGCTTCTGTGTGACGACATTTGTGTCTGAAATCGAAACGACCTGCTCGACCATCAAGTAAGGTGCGCGATGATGCAAATAGCCTTCGGGGCTTTCATAACGGTGCTGAAATATTTTCATTCGCTATGCGTCTCTCAAAATGGGCCCGAAACAGGTTGATCGAATGTCCCCATCAGATCATTGAATAACAAAACACCTTGCGCTGCTGCAGATTAGCACACCCTACTTGTCGAATCCACTAGTTGCCCTCTTCACCCTCTTTGCCTTGTACAAATTGCTGGAACGCCTTGAGTGTTTCGGCACTGACGTGATGCTCAATCCCTTCCGAATCAGTCATTGCCACAGCGTCACTCACACCGAGTGCCTTCAAAAATAAAAACACGATTTCGTGCCTGCGCTTGGCCGCTTTGGCCAACCTTCGGCCTTTTGCGGTTAGACGTATCGGGCGATAGGGTTCCGTTTCGGCGAGGCCCTCGCGCTTCAANCGAAGCACCGTCTTGGTTACGGTCACGTGACTCACGCCAAAGTGTTTTGCTAAATCGGCTCCGCGGCACACCTCTTTTTGTGCGATCAGTGCGGCAATCGCCTCGACGTAATCTTCAGCGGTTTCACTGGCATGATCATGCCTTGTGCGATCAAAAGGCCGCGATGGCTTTGCATTGTCTACTGGCGTCAAGGAAATAATCTCCTCTCGATACGATTCACCCGGTTGACAAAATTTTAGCCGAGGCTAANCTGNTGTCAAGGTTTAGCCAAGGGNAAATTTATAGTTTTTNAAGCCNAGGAGATCTCCGGGATGCNNCATCGCACTNAAAACANCGGTGGNTTTACNNTGGTGGAATTNCTGGTTGTGATCGCCATCATCGGGATTCTCGTTTCCTTGATCCTTCCCGCGGTCGGTGCCACTCGTGGCATGGCTCATAAAGTGCAGTGTGCAAGCAATTTAAAGCAACTGGGGTTGGCTCTTCACAACCATGAAGCGAACCGCGGATATTTCCCGCCCGGTTATACCTCTGCCTCAACGGGAAATACAGCATCCTCGGCACGCGATGCCGAAACATGGGACGCAGCTCCAGGATGGGGTTGGACCAGCTACCTTCTCCCCTACCTCGATGCGGAACACCTAGCCGACGCGATTTCTTATGACGATCCGATTTGGGATCCCGCGCATCGCGAAACGGTCTCCCAANCACTTCCCGCCNTGCTTTGCCCCGCGTCTTTAAGCGAAACATTTTCGTTCACTGTCGCCGATGCATCGGGCAGTCCACTCTCGATCGACGGAACGCAAGTCGAGGTCGGGCGATCGCACTATGTTGCCAGTCACGGTCAGGAATCGTGCTGGGGAGAATGCGGGGCAAGTTCCACCGGGACGGTCTTCACCAATATTTACACAAGCGAAACTGAGGAAATCAACATCGATGGCGAGGCTTCGCGGGTCGCAGACGGTCCCTTCTATCGCAACTCGCGAACGCGTGTGCGGGACATCCGAGACGGACTTTCACGCACGATTTTTCTCGGCGAGCATGCCGCTGACTTGAGTGATAAAACCTGGGTCGGGGTGATTCCCGGNGGACAGACACACCCCCGTTTTACAACGCCCGAAAATGGACCCGATGCCGCTGCGACGCTCACCCTCGTACACGCCGGGCCATCGGGAGGCGAACTGGACATCACCGGCGAACCGATTATTCATCCGATTAACTTTCCCACCTATCACGTCGGCCAGATGTATTCAGCACACAGCGGTGGAGGCAACGTGTGTCTCGGTGACGGCAGTGTTCGCTTCGTTTCCGAAGACGTCAATCTAATCGTGTGGGCCGAGTGGTCGAGCATGGCCGAGGGTGAAGGCGGAGAGGATCTTCAGTGATTCGCCACAGGCTTTTGAAGGTTTTGGCTTGCTCTCTGCTATGCCTGTCGGTGGGCTGCAGTGATTATCAGGGCATTTCTCCCACGGCCTACCAGTATGCCAAGGCCCTCTATAACGTGACCAACCGCAGGCGAAGTGAAAAACTTGATCAGGTGAGCGACCTGATTGCAGCGTCACAGCAAGAGGGGCAAATCACCGAACAAGAGGTGGAGTGGCTCGAACGTATTATTGAAGATGCTCGCGACGGCGACTGGCAAACCGCCCAAAAGATGGCACGGCGAATGATGAGCGATCAGGTGCAATAGCCAATCGGAATCCACTCTGCTTCCTGCATTCGATTCAGGCCCGAACCGCTTTTTTCCCAACTTGACAGCCCTGCTGAAGCTTGGTCTAGTGAATTGTCGCGCCCGCTAGCCAATCGTTTCTTTTTTCCGGCACGCCAGCAAGTCCCCCTCGCCAGCACTCCCACGCTTTGGGACGAGCCAGCAGATCTCGGCACACCCGCGTTTCATTCATTTTTGTTGTGCGACCGTCGCATCGCCCTTAGGAGATTCCCTTATGCGATTGAATATGCGAAAGATTGCCTTGCCGCCGANGATACCGAGGAAGCGATTAATACGTTGCGTCCGATCGATCCGGCCAACGTCCACTGCGTCGCTGCGCTTCAACGATTGAGACTCGTCTATGAACAAATCAATGATGAGGTGATGACCGAAAGCTGCGATGACCAACTTCGCGCGATTTATTACAAAAGGCAGTCCAAATACCGCTAGACGACCGCTTCCCCCTCCGTAGAATTGGTGGACATTCATTCGTCCTCAAAATGGTTATCGAGAACGCGCAGTATGGCTTTTATTCGATCGCTCTCCCGGCTGACACTTGGTGCAGCCACGCTCATCTGCCTTATAGCGGCATCCACTTCGCGCGGTGAAACCGGATGGCCTAAATTCCAAGGGCCAAGTGCACCGTCGGGGCTCTCTACTTCCCTCCCGCTGACCTGGGCCTCGGCCGACGATATGGCCTGGACCATAGCGACTCCGGGATACGGACAATCAAGCCCCGTGATTTACGGTGACCTTCTGGTGCTTACCAGCGTTGAAGGCCCTGAAAAAGAGACCGGCATTATTGTGGGCCTCGACACGAAGACCGGAAAAATTCTCTGGAAAAAAGAGATTAAGACCGCATCGGGAGCGAAGAATAACAATTATGTGAGTCGNGCCGCACCCACGCCGATCATCGATGCCAAGCAGATNACNGTNNTATTTGAGGGCGGNAATTTACTCGCACTCGACCATCAAGGGCGCGAACTCTGGCAGCGCAACCTGGTTGAGGATTTTGGGGAAATCAAATCGCGGCACGGCCTTTCCTCATCCCTGGAACAAAATAATGACACCGTATTTGTATGGATTGAACGAGAAAATGAACCCTACGTGTTGGCTGTCGCGAAGCAAGACGGCACCGACCGCTGGAAGGTGCCCGGTCTGGGTGTGACCAGTTGGAGCAGCCCGAGACTGATCCCGGTCGATANAAGTGCGCATCTGGTACTCAGTGGCGTTGGCAAACTCGCGGGTTTTGATCCGGAGAACGGCGAACGGTTATGGGAGTTTGACGACATCAGCGGCAACTCGACCCCGACCCCCGTACCGTTGGGCGATGGTCGCTTTCTGATCGGTGCAACCACCGGTCGATCAGGCGGCGGTGCAGGAAAGGCGGCTCGCTCAAACGGACTGGTACAAATCGAGCGAGGTGAAGATAGCACATTCAAGGCGGAATTCATCTGGCGATGCAAACGGGCGACCTCCTCTTTCGGGTCGCCAATGGTGCACGAGGGACTAGCCTATTTTGTTAATCGACAAGGCGTGATTTACTGCCTCAATCTCGATGACGGCGAAGAACAGTTTGCAGAGCGGACCGCGGACAGCGTCTGGGCAACGCCGATCGCTGCAGGAGACAAACTTTACTTCTTCGGGAAGAAAGGGACCACCACGGTCATTAAAGCAGGAAAAGCATTCGAGGAGTTGGCCGTCAATCGCCTGGACACGGACGGGGCCGATGGTGATTCGGCCGAAGCCGCTCCAGCACGCGGTGGCCGGGTCCTGTACGCGGTCGCTGCAGACAATGACACGATCTTTCTGCGCACAGGGAATCGACTCTTTTGCATTCGCTAATCCCTGCTCGCATAAGAGTTAAGATCGTCANTTCCTTCGTCAATTCCTAGCGCACAGGTTACCGTGCTCCNCTCACACAGTNGATATCAATTTGCAGTCGCGCCCGCTGACGATACAACTGAGAGATCACAGCCGACAGCCACCGATCAGCGCCCGCACGGACTGACGGGGCGAACTGCTCTAGTTTAAATGTCGTGGTTAACTCCAGGAACTTATCAAGTCCCATCTGGTCACTATCGAATCGAACTGTTTCCTGGCGAATATCTCGCAACCCTGCCTGCTTGAATAAGCCAGGCAATGCGCGTCCGATCATTCGATTTCCACCGCCCCGCTTTTGACCGCGAGCAGCTTCGGCGAGAAATTGACAGAAACCTTTATTTTCAGGAACGCACAAAAGATCACGATCATCAACATCCACTGCCAGTACACGACCACCCGGTCGGAGCGTTTCTCGAATCGAGCGCAGCGCGGCGAGTGGACGATCAAGATGCTGAAACAGAAATCGTGCATAAGCAAAATCAAATGGTGCACGCGATTCCAGGCGATAAACATTTCCTTTCTGAAATGTAATTCTATCGGTTGTGGGAGCTATCGTCCGTTCACGTGCTTTACGAAGCAAGGAGTCATTGAGATCAATCCCCGTTATGCTGCCGCTTCGCAATAAAGTGGCGATCAGACACGTGATCGCGCCCGTACCACAAGCGACATCCAGGACTCGGCTATGAGGACTCAGGCCGTGACGCACAAGCGCTCCCTGTTCAACCTGCCAAGCGACCTCTGCTTGAAAATTAAGACGCGCTAGCTCGCGCCCGTTGTCTTGAAACGTTCCATATCCATAGGTCCCGCAGTCGCTAATTGCGACTGAATTAGTTCCGGTCATAACCTGAACTCCTTAATGTTTCTGTGGAATGAAATCTCAAGCCTTACCGATCAGTGCGATATGCCACCTCTAAGATTTCTTGAAAAGGAGAGTTAATCTTTTTCAGGTGCGTTAAATCACTTAGCTCCAACCGCATGACTCGGCGAATTTGGTCGTTTTTGCCGTCTGCAACAATACCTAAATCACGAAATCCAAGCCTTCGGTAGAGACGACAGAGGCGTGGACGTGCCCAGCAAAAACAGGCCGTGCATCCCTTTCGAACCAAACTGTGACATGCCGCTGTCGAAAGCTCTAAATTGAGCCAGATGCCACGGTGTTCAGCCGCGATTGCCAAGCGATCACAAATACCTAACTGCTCAGGGAGATACCCCTCTCCGTATCCGGCTGCGAGGGCCTGATCCAAGGCAGCAGGCTTCTGCGTCATGCGTGAAACAAGGCCACAGCGAATCGTGCCCACTATTCGGTCGCCGGCATAGGCTGCAAAGAGCGAAAGTTTATCGTCGAGATGATCGCCAACTATTCGGCGACGATGGTCGATGCCCGGAATCGCATTCAGCCCGAACTCCTCGACGAGTATTTTATAACGAAATTTTTGGACCTCCGTGATTTCCGTCTTGCTTGTAACAGGTGTAATTAACGGTTTCGTCGGTGTGATACATATCATATTCCGCCCCGTGTCTCATTCTCTGTTATTCCTCAGATGAATTGCCTTTCCTGTTCACAACCGGACAAAATACTTTTTGCGTTCCGTTATTTACAGCACTGCGGCGCATGAACGAAAAGCCCAAACAACTCGAAACGTAACCTGCATTTTCAATGCAGNTTGTCTGACGGCGAACCCATATTTAAATCGTTCCTTGCTCTTAGCAACCACTGAACGCGGNNCAATTGNTCGGCCGAACGCGAAGAAAGCGTTCTATCTAGTGAATGAATAATCGCAAACGCCCGGGGCACCGGGAAAGATACGACTATGAGCCGACTACCTTTTAATGGAAANGTGTCAGCAAACANCGATGAAGCANGAGGCGTTTAGCCAAAACCTGCAAGACGACAGACCTGNTATGTCACCAACGCGGCGACATACGCCAGGCACGACATNAANGTGAATTGAAGTATTGCCCACTTCCACGAACCGGTTTCCCGCTTTGTCACCGCTTGGGTGGGCAGACACTGCATGGCCAGCACAAAAAAGACTAAAAAACTCAAACTTGTGGCGGTNGTGAAGACCGGGCTGCCGTCAGGNCGCTTCTGACGACGGAGCGTTTCGATCANNGTCGTTTTATCTTCGGCAGCATCTTCTCCGATGCCGTANACGATNGCCAAGGTCGAGACCACCACCTCNCGGGCNGCAAANGANGTCATCACNCCAATATTGATCTGCCAGTCNAANCCCANCGGTGCAAACACNGGTTCGACAAANCNTCCTACTCGACCGGCAATCGAATATTCAATCTCACGCTGAGACAACCGATTNNCCGGCGACTCATTATCGNCGCCTGCANCNGCGCTTGCCTGTTCAATCGCGGCAACCTCCGAGTCGGGTAATTTGGGATAGGATGCCAGTGCCCAGAGGATGATGGAAATCAGCANAATCACCGTGCCNGCCTGCCGCACAAAGATCAGNCCCCGATCGAANACGGTGAGCAACGCATTACGTAAACTCGGTATCCGATAGGCAGGTAGTTCGATCACCAAGGGGACCGCNTCGCCCGGGAGAATNGTCTTTTTTAATAACCAGGCGGAAAAAAGGGCGGCCCCGATTCCNAGNGTATANGCNCCNACAAAGACGAGGGCGGCTTTCATGGCCGAGCCAGAAAAAAGGAGTGCGGCAATCATCGCATAGACCGGAAGCCGGGCCGAGCAGGTTAAAAGTGGAAGCACCAGAATAGTGGTCAGTCGATCACGCCAATTTTCAATCACACGNGCCGCCATAATNCCGGGAATTGCACACGCATGCGCAGAAAGCATCGGCACAAACGCTTTGCCCGGCAGTCCAACACACCGCATCAACCGTTCCATGACAAAAGCCGCCCGGGCCATATAACCACTATCCTCAAGCAGCGAAATGAAAAAGAACAGAATGCAGATCTGCGGTANAAAGATCAGCATGCCGCCGATACCAGCAACCACTCCATCGGCAAGCAAACTTCGGAGNTCGTCGGCCGGGAGCAAACCAATCACTAGCGATGCCGCCATGGCCACCGCGATCGTGAACACATTNCGCCCNACACCCGCCAAACGATATCCGATACCAAAGGCAATAACTCCCAGGACAAAGACAAAGCATGTCCAGAGAAGGGGCATTGTTTTAACAGCAGGCACCACCCCTTCGACCCAACCACTCAAAGAGGCAAAAGCACCATCAACCAAGTCCATAGGCAGAGATGCGAATGANAATATCATATAAAACACAGCGAGCATCACCGCGAAAAATGCAAAGACCCCCAATACGGCATGGGTCAGCACCTTGTCGATGGCACCGGATGTAGCGCCCTGACCAGAGGGTCCGCGAACCGTGCGANCGGTTATTTTCTCCGCCCAGTCGTACCGTGCCCCAAAATGGCAACCGCTGCAACCGGTTGTACAGGACGGAAAGGTATCGAGCACTTCAAGTGGNCCCGAAACCATCTTGGCCAGTTGGTCTTTAAGAGCTTCCAGACCNTCGCCAGTTTTTGCGCTCACCGGAACCACCGGACAACGCAACTCCTCGGCAAGTGATTCGACATCGATTTCTAGGCCTGCATTACGGGCTGCGTCCATCAGGTTAAGGGCCACTACCGTCGGGCGATTGAGTTCTAANATTTCACTCGCCAAATACAGATTGCGTTCTAAATGTGTTGCATCCACCACGAGAACGACCACACTCGGTTCCGATTCAATCTCTCCTGTAAGGACGCCCTTCGCCACTAACTCCTCCGGGGAAAGCGCGTCGATACTGTAAAGCCCCGGAAGATCNATCAGGTCGACTGTCTTTCCACCAAGATGTGTCGAGGCCCGCCGTACATCGACTGTAATTCCGGGATAATTCCCGGTCTTCGCCCGCAATCCGGTTAAGCGATTAAAGAGCAGTGTCTTGCCGGCATTTGGATTTCCTGCCAGAACAATACTTTGGGTTGCCGTCGCGGCCGAACTCATCTTAATGCTCCTCGGCTGATGGCGCGTCGGCAGGCGACTGCGTCTGGACTTCAATGCAACGCGTAACGCTCCGGGAGATCCCCANTCGCGTACCGGCCACGCAGATCACTAAAGGATTCCCGGTATTGACGACTTCAAGCGTGCGGTTCTCACAGACGCCCAGTCGCTTCAGCCGCGTCACTTCCGAGCCTTCCCCGCATACACGCATCACGCGAAAAATTCCGGGGCGTAGAACGTCAGCAAGTAAAGGCATAAACACTCTCGANTAAAGAGCCGCAGGAAAACTCTCTCGGTCGGNCCGACGCTGGCGGAGGAGAAAGCCATTGGCTGCGACGACCCGGGAACAATACGCTATTGCGTCTAACGATTTANGATACTGGCCTGNATGCGTTTTACAAGACCGACCGCTCGTTGCAGCTTCCTCTTCTTTCCAACCAATACTTAAAATGCCACTTGCTACTGCGAGCCCCCGGCTTTCGCTGGCCGGGCCGCTTCATCGACGTGCGTAAGTATCGGCGGCTGCCAACTTCCATCCNACACACTGCGCTCCGGCGCATAGAGCCGCATCGTCAAACCGAGTATGCCTTGGTTCGGCGCTGGCAACCAGTTCGATTCCCTCTCTTTACCGGGGGATTTTGCTTGAATAAAAAGGTCGAGCGAACCATCGTCATTGAATTTCAGCTTATCCCGATCTCCGATTGCAAAACGGTTGATTGGATTGGCAACCTGAAATCCATCTGCATCATACATCGTAAGCGACCAAAACGCCTCGGCCGGCGGTAGCTGATCTTTATCGAAGTGCATGACATACTGCTGATCACCCGTCGGTTCTTTTCCGCGTGAATCGACAATCGCCAGCGGATACACGGCATCGATCGGTTTATTGCACCCGAGTCCTGCCAATGCAATCGTTGCACGTTGCAGGTAATCGGCGCCATAGACGCCTGCATTTTCTCGCATCACGGACCAGCCATTTTCCATGGTCCCGATTTCCGGCAGGTGTGCCTTGATCATCTTGAGGCCCTCTTCCGCCGCCTGATCGATTGCGGCCTTAGCNGATGGACTCAGGCTGTCATATTGAAATTCTTTACCAGGTTCGAGGCCTACGCGTTTCATCCGGGCCACAATATCAGGGTCCGTGATATGCGGNGGGNGCAACTTCATTAACTGCGCGGCATATTCAAAATATTCACGGGCAGGCAATTTATTCACTTGATCGAGGGGTGGTGTTTTCATGTCGATGTTCGGATTGATCTTGTATTTTTTCTGTGACGACTGCTTCCCCCAATCCGCCAACGGTGTCACCCTGATACCATCCTGAAATTGATGCACCTCGTCGTAGGTATCAACCGAAGACTCGGTCCTTCCGATCATCCATGCATAAGGGGTCGGGGAATCAATCCTTACGACACCCTTCGGTAACTTGCCCTTCCAACCGGGCGGAACGAACGCAAAATTACCCTGACCGGTTCCGGTGGTGCGCCAGCCGGGCACCGCAAAGACATCGGTCCACATGTCAAGCATCGGCAGCATGTAATACCGGCCTCCAGAATCGGGAACGCTCACAATCACCGGGCCGTCGGTCATATCTGCCCAGAGCGAGGTGTAAAGAGTATCAAAATTGGGACGCACGACCGTGCGGAAATCAGCGTCGGGAAAGGCCCGAAAATGATACAGCTGGTTCATCGGAGCAGCCATATTCTCTGCTGAACTGGCAGCCACGTTGGTCATCTGTAACCGCGTGACATCCATCGTCACCAGTGGGTAAAGATAGATGTACGCATCGATGGCTGCTGCCTCATCGCGCTGTTGTTCATTCTGCTCGGAACCGAAAGCTGACCAGACCGTGAGCAGGAAAATTTGAAGGAACACGCCGCCGCCTAAAAACTTCATTACTGCAACCTTTCGTTCATTCCACAAAGAGAATCTGCCGTTTGCACGAACCCTTAACCTACAACTCGGTGAACGTTTCGCAAGCAGCGACCCCTAGACATGGGGTATACAATCCGGTGGACGGATTGCCCTTCTGCACACCTTTTCGACCGCTGCCGAACATTGAAGAAGGTACGTAGCGTTTATTTCTCGAACAATCGATAGCTGCTCGGATTATCCGGCAAGAAGGCATGAAAACCTGACTCGGCAAACGTGGCAAACGCATTGATCAAAATAATGGCGCCGAAAATCCAGAATGTGGCCCAGGAATACCAGCGGAGTCGCAAATATTTCATTTTTGATTCTTCGGGTGATTCTTTTTCGTGACAGGTCGGGCAGTGCAGAATTGGTGTACGACCAAAAATCAACATCAGCCCGCTCGCCAAGAGCACCACCAGGAAGACGACCACGGACCACGAATAAAGATGCATTCCCAGGACGGGACTTCCATAACCCGGGTCACCCGGTTGAATATGCAAAAGCACTTGACGGGTTGCAATGAACAGGCCGGCTACCGCAGCAAGTATCGACATTCCATAGCCGAGGCCCATCACCGAAAAACCCTGGACGCGGGCATAGTGACCGTGGGTGATCACAAAAATCGAACCCATTGCGGAGAGAATCATGGCCAGCCGCTGCAAAATACAAAGCGGACAGGGATACTCACCTGCAACAAACTGCACCCACAGCGCACCGCCCAAAACACCACAAATTGCCAGGACACAAAAGTGGAGGATCACAAATTCGATCCGCGGCCATAACTTCCACATGGCATGTTCGTCGTGCTTCAGGTCGACTTCGTTCATCTCCGACATCGAAATCCCCACTGTTGACAGTTCAGAGGCTTATATTGAGCCGATCGGTCGCGTGATGCAAAAAGAGCAGCACAATCAAGACGAGCGAGAGAAAAAAGAAGAACACGGTCGGCCACGCATGGCGACGGAGCGTAATAATGAGCATCACAAACAAACTAAAGAATATTCCACTGGCAATCATAATCATCTCGCCCTGTTTGGTTGATTATGTTCAATTATTTTAGCATCTACGCCATCACCACCATCACCACCACACGTATTCAATCATCCCCTGCGAAATTAATCTTACAGATGGTTGAACGCATGTGCTTTTTGTTCCACAACCGGTTTGTTTGCGGGGTTTGCTTTAAAGTAATCAACCCCCGACTTGATATCATCGAGCAATAGGTCGGCCATCTCACGGGTAAAATCGCGCTTGACCAAAATCCGCTGAAAACCGATTTCCGAAAGCGTTCCCGTCAGGGGGTATGCCGGAACCTGCCACCCCCGCATGCGAAGACGATCCGCAAGATCGTAGAGCGTGAAATCGGGTTGGTGGCCATCACGAATCCGCCAGACAACAGCCGGGATGCCGTGTTGTGGATTCCCGTCGTGCACTACCTGAAATTCATCGTACTTTGCAATCGCGCTGCCAAAATACTGAGCGACCGTGTGCGAGCCGCCGTGAATTCTGGCATATCCCTCGCGACCGAGTCGGATAAAGTCGTAATACTGCGCGATTACCTGTCCCGCAGGCCGCGAAAAATTGATTTGAAAAGTCGGCATGTCACCGCCGAGATAGCTGACATGGAAAACAAGGTCATCCGGTAAATCGGCTTGCTCCCTCCAGAGCACCCAACCCACGCCAAGCGGCGCAAGTCCGAATTTGTGTCCGGACGCATTAATCGATTTGACCCGCTTGAGACGAAAGTCCCACGGATCGTGATCCGGATCGGTGAAGGGCACCAGGAATCCGCCACTGGCCGCATCCACATGAATCGGCACGTCGATCCCCGTGCGTAGTTGCAGATCATCCAGCGCTTCGCTGATCGCCAATACATCCTCATACAATCCATGATAGGTTACACCGAGCGTGGGAACGACAAAAATCGTGTTCTCATCAATCTGTTTTAAAACCTCCTCGGGACGGATACAAAGGTTTTCATCGGTCATCTCTATTTCCCGCATTTCAATATCCCAATAGCGGGCAAATTTCTTCCAGCAGATCTGCACGCTTCCGCATACCATATTGGGNTTATCGAATGGTTTCCCTGCAGCCTTTTGCTTCTCTCGCCANCGCCACTTGGCTGCCATCCCCCCGAGCATCGCCGCCTCGCTACTGCCAATCGTTGAACAACCGACTGCACCCCCGGGTGCATTCCACAGATCAGCCAGCAGTCGCACGCAGCGCCGTTCAATTTCTGCCGTTTGCGGATATTCATCCTTGTCGATCAGATTCTTGTCGACCGCAAGATCCATCAACTCATGCACTTGTTCACTTTCCCAAGTCTGGCAGAAAGTCGCCAAATTCTGTTTACTATTGCCGTCGAGCAAAAGTTCGTTTTTAAGAATTTGAAAAATCTGCTCCGGTTGCTGCGTGTGCAGGGGAAAGTTTTTCCGCGGCAACGGATTGATCACAATCTCGTCGGCATGATCGTCCGCGTTGAAAGAGTCGGGCCCCAATGTTTCATCTGCATCGTAAAGCGGCATGGTATTTCCTCATCAGAACACGAATGCGCGGCGGAAAAACAACACGGAAAGCCTACCATTACGGCCGCGCATCACTCAATGGGCCTGAAGTAACATCTGGAGTCAAACGGTTATCGCGATTGAAGCATTTCCCGACGATAGCGACTCAAGACATCCGCCCGCAGCAACAGACCCACCAGACGACGCGCGGAACCGGTCCCGGTCTCGACCGGTAGTGTTTCGATATCCCGACTGCCAAAGTCACGCATGGCCTCGAGCAAATTGAGTTCCGGAGAAACACTCAATGGTGACTTCATCACGATGTCTTCCGCATTCACGAGATTCGGCTCTAAATCGGCATCAAGTACCCGATGCAAATCCTCGGCGCGGATGATCCCAATCAATTTATTATCGGCATCCATCACCGGAAAACTTTCGATGTGTAAATTTGCGCGCGCCACCCGAATAATTTGCTCAAGCGTGTCGGCATAAGAGACGGTAGGAACGTTGCGAATCATCACGTCACGCACCCGCACATGTTCGAGCGATTGCATATCCAGCCCGCGAGCCAACGTCTCGCCGCGTCGACTGAGCTTCTTCATATAGATACTTTCGGGATCGATATACCGCGCAACCCAACTCGACAGACCGGCGGCAATCATGATCGGAAGAATAATGCGGTAATCGCCCGTCATTTCATAGACGATTAATATGGCGCTGAGCAATCCGTGCGTTGTTCCCGCAACGACTGCTCCCATGCCGACAATCGCGTAAACGCCCGGATTCGCGCTGAATTGAGGAAACAAGAGGTTGCAAATTAGCCCGAATGATGTCCCGAGCGATGCGCCTAAAAAAAGCGAGGGCGCAAATATTCCTCCAGACCCTCCACCGGCAAGGGTCAGGCTGGTGAGAATTGGTTTCAAAAAGATGAGCGGTAAAAACCAGAACAACTGCACCCGCATTCGCCTTTTATCCAACGCTATTTCTTCATTGACCGGCTTACCGGCCTCTCCCGCAGCAGTTTGCTTGGTGTCTTGCAGTTCCACAGGCTTCAACTCATTCTGCATCCGAAGCGCCCGATGAACAACGTCATAGCCAACGCCGAACAGGGCCGGTGTTTTAACCTGCCGATCCACCGCGGGCGCCACTCGGGGCAGCACGAGCTCATAACCCACACCGACGATACCCACCACCAACCCGAGAAGTAGTGCTCTTTGCCACCAACTTTTTAGCTTTTGTTCGGCAATATCCTCGCAGCGGTAAAGCATCTTTGTAAAACTCACTGCGACAAGTCCGCAAAGCATTCCGAACATGATGTAGGAAGGAAGTTGTCCCCAGTCACCGAGAAACTGATATTTCAATTCACCGAATGCCGGCCACCACCCTGCCCCGCTCGCCTGCACATGGATCACCTGGGCCAGCACGCAGGCGACGACAATCGGTGCCAGACTCTCGACGGCAAAACTTCCTAAAATAATTTCACTCGCAAACATCACTCCGGCGAGCGGAGCATTAAAAGTGGCACTGATGCCAGCCCCTGCACCAGCCGCGACGAGAATCGTTAAATGCCTTGGCGAAAGATTAAAAACCTGCCCGGCGAGACTGCCGAGTGCTGCCCCGATTTGAACAATGGGTCCTTCGCGACCGACCGAACCACCGGTGCCGATACAGAGCGCACTGGCGAGCACTTTTACAAATGCCACGCGAGGACGAATCACGCCGTCTT
This sequence comes from Planctomycetaceae bacterium TMED10, assembly GCA_002168195.1. Classification (GTDB taxonomy): domain Bacteria; phylum Planctomycetota; class Planctomycetia; order Pirellulales; family UBA7805; genus UBA7805. The sequence goes on from NHBP01000072.1 coordinate 17,553, forward strand.
CGTGGGCCACGGCAGAAATAACCTCCGGCACACCGTGCCCTTGTGCCTCCCGGGCAAATCGACGCGTCATCCAGGCGACCAGAAACAGCCCGATCGCTGGCGTGACAGCCAGCAAAAGCCAAAAGGTCCACGTCGAGACCGCCATGGCATAAGCCTGCTGCACACTGAATTTCCCAATGCTCGCGATGAGCATATTAAAAATCACAGCCCCGTAACCGGCGGCAACGCCGATCAAACAGGAAAGCGAAATCGTGAGCGGCGTTCCCGAGGGGACAAAGCGATCACGCATCGATGACCAACTATTAAGTTTCGATTGGTTTTGCTCTGTTTTTTCAGCCATAGTAATAATTGGGCAATTCGGTTTTCAGCTTAAAGAATTCCCTTAGNATCAACTTACGAGTCAACACAATTTTTCAAGTCCACGTACAGTTCCGATCGCACCTAGGAAGCAGCCAGGACGAGTTGCTTCCGCCTCGGAAAATATCCAGTCACTCGACCCGGCAGAATTTCATTCCCGATGATTCCCTTCGCACCGCCCATCACCAGGCCTGCGGCGAGCATTTTAGGCAGCGATCCACATCGCAGCAGCATCCCCTGCCCGCCGATCGACGCCTCGACCTGATGGGTTTCCGTCTCGAATTGTCCGTAACCNGGATAAAAATCGCTGAGTGANCCCGCCGGTGGAAACGAACTGAGNGAACGATGCTGAAAATACGAAACTTGCGCGCCAGTATCAAAAAACATCCGATAGGACCCGCCTTCGATTTCGGCATCGAGCAGCGGAATACCCATGAATGCATCCAGGGTGAGCACCGTACCTTCCAAGGCAAGTTCGTCTTTAGAAAAAGTAATCTGGTGCTGATCAATATCGATGAGCACGTCAAATTGGCTGAGTACATCGGCACCCAAGAGTCCACAGGTCGGATGGTCGGCAAACTCGGATAACTGCTCTGCGTCCATCCCCATGTATGCCGCGGGAATTTTAAACTCTTCTCCGTCCAACGTAACGGCGTCGGTTGCACCAAAACTATTCGGAGAGCCCGTATCAAAAATCCATTCATTGCCATCGAGCGTGACATANAGGTGGCCGGTCTCAAATTTCAAGGGCAGTGNCTGCATGGCCGAAACTCATTGGTGTCTCGAGAGATCGCNGATAACCGAACACACATCGCGTGCATAAAACGGCCGATTAACGACAACCGTTATACGCTAATCGGGGCTACCGTGCCATCAGAACATTTTATCTCGCCCGCATACCGCAACGTATCGAACCAGGTATCGAGCAGAAGATGCCGAACGGTCAGTGCAAACAATTCAATAAAAATGTCCTTCGTAAGCCGCTCGTCACCTTACGAATAACCGCAAGTCCCAGCCCCATTTTTTTTAGACTGCATCATCGCGCTATAATAGAAGATCGATTACCAACTGCGTTTGGCATGAACAGTGAGAGGATCATCAATGCGATCGTTTCAGGTTCAGTCCAACCTACTGCTGCCTCGATTGGATGTTTTGGTCCGGGCCTGCTATACCTATCAGTGGTGATGTTTCAGGCGAATCCCGCGATCTAAATCGGCGACAAGACAATGCTTCACTCCAAACAAATGCTGCCCGAATGGATGGATCAGCACGACATCGAAGAACAGGACTATCAGGGTGCCATGGTCGCACTGGGCACATTGAACGCATGGAGTAGAACGGCACAAATTCTCTGTCGGTATGTTTGCCGCTTAATCCGTAGGACGCAAGCAAACGGTGAGGAGCGGCGATTGGTTATCCATGATTACGGGTGCGGGGATGGTGATTTAACGTACCGATTCAGTCGTTCTCTGCAGGCCCGCGGTATCGAGCATCGCATCGTCGGATTCGATGCCAATGCCCGCGGGATCGAGCGAGGCCGCGAGAGATTCTGCTCGGGTAATCATCCCGAGTTCGAACTACAGACTGCGGATGTCGTCGCGCTGGATGCGCCNTGCGACATTGCCATCTCTTCGCTTTTTATGCATCATTTGACGGATCCCGAATTGACCACCTTGCTCCAGCAAACGCGGGCCCGCGCTTCACTCGGTCTAATTTTCACCGACCTCCGCCGCTGCTACGGCGGACTAGTACTCGCCTACCTCGCCACGCGATGCCTTACGACTTCCGGTGTCGCCCGAAACGACGGCCCGATCTCGGTGCGCAATAGTAGAACCTGCAAAGAGATGCTCTCGCTCGCCAGTCGAGCGGGGCTGACTGACGCGCAGGTTGATCGCAATTGGCCTACACGCCTTGTGCTGAATTGGCAGGCGCAAAGTGCGGAAGCTCTGCAGGAAAGATGTCCATGATCTCAACCCGAACCGCCGCTTCACTGACTTCCATGACATGGGATGCGGTTATTATTGGTGCCGGACCCGCCGGGTCAGCGATTGCAGCGCAGTTGAAACGATCACTCAAACGAGTGCTGCTCGTCGACCGCCGCACGCTGCCCTTTCACAAACTATGTGGCTGTTGCCTCTCTCCACAGGCCACCACCGAACTCGATACGCTGGGAGTTGATTTAAGCTCGGGTGGTCGACCTCCCGATCAGCTGACGCGATGCACGTTCCGATCTTCAGGAATTGCGTTGCAATTGAACCTTTCTCAAATGGCCGTAATCTCTCGGGAACGCCTGGACGCTCAACTGATTGAGCACGCTATGAATTGTGACGTCGACTTCCAGGGTAGCACGACGATCAAAAAGGTCGAATGGGATCAAAACACGAAATTACGTTTACTGCATGCAGAGCTTTTACCTTCGCATCGTGGAGATCCCGTGACGATCCGATCCCATGCGGTGGTCGATGCCTCCGGTTTACCTTCCACGCCAAGAGCAAAAGCAGCGCAACGTTTTTTCGCACCCCGCATCGGGCTTGGCGCCGTCCTCCGCGACGACCAGTTTCCCCTTGAGAGGGGTCACCTGAAGATGCTGATCGCTCCGGGTGGTTATTGCGGACTGGTGCGTCTGGAAAACAATTGCATCGATATCGCCGCTGCACTCGACGTATCTTCAATGCATGGCCGCCCACCGTGGCAGGGAGTCGATGCAATCTTTAAACACAACTCCTGCGATCCACCGGTCGGCCTACCGCGGGCAACCTTTATCGGCAAACCGGCACTCACGCGGCGAAGCACACTGTACGATCAGCGATGCTATCGCGTGGGCGACGCAGCTGGTTACGTGGAACCGCTCACCGGAGAAGGCATTGGATGGGCATTACGCGGCGCCCGCGAACTGGCGGCTGCGTTTGAGCAGGTTGACCCGAAGCAACCCGATGCGACGCAACAGATTGGTCGCCGATACAGCCGTGGTTATTGGGCTGCCCTACAGCGAGATTTTCGCCGGTGTCGACTACTCACACTCGCCGTTCGCAACCGTCACTTGTGGAATTTAACAATGAAGGCCTCCAGGCACGCGCCCGCTTTAATCCACCGCATCTTCCCGCAGGCTACGCTGCATACGGACAGTCATGAAGACCAGGATGCGTCACCACGACAAAAGGTAGAGGAACTTTAGATGGGAATCATCATCCGGGCTATCGGCCTTGCGAACCCGAACCTCGCGCTGGATCAGAAGAGTGCGTTAAAATTCGCAAATCATCTCTCCAGCTCGAGAGCCAGTGATCCGCTGCGCGCACGGATCGCTGCCAAAACCGGGATCACAAAGCGACATTCCGTGCTGCTTGAACCAGATGAAAAGGGGAATCCAATACAAGATTTCTTTAGTCCGCCCCTTTCCGCTGAGGATATGGGGCCATCGACCGCTGCTCGTATGCAGGCTTACGAGGGACGTGCGTACGCCCTCGTTCAAAAAGCTGTTACTCGGTGCCTGGCAGACGACGCAACGGACGCATTACGGGGACTTGATCACGTAGTCAGTTGCAGTTGCACTGGTTTTGCGAGCCCGGGCATCGACATCCGCCTGATTCAAGAACTCTCGCTGCCACCATCGGTCACGCGGACCCACGTCGGATTCATGGGCTGCCACGGGCTGCTCAACGCCCTACGCGTATCTGCCGCGTTGGGCAGCGCGGAACCGACACGCATCCTCTGTTTTGCAGTCGAGTTATGCAGCCTCCACTACCAGTACAGCGAAGTTCCGGACCAGATGGTTGCCAATACCCTTTTTGCCGACGGCGCCGCGGCGTTGCTCCTGGAAAGTCGACAAAACAATGACAATGAGAGTTGGCAACTCATCGCGCAGCAAAGCAATCTAATTGATGGAACGAATGAAGAAATCACCTGGAGAATCCGCGATCATGGCTTTGTGATGCACCTCTCTCGAAAGGTGGCCACCCATCTTGAAACGCACTTGAAGTCGTGCGTGGAAACCGCGGTGGCAAAATGTGGATATTCGCTCAAGGACGTTAAGCACTGGGCCATCCATCCGGGCGGACCGAGTATTCTCAGTGCGGTGGCAAGCGCACTCGATCTAAGCGACGCGGATCTCGCAGCGTCTCGAAGTGTGCTGGAAAATCACGGGAACATGTCGAGTCCCACGATTGCATTCATCCTGCAAAAACTATTTATGCAAAACGCATCCGGCCCGGTGGTGGCACTCGCTTTCGGACCGGGCATCACCTGCGAAATCGCTATCTTTCAGCGAGGATCTGCACTCAATTCGGACTGAACCGAATCAGATTCAGACGCACCACAAAGTTGCAGCGCGAGCGCCGGGAGAGCGGTGCCGCTGTAGGTAATGTAGTGCGTGCGGTCCGTGTTCAGCGAGCGGGTCCACCAGCGACCCGATTCGCGCTGATTATCTCTCAGCCATGCGATGCCCTGCTCAATGGATGGATCGTTGCTAGGCACACCCGCTTCCCGCAACGTGACAATCGCTAAGCCCGTCATATGACCATCACTCGTCGGGCTGGAAAAGTTGGGCTCCGATCGCAGTTTTTCCGCGCGGTTACCGCTACCCCACGCTTCGGGATCCGCCATCGAGCGTAGCGACCAGCCACCATCTTTGCGTTGATGCGCGATGAGCATTTCGATCAAACGTTGTTGTTCCGTCGAGTTGAGCAATTCCGGCATACGGGCGTTGGCCCAGAGTAACAGCGTGCGACCATAGTCATGTGGTGGCTCAGAACGCAAATAGTTTTTAAGTTTTCTGATTTGACTGAGCAATTGCGAATCTGTCACCTTTTCGCTTTGGTCTAGCCAGCCCGGGGCCGTTGCGGTAGCCATAGCGGCAACCGTTGCCAGGTGATAAGCATCAGATTCATAAGGCGGCCAGCAATCTTCACTGCCCCAGGACCCGTTCGGCCGCTGCAACGAAAACATCAGCCGCAGTGCCTGATCGGTTTCTGGCGAGAGTGACCCGGTTACATGTTTATCCCATTCGGCGAGACCGGCGGCCAGGTAAATCACCTGCGCCGGACCAGTGCCCCGCTGTAGCTTCTTGGGGTTCTCTGCGGTCAGCGCGATGAGTTGGTCAAGAAAAAATTTGCGTTGCAATTCATTCGGCATCCCGAGCGTTTTTGTCAGTGCCGGCCTGATAGTCATGTATGTGCCGTTGGTATGGCAACTAATGCATTTGTGCTTTCCGTTCCAGGCCGCGCTCCCCTGTTCCAGATATTGCTCTGCCAGCGCAACGGACACCGATTCGCGCTTGGCCTCATTCGCGGTAGCCGCTGGAACGCGGATTGCGCCATGCTCATATTGTGGTTTAACGGCTTTCGGTTCTGCGGCCGCCAAATCGCTTTCCGCCCAGTGAAAAACGATCAGAAACACAAAGCAGCAAGCTACCTGAAGTAATTGCAGAGGATGGGTGCGCAAAATCATCTTCTTAATCTAACAGGCGACCCTCATCGTGCAACGGATGCAAAACCGTGCCGTTTTTGCTGCGCTTTTTGCTGCACTTTTTGTTGCACTTTTTGTTGCACTTTTTGTTGCACATGGCACCATTGCTCNTTGATGCNATNGGCANCNGCAACCCGCAAAGTGGCGCAATCGAAACGAACGCAATCGGTGCTTCCGACCGCGTTTGACGCGAATGGAGCACGACACTCAACGGATTAATTGAATGTTGAACTGAGTATTGGAAATAAGTTTTGTTCGCCTGTAGCGGCCGAGCATCGAGATTGTTACGGGCGAATTTCACACCTCTTATTTCGGCACGGCACCGTAAGTCCAATGAGGAGAGGAGTTGAAAGAAATCAATCCATCGCGTGCTCATCGTCAATGTGAACCCAATCCAAACACGCGCGAGAAACATTGATCGAAAGTTTGCAAACTTAAAAAATCATGCAAGTGTTAAATGCTTTAAAAATTATGACTTAGGACAAAAAACTAGTTGACATAAAAACGAAGCTGCAGATACTAAATTGTGTTGCCACTTGCAAGCGTATTGCATTTGGACATTCCTTCCCCATTCCCACCAAATNCATTGACTCACAAAGCTTCAGCGTNTTGCGTCTGTTCGCAACCGCCTTCATCGGCCACCACCAGTCATCGACACGCACGCAACGCATGAACCAAGCCCAATGANAAACCTTTCACTTCCATTTGCNTCTTGTAATCCGGGTGCNTCGGTTGGCGTACGTGACGACCGAGCGGATGGGTGCGATGGGTGCACTGCACTGCGAATGGACGATCAGAAAAAACGCACAAAGCAAGGATTCACGCTTGTTGAATTGCTTGTCGTGATCGCAACGATCGGTCTTTTGGTCGCCTTGCTGCTACCTGCCATTGGCTCAGTTCGGGAATCTGCTCTGCGGACACAGTGTGCCAATAACATGCGTCAAGTCGGCCTCTCCATGCTTCTCTACACAGACAGCCATGGCGGCAAAATGCCTGGCAGTTCACATACGGAGGAGAAAGGAGATGAAAAGGCCTGGATTGATCTTCTCGCACCCTACATCGAGGACGTGGACGTGATTCGCATTTGTCCGCTGGACCCCTATGGAGAAGAACGCGTCGAACTCCGCCAAACCAGCTATACCCTGAACGTTTACATGACGACCGAGGCACCGGAGGAGGATCGCTGCACAGACAGAGACAAAATGAGCGATTCGCAAACGATGTGGGCTTTCGAACTTCACGACACCTCAGGGCCAGATGTATATCTCGATCATGTGCACTCGATGAGTTGGATAAGCTTCCCCGAACAAGCGACGGACATTTTTTTAGGCAATGCGTTCGACAACGTAGGAGGAGAATACGGAGAAATTGCAACGACCCGACACGGCGAGGGCTCAAATTATCTCTACTGTGACGGCCGCGTAGAGTTTATTGCTGAAGAAACCATTCGCGAGTGGTGCAAACAAAAACCGGGAGCGACCCCCGGGACAGTGAATTTCAATTTTGTCCTGCCCAGCCCAGGATACCCACCGCCACCAGAAAGCTAAACACAATACACATAACACGCATCCCCGTTGCGTCAACACAAAGAAACACAACACCATCGGAGGTGTTCAATAAGAGGAAACGATTTCGCAACCTGTTTTTTACACTTTTATTTGCTAGGAGGTTAATGAGAGATGTCTAATTCACGAATTAATCGCTTCTTGAAGCGATTACTACTGCTAGCAGGTGCTGCCATACTTTGCACGCAAGCATCTGCAGTCTTTGCCGAGGGCGAACATGGACATGGTGACATTCTGCTCACCGTTGATGATGTCACCGGCGAACTTGCCACTGGTTCGGTCTCGAACCAAACGAATGTGAATACGCTGGAAGGACAAAACATCTATGAAATCGAACTCCAGGGACTCTTTGGACTAGGAACCGNATTTAGCGCAAATGCGCCTGGTTTTTCTTCCGGTCCAGTGGGAGGCACCTCACCGAACTTGGCACTCCCAGGTAACACGGCCCTGGAATTTGAACTACTTCACATGGAACACGGTGGAGTCGATTCAAATCTACTTTTTTGGGATTTCAGCAGTTTTGATCCCACCACCGTGGAAGAGGATGATGTTAGTTTTGTGCCTGCAGTCGGGCATACGCTGACGCTCTCGGATCTTGGCAATTCCGCAATCAGCGCTTCGGTAGATGGAAGCGGTTCGGATGTGTCCGGTTTCACCATTGGCACCACAACCGCCAGTGGCGGAATCCATGAAGATCTAAGCATTGATCTCGTGGGAAGTGGTGGCGGAGATCCCGCCGCGGGAATATACCTGTGGACAATGGAGTTTGAACTCGGTAGCGTGCACAGCGACCCAGTTTATTTCCTCGGAATGACCTTTGGTGTTGATCTCTCTGGACTGCCACCTTTTGACTACTCGAATATTGACGAGACCGACTCGGAAGAACTCGAGGAAGCATTCGAATCGATGATGGAAGCCGCTGAGCATTACGTCGCGGAAACGTTTGTCGGAGAGGGCCATGATCATGGCACTGCGGTTCCCGAACCGTCGACCCTCGCCATGACCCTGATGGGAATGTTTGCCACGCTGGCATGCATTCGCCGTCGCAAGCGAAACCTTGGTTAGGTTAAGTAAGAGTTAAATGTGTGACGCAAAAAGACCTGCGGCCTCCTGGTCGCAGGTCTTTTCTTTTAAACGCGTGTGCATTTTGGAGCATTAACAAAACACTGGGGCTTTGAATTAACAATTCAATTAATTGATGAATATGTGATGCGTTGTGACCGTATACTTCATCTTCACCCACAATCCGTCTTATCGAATCATCGAGTGATATCTGCTAGAGGGCAAGATATTACCACAAGATTGCACACTTAAAGCATTATGCAACTAACAAAGTAACCGGGAATAATAGGACATAAGAGGCGATAGAGTTGACATAAAAAAAACATAATTACATACTCAAATAATACTGAGGGCTGCCTAAAAGATGTCTCCTGAGGCTCTCCGAATTTGCCGCTATCTGTCGCCCGTCTCGCTTACATCGTGACCGAATGCTTTCATGAATCTGATCGCTTCCCCCTTTATTGTTCGCTTGCTGATGCTTGTCTGCATTGCACTTGTCGGATGCGACACGTCGCCTACGTCTGGCCCCATGACGGCGATTGATTATCGCGCAGGCGAGCAGGCCCTGCCGGTCGTTTCGGGCGCGGAACTCGACTCGCTCATCCGGCACAGCAAACTGCCCGTACTGGTCGAATTTGGCGTCGACTTTGGTTGCNNNCGNTGTGANCAGATGAAATCTGAAATGGCCCATCTCGCGCAACAATATGAGGGGCAGGCAACCGTGGTTCGCGTCGATTTCAATGCCCATCGACAAACCGCCGTGCGATATGGTGCGACGATTTGCCCGAGCTACGTGGTGTTCGACCGATCACACGCTGTCCGCACACGTAGCTTTCCCACATCCGCTGACCTCCTGTCGACGGACTTGGAGTCTGTCATGGAAAAAGAGGACAAGCGGTTTTGAGCAAATTCCCCATCCGTGAATGGTTTTCTGGGATCACCACCCACGATTTTCTGCCCTGGTCCAATCGCTACGTTGCTTGGCTACGGACACCAATCGGCTGGTTTGCCGTCGCCGCTGTGGCAGCGGGCTTGACCGGAGCCATTGTCGCACCCGAGGGCTGGGTGACTTGCGCGATCATTCTGAGTGCCATGGGCCTGGGAATAGCATGGCCATGGCTGGCAATGCGCGGCTTGGAGGCGCGAATCGATTTCGATCGGTCGCGTTGCCATGAGCATGACGAAGTGACCGTTGTACTCACCGTCACGAACCGATGGCCGTGGCCCGTATGGGGACTGTTGGTGCAACGAGGGTTTTTTTGTACTGTTGGAACGGAACGGCAACCCGACGCAACCGCGCTGTCGCAAGTTGCCGGTTGGTCAAACAGCCGATTTGAATTCACCTACCAGCCGCCACGGCGCGGCGTGTACCCACACCAACCGCCGGTGCTGGCAACCGGTTTTCCTTTCGGTATCTGGAGTACAGAACGAACGATCTCGGTAAACGAAAAACTTATCGTTTGGCCACGAACGACTCGCTTACGGTCCGTCCCCATGCTGCAAGGGGACCGGTTGGCCGCAACAGGGAGTTGCATCGATCGGCCCGGTCACGACGGAGATATCATCGCNGCCCGTCCATACATCCGCGGCGACTCGTTGCGGCGTGTTCATTGGATCCATACGGCGCGGCGTGATGCTCTAATCGTTTGTGAANGNCAAACCGCNTCGCGCGAAAGCATCTTGGTAGAGCTTGACCCGTATGCCTTCTCCGATAACAAAACGGCCCTCGATTGGNGTTTACGGGTGATTGCCAGTTTGTGCNTNGAGTTTCATAGCCATGCGTGTGATTTAACNTGCGCACTCGGCAAGGATCGACTCTTTGTGGCGCCCAGCACCNCCGGACTGCATCGCTTGTTCGATCGTTTGGCTGCTTACCANCCCCCGTCTCCCGCAGAGGGTTTCGTCAATCTACCGCGGAAAAACGTTGGTGATCAGTTGACTATCCTGGTGACCTCAGCAGAGCGATGGCATTCGTTCGGGGCACGCAACCAAAGCAGGCAAAAACGTGAGCCTATTCGCGCCGTCGTAATCAACGATGGCCCCAAATGCTCGGCAGAACATGGAAAGCCATGGATTGGCCTGACTCTCGCCAACGAACCGACGCGCCAGTTTCAGCGACAATGGGAAAGGCAATGCCATGAAGACTGGGCGCGATAAAGAATTCGGGACACTCCTGTTAGTGACGCTTTCGGCGGCGTCACTCACGGTTGCCAGAATACCATCCTGCGCTTCGCTGGTGTGGATGCTAGCGACGTCACTATTTTTCATTGGCATGCCGTGGCTACTGTGGATCGGGCTGCGATCAAAGTTCGCCGGCACAATGGACCGCCACTTTCCCATGATCTGCGTCTTTTGGACACTCTTGCCTGTCGGAGTCGAGTTTGTGTTGCGCATTTTCGACGTTGGCGACTTACCGATCATCACCATGCTGGTTTGTTTTCAGAATACTGCCCTCATTCTCGGTGCATTCAGTCATCGTCAACGAGCTCGGCAAATTGCTTGCCTTTTTGCGGCGTTTATGGCTCTCTTCGCCACGGTGATCGGCACATCGCTAGCGGTTTACCTACTAGCCGGTCTGTTTGGTGTGATGATGCTGTGGTGGCTCATGGCGCGATACTGGGAACGCGTTCAAAAAACGATTGCTCCCGGGCAGACCGATCGTTGCTTGCCACTACGATCCTCGGTCATGGGAGGCGTGGTGATTATTTCAACCCTGCTGTTGATCGCCCTGGGGTCTACGTCGGCCTCCACTTACGTCATTCGTGGCTTTATGCCATCCTCCGGCGGAACCCCTTGGAGCGACGAATTGGCAAGTGCCGGAGTCGGGGATGGCGATGCGATGGTTGCAGCCAAGGAAGAAGCGACCAGTTTCGGGCCCGTCGATAGCGAACTGTTTTTGGATTCGGAGATGCCATCGCTATACGACATGGTCAACGAGCTATATGGCGACCCTGTGAAGCCAAAAAAATGGAAGAAAAGTATCGCTCTTGCCCCCGGAGAGGTGAAAGCGATTGAGCAGCGGATCGCCAAATCGAAGCAGAGCGGTCGCGAGTTCTCCACATTACGGCGTCAAGCGAAACGAAAAAGAAAAACGCTGAGCGATCGTGATGGGGCTGCGATGCTGTACGTCGTGGGCCGTACACCTCTGCATCTGGCGCTGGAGCGGTTCGACTCATTCGATGGACGCGAATGGACGCATTCAGACAATTCCCAACCGCATTCCCCGATTCGGCTCGAGGACCATGGCGGAGAACCCTGGGTCTATTGCATGCCGGTAGACTCATCGCCCATCCTCCGGGGTTTAGAACCTAATGCGGTTAAATTCATCAACCTGAAGACAAACCGTATTCCGTCTCCAACACAGTTGACCGCAATTCACGTGCACAAGATCGATCGGCCGGACTTTTTTGGCTGGACGGATGATTCGGTGGTTTACATGCCGGAGCGGGATCATATCCCGCAGCTCACGGTGGTTCACTTAAGGTCGCAGGGATTGAACCTTCAGTCATTGCGCGACAGTGATTTTACGGCAGGCTTTCCGCAAGTGGACCAACAGGATACCGCATCCGCCGTCGCCAAGACCGCAGAAGTCGTTGCACTGCACACGGATTGCAGCAAACATGGCGACCTGGTCTCAGACACAGCCGCTGAATGGACACAAAACGTGCCGCGTGGCTGGCAGCAGGTCGAAGCTGTTGTCCGTCATTTAAGACAAGACTTTACACTCGATCGCCAGTCGACAGCCGATGCGGACTGCGACGATGTGGTCTCCCATTTTCTAACCAATCGAAGCGGGCCGGATTATTTATTTGCGACGGCCGCTGCGATGTTGCTCCGTGAGTTAGGTTATCCTACACGGCTCGTGACCGGCTTTTACGCACGGCAGGACCGGTTCGACCGCCGGGCAGGACAAACTCCGGTATTGGCCGACGATGTGCATGTCTGGGCAGAGGTTTATGTGGGTGGAAATATCTGGGTCGCGATTGAGCCGACGCCGGGATACGAACCACCCGCTGAGAACCTGACATTCCGCCAGTGGGCGTTCGCCTGCGTTGTCGCGTTCCTTCATTGGTGCCGACAACATCTCATCATGTTGCTAGCGATCACGGCCGTCCTCATCATAGCGTTCCAGACGCGTCGCGATTGGTTGGCTTTTCTCGGAAATGCGGTCTGCAGACTGATGGGATTGCGATCCGCCGAAGCACGCATCCGCTGGACATTACGGTTACTTTCGTGGCGTTCCTGGCTGGCCGGATGTCCACGACCAGCACAAAAGACGATCACGTCCTGGTATTCGCCCCTCATGCGTGAGGGGAACACGGAAACACAGCAAGCCATGCGACGATTCTTATTATGGTCGGAGCGATTGCTGTACTCTGAGCTTAAGATTGACCCCAAAGATCACTACGAAATCAATCACGCCTGCATGGCCGCAGTTATTGTTAGCCGTCATCGGAGGATAGCCAACTGTTTAAAAATTAATCTGAGTGAAACTTCATGAGCACGAAAAGAGCAGCCACGTTACACGACGTGATGGAAAAACAAATGAATGAAAACACTTGCCAGCACCAATCGACTATCGACGCTCTGCGCGGTGCACTCAATCATGTGCTGATCGGCAAGGATGAGATCATTGAGATGGTATTGGCCTGCCTGCTCGCGCGCGGGCATTTGCTCTTTGACGATCTACCGGGATTAGGCAAGACAACGCTGGCGAAAGCGGTTGCGCACGCAGTCGGCGGACAGTTTGCCCGAGTGCAATGCACTCCCGACCTACTGCCGACCGATATCACTGGCTTCAATATGTTTGACCAGAAAAACCGTGAGTTCGAGTTTCACCGTGGCCCCGTCTTCTCCGACGTCTTGCTGGCCGACGAAATCAATCGAGCGACACCGCGAACACAAAGCGCACTCTTCGAGGCAATGGCCGAGCGACAAGTGACGATCGATAGCCAGTCTTATCAACTGAGTAAAACATTTCTGGTCATCGCTACTCAAAATCCCGTTGAAAGTCATGGCGCCTTTCCACTGCCTGAAGCGCAACTGGATCGTTTTGCGATGAAACTTCGGATCGGCTATCCGAATCGTGCGAACGAAATCGAAATGCTCGGCGCAAACATCGGTTCGGTCGACGGCACGAAAACGGAAACGAGAACCGTAATTTCACCGCATCAATTATGCGAACTGCAAGAACACGTTTCCAAAGTCGCATTAGCGCAGAGCGTCCGCGAATATCTAGTTGATCTCGGACGAGCAACCCGCGAACACAAGGCGATTACGTTAGGGCTCAGCCCAAGGGGGCTGATCACGTGGCAGCGGGTCGCGCAAGCACGCGCGCACCTGTGCGGACGAGACTTTGTAACACCGGACGATATTCAGGATGTGGCGGGTCCGGTTTTAGAGGTCCGTCTGGGCGGCGACTTTGACGCGGCACCAAGAATCGTCCAAGAGATCCTGGCATCGGTTAGTGTTCCCGTCCACGAAACAAACAGCAGAAAGTGACTTTCCATGAAATATTCTGAAATTGGTTTTGCCATCTTCCTGTTTGGGTCGGGATTTTTTTTATGGGGGTGTAACCCATCGGCATCTTCGGTTGACGCAGAACACAACGATTCTGCAAACAGTCATCAGCACGAGGCCGGCCACTCCCACGAGCATCCACACCCCCACGAGCATCCACACCCTCACGAGCATCCACATTCCGACGACCACCCACACTCCCACGACGATCCCCACGGCAGTCCGGTGCAAGGCGGGCAGATCGTTGCGATCGGGCACTCCCATCATGGCAAGGGTGAAACGCACTACCACGCGGAGATCATGCCGCTGGCCGATGGAAGGATTATCTTTCATGTCCTGACAGACGACCGGCACGGCGAGTCACAGCCTGCTGATGTGTCGATGGATAAAATCAGGGCATATGTCGATCCACTCGACAGGGACTCAGTGCAAGCGGTCGAAGTTACTTTCTCAGCAAGAAAAAAAAGCGGCGGCTCGACCTTTACTGCGACCATTCCAGAAGTGCTTCAAGACAGCAAACGGCTGTCTGTGATTATTCCCAAGATTGAACTGGGAGGTGAGCGACTCAACTTCAGTTTCAAAGCTTCCACAACGGTTACCCCGGCGCAGTCTGAAAAAACCGCTGCGGGGGATTCGAAGTGACCAACTTTCTGCTGCTGGCCGACGCCGGTAGTCCAGGCTACGAAGGCCTCTTCACAGACTTCAACACCACGCTGTGGAGCGCTGTGTTACGGATGACGCTGGCAATGGTATCCGCAGCACCGTTTCTCGTTGCCGGTGTCTTTGCCGCAGGAATCCTTCGCGGCATGGTGGGAGCGCAGCGAACCAGAAGCATTCTGGGGGTTGGTCATTGGTCCGGGCCGCTGCGGGCCTGGGGGCTGGGCATCACGTTACCGATCTGTTCACTTGGCGCTTTACCGGTTGCCCGCGAACTGCGCCGGGCCGGCGTGCCGAGCGGAACGGTTATTAGTTTTGTTCTTGTCGCCCCCGTCCTCAATCCGGTTTCGATCATTTACGGACTGAGTCACATCCCACTGAGCATGCTTTTTTACTTCGCGGCAGGCACGTTCCTTGTTTCGGTCGGTATCGGTGTCGTCTGGAATAGGGTGGTTGCCGACAAATATGACATCACGCTCGACCGGCCCGAAACGGCCCCGCGCGAGAGCCGTTACAGGCTTGCCGTTGCCGGACACACGTCTGCGACGGCACTGATCGGCCCTGCCGCGGTCGATTATGGCCTCGCGCTGCTGGCAGTCGGATTGCTCGGAGCATTCCTACCGCACGGAGCACTGCAAACCGGGCTCACTCGTGATAACACCCTTGCTCCGATCATTATGGGTGTTGTAGCGATCCCCGTTTACGTGACGCCGACCGAGGTGATGATGCATTTTGGTCTGATCGTTCGCGATGGATACTCCCTTGGAGCGGCCTTTGCTCTCGTCGTGCTCGGGGCGGGGGCAAATGTTGGTGTCGCAAATTGGTTGCGGCGCGACTACGGCTTCAAGTCTCTTGCTCTATTCGTTTCCTTACTGATTGGTTCCACCCTCGCCCTCGGGTTCACAGCGGATCGCACCATTATTCACGGGGCTGCGAAGGCGAGCGACCATACCCATGCCTTTGACCCCTTCACCCGTCTATCAAACGTCCCCGACCAAAACGCCAATGCTCAATGGGTCTATACCCAGGTTCAGAAGTCGATGACGCCAGACCGTTTTTGGGGTTTGGGACTATTGATCCTGGTTGCGATCGCTGGCATCGCTTTACGATTGGCCGGCAGTCGCTACAAAATCGACCACCTCTTGGAGCCCGATGAGGGTTCAACCGCCATTTCCAAACGCGAACTGTCGCTTTCTCCCTTCCAACTCTGTATCGCAGGTATCGCTTCCGTATTAGCTGCTTCCGCCATTGGTCTCTACATCTTTTATCCTCCGGTGGACGCACTCATCAAAGACATGAATATGATTCGTGTCGGTGTCTACGATGGTGTTCGGGAGCAAAATCCAACCGAGACAAGTCGCCGCATTGCACAGTGGCGATTTTGTCTAAAAAAACTCCCCACAAGCGCGCAAATCCGTTTCGGCAGTGTTGACGATGCAAAACGGGAAAGTGTGGATGAAGTTCTCTACAGCCTGAGAACGCTAGAAGAATATGTACAGCGTGGACGGTTTCGAGAGGCGGAAGCTTTGACTGCGTATGTCGAGAAGGAATACGGAACGTGTCGCAATGCATTTCGAGCGACAAATTAGCATCCTGACGGTAGGGACACCATGAGACGATTTTGAATAATGCGTGTTGGCCGAGAGGTTATTTTCGATCCTTTTTTACCATCGTCTTTTCACTTAAACTGCACGCTGATCGTTTGCTAGGGCGTGAGCTTACAGGGCGGACGGAACCCTCGGAAACCCAAACCCGCTCGCTATCAGAAAACACAGATGCGTGTCACCGCCGGTGAATGGAGGCCCGAGTCACGATGAGTCAAACCGCGAAGCGGACCTGTGTGCCTCCCACGACCCAATGCCATGCCAGCGACATGATTCATCAACATGGCTTCAGCGATCAGGCTCCGCCCTGCTCTGAGATTGCTGGAATGGATGTCCGCGAACTAGCGACTCAACATGGTTCACCTCTGTATGTCATCGTAGAAGAGACATTACGAAAAAAATATCGAGCCGCTTTTACCGCGATCTCTAGTCGGTATCCCAACGTCAAGTTTGCATGGTCCTATAAGACGAATTACCTGAAGGCAGTCTGTAACGTCTTTCACCAGGAAGGTGCCCTTGCGGAAGTTGTCTCAGATTTTGAATATGAAAAAGCCCGCAACCTTGGAGTCACCGGTTCGGACATTATTTTTAATGGTCCCTACAAAAATAAAACCATCCTTCGACGGGCGGTTGCCGAAGGAGCCCGAATCCAAGTTGATAACCTTGATGAGCTAACGCTACTGGAACAGCTTGCCGGCGAGCAGGAAAACACCTTGCCAGTAGGATTGCGCGTGAATATGCATGCTGGCACAGAGCCGGTATGGGATAAATTCGGCTTTAACTTTGAGTCCGGTGAAGCGCATCGCGTCGTCGAGAGGATTGCCCTCGGTGGTCGACTCCGTCTCGATGGACTGCATATGCATCTCGGTACGTTCATCCTCGACCTTGATACTTATGGCGAAGGCGTAGAAAAACTGCTCGACCTCGCCCGCTATGCCCACGAAACGTTCAAGATCGAACTCAAATATATCAACGTGGGTGGTGGATTTGCGTCAGACAATTCACTCAAAGGGCACAATCGAACGGGTGAAGACAAGGCCCCAACACTCGATCAGTATGCAAGCGCGATTTGTGACCCTCTTTTAAACAACATGCCGGACTACCAAAATCTTCCGCTACTGCTTTTTGAAAATGGCCGTGCGCTTGTCGATGAGGCGGGGTTTTTAATCACACGAGTATTGAGCAGCAAGGCAACAACCGATGACGAGCGGGCCGTTATTGTGGATGCGGGTGTCAATCTGTTGCAGACGGCAAACTGGTATCGTCTGAACGTTCATCCGGTCGAATCGACGAGTAAACCTGTTACAGCAACCAAGGTCTTTGGTCCACTCTGCATGAACATTGACATTCTCCGCGAGCATGCACCGTTGCCGACTTTAAAGCCGAATGATCTGCTCGTTATCCATCCGGTAGGCGCTTACAACATTACGCAGTCGATGCAATTCATTACCTACCGACCGCGTGTGGTGATGCTTGGAGCCAACGGTGAGATTGACGTGATTCGCGATCAAGAAAGCCTTGAAACGGTCGAATCTCTCGAACAGTTACCCGATCGTCTGATAAGCAAAGAACGATCCGAGTAACGATTAGAACTGAGAACACTTCGATGATGGCCAAGTGGTTACCCGCCGTTTAGGTGACTCCTCTTATCGATCCTGCTCGCTGGCAAAGAGTGCATCTTAAATACATCGGCAAGTGATCGCGACAACCGGCAGCGTCGTCGGAAGATATTCACCCTGGCCTTTTTACTTCGGTTTGACCCTCGCTGGTGGTGTAGCGGCATTGGGCTTCGCAACGGTGTTAATCGTGAGGCGAGGCCGGCAATCCCACTTGCCTTCGCTCGCTTAAGAAATTAAAAAAACGTTTGAACTTTCCATGCACTGCGGCGACACTGGCGTCATGAAAGCAGACTTCGGTAAACACGGCACGGCTCGAAGAATCACGCGGCGCAAGCTTTTTGAAGCCACGGCCGGCGCCGGACTTGCCCTGCCGCTGACAGGAATCACCGGCAACATCTCGGCCGCTACTTCTCACAAACGCAACGACCTGGTCGCCCAAGAGAACGCGCGGAAGGGGACCCGGGATTGGATGCTCACCCGAGCACTGGTCGATGACAACAACCGCCGTCGCAGTTCGCGGATCGAAGGCTATGCCTCCGCGCCAAGCGTCAGACCCGGCGAAACGCTTGATTTGAAAGTCAGCACCCGACCGGCATCCCCCTTTACGATCGACATCTATCGCACCGGCTATTATCAGGGCACCGGTGGTCGGCACATGACGCGACTTGGCCGATTCGAAGGGACGCCGCAAGAGGAACCGGCAGTAGGCGAAGGGCGACTTCGCGAATGTGCGTGGGAAACTTCGGCTGAACTCACTATTCCCGCCGACTGGCTCAGCGGCGTCTATCTGGCGAAACTCACCGCCGAAAAAGAAGGCGCGCAGAGCTATATCATCTTCATCGTCCGCGATGATCGGGAGTGTGATTTTCTTTTTCAGGTGAGCGATGCAAGTTGGCTCGCATACAACCTCTGGCCCGGCGGCTACTCGCTTTATAACGATGGAGAAAATCCCCGAGCTTACTGCGGCCCTGGCGTTTCGGTGAGTTGGGACCGGCCCTACGCGTGGAATTGGCACGGGCACAAAGCACCGCTCACGCTCGGTAGTGGCGAATACTTTCTCTGGGAATATCCGCTCGCCTATTGGATGGAGAAAGAGGGGTATGATGTTTCCTACATCAGCACGCTCGATACCCACACCGACCGGGTAGGGCTGCGGCGTTCAAAGAGTTTTCTCTCAGTCGGCCACGACGAGTATTGGTCGCTCTCGATGTTTGACAACGTGCGGCAGGCAGTCGATGCCGGGATGCACGCCGCATTTTTCAGTGGCGACACCTGCTGGTGTGTGATCCCGTTCCTTCCCAATGCGGCGGGCCAAAAGTATCGCACGATCACGCGGCAGGGACTCTTCGGTCCGCTCGACGATGAAGCAGAAACGCCTGAAGCGCTTGCCGAATGCCTGGCCCGCTATCCCGGCACGAAACAATTGCCGACGCTTGCGCCCTCCGAAGGCCTCTTAATCGGGGCACGGAACGTGTATCCCTACATGGGCATCGCCGACTGGATTTGCCGCGACGACTCACACTGGCTTTACGAAGGCACAGGGATGCAGAACGGCGATTCGATTTCAGGTCTTATCGGGTGGGAGTGGAACAGCGGTCCAGCAGAGATTCCGGGACTGCGTGTCGTGGCCAGCGGAGAGGTGAGCGACGGACACGGTGGCGACGGGCATTATCACGCCACGATCTACCCTGGCAAAAAAGACAATTGGGTCTTCAACGCCTCCACCTGGTGGTGGTGGGATGGATTGGCCACACCTCCCGGTTGCGTCCGGGTAACGGATCGGCTGAAGGGCCCGGACGAGCGGGTGCAGCGGATGACCCGCAATGTGTTTGCGCGTTTTCTTGCGTAATCACTCAATGTGGTTTGACGCATCACGGAGCAGACAGGACAATCGCGGACACCCGCTTCGCACGCCCAGCGGAAACCATACATGCTTTCTCTGTTGTCGAAAGAACGGATCGTTGCCCCGCCCGGCTACAACCGCTGGAAGGTTCCACCTGCTTCCATTGCCATCCATCTCTGCATCGGTTCGGTTTACGCCTGGAGCATTTTTAATCCGGCACTGATTCGCGTTCGCGGTGTGGTCACCAGCGCAGCAGGGGATTGGACACTTTCGGAGGTCGTCTGGATCTTCACTGTCGCCATCGCCACGCTGGGCTTCGCGGCAGCGGTCGCCGGCAAGTGGCTCGAGCGGGTCGGCCCGCGGATGGTCGGGGTGGTAGCCGCCCTCTGTTGGGGAGGTGGTTTCCTGATCGGTGGGATGGGCATCGAAATGCACGACCTTACCCTGCTTTATCTGGGATATGGTGTGCTGGGAGGCATCGGCCTGGGACTCGGTTACGTTTCGCCGGTCAGCACACTTATCCGTTGGTTCCCTGACCGTCGCGGCATGGCAGCGGGCTTAGCCATTATGGGATTCGGGGGCGGTGCTTTGATTGCGGCACCGATGAACGAAGCGTTGATTCGCCATTTTTATCAGCCCCCTACTTATTTGGGGACGGTAGAGCAGGTTCAGCCAACCACGGTCGACGGCAAGCGGATGGCCACCGTCGATGGTAGCGAACGGGAAGTCGTTGTGATTGGCCCGAGCGAAATCAAAAACATGATCCGCCCGGGTCCGGCAGGAGTGTATGTTGTCGGTACCGGTCGCAGTGGGATTGCCCGTACTTTTTTTGCGCTCTCTGGTCTCTATACCGCAGTGATGCTCATCGCGGCCTTTGCCTATCGGATCCCGGCGACAGATTGGCAACCGGTCGGCTTTGATGCGCAAGCGACTGCGAAGAAAAAACGCAAACTTGTGAGTACGCGCGATGTCAGTATTGAACAAGCCGTTCGCACTCCGCAGTTTTATCTTGTCTGGATCGTACTCTGCTTGAACGTTACGGCAGGAATCGGCGTGCTCGGTGTTGCCAAAACGATGATGAGCGAAATTTTTGGCTCTGCGCTTCCAGACATTGCGACCAGTCAATTTGCAGCCACATTTGTACTGATGATCAGCGTCTTCAACATGCTGGGGCGATTTTTCTGGGCCAGCGCATCCGATTTTCTGGGCCGCAAGACGACTTACACTATCTTTTTTGTGATGGGCATCGCACTGTATTTACTGATCCCCGTTACAGCCTCTGGTGTCGCACAGCAGCCAGCTGTGTTGTGGTTAATTTTGTTTTACGCTGTGGTGATGCTGATCTTCACACTTTACGGCGGCGGTTTCGCCACAATCCCTGCCTATCTGGCAGACCTGTTCGGCACCCGATTTGTGGGTGGGATCCACGGGCGTTTGCTCACCGCCTGGAGCGTTGCCGGGGTTCTCGGTCCCTGGTGCATTACCTGGTTGCGCGCACGCTCGATACGCGCAGCGATCGATGATCTGATTCCCGTGATCGATCCGGCGCGATTTCAAAATGTTTTTGGCGCGCCGGTCGCCCAACTTGAAACCCTGGTGCAAAGCAAAACGGTCACGCTCTCGAAACTGCTGGAAATCGCACCGGCAGGTACCATCGACCCGACAAGTACCGTTTACAACTCGACAATGCTGGTGATGGCGGGACTTTTATCCGTCGCGCTGGTGGCAAATCTATTGGTTCGTGCCGTTCATCCGAAGCACTACCTCTCGGAAGACTGACCGATCACCGGGTTTCAGTCCTCAGGCCTTCCCTTCGTGATCGTCCACGCTGCATGTTGCCGCCAACCGATCATCGCGATCGATGACGACCAGCGCAAGCAACGTTCCCGTAAAATACATAAAGTGAAACGCTGCATCCTCATATTGATGCGAAAGTCGGGCACCAAAACCGAGGGCCACAAAAAGCAGCAGCGATCCGGCAAGCACGAGTTTGAGCAGCGGTGCCCGATTGCGAAACCACTCGCCACCTAAAAGGCTCGCCACGGCGCCGAAGCCCAGCAACGCTTCACCAACGGCCAGAGAGAGAAAAAGAGGCGTCTGCGGCAAGCTGCCGAGTGGCGTTTCTGCAAACTGTTCCACAAACCATTCGGGNGCCGCGCCCTCAAAGCACTTTCCTAAACCGGCCAAGAGCAAGGTGTTGGCNAAAAGGAGNGTGATCGCTAAACGCATCACCGTGCGGGCCACTCGACAGGTCGTCATNAAGATCTCCTTGTTCTAGTTTGCTGTGTATTGTTGTGGATTGTTAGGTGTCGTTNGGTTCTGTTTGCGGTCTATTTAACGGATGGATGNAAAGTATACAACCAGCAATCTAGAGGTACAGTCGAACACGGATCGCAACTCTTTGTGACTGGTGAGATTGATCTTTTTAGACGGTTTGTCGCGCGAACGTAGGGCAACGGGGCTTCGCGATGTCAAAAAAAGACCGACTTGGTTTGGTGACCTTGCTGCTTGCCCGGGCAGCGGCAACCGCTGAGGACAAACAAGTGGGGTATCGACGCAGGCGAGTGCGTGGCGTAAAACGGCACTCCCCTTGGAGACTGTAACACAAAGACCCTCAAAAACCTGAACAGGAGATACTTCAATGCCCCGTTTGCATGTCGTCGACCCGAGTGAAGCCACCGGAGATGTAAAAGAAATATTTGGCGCCTTCGAGCAGAAACTCGGCAAAGTGATCAATATTTTTAAGGGCATGGGTAATAGTGCTGCCGCCCTGAAGGCCTACACCGGTCTTTCCGGCGCAATGGCCGCCGGCGAACTTGCACCAGAGGATCGCGAAGCCATTTATCTCTCGCTGAGCGAAAAGAACGATTGCGGCTACTGCGTGGCCGCCCATACGATGCTTGCCCAAAAGGCGGGTCTCTCGGCCGATGAGGTCATCGAATTTCGCCGCGGTGGCTCGAGCAACGCCCAGCGCGACGCGCTGATCAAATTTGTCTTCCGCGTCGTCGAGACCAACGGATTTGTGGACGATGCCGAAGTCGAAGCTGTGCGGACTGCCGGATACAGCGACGGTCAGATTGCCGAAGCGGTGGCAATGATCGCCCTGGTCACGTACACCAACCTGTTCAACCACGTGTTCGGCTCTGAGCTTGATTTCCCGCCCGCACCTGAGTTGAGCTAACCACCGTCCACCGTCCACTGTCCACCGGTCCACCGGTTTTACTAACTTGATTTCTAATCCGGCACCAATAGCCTTGGAGAGTCAATGCGCAGTTTTTGTGCGCTGATCAAGCGCGCCGCGAATCGATTCGGTGACTTTGTCGCCCAAGGCTTTGGAGCCCTCTGGCGTAAAATGCACGTTGACCGGTCGTTGAATATCGGCAAGTCTTGATGCCGCAAACGCGTTCAAGTCGTCGATGGCAATCTGGTGTTTCTGCATGATCTGGCGGCCGATCTGATTGTATCGATCAACATCTGCCGGGTCGCGATGCGGACGCACCTTGCCCTCGGGCACCGGTGTGGTCGTTGCAAAGAGAGGCGTTGCGCCACTTGCCAGAATCGATTCGACGATCCGGTGTAGTTGACGCGTATAGGTTTTCAGGTCCGCCTGCGACGGATCGGAGGGATCATCCGACGCCCCACCATCGGCTTGTACGCGTTTTAGATCGTGTAGCCCGAAGTTAAAGTGGACCACATCGAAGTCTCCTCCTTCCAACTGAAGCCACTTATCGATTTGAGCCATCCCCTTGGTTGTCCCCTCACAATTTTCCTCCGGCCGCACAACTACCGCTTCCCCCTCCAGGGCTGAGACCACTGCCGGGTGATAGCCCATGGAGATCGAGTCGCCAAGCATCAGGACGCGTGGTAGCCGGCGGGTGTCGGCATCCGCTGCCCAGCGGATGCCTTCAAAGAGATGCTGGCGACCGAATTGAGTGTCGAGTGACCGCACATCGTGTCCGAGTTCCGTATAAAAAAATCGCCCGCCATGTTTTTCCGTTGTCCAGGCAATCGGGTGATCTTTTCCCATTGGCTTTCCACCTAACTTTTGGAAAAACTCTCGGACCGGTTCGTACGTTGACTCATCCACCCGCAACAGAACTTTCACTCCCGGCCGCCCCGTCACGCTCTGCGTGTGATTGGACCAGTCTGCGGTGTACCAGAACTCGGGCCCGTAACCTTTTACGGAGGGGTGATCTTTAGCGGCCGGGTCAACGATCACACGCGCTTTCTGGAAAGTCGAGTCGCTATCAAAATCGCAACCACCGAGATCCAAGAGCCAAGGCCACTTTTGTTGTCGCACAAGAGCAGCATGCAGGCCCACGATCCCATGGCCCCGCGCGAACCACTCCTCGACTGCTTTGCGCGATGCTACGGGAAGCACGTCGGACAAGCCGTTGGCATTATTCAAAAGCAGTACGTCATAGCGATCCAGGACTTCGGGCTTTAAATCACGATGATGTTCGGTCACATCAATTTCCATCCCCTGCTTGTCGCCCTCAAGCACCAGCCAACGATTGATCGCGGGAATTTCCGGATGCCGATAGTCTCCCGTGTCTGAGTAGACGAGCACGCGGAGTTGTGCGTCGATTTTCGACTCGTCGTTACCCTCGTGTGCATCGACCGGAATCGTCGTGCATCGCAAAACCAGAAAGCACGTGAGTGACAAACAAAAGTAACGCCAGAAACAGGGCATCGAGACTCCTCTTCGCCAGAATGCGCATTATCAAAGGACCCGTGCGATTGTAGCAAATCGCATCGGTTTGCGTTGAGTCGCTAGGCTCGAAAGTGCAAATTATGCTGGCAATAATTTGCAGTCGGTCATCACTTTCATGAGCCACGCATGAATCCGCTCATCGTGGAGATCGGATTGATTTTCTTCGTCGAGTCCCAATCCAAGAAAGTGATCGTCATCATACATGGCCTGCGATTCGTCGAACTCGTATCCCTCGGTCGGCCAGACACCCACGAGTTCAGGATTCCCAAGTCCTTTGACCACTTCCCAAAGTTGCCCCATCGCATCGAGAAAGTTATAGGGGTAACCACCTGCATCCCCCATCGCAAAAAAGCCGACCTTTTTGCCGACCAGATCGAGGCCCTCCATGCGTGGAATAAACGCATCCCAGTCGTCCTGCATTTCTCCAATATTCCATGTTGAAACGCCCAGAAGTAAAATATCGTATTGATTCATTTCTTCCGGTTCACATTTAGAAACATCGGCGACGTGGCTGACAAAATCGCCGAGTTCCTCTTTGATTTTTTCTGCCGCCATCTCGGTGTTGCCAGTGCTTGATCCGTAAAAGATTGCAATTGTAGGATTCATCGTTTCGGTGCTCTCCTCTTTGTGATGTGGGGCTGTGAGCCAGTGGCGTGAAATCGTAGACACGAATGAACAAAGCAACACACAAGGCAGAAGCAATCCGTGCGGTTCGCTTGAACATCAGGTGGGAATTCGGCGGCGACTTTCAATCCGTCTACAGGAGCCTCTGGATCGGCCGCGAATATCTGCTGTTGAGACTGAATCTCAATTGGCTTCGGGCATGATACCCGGGTTTTGGCTGGAAGAAAACCCTTGTCAGAGAAAATCTGCTAGGAATTTCATCTGTCGCTTGGATCTTGGAAGCCTCAGAGTCTACTGCTTGGCGGGGGCGTGAAAATTGCCCCTGATTCGCCTTGAAAGCTGCCTGAAAAAGCGGCTTGAAGATACGTCAAAAAATTGTGCGTTTTCTTCGCGGCAACACCATCAGACTCAATACGACAAGACAAAGCGTTGCCGGTTCGGGCAACCGCGCGATTTCCCTCGACGCGCAAGGCGAATATTTCATCGTCGGGTCGAAGATTCCATGCGTTTCCGTTGGTCTGACCGGCGGTCAATCTCATCGCCCCCTCGGAGTTAAGTCGCCACGACCCGCTGAATTCACGCTGCGCATGTGCGATGCCCCAATAGTTTGTGTTGGCATCCAACAACACGGCCCCGCGTCCTGCACCGAGATCGCCTGATCAACCGGGGTGGTGATCGAGTAAGGCATGGCCAGCAGCGCTGTAACCCGGTGCGCCGGCTGCATCCGCAGCCACCACGGCGTTAACACTCGAGGGAACAAACGGGGAGGCCGGCGTATCGGTCACTCCCAGGCCGACGACCACATCGGTCAGATAGTGCGCGGTGGGCCCCACGCTACAGGACGCCGCCCGATTGACGTCGCCGGATTGATGTTACCGATTGATGTTACCGATTGATGTTACCGATTGATGTTACC
>NHBP01000073.1 GCA_002168195.1 Planctomycetaceae bacterium TMED10
TAGCAACACGCCATTGCGGTGATGGCCGCAGGCCAGCCAAAGCCCAGGGATTGGGCCTTGCCCCAGCAGTGGGCCCTCGTCCGGAGTGCAGGGACGAAATCCCCACCAACGCTCCATCGGCGGCCAGTTCACAGCATCGGGAAGCAGGGAGGCGATCCCTTGGTTGAGACTTTGTTGTCCTTGGGGCGTCAACCCTTCATTGAAGCCAGCCTCTGGTTCTGAGGTCGCTCCTACGACGACGAGACCATCTTCCCTAGGGACCAAATAGGTGCCCGGTCCAAAAATGATGTGCCTGAGTGCGCCACGTGGGGTTTGTAGTGACACCATCTGTCCTTTTACTGGAAACACCGGCAACTCAGGAAGCAACTGAGCGCTCCATGCTCCGCTGCAGAGGACAGCTGTATCGCAGTTAAGAGTCGAAAGGATTCCCTCTGAATCTCGGGTTCGAACCCCTGTGAGCTGTCCGTCTTGTTTCAGTAGCTCGAGAACTTCCACGCCTTCCTGGAAGTGCACACCCCGATCCACACAGGCACTTTCTAAGGCGCGCATGAGTTGACGGCGATTATCAATTTGCCCGTCCTGGTCGAAAAGGAGACCGGCCTGCCAGGCCGGTGCGATACCTGGCAGTAGTTGCTCAAGTCGTTGACGGTTCAGGGCTACTCCAAAGGCGGTGGTTGGATACCGATCCCTTTCATTCGCATCTTTGAAGGGAACCACAATTCCTGTGGCGCGAAGTCCGCAGGGCAGTCCGCTATCGGCTTCAATCTGGGCAACCCAGCGGGGAATGCGCTCCAGGCTCAGTTGGCCAAGTCGCAAGAGATCGCCAGTCAACCCTTCGGCGTGAGGGGCCAGCATGCCAGCTGCGACAAAACCAGCGGCTTCGTTTCTACGCCTGCTCAGCACGGTGACAGCACGGCCGCGTCGGGCGAGCTGATGGGCAATGGCGAGTCCCATCAGTCCGCCGCCAAGGATCAGCACTTGCTGGTTGCTCATGGTTGATTCCGCAGCTCCACCACGCTGAAATTCTTGCAACAGGATGGCGTCTTCCTTCTCTTCCATAGGATTGAGATGGTTTAACGACGTTCAAAGCTGATGGCGGCAACTGCAGCAACCCTTTTGCCTTGGGAGGCCGTGATCGGTCTTGAGACCCATGTGCAGTTGGGCACCAACAGCAAGATTTTCACGTCCGCTTCCACGACTTACGGGGATGACCCCAACACTCATATCGATCCGGTGGTGTGTGGCCTCCCAGGCACGCTTCCGGTTTTGAATCAAAAAGTGCTCGAGTACGCCGTTAAGGCTGCGATGGCGCTGAACCTGAATATTGCTGAACACAGCAAATTCGATCGCAAGCAATATTTTTATCCAGACCTTCCGAAGAACTATCAGATCTCTCAATTCGATGAGCCGATCGCAGAGGAGGGTTGGATCGAGGTGGAAGTTGCTGAAAAAGGAAAAGACACCTATCTGAAAAAGATCGGAATCGAGCGCCTGCACATGGAGGAAGACGCTGGCAAGTTGGTGCACGCCGGAAGCGATCGCTTGGCGGGCTCGACGCATTCGCTCGTGGATTACAACCGAGCGGGTGTGGCCCTAGCCGAGATCGTGAGCAAGCCCGATTTGCGCAACGGCCGGGAAGCGGCGGAATATGCCTCTGAGATCCGCAGGATCATGCGCTACTTAGGCGTAAGTGATGGAAATATGCAGGAGGGCTCCCTGCGCTGCGACGTCAACATCTCCGTGCGTCGCGGCCCCGATGCACCCTTTGGCACGAAGGTGGAGATCAAGAACATGAACTCGTTTTCGGCCATCCAGAAGGCTTGCGAATACGAGATTCAGCGTCAGATCAAGGCCTATGAAACCGGTGAACCGATCGTTCAGGAAACGCGCCTTTGGGACGAGAGCAAGCAGCTCACCAAGAGCATGCGCAGCAAGGAGGGAGCGAGCGACTACCGCTATTTCCCTGATCCGGATCTTGGCCCGATTGAGGTGAGCGTTGAGCAGCGCGAAGCCTGGAGGAGTGATCTACCTGAACTGCCATCGGCCAAGCGTCATCGTTATGCCGATGCCCTTGGGCTCTCTCAGTACGACGCGCGTGTGCTGACGGACGAACGTTCGATGGCGCAGTATTTCGAAACCGTTGTTGCTGCTGGGGCAGACGCCAAGCTTTCAGCGAATTGGATTACCGGTGATATCGCTGCTTATGTGAATAGCAATCGTTTGAACTTCGTTGAATTGGCCTTTCGACCTGAACAGCTGGCGGAGATGGTCAAGCTGATTGATGGCGGCAAGATCAGCGGAAAGATTGCCAAGGAAATTCTCCCCGAGCTTCTTGAGAAGGGTGGTTCCCCTAAGGCGATTGTGGATGAACGTGGACTGGGGATGATCAGTGATCCGGCAGCGATCACCGCGATCGTGGAAGAGCTTCTGGCTGCTCACCCTGATGAGGTAGAGGCATTCCGTGGCGGAAAAAACAAACTGCAGGGCTTCTTTGTGGGCCAGCTGATGAAGAAAACCGGAGGCAAGGCTGATCCCAAATTGGCCAATCAGATCCTCAGTCAGAAGCTGAAGGGTTAATCAATGCTTTGGCCCAAACTTAATGGTGTGAATCAGGGAATAAGGCTTGAGATTTGATGAGTTAGCATTAATGGCCTAAATTCTTTTGCCATGATTCCCCGGTATTGAATCTTGTGAGGGAAGAGTGATTTACTCGAACTCGATTTATCTGATTGGTTTTATATGGTGCTTTAGTGGTTTGTTGAATGGTTTAATCAATGGCCTAATTTTTGGCCATTGAACACTTTCTTGTCTGGTAACCGCGCTTGGCGTTAGTTGATGAGCTCCTATAGGTGCACGAAGGCTTGTAAAGCATCAAGCAGGCTCCAGGCTCCCGCCTTTCTGTAATGAAAACCTGGTTTGACATCTATGGCCAATTCCATCGGTCAGTCACTTTGGGGAACAACCATGCCCACAATGCCTTGATCAGCTGTCCACAGACAGGATTCGTCTTGGCTGTGGCTCACAAGTGATTAATTGGACTGAAGCATGGTATGGATTCAATGGCATTAGCAATGCTGATTTAAGGGTCAACCCGACCACCGGTATTGCTCACGCTTGTGTGGTGTTGGGTTAGTTTATTCTAGTTCTATTCAATTAAAAGCTTAATCTAGGTCAATTGTATATCCCTAGGGGCTTAATTTNGTCTATACGTATTGCTGATTTGGGGGGCTAGGGNCCATTAATGAAGGNGTGTATNGCTGCTCTGTTCAGGGCTGTCCATACCGGTAGCGATAGACACNTAGGGNTTCTGAGCAGAGAATGGAGTGAATGCAAACAACATCTGNNTTGCAGATGGCATGACCATGGGCTCCTCCTCCTCCANTACGAATACCCAANGTAGAGAAATATCCATTTCTTCTACTTTTCAGGNTTCGGATCTTTTAGATGCTGCTTCTATCGATCAGCAAAATCTTATAGATNTTGAAGAATTAACATTCTCGGATTTTGAGCATGCCAGCGTTGTAACTGGGCAATTACTGGAAGGTACAAATAGCGAATATCTTGGTTTTGTCCCTGCAGAGAATGGTTTTTTGCAATGGAATATTGAGGATGGTATTGATACGGAATGGAGTGATATTCAGCAAGGTAATTCCATCCAGATTGGAGAATCCTCTTCATATTGGAATTACGATATTGTTGACAGCGTAAATACCAAGCAACTGAGTTTTGATGGCGAAGATACCCGAAAAGGTGAAGCAGATAATTTGTCACCATTGAACGATTTAAAATTCAGGTTCTCTCCCAGCGCAGAAGGCAAAACCATAGCCGACTCTGAATATTTTGAGACTAATGAAAACTCTGCCAATCTTTTTGGGTTTAATCTTAGCTCTTCCCAATCTATCGCAGACGATCTTAAGGATATCGCCCTGACGATTAACACCTCATCAGCGCAGTCCTATGGCGTTGGACAAGCTGTTGGCATTAGTGAGACTGAGGTTGATGTTGGGGGAAGCTTGAATGTGTATTCACCTGTAGACGGTGCCGTTTCGTCAGCAGCATCAGGTGTTACAAATAATAGTGTTGCCATTACAGAAGGCACTAGCTTTGGCGGTATTTTTGGTAACAATATTGAAGCTCCTGAGTCTGAAAATATTACATTCAATGCTGCTTCTGATCTGAATGCTGTTGTAACTGTTTCTTCAGCTCTTTCATCGTTTGCTGATACAAAATCGGATTTGCCAGAAGTACTCGTTGATGCGGATGCACATACTCGCGTAGGCATCAAGCTGCCGATGGATGGTGGAGAGGGTCTTTTGCTAAATCCTGCGAATGGAGGTTTTGGTATTGCCAACATGGATATGATTGGCGGCGGTGATGTACAGATGTCTGCTGATGTGCGCCTTGGAGCTGATGCTGGAGCCATGAGTACTGAGGGAAGATCCAGAGCCATTGTTGAAGTGAGCAAAGTGAGTGGTCTCGAAGATTCCGCAGCACTGTCTGGTGATGATCTTGATATTAGGGGAGTCTCTGGAGCAGACTTGAATTCAATGTCATATAGTGATCGAGGAACCGCAGAGGCTAAAACTTCTATGGATTCCTCGATTGGAATTCATGGAAGTTCGAATGGTGAAGGGGACCTAATGAATAGTGATACAGATAGTGATCCAAAAACTGAAACCCCTTACGAGGCAGGGGGAAGTCTTTCGGTTTCAACAGGTTCACAGTTAAAAGCATCCACTCACTCAGCCATTATTGGTAACGGAGAGGTAGATGCATTTGAGATCGCAGATGAAAGTAGTGATGAGGCTATTTCTGAGACAGTTTTAGGTGATGCTTTTGGTCTTTATAGTGATAAAGACATGGGACTAAAGATGAAAGCAGCTGATTCTATGGATCTTGAAATTCAAAGTGATGTTGATATTGAAACAACAGCGCAAGCGGTGTTAGGTAACGCAAAGTCATCTGGTGAAATCACTCAAAACAATGGTTCTTACAATGCAGATCTTCAAGCTGGAAGTAGTGGTTTTATTGATGCTGATAGCTCTACTCAGATCATGACGACAGCTCAAACCGTGGTGGGTGATACAGAAGCTTTCGGTACTGCCCTGAACACAGCTGCAATTGGTTCTTCTATTTTTTCCTTCCCGGGTCTTGAGGCGGAAATAGATGCTGCTGCGGTCTCCATTGGTGAGAGCCAAGCCATTAGTACCGCTGGCNTTGCTGAGTCGACACTCCGGCTGAGCACAATGGGAATCAACGGTGTCACTGATGGAGCGTATTCGGCAACCGTTGACGGAGCTCGACTCATTAATGCGGTTGCGTCAAGTTCAGGCTTTACTGAATCGGCGGCAGTCTCTGGGAGTGCTTCCCAAGATCTCGTTAGTGCAGGTACTAATCAAGCAGCTTTAGGTCTTACCGATTATGAANTCACCACAGGAGATAGCCTTGAGATGACAAGTATTGTTGAGATTCAATCAGGCGCCACATCAGTTTTTGGAACAACAACGATTTAGTCCAATAAGAAAGAAAAACTTGCTTTGATGTAAGCCTGCTCTCNCCTAGTTTATGACTATATTTTCGTCTATAAGGGTTGCATTAGCCCCAAGAGCGAGAATTCCATTTTGATTNTTTTCGACACCTGGCTCTGTTCCATTATCATTGTGATAGAGAATCCCTTGACTTTCGTCGAATACATATTCTGCGCTGGACTGTAGTCCATCCTTGCCTTCCAGTTGATCAGTTGTTGTGCTAATAAAGTTACCTTGGCTTAAAAATTGCCTATTAGTGTGCTCTGTCGGTTCATNAGATGTATTGATTTGCACAAAATCTTCTTCTGAATTAAAATCCAGAATTATATCTGGATAATTTNCTCCTGATTCGTAATCATCAGGATTCACAACAAATACATCATTTCCTTCGCCTCCCTCCATCGTGTCATGCCCTTTGCCACCATAAAGATAATCATTGCCTTTCCCTCCTTTTAATAGATCTTTCCCTGATTCCCCTTTCATATGATCATTACCATTGCCTCCATCAAGGAAATTATCTTGAGTATTGCCAATAATAGTGTTGTCACTATCATTTCCTAGTATGTTTATATTAGCTGAGTCGTCTTTGAGTATAAGGTTCTCTACATGTTCAGCTATCTTGTATTCGGCTATGTCATCAGCTGATGACGAAAAGTTTGCGACGATCCAATCATNACCNTCTTCAGCCNNTTCNGTTATNACATTGTCATCANNATTAGAGGAAGATATTCTATAGATATCATCGCCAGTCTCTCCTGCAAGTGTGTTCATGCCAGCATTTCCATCTAAGTCATCGTCTCCCTCTCCGCCACGTAATATATTATCATCAGTATTGCCAATGATAATATTNTTCTCTTCATTCCCTTGAATAGCTATACTCTCTGATCCTTCTTTGAGGCTTAGATTCTCTACATTGTCGGCTATCTTGTATTCAGTTATGCCATCAGCTGATGACTTGAAGTTTGCGACGATCCAATCATCACCTTCTTCAGCCTTTTCTGTTATAACAATATTGTCGTGGCTTGAAAATATATATGTGTCATTGTTTTTGCCTCCTTTAAGCTCTATATAGTCATCTGTTTTGCTTGAAAAAATATCAGCTCTTTCAGACCCTGTAAATAGCGATTTTCGCAGTGCTCTAGTGCTTTGGCTGTCTTGTTCAATAACTAGAGTCTCAATATTGCTAGGTATTGTGTAATCTAGGCCTTTTGAGTAAACAATGGCGGTATCTTTTCCGCTATTGTTTGCGGTCTCGACGATAATTGAATCATAATTCTTTATCACATATTGATCATCCCCAGACCCACCGATTAGTATGTCCTTTCCGCTTACATTTAAAAGATCATCGTTTCCTTCTCCTCCCCAAATGAAGTCATCCCCTTTCCCTCCTTTAAGTCGTTCATCACCATTGGCACCAAGCAGAAAATCATTCTCGTTGCTGCCATTTGTGATTCCGTTGACATCCACTACCGTTAATTCTTTTTCGTAATTATCGGACCAAACTACACTAAAACCCAGATGATCATCTAACTGTTCAATCTCTTGAGCACTTAAGGGTAATTCTTGGAATAAATATATTGACAGCAAATCTTCTAATGTGTATCCTGCAGATTTGTCCTGAACTGATGTTGAATTGAATGAGTTAGTCATGACATTGATTTATTTTTTCTTGTTGTTTACTTGCTCGCATCATGTATTGCTTGGCAGCTAAGGATCGCAGTGTTCTATTGTTTTCGGTGTTTGAGACCATGGGCATTTGACCCTTGTCATGATTTACTTTAAGTCTTTTTTGAGTTGATGTGTAGCCTTCTTTCCCCCTTCTGTATTGCTCAAAGCGCTCTTCAACCTCATAGCGTATAGATCCCATGCTTGCTAAGGGCTCCCCTCTATTTTGCGTTTGATTTGTATACACGATTTGTGAAAGGTGTTTTTCTGTTAGCGACAGGCCTTGAACAATCTATTGGTAATAGATCATTGGTTTGACCTCTTAAGCAATACGATTCCTCGTTGGGTTATTCCATCCACTGGCTGAAGGTGTTATTTCTTGCTCTATCGTCGATTGTTTCTATCTGTATTTCTTATCTTTGATTTTGAGGTTTCTCTTCTTCTCTCCTGTGCCCTTTGCTACAGAGTCTTTTGAGTGAAATCGTAATTTCCTTCCTGTCTGCAGATCCATACTGTTAGATTTTTCAATAGAGCTTTTAGGCTTGGTAGGCCCATTTCACTTCTATTTAATTCATTATTGAGTTTTAGGGATTCAAATTTTTTTTCTTTAAATATTTGTATTTTGCGTGGCTTTTTGTTTTTGCATGAGATCTTTAGGCGTTTTTTGTCCAAGATCTGCTTTGACCATTCTTCCCCGGATCTTGTATGGTGCCCAACTTGTATATGCCACCATTCGTCTTTCATTAGTGGTACTGTGCTGTAGATGTAAAAATAACGGCTTGCTCTGTATTCTTCTTTCTCATTATTTTCGCCCATCACGTCCTCAATCTCTCCCAGTTTTTTTTGGGGTGTAGGCGTGAAATTCTCAGGTGCTATTAATGCTAAGTTGTTGTTTATCGGGGGATCACTAAAACCTATTTGTATAAATTGTTCATCTATAAAGATCCATCCCTCTTTTGATTCTGTTTGTTCGGACTTTTCCCATGCTTGCAGCGCTTGTGCTGTTTCTTCTGGTGGAATCCAGGGGCGTCCAGCTGATACACATCCGCTTATTAACAGATAAAGGGTTGCTGTAGTTAAGCAATTTTTATATCGGATGGGGCTAGCTCTGAAGAGCTGTCTGTGTGGCGGACGACAGCCAGAATATCGCTTCCTTGAGTCCAATCACC
>NHBP01000074.1 GCA_002168195.1 Planctomycetaceae bacterium TMED10
CCTCTCCACGGTGTGGGCGGATTCACTTTTTGCGGGCCGCAAGCTTTAAAAAACTCTGGCGCGAAAACTTTGGAAGCTTGCGCCCCTGCGCAATAGACAAAGACTTTTCCAATAGAAAACGCATGACTTTGTTCGAGAGTGCCCAGTTAGCCAGACGTGGCATCCGGGTCCCGATCGCTCCAAACCGGTCGAGGCGGGCGAGCGTCCAGTCGGTCGGACGCATCCCGGTCACTGCCAAGTGGGCGGCCTTGGCCTCCACCATCAACTTGGGAATATCGACAGAAGCAGGACAATCGAGACGACACTGATGACAATTGACGCAGAGGTCGACCACTTCCTTAAAATCTTCTGAGGCAATCGATTCTTCATCCAACCGTCCGGTAAGCACGCCTCGGATCAAATTCGCCTTAGCCCGAGGCGATGCCTCTTCGCGGGGAGAGAGGCGGAAAATCGGACACATGCGCACATCTTCCGACTCGCTGCGACACGCACCACAACCATTGCAATTGCGGGCCGCATGGGCAATCCCCTGATTATCCCAGTGCAATTGCAATTGAACCGTCGGCCCCGCACCCGGGCTTCGCGGGCTGACCGAACTCGATTCCGGCGAAGGAAATTCTTGCGCCGTGTCGATCGGCACGGTCCCCACGGGACGTAGATTGCGGGTGAGCGTTTCGCCACGGGTGATAATTTTCCCGGGGTTTAAAATTCCCTCGGGATCAAAGATCTGCTTGATTTCACGAAACGTCTCGTACAAAGGTCCAGCCTGTTGAGGCACGAACTGGCTCCGACTGAGCCCGTCTCCATGTTCGCCGCTGATCGTTCCTCCGCGACGGAGTACCTCATCGTAGACCTCACGTGCAATCCGCTCCATATCTTCAACATCGGCCCGCGATGCCAAATCGAGGAGGGGTCTGATATGAAGTTGGCCGTGACCGGCATGCGCAAAAATAGAAGCGGTCACACTATGGCGGCGAAGAATTTCAAACAAGTGATTAAAAAACCCGGGCAGCTGTTCGGGCGAAATGGCAACGTCCTCAATAAACGGAAGCGGCCGACTCGTGCCCTTCAACCGATATAACGTGGGCACCACTTTCCTGGCCAACTCCCAGTAAATCTCCACGTCTTCCGCGTCGGTCATCATCCGGGCGCCAATAGGCGGATGCTTACTCGACTTGACCCGGTCCAGGATTGCTTCGAGCCGATGGAGCACATCAATCGAAGAATCGCCTTGAACCTCAACGAGCAATACGGTTTCTGTTTCGGGGGGGATCAATAAATCAAACCGCACATCATTTTCGCGGGCCAGACTTAAATGCCGACGATCGATCAGATCGCAGGCCGAAATCGACTCTTGCCGCACATCCATTACAGCGTGTGCCGCATCCGCAAGACGATCAAACAGCAGCAGCACGACCCCCCGCGCCGTCGGCACCGGTTCAGTCGCCAGGGTGGCCTCGGTAATTAAACCGAGCGTGCCCTCGGATCCTGCAAACAGCCTCGCCATATCGACCGTATCGTCTGATAACAGGTCGTGTAATTGATAACCCGAACGATCGAGTTGGCTCGTGCGTACCGCTTGCCGAATCTTGTCTGCATCGCGATGGAGTACGGCGGCAACCTGCTCGACCAGTTCACGACGTCGTGGCTGCGGATCCGCCTTGCGGATCAATGGTTCACGCGACAAATCGACCACATTTCCATCGGCAAGCACCACGCGCAACGAACGCACATAGCGGCGGGCGGAACCATATTTAAGAAAATGACTACCCGATGCATCAATCGCCAGCACACTGCCCATCGTGGTCACCGAACTCATTGCCGGATCGGGCCCGAACAATCTTCCCTGTTTGGCCAACTGCGTGTTGAGCGCCGCGTGCACGACGCCAGGCTGCACGGTCGCCGTATGCTTGGTCACGGTGCCGATGCGATTCATGTAACGCGAAAAATCAACTACGATTCCATCACCGAGCGATTCTCCAGCTAATCCGGTCCCTGCACCGCGGGGATGAATCGGTATCTTATGCTCAGCCGCATACTGAACACATGCGGTCACATCGCCAATGTTTCGTGGTCGAACGACAGCCAGGGGACGGATTTCATAAACGCTTGCATCGCTCGCGTACAGTTGCAGNAANAGATCGTCACAGAGTACATCCCCTGCGAGAAGGCCGCTCAGATCTTCCTTGATGCGTACTTGTTCCTGATCCATTGCTAGATCCGTGGAGACAGATTTTGGTCGGGATCCACACCACCCGAGTTGGCATTCGCTTCCTGCCGCGCCGCCTCTTGCCGATAACGTTCGTGAACTTCAAGGTTGAATTCCGTGTGCGATTCATCATCGTCAAANCCACGATAATGCGCGCCACACCGATAACAAACAATCGCATCACGCACGAGCAGATAAAGCAGCACATCAATCGCCGCGGTGATAAACAGGATCCCGAACGTCAAAAAAAGTTGATGCCGATACCACGCGTAACAACTTGCAATCGAGCCAACCACAACGATCGCGACACCCAACCGCTGCGGAAAATCTTTCCGCACAAACAGATCGTGTCCGCGACAAATCACGCAACGCGTAACCCCTTGCTCGCCGACGGCGTCCTCCGGCACCTGACACACTTGACCACACGACACACAGGGAATGTCCGTGGTCTCTTCGTCGAGCGGGCTACGGCCCGTTTTCTCACAACTGGGGCAACGGAATATGACTTCCATGGAACCATTATAGAGTACCGGGGCAGCGGGCACAGGGTCGAACCGGTTGGCCTCAAAGCGGATAGGTTGTGGTCACTGAGAGTAGTTGCGACATCAGTTCACCGGTAAAAACCGTCACGGCTGCCACATATAAAATTCCTGTCGCGGACTGCGTGTTAGGAATTCGGAGCGTTCGTTCCACCATCCATGCCATCACAAGAGGCGAAGCGAGTCCCGTGACCCAGCGAAGCACGACAAACCAGGGTGCGGGAATCGGGCCCTCCATGCAGGTTGCCCCAAGTCCGATGCCGCACACAAGCATCCGCAGAAAAAGTGCAGCGACCATCAAAGCAAGCAGCCGACGCAGCGGGGCCATCTGCATCGAGGGGGTATTGAGATACCAGTGCCCGAGAAGCATCGCACCGAGTGTCACCCCGAGCAGCAGGCCACTGGTGGGCCCATCGCTNANCCAAAGCACAAGCGCAAGCGGAGAAAGAGAAACGGAATCGACCAATTGAGGCGTTCCGAGCAGCACACCCACAAGCGTACTNAGCGAAACCAACCCAAGCACGACGCGGCCACTGCGGATTGATTGATACAAATAACATACCGATCCGACATAGCTCAGCAGGGCCGCTCCCAGAGCGACCCCTCCGGCCACCGAACCGAACACCACAAGAAAGGCGAGAAATGCNAGACCNAGAACGACATACAAGTGATTGCGAAAAAAACCGGCCGTCACCTTTACCGGTGATGTAAGCAGCATGGCCAGCGCNAAGCCGAAGGCAAGACGCATCAAAAACTCAAAAAGGATCGCCACAGATTACCGCCGATTCGTGTAAATCAGCGACATNATTTCGGCGCGACTCGATGCGTTCTGCCGGAAGAGCCCTTTCATCGACGAGGTCACGCAAAGGCTTCCCGGTTTCCGCACGCCTCGAAGCGTCATGCACGTATGCGTCGCCTCAATCACAACGGCCACTCCTCTGGCGTCGAGTTCGTCTTCCAGTAGATCCGCCACTGTCTCGGTCATCCGTTCCTGAACCTGCGGACGACGNGCAACAATCTCCACCACCCTGGCAAGTTTACTGAGCCCTACAACTTTACCGCTCGGCACATAGCCGATATGCGCCTTGCCCCCGAACGGGCAAAGATGATGCTCACAAAAACTATTGAAACTAATATCACGCACGAGCACGATATCGTCATAGGTTTCGGTAAAGAACTTCTGCAGATGCGGCCTCGGATCTTCATGCAATCCCGAAAACACCTCGGCATACATGCGAGCCACGCGGGCCGGGGTTTCCACGAGCCCCTCACGATCGGGGTTCTCACCGACCGCCCAGAGAATTTCACGCACTGCACGCTCAATGCGTGCATGATCCACTCCGCCCACCGAAGGCCCGGCCTCCCGATCGTCCAACTCGCCCATCAGACTGCCTTCCATCGGTTGGTCTGCCTCTTTACTAATCGACATCCGCTCAGACTCCCGGTCTTTNAAATTAATGTNTTNNTNGCTTGNNACCATGCTTGCCANCGATTCGATCCTAGGTTCCGTCACGCACGCGGTCAAGTCGCTCAGGGAGCGAGACAACGAAAACAGACAGAAGCGTTCGCTCGCAACCTAACTTGCAACCTAATTAGCGCTGAAGTCCGGTGGAAAGGCGCCGGCCGGAACAAGCGATCGAGTGGATCGCAGCAGCGGTTCGCATAGTCGCTGNTGAAGAATGGCCGCGCGGTGCTCCACGTCTGTTTCGGCCAGCAGTTGCACTTTCAGTTGCATGTCCAGCGGAAGCGTGTGCGCGATCAAATCGGTAAGGACAGCAAGCGAAAGATCGCGATCAAGCAAACCATCGAGACAGCTTAAATCTTGTATCTCTGCGGAAAGATGTTTTTTAAAAGCATCCAGAAGTAGATTACGCATCCTCTGAAGNTGCGGTTCAGTCGCGGTCGGTTCTTGTTCCTCGAGCGAATAAACTTCTGCACGCCGGTAAGACTCCCAGGCCGGAAGTTCAGCCAACATGCGAACACGCGCTACACCAATCACCAACAGATTCGAACAACCATCGGCAAGTTTTTGCTGAGACACGATTTTCGTTAAACAGGCAACCGGTTCCAGCGGAGGCAGTCCATCGGTTTCCATCTCGCGAGTCGCCAGAACCGGCAAGGCAATCAACTGATCGTCTTTGAGTGCATCTGCCAGCAAGGCACGATATCGATGCTCGAANACATGCAAAGGTTGCATCACGTGCGGAAACATCACNAGCCCCGGAATGGGAAACAACCGCACTGAATCTGGATGCTCCTCNAAATTGAAAGACCAATCGTTCATAACGCGTCTCCCGATCAATAATCCATGAACCGCTCATCGCTACCGGCTTAGTTGGCAGCAATACATAACACACATAACACAACACACAAAAAATNCACCAAATTTATTCCACCACTTCTCCCGCCTGTCCATTCACCGCTTTTGCCAGCGCCTCTTCGTTGAGATGGATCTCGGGGATCAACTCGGGGTTGATCTCAACGGCCGGGGCACCTTCCTCCGCTGCGAGCATCTCACCGAAACATTCTTCCATTTCTAAAAAAAGATGGTCCAGATCGCATCCCAGATGCACCGATCGATATGGATCGAGATAGGCCCGGGAACTGTGATAAAGTTTCTTGGCACCGCGAACGTTGCCATTACAGAAATGGTGTAGCGCCACAGCCACTTGAATCAGGCCCTGATAAAAGGTGCGACTCGGGCCGCGATATTCGGCCCAAAGTTCTTCCCATACATCATGGGCCTCAAAGAACTCACAGTTATTAAAGAGTTCAATCCCGGCACGGTATTGCGGCAGGGTATCGGTCGAGTCAGTCATACTTGCCCTTTTACCTAAAAACACGCTCCGGGCCGATTATAAACACCTCGGTTTAAACCGGCCAGTCAATAACGTATTGGGCCGACCCGCAGAGGACGTTGTGCGGGAGAAACCAAGGTAATTAGATGCAAAAATCCTTGACAATCCGATGCATGCTGGGCCAGAATGACAGCCCGAGCGGTGGAGGCGAAAAGTGGAACTTTTTTTGCCTCTCGGGCGGACAGTGGGAGCAGGATGCGAACCTGAACGCAGAATACCTATTTTGACGAAGCGCGCATGCGACGAAGGGCTTCCAGCTGCCGTGGCCATAAGCTCAAAAAAACCGACCGTTGAAGAAAAGCGTTTCGCCCGCCGCGTGGTGCGGGCGCTCAGCGTTGATTATCCCGATGCACACTGCTCGCTGCGTTTTGACACACCGCTGCAACTGCTGGTGGCGACGATCCTTTCGGCACAATGCACCGACGAACGGGTGAATCTGGTGACCGAGGACCTCTTTGCGAGCTATCCGACAGCCTTCGACCTGGCTGCCGCGTCAATCCGCACACTTGAGAAGGCGGTCCGCAGTACCGGATTTTTTCGGAACAAAGCAAAGAATATCAAGGCTTGTTGTCAGATGCTGGTGGAAGAGTATGATGGGCACGTTCCACGCACGATGGAGGAACTTGTGCCCCTTCCGGGTGTCGGGCGCAAAACAGCCAATGTGGTGCTGGGTAACGCCTACGGAATTGCGAGTGGAGTGGTTGTCGACACGCACGTCACGCGGATTTGTGGACGACTCGGTTTAGTCGCGACCAAAGATGCGGTAAAGATTGAAAAAAAACTCAATGATCTTCTACCGCGTAAGGAGTGGATCGACTTTTCGCACCGCTGTATCCAGCATGGACGCCGGGTGTGTGTAGCGCGTACAAAGCCACGGTGCGAGGAGTGCAGGATGCGTAGCTTTTGTCCGCAAGTGGACGTGGACTAATTAAAATTGGGTGCGTTGCCAACCGCAACCGATGCCCTTTGGAGCGAGGAAACGAAGATGATTCTTTCCGGCCAACAAATCGAAAGTCGTATCGACAACGACATCATCATCGACCCGTACGACTCGAAGCAACTTAACTCCAACAGCGTCAATCTGACGCTGCATAACGAACTGATGACCTACGAGGAAGTCGTTCTCGATATGCGAAAAGCAAATCGCGTGCGTCGGGAGTTGATCCCTCAAGACGGATACGTACTCAAACCGAACCAGTTATATCTGGCACGCACCGCAGAGCGCACCGAAACGCACAACCTCGTGCCGATGATCGAGGGTCGCAGCAGCGTTGCCCGCCTGGGACTCTTCATCAACGCGACCGGTGGTTTCGGAGACGTTGGATTTTGCGGTTACTGGACACTACAGATGTTTGCAGTCCAACCGTTGCGCATTTACCCCGGGGTGCCGATCTGCCAGATTTTTTACCATGAAATCGTCGGTGAGTTCCTTGAGTACTCCAGCGATAAATATCAGCACAATCGCGATGTGCAACCCTCGCTCTTTTTCAAGGAACTCAATCCGGAGATCGAGGATGACACCCAAATGGAATTGCAATTCGGGCTCGAGCGATCCCATAGCTGAGCGTCCATTCACCGGTAGTCCTCAGGCCAAGCATGCGATAAAATTAGCTCCCGTCATCTCTCCTGGGTGATCCCTGGGTAAATGAGTGAATCGCTGAACCGCTAGGCAGTTTCTTTTTTTAGCTTTTTTTAGCTTTTTTTAGTAAGGCCACCGATGCAAAAACCGCTAGACCCATTCAACGCGTTTGATTCGTTCGATACCGGGCAGGGCATGGCGGGGCTGTACCGTCTTTCGCGCCTCCAGGAGGCTGGATTATGCCAAATCGACCGGTTGCCCTATTCGATTCGGGTGCTGCTCGAGTCGGTGCTCCGCAATCTCGACGGAACGCTGGTGCGTGAAGAGGACGTGCGGAATCTTGCGGCCTGGTCACCCAAGGGCACCCCGGTTGAAATCCCTTTTCTGCCCGCGCGAGTGGTCCTCCAGGATTTTACCGGTGTACCGGCCGTGGTCGATCTGGCCGCGATGCGAAGCGCGATGCAACGGCTCGGTGGNGACCCGGATAAAATCAATCCACTGATCCCCGCCGATCTGGTGATCGATCACAGNGTGCAGGTCGACCGATTTGCTTCAGCCGACGCCCTTGAGATCAATGTNGATTTGGAATTTGCCCGTAACCGCGANCGTTATGAACTGCTGCACTGGGCGCAGGGCGCGTTTCATGACTTCCGTGCCGTTCCCCCGGGCGTGGGCATCGTACATCAGGTGAATC
The DNA here is from genome assembly GCA_002168195.1 of Planctomycetaceae bacterium TMED10. Lineage (GTDB taxonomy): Bacteria > Planctomycetota > Planctomycetia > Pirellulales > UBA7805 > UBA7805. The sequence goes on from NHBP01000074.1 coordinate 7,880, forward strand.
TAGAATATTTAGCCGGAGGCGTCTTTCTGCGCCAGCACGGCGACGGCCATGTGGCGGTGCCCGACTCACTGGTCGGAACCGATAGTCACACAACGATGATTAACGGACTGGGCG
>NHBP01000075.1 GCA_002168195.1 Planctomycetaceae bacterium TMED10
GGCGCTGCCGCGGTTGGTGCCACCATTTATTTCGGATCCGAAGAATCCGATCGCCAGATTGTCGAAGTCGCAGGCGCTTTCGAGCACGCCCATAACCTGGGAATGGCGACAATCCTCTGGTGTTATCTTCGAAATGATGGATTTCAAAAAGATGGAACGGATTACCATGCGGCGGCTGATCTTACAGCCCAGGCCAATCACCTCGGAGTGACGATCCAGGCCGATATCATTAAACAGAAACTTCCGGTTAACAACGGTGGCTTCAACGCGATTGGCTTTGCCAAGACATCCCCGTTGGTATACGACCAACTTTCCTCGGACCACCCTATCGACCTCTGTCGCTACCAGGTAGCGAATTGCTATATGGGTCGGATGGGGCTCATTAACTCAGGCGGTCCCTCATCCGGCGATGGCGATCTTGCCGAAGCCGTCAGGACGGCGGTGATCAACAAGCGAGCTGGTGGGATTGGACTCATCAGTGGCAGAAAAGCGTTCCAACGGCCGCTGGCCGATGGCGTTGCCCTCCTCAATGCGATTCAGGATGTCTATCTTGAACCTGGCATTACGATCGCTTAATCGTTTTGTGATGCGCCGCGTCGAGGTCGACCTGCATTCCCCTACCAAGCAGGCGATAGACGTTTTGGGGCCGCTCGATGATTAGTTTCAATTCCGCTTCCAGTACCTCAAAACTGAAGTACTCGCTCGCGATGTGGTAATTATGATCAACCAATTCCTTTCGGTACTGCGCGTCGCCTAATAGGCGTTGTGCTTGCAACACCGTCTCGTGACTCAAAAAGCCATCGAAGGTCACCGTCTTGAATCCACAAGGCTCAATATCCGTGCGGTAGATAAGATAGCGATTGCATACCACCGGTCGTCGATGATAAATCGCTTCTAAAAATGCGTTTCCAAAACCCTCGTATTCGGAGGGGTAAGTTACCAGATCCGCCTGGCAAAGCACGTCACTCAATCTGTAGCGAGGCATTCCTTCAGCATTTGTACCCCGCTGCTCACCGATCCACTTCCCGGCCATGATCAGCGTGACACCTAATAACTCTGCGTACTCTCGAATCCTCTCGAGATAAAGGTCGCCTTCATCCCCCGACTCGTGAGTAATAACAAGCTTAGGCCGCTTTAAGCCGAGTCGGCTTACCAGTTCAATCGCATGCTCAATTCCTTTTCGAGCAACCACTCTTGTGGGCTGTAAAATTAATGGCTCGTCGTGTGCTAACCCGACAACTTTCCGGAATGACATCGCGTATTCATCCGGGGGATCCGGCGGGTTCTTGTAATCCATCACATTGGGGATAATCCGGCAGGAAAGACCAGTGCGGCGACTGAACTCCTCCTCCTGGAGACTGTTGATTACAACGTGTTGAATTTGCGGCAATGCGGGTGGAAAGGCATATCGCAATAAATCTTTAACACTACTTACCCGGTATCTGTCTCGCTCCCAATAGAAATCGTGATGATGCGCAAGGCACCCGATAGGCAACTCCTGAAGCGTCTCAACGATTCCGATGCCCAACGGAAGATTCATCGGTATCGTGAGTGCATTTTCGGGAATAATCGCATCGAGTTGGAAATCACTAATGGCTGTCTTAAGTTGCGTGCGGATACGCGTAGTCAAGTTCTTAATTTCATTGGTGAGTGCCTCAGAGCGAATTTCTGAGCTGAACGCCTCAGTGGTAATCTCTTTGATTGGTGGATAATTGAAATGTGCTTCCTCAATCAACGCCGTACGGGCCGCCGGGCGATCCGACTGACCCGTGATATAAAAACATTCCACCCCCATCCCGGACAACACCTGACTCCACTTCTCGACTTCAAGTGAAACACCATCGGTGCCTGCAATGCGCGTCGAAACAAATCCGACTCGCCATGGTTGTTGTGCGGCCATCGACATTCCCTTCGCGTTGCCCCAAGGTGTGTGGGCCCCGATTACCCTGTCCAGTCAAATCTAGTTATTCAGCGCACCCCAGATGGATGGGTCCACCTGAAGTAAATCCTCAATCTTTTCAATCGTATAATCCGCAGCGGGATATTCATTAATGAGTTTCTCATCCAGTGCGTAGTGCCCCTGCCGCGGAAATATTGTCGTTACCCGAGGACCTAGCTGTTCTTTCACAGACGAAAGAATGCGTAACTTGTCATCGATCAAAACATACCGCTTTGCAGGATACTGCTTCTGTACATCGTCAAGCTCTTGTTCTTTATGGATGTAAATCATCACCCGCCCATCGACTGCGGCTCGGATTCCAGAACATGCAATTTTATGCGGCTGAAAGACAACATCACCGTCGGTAAGAATTGCAACCGTGCCAAACGAAGAAAAAGCCTGCAGCACTTCAAGTGCGCGCGGGAAAACACGATCAGAGAACGGATAATTCAGTAGATAAGATGCAATCTCTGGAAGTTGATGGTCGTAGGGATGCTCGCGTCGATACCGCTGGAGCGCCCCAAGATAGTCTGCATAACCGAGTTTCTTCCGCACCTTTTCAAATATCTTCCAATATCGCTTTTCCGCTTGATCGCTCAGTTTTAGCCGCAAATGTTTCCGCAAATCCTCGACAACCGAATCGTTGTCGAGGAGAGTGTTGTCGACATCAAACAAAAATACCGTATCGACTTGGTTCATTCGTCAATCCTTTACTTGAAACAAATCATACGCTGACCGGTTCATCCGGTTGTACACCGATCTCATCAACCGAGCGCATCAACCGCATCGGCAATCGATGATTCTGAGCGGAATATTGCTGACCCTGCGACAAGGACATCCGCGCCTGCTGCGATCGCCTCAGGGGCAGTTGCCGGACTGATGCCACCGTCTACCGAAAGTTCGCATTGCAAACCAGCCGTATCAATTTTGTCTCGCAGTGCGATCACCTTAGCAAGCGTGCTGGGAATGAGCGCCTGACCACCAAATCCGGGATCCACCGTCATCACCAGGACCTGATCGACTTGATCAATGATCGCATCAACCGCATCAACCGGCGTGGCAGGATTAATTACCACGCCGATGCCGATCCCCAAATCTTTTGCGGCTTGCACGGTGCGATGGAGGTTCGATTGCCCCTCAACGTGCACCAATAATGAGTCACTCCCCGCTTGCTGAAATAACTCCAAATAACGGATCGGTTCATCAATCATTAAATGGGTCTCGAGCGGAAGTGATGTCACCTTACGAAGCGATGCCACGACCGGAGTCCCAATACTGATATTCGGCACGAAGTGTCCGTCCATCACGTCGACGTGAATTCTATCGACACCCGCCTGTTCGGCCCGGTCGACCGCCGCGGCGAGGTGTCCGAAATCGGCAGCGAGAATGGAAGCCGCGACTTTTATTTTACGTTGTGTCGGTTGTGATTGTTTGGTCATCGCGGCCTAGCCCAATATCGATTCGGGGAGTTTTGCAGCGGCCACTTGATCAAGAAAGTACATGAGCGACCCGTCTGAAGGAGCGATCTGCTGCGAAGGAAATTGTTCTGGATTTTTCGCACCACAAAGCACCTCAAATACGGGTTCGGTTTTCGACTCACCGGCAATGAGAAACGCGACCGCATGGGCAGCATTGATTACGGGCACCGTCATCGTCATCCGCCGCGTGTTGAGTTCAGGCACGTCATTTGCCACGACCCATCGTCGCTCTTCGTTGAGTGCCGAGGTATGCGGAAACAGGGAAGCGGTATGAGCGTCCGTACCCATCCCCAAAAGAATCAAATCGAACGCCGGCGGGGATCCCGCCGGATCGATACCAAACCGTCCGGCAATCAATTCTTGATACGCCATCGCTGCTCCGTCCAGATCATCATCTTCGGCATGCATCCGGTGAATCTGCTCATCGGCTAGCGCAATTTTCTCAAAGAGTGCTTCTCGAACCATGCGGAAATTGGAATCGGGATGATCGGGAGCCACCGAGCGTTCATCACCGAAGAAAAATTCTGTTTTGGACCATTCAATCTGCTGCCGAAACCCTCGAGATGCAAGAATTTGATATAGTTCGCGGGGCGTGGATCCCCCGGCAAGCACAACATTAAAACGTCCACGTTCGGCAATCGACTGCTCGGAGCGCTCACGCCACATACTTGCCGCTTTCTCACAGAGACCGCTAGCGGATTGATCTACGAGAAACTGTGGGTTACCCATGATTTCATTCGTCCATCGAAGTTTTAAATAAGATGATCATTATACGTAGACTCGCCACTGCCTTCCATCGCGCGACAGAAGCGCGTCGGCCTCCGCCGGTCCCCAACTGCCACTGGAATAGTCGGTTAATGATTCCGGATTAACTTCCCACTCAGCCTGGATACCGGCGATTGCCCTCCAACCGGCTTCCACCATGTCCGCCCGCCGAAACAGCGTCGCTTCTCCACGAATACAGTCATAGAGCAGCCGATCATATCCTGTTGCGGGTGCGCGGCCAAAATAGTCCGCATACCGAAATTCCATATCGACTTCATCCAACTCTAACAGGGTACCCGGAACCTTGGTCACGAACCGCAACGAGATTCCCTCATCGGGCTGTATCCGTATGATTAATTGATTCGGCTCGAGCGACTCAACCGTCGTTTCGCGAAATGGTGTAAAGGGAGGTTTTTTAAACTCCACTACAATTTCCGTCACCCTCTCTGCAAGTCGCTTACCGGTTCGCAGATAAAAAGGAACACCCGCCCAGCGCTGATTATCAATTGCAAGCCGCATTGCCACATAAGTCTCCGTCAACGATTCGGGATTGACGTTCTCTTCATCCCGGTAGGCCGCAAGTTTTTTTTCGTCAATCGTACCCGGACCATACTGCCCACGAATCACATTCCGCGTCACATCTTCGCCTTCGAGCGGGCGGATCGCCCGCAATACTTTGACTTGCTCGTTACGCATGTCATCGGCCCCGAACGACAGCGGCATTTCCATGGCAATCAAGGAAAGAAGCTGAAGAATGTGATTAGGAATCATGTCACGGAGCGCCCCGGCATGCTCGTAGTAGCCCCCACGCCCCTCAACGCCAAGTGTCTCTGCCACCGTCACCTGGACGTGGTCGATATAAAGATTGCTCCAGAAGGGTTGAAACATACCGTTCGCAAAACGTAATACGGCAATATTCTGAACCGTTTCCTTGCCGAGATAATGATCGATCCGATAAATCTGATCTTCGCCCAATTCACGTTGTATGTCGGCATTCAGTTGTTGTGCGGATCCAAGGTCATGACCAAAGGGCTTTTCAATGACCACCCGTCGCCAATAATCTGATGTCTCGGCGATCAGACCTTCGTTTCCGAGTGCGTGAATCACCGGACTAAAGAGGGTCGGCGCTGTGGCAAGGTAGAAAAAGGCGTTGCCCCCCGTCCCACATTGCTGATTTATTTCGGACATCCTGGCCTTCAGACGCTCGTATGTTTCCGCTTGGGTAACGTCCCCGGACATATAAAAGAAATGCGGAATCAACTTCTCCTTCATCGACTCGGTCAACTCACCGGGTGCCAACTCCTCCATGTCCGCAATAATTTTTTTCCGAAACGCTTCATCGGTCATCTCTTTACGAGAGACCCCAAGGATTGCAAACGAGGAATCAAGCAATCCATCTCTCGAGAGATTAAAGATGGCCGGCATGAGCTTTCGCTTGGCAAGGTCGCCCGATGCGCCGAAGATAACACCAAGAAACGGGCCCGTCTGAGGGTGATCTTTTTCAGCAGTCGTCATGAAATTCCTCGAGTCATCAAGCAAACTTACCCGCCGGCCGCCCGTTCCACATGACCACCAAATTCCTTCCGCATTGCCGAGCAAATTTTGTCGGCAAACTCGGCCTGATCGCGGGATGAAAATCGCTGGTACAGGGCACTCGATAACACGGGCGTAGGCACTGATTCATCAATGGCTGCATTGATCGTCCAACGTCCCTCACCCGAATCGGAAACTCTTCCCGTGAATGAATCAAGTGTGGGATCCTTGATGAGTGCCTGTGCGGTAAGGTCTAACAGCCAGGATGCGATCACACTTCCGCGACGCCAGACCTCTGAAATATCTGCGAGGTTGAGATCAAACTGATAATCTTCTGGGTTGCGCAACGGTGCTGTTTCCGCGTCGACTTCGCGGCCCCGATTGCCAACATTCGCATGGCGCAAAATATTGAGCCCCTCAGCATAGGATGCCATCACGCCGTACTCAATTCCGTTATGTACCATCTTCACAAAATGTCCGGCCCCGCTCGGACCGCAGTGCAAATATCCGTGCTCCGCAGTGCCGTCGCCCGATTCGCGACCCGGCGTACGGGGCGCTGAATCCGCGTCAGGTGCAAGTGTTTGGAATACAGGATCCAACTGCGCAACCGCTGCATCGTCACCGCCAATCATCATGCAATAACCGCGCTCTCGACCCCACACGCCACCGCTCGTACCCACATCCAGATAATGAATCCCATCCTTCTTTAACGTGCTCGATCGCGCCATGTCATCCTTGTAATAAGAATTTCCTCCATCTATCAGAATGTCACCTTTTCCCAGCAGAGGAGAAAATTCAGCAACCGTATCCCCCACAACGCCTGCAGGCACCATCATCCAGATTGCCCGCGGTTGGCTCATTTTTTTAATGAGCGCCTGAGGGCTTTCCGCTGCGATTGCGCCTTCATCAGCAAGCGCGTCGCGTGCTTTTTCATTTTTATCGAAGACCACACATTCGTGACCACCCTCCATGAGCCTCCGAACCATATTGGCACCCATGCGACCAAGCCCAACCATCCCTAATTGCATAATTCGTATCCTTTATTCGCACGCGTTATGAGGGCTGACTTACCCTTTGTTTGGCAAATTCTTTCAACTTTACTGTGTCGGCTGCAAAACGGCGAATTCCGTCTGCGAGTTTGTCCACGGCCATCGGGTCCTCATTATGCATCCAGCGGAATAATTTTTCGTCCAAATGAATTTTGTCCAACGACTCGGCTTTGGCAGCATCGACCGTAAGTTTCCTGGGGAGTTCTCCTTCGGTTTTCTGCATCTCATCGAGCAGTTCAGGACTAATGGTCAGCAGGTCGCATCCGGCCAACTCCGTAATTTGTCCGACTTTGCGGAAACTTGCCCCCATCACCTGTGTCTTATAGTCGAAATGTTTGAAGTAATTGTAAATCTTCTTAACACTCTTTACCCCCGGATCCTCCTCAATCGGAATATCATCGACGCCCTGATCTTTTTTGTACCAGTCGTAGATCCGACCCACAAAAGGCGAAATCAGCGTGACCCCGGCTTCTGCACATGCGACCGCCTGCGCGAAACTGAATAGTAGCGTTAAATTGCAGTGAATCCCCTCCTGCTCCAATTGCTCCGCGGCCCGTATTCCTTCCCAGGTGCTGGCAATCTTAATCAGCACCCGCTCCGGACCGATGCCACGCTCCTGGTAAAGGCCAATTAATTCTTTGGCCTTTGCAATCGTTCCTGCCGTATCAAAGCTCAAGTGCGCATCGACTTCCGTGGAGACTCTGCCAGGAATGTGTTGCAGAATTTCGCAACCGAAGTCAACGAACAACTTGTCGAGAAAGGCGCTGGCCGAGTCACCGTCCGCATCACGTCCGTATTCCAGCGCGTCATTCAAATAAGTCTCATAGGCCGGCATCTGCGCTGCCTTGTAAATCAGACTAGGATTCGTTGTAGCATCCTGTGGCGTGAAATCAGCGATTGCGGCAATATCGCCCGTATCCTCAACGATCGTCGTCATGTTTTTGAGCGAATCGACAAGACTGGACATCATAAACTCCTCTTACGTTGATACTTGACTTAAATAATTTTAAAGCGTGACTCCGAGGGTATTTTTCCCGCTTCCCCCGCCGCACGTTGATTGGCAACCAGGTGTTCGCACAACAGATACACCGTTTCGATCTCATCCTCCGCATCCATGATCTTCGCAATCTCCTCGGCCGTTTGCGGCGTATCGGTCAAATGGGCCGCAATTTTATTTTGAAGTTCCAGAACAACTGCCGCGGCTTTTTTTCCGGCCTCCACCCCAGGCTGATGATAGGCATTAATATTTACCAGCGAACCATAAAAACCAACTGCTCTTTCGAAAAGCGCAATCAATACGCCCACGGTCCGGGCATTCACGCGCTGCACCGATAACGTCATCGATTGCCTCTCATTACCATAAAGCGCCGACCGTGTTCCCACAAGAAATCCATGCAGATAGTCCCCTGCTGTAATGCCCGGTTCTACCTGCACCGTATCGTTCTCCAATTCAAGAACGCGAATGAAAGTGACGAAAAAGTTATTGATACCATCTCGAAGTTGCTGAACGTATGCGTGCTGGTCGGTCGATCCCTTATTTCCGTAGACGGCAATTCCTTGATCCACACGGTTTCCGTCCCGGTCAAGCCGCTTACCGAGCGACTCCATCACCAGTTGCTGCAGGTAACGACTTAGCAGCAATAATTGATCCTTATAAGGAAGCACCACCATATCTTTCAGTCCCCGACCACTCGTGGCCGAATACCACATCAAGGCCAGAAGCGCTGCCGGATTTTGCCTTGTTATTCTATCCCTGGTGACTGCATCACACGCTGCGGCACCGGCAAGCATTGCATCAATATCAATCCCCTCGAGCGCCGCCGGCAGTAAACCGACTGCTGAGAGTTCGCTGGTCCTCCCTCCAATCCAATCGAACATCGCGAACCGCTGAATCCAGTTTTCCGATTCGGCCAATTGATCCATCTTGGAACCGGGCATCGTCACCGCTACCGCGTGCCTGGAAAAATCGAGATCTCTATTTTCGAACGCTGCCCTGACAACGGCCATGCCGTTACGGGTATCGGGGGTTCCGCCGCTTTTAGTAATCACAATGACCAATGTTTCGCCAAGTCGATCACCCAGTCGATCCAACGTGCGGGCAATTCCCCCTGGATCAGTGTTATCCACAAAAGAAATATCCATCTTCGAATTCGCAACTGTCGTCAGGGCATCGGAAACAAACATCGGACCCAGTGCCGAACCACCAATACCAATCGAGAGTACGTGAGAAAAATGACTGCGACTCGGCGGCTTGATCTTGCCCGCATGCACATCTGAGGCAAACTTTTTAATCTGCGTCAGCGTGTTCCGGATTTCATTCGCGATTTCCCCGGTTGGCGATAATTCCGGATCGCGGAGCCAGTAATGCCCGACCATCCGTTGCTCGTCAGGGTTTGCAATGGCACCACCCTCGAGGGCATCCATTTCATTAAACGCCTCTTGCATGCGGGGTTCCATCTCGGCCATAAATTTGTCATCAAAATCAATTCGACTAATATCCAACGACAGATCGATCTGCGGACATGCGCAATAAAATTGATCGAATCGTTTCCACAGGGTCTTGCCTTCTGCCATCAGTTTTCCTTCATCCTGTTCAACCAAGCGAACGTACTACGATTCTTCGAGCGCTGCGACTTTTTCTAATCTCCGACGATGTCGTTCAGCACCGCTGAACTCAGCAGATAAAAATGCAGTCACGACATCCCAGGCCAATTCAATTCCTATGACCCGACCACCTAGGCAGACAATATTCATGTGGTCATCTTCCACGCCCTGACGGGATGAAAAATGGTCGTGGCACAATCCACATCGGATGCCATTAATTTTATTTGCTGCGACCGAGGCGCCGACACCACTGCCACAGACTGCAATGCCGCGATCATTCTTACCGCTGGCCACGGATCGAGCCAGCGGAACAATGTAGTCAGGATAATCATCCTGAGTATTCAATTGGTGCGCGCCAAAGTCTTCGACCGCATGACCCGCATCGCGCAGCCGCTCGGTGAGCTGTTCTTTTAATCCGAATCCGCCATGGTCTGCTGCAATCCCGATCTGCATGGGGAGTCCNTTCTGAACGTGCTAACGTAGTCTAACGCCAATAACAAACACGTTTTACCCGATTCACCGGTCACAGAATACCACCGAGCGATCCCGGTTTCGACCGATCAAGCCGAATGAAAAGGTNCCTANGCATAGGAGCAACAGCGACGAGGGTTCAGGCACCATGGGCATACCACCTCCCCCGCTACTTCCGTTGCCCAGATAGGATTCAAGATAGAGGGATTCGGCATGCATTTTTTCCGTCATGTTCGACCCATCCGGGGATAGAATCGCATAAATCGAATCACTCGCCATCACGCCCGGTGCGTCCGTGCTAAGAATCCACTCCACAGCATAAAGNGCATTTGCCGGTTCGANGTCGATGCCNTACACCAGATCNAGATGTTCTCCCGCAGAAGCGATCGAANTATCAAGCGTTAANNTNCCAAGCAGANTNCTGGNNACCAGNTGTGCATCTTTCGAAACNAACAGNCTTTCAGTCGTAAGAGNNTCCAGCAGCGGAACGGTACCATCCGGAACCATCATCATCCCACCCATCTCCACGACCGGTGGATCGACCCACTTGGTCACACCGATCAACTCTGCGTAAAGCGCATGGCCTTCCAGATTCCCCGGAGTCAGCACATCAAAGCTAGGCAATCCACTGGTAGCTGACCCGAAGACATTACTCCAATGGTCGTGAATGACATTACTGTAGGAACGCGTAACACCCCCTCCATCATCGGTCCCACTGCTGTTGTAACCCTGGGCATAAAGTTTTTCCNTGCCACCATCGAACTCAGTCTTCACTTCGAAACGTCGTCCNGCGTGAGCGAAGCATAGAGATGGNACAGAAATAAGCATCAATGCCAAAATAGTCAAAGTGCATTCAGTTNTNTTATTCATCGAAAAAACCTTCATTGAAGTTGTTATCATTAAATCAGTCGTTATTCGGTACGCACTGNATGTGTCTGACCGGGACGAGCAAAATTAGTCCCCGCTTCCAGATCAATATCGATTATCGATTGCAACGTTGCTTCGTTGATTAAAGCAACGTGCCCATCGGCAAACAGGTAGTTTGCGGCGTCGCCGCCGTGGCGGTCGGTGTCAATTTCTCGAAATCCCATTTCAAACACCTTGCCGAGCATTTTGTAGACGGGCGAATAAAATTGCGAACAATGAATATGATCCGTTCCATGTGAGTCGTCTCGTCCTGGATCGGCTTCAAATAGCACCACCAACCGTGACGCATCCCGAAGTTTCCGTAGGCTACCTGCATATCCCTCAATCTCCGGGTCAGCTACAAAATTATTGATCCCGTAACTGGACCCTTTGGCCGCATCGGTCATCCACTCCATCCCGCGGGGGTCATCAGGGCAAACCCGCACTGCGTCGACATCTTCCAGATAGGGGCCAAGCGTAATAATCCAGGAGTCCTCTTCATCACTGTGCTCTGTCCAGGGGAATCGTCCGCCGTGTCCTTCGGCATACGTATGAAGCGAAAGTCCGATTTGCCGCAGATTACTTTTGCAAACCACGGCTCGCGCGCTATCGCGTGTGGAAGCAAGCGCGGGGAGTAAAAGCGCAATCAGGATGCCGACGATAGCNATCACCANCAGCAACTCGATCAGCGTAAATCCTTTTTGATTTCTCACCATTCATTTCCCATTGCAAAATAAGATACACCACTGGTGTCACGCCAAACCAACGACATCGGAAAATGAGCAGGTGAAAACCAACTCGAATCGAGACCACTGATTGATGACAATGACGCCACCGATTTTCCTGTTACCGAATCAGGAATATTCAGGTGGGGGCGTTGCCGGTGGCATTGCAAATCGAGAATCGAAGGTGGGAGAGGAATTTGAAGCTTTTTCGCACGCCGCTCGCTGAAGGCAGAGGACCGCGTCGGGGAACACTGCTGGAATCACTGCTGGAAGTCCGGCACCATTCCCACCACAACCAAGCGCCGCAAGAAATCGTACGGTTCGGTCGCCGGACTTAGGTTTGGCGTTTTCGCTTCCTGGGACAGTACAGCAACTTCCNGCANTTGCATGCGTCGTCTTCTNGGCCGAGCAACAGNCCTGCTTTTGNGGTAGCTGCTGNAAAANGTGATCCGGAANCGCCACTCCGTTGATTCGTGCCCAGGTAATTTTTTCGTCCAGNGTGCTACAGCAACAAGTCCGCCAACANCGTTCAGCGTTTGAACAGCCGCAGGCTGAATCTTCACAAGGAAACCGCACGAGTTGCAGCGATATTTCTGACGCGACCGGAAACGGTGCGCCAGTAACAACCAGGGCATACATACCGACCAACACCAGGCCCAGAAAACGCTGTGCGCGATGCTTCTTCTGGCGCATTTTCTGGCGCATTTTCTGGCGGGAAGGCATGGCTATCGTGTCATGGTGTAGGTCGACTGGTTTTCGTGATGCTCATTTCGCATCAATTCGCAGCAATCTAAACCGATCCAGAACAAGCCGGAATCAAATTGCACTCGTCATTAGAGCCCCAAAGATACCTGTCCAAAAGTGGGGAAAGATTGCGCATTTTTTTTTAAACCGTCGGAGAACTGGGGAGAGAACTGAATCGTTCAGTAGCGAGAGTCTAAAAACATTGTATTTATCGAGTAACTAACGCATCGGTAGACATTGATTCTAAATTCCCGGTGTTGGTGCCCGCCACCAGAATGTCTATTATAGGAGCCATACTGGCCCACCCGTGGCCGAACGCGGGTAAAATTTTCAGGGAGGAATTTCTGTGGACAGTGGTCATCTGCAATCCACGTACAACAAACTGCAACTGCTCCGGCGGATGCTAGTCAGTCGCGAGGGAGACCGCCGCGAGGGGGTTTTACTCAGGCAGAGTAAAGGCTGGTTCCACGTCGGCGCTATGGGACACGAAGCCCTTGCCGTTTTAGCTGAAATATTGCGCAAGGACGATTACCTCTTCGGCTATTACCGCGAGCGCCCCCTCGTGCTTGCACGCGGGGTAACGAACAAAGAACTCGCACTAGCGTATTTTGCCAAACGCAATAGTAGCAGTGGTGGCCGCCAGATGCCCGGACACCACTCGGATCGAAGTCTTAATATCTGGAGCGTTCCGACCCCGACTGGGTCTGTCGTGCTGCCCGCTTGCGGTGCAGCCTGGGCAATGCAGTTACAAGGCAAGGACACCATCTCGGTGGCAATGATCGGGGATGCAGCCACTCGAGAAGGTGAGTTTTTCGAGGCCCTTTGTTTCGCCGCACAAATGCAGCTTCCGGTCGTGTTTATGGTGCAGGACAATCGCTACGGCATCAGCACGTGCACCGAAACCATGAACCCCTTCCGCATGCAAATGGTGGGTGAAGGAATTGATGTTGTGCACCTTGACGCCCGCCACCCTGACAGGGTGCTCGATGCCGCCGCCCCAGCGTTTGACAGAGCTCGCCGCGGCGAAGGACCCTCCGTGCTGATGTGCGATCTCGATCGGTTATGCGATCACACCTCAAGCGATGATCAGCGAGTTTATCGCAGTGTCGAGGAAATCACCGCGATGCACGATCGAGACCCGATCGATGTGGTTGCCAAGGAATTGATTGAATCGGGAGAATTGACCCCGGCTGGCTGGGACGAAATGAAAGCCGAAGTGGTTGCTGAAGTTGACCGCGATTACCAGGAAGCTCAGCAGGCGCCCGACCCGCGAGCAGAAGAACTCACCGACCACTTGCTTGCCCCGGTTATCGATCCTGGCCCGGTGCCCCTGGAAGGAGGCCGCGATTGGAGAATCGTCGATGCGGTCAACGCAATTTTCAAATATCAACTGGATAACGATGAACGAACGATGTTTTTCGGCCAGGATATCGAAGACCCGAAGGGAGGCGTGTTTGGGCTCACCAAAGGACTCTCCACCGCCCATCCGAGCCGTGTCGTGAATTCCCCGCTGGCAGAGGCGACGATTGTGGGTGCTGCCTGCGGCATGGCGAGCTATGGAATGCGTCCGGTATTTGAAATTCAATTTGTTGATTTTGTCGGACCCGCGTGGAATCAATTAAGTCAAAACTTAGCCACGCTCCGCTGGCGCACCGTATCCGACTGGAACTGCCCCGCTGTATTTTACATGCCCTATGGTGCCTACCTTCCGGGCGGATCCATCTGGCACAGCCAAGCGAACGAATCGCTGTTCGCACACACGCCCGGCTTGCGAGTCGTTCTGCCCAGTACACCCGAAGACGCTGCAGCGTTAATGTGGACTGCACTGCATGCCGAGGACCCCACAATCTTCCTGATCCCTAAACATCGATTCCGTAAACCGTTTCCCGTGGCACCCGGTGAGGTCCCTGCCGTTCCTTTTGGCAAGGCTGCGATTCGTCGCGAGGGCACCGATGCAACGATTGTCACATGGGGAAATTGTGTCGAACAAGCCACTGAAGCAGCTGAATTGCTGGCTGCGGAGATATCCGTAGAAGTGATCGACCTTCGTAGCCTTGTCCCTTGGGACCGCGCCTTGGTGGGACAGTCGCTCGAAAAGACCGGTCGCCTGATTATTGTCCAGGAAGATAACGAAAGCTGCAGTTTTGGCCAGAAGATTATCTCAGACATGGTGAGCGATCCGGGATCCTGGGATACCTTTATGAGCCCGCCCCAACTCGTATCCCGCGGCGATGTCCATATCGGCTTTAATCCAATTTATGAATACGCGGCCCTACCCTCCACCGAACAAGTGATTGATGCGGTCCGACTCACCATGGAAGAGTAAGGTGCTTTAATCTTGCCTCCGGAAACATGGTGGCGATATAGTAAGACCAGACATCCATTCTCTCCAGCCTTTTAAATTACTGAATCCATGCCTCAACTCGCAGTCCGAATCCCCCAACTCGGTGAAGGCCTTCAAGAATCGCTCGTCATCGAACTATTCAAAAAGGCTGGCGATCAGATTAAGCGCGATGAACCGCTTTACGCTATGGAAACGGACAAAGGAACCATCGATGTCGAATCTCCTTATGACGGGGTACTGAGTGAATGGCTGGTAGAGGAAGGAACCGTCCATAAGATCGGCGCGGCAATCGCCCACATGGAGGTCGCCGAAGGCGTAGAAGAAATGGCTGCCGGACACGGCCCTCCCGATGCAAATCCGACTCCCTCGCCCACCCCGATTGCGGCCAAAGGACCACCCGCCTCCGCAGCACAGACAAGCAAAAGCGGCAAACGCGCCATCCCACCGCGTACCCGCCGCTACTTGCGGGAAAAAGGCTTGCAGGATGTTGCCGATCAAATCCCCGCAAAGGGTAAGAAACTCACGCCGGAAGATGTCGACGCCTATCTGGCATCAGGAGAACCCGCCGGGAAAGGCAGTGGTCAAGAAAAAGACAACACAGAGCGAACAGAGCAACTCGGCCCCTTTGCCGACGCCCCCCTTTCCAAGGGCCAACAAAGACTGAACTATCGACTCGTGCGCGGCGTTCAACTTTGCGTTCCTGTTGCGGCTTCACTTGATGTTGATTTCACCGCGATTGAATCGACGAGACAGAGGCTCAAAACGGAACAGGGCGACGAGGCACCGAGTGGCCTGGTAATGGTCCTCTGGTGCATCACACGTGCAATTGAGAAACATCCAGCGTTTCGTAGTACCCTGGTTGATGAAGGACGCGTCCGTCGTACCTTTGAACACGTCAACCTGGGCATTGCAGTTGCATTACCGGACGATGTCCTGCTCACCGCTGTCGTCTCGGATGCCGATACCCTCTCGTGGTCCGATTTCCCTGCTGCCGTTTCCCGTCAGGTAGAAATGGCGAGGGAGGGCACAGATCAGGCCAATGCGGCAACGACCGTAAGCGTCTCGAATATCGGGTCACTCGGAATGCGAGCAGGTGTTGCTGCGGTGGTCCCACCAGCCATGGGCACCATCACTTTGGGGAAAATTTTCCAGCGGGCCGTTCCCGACGGTGACTCCTATCGTTTTACTCCCACCGCCACTTTTACGCTCACTTTCGATCACCGCGTTGCCAATGGAGCAGGCGCTGCAAGCTTCCTGCAAGACCTAGACCGAGAAATCCACGAATTTAAACTACCCCAATAGATTGCTGTAGGGTTGGCATGCGGATCGCAATCTCCGGCTCCCATTCGCTTGGCAAAAGCACGCTGGTACACGACTGGCTCGCCGCGAACCCCACTTTCTTTCATGAAGAAGAACCCTATCGTGCGCTCCGCGATTGGTATGAAATTGATTTTCGTCAGAAGTCGACGCGACTGCATAACGGCATCCAACTCTATTACAACGTCAGTCGCGTGATGCGATATGCCAGCGCGACTGAGAACGTCATCTTCGACCGCGCACCGGTCGATTACATCGCCTATTCGCAGTATACCGCCAATCATGGCACGACCGATATCGACAATGCGTTTATTGAGTCGATGGTTCCGATCGTCTGCGAGGCACTCGAGCGGATCGACGTACTGGTTTTTCTCCCGCTCACTGATAAATGGCAGGTCGAGATGGAAGACGACGGAATCAGGCCGGTCGATCACCCCTACCGACAAGAAGTCGATACACTATTCAAAGAAATCTATCGCGACGGCCGTTTTCAAATCATGAATTCGAAAAATGCGCCGCGTCTCGTTGAACTCTGGGGGCCACCGGAGGAGCGGATTGAGAAACTCGCACAAATCGTTGTCGACGAGCAAATCGACTGAGTAACGCTGATGCCATGCCGATGCCTATAAGCCAGTCCACTGAATCGAACCGGCATTTCACCTAACGGCTTCGCGGTCGCCTTCCGACGAACCAAAGACCCCCGAGAAATAGCAGCACCACAGCAGAAGGTTCGGGCGACTGCGTTGCCTGAATCGAATCGATGCGGTTCACCGTACTGCCGTCTAAAGCGTGCCGGCCGACCCGAATTCCGAGAAGGCAGCAAGGCATGCGACTAAGCCGCCTAAAAAGATTTTGCAAATAAGATTTCTCATCATTAGTCGCACGCCCCCAGGTTCTGCCACCATTCTTAATACCCATTAGAAGTAAAAATAAAAAGACCGCAAGTATTATCTGGGGGTTGCCCGGGCTTTTTGAAGAATAAAGCGGCTATTATCGGTGCTTCCGGCGGTATCCCAGCAGGATCAAGAGGCCGCCTAACCCGAGATAGGCAGCTCCGGGTTCCGGAACCGACATCCCGTCAAACGCAACCACCACGCTCGTTGCCAGGTAGCTAACGCTCCAGCGACTGCCGTCGAGTCCGACCACATGATCGAACGTGCCCCCCAATCCCCCATCTGCCTCAACAATCACAAACGTATCTGCCACCGCAGGCAGGAAACCGTCCTCGAGTTGCAGCAGCAGCGACCCGGCAAGCGTAGCGGCGCCGGAGACATCTAGAAAATCATAATCCACCC
>NHBP01000076.1 GCA_002168195.1 Planctomycetaceae bacterium TMED10
GATACAGGAAACTATTTGATGATGGTTTCTTTGGTGACACTCAGTCCCTCGAGTGGGATAAAGTAAAGTTGATTGATAAAATCAATTTGAATGCTAAAGTAGGGAATTTACTTGATGTACCTTTTTCTGATGAGGAGCAAGTGTATATGGATAGAGCTATGAAAACAATTACCTTTGAAGATGTCACTAATCTTGTAAGAGATATATTACAGTATACTAAAGATAACCAAGAAGAATTATTAAATCCACCTGAGCCTCCAATGGTTGATTTACCAGAAGATGGCGAAGAAGAAGAGCAACAAGAGCAACAGCCTCAAATGGGTCATGATGATATGCAAAGCTCAGAAGACGAAGAAGAAGCTCAAGCAGAGTCAAAGCAAAAAAGCAACGAATCACAGCAACTAACTGAAGATAAAGAAGTCGAAGAAGATAAAGACGCTGAAAGTAAAGGCAGAGTTGAAGAAGACGTATCAGAAACTGATGAAGTATTCAGAAGAAAAGAACATACACTCTTAGACACTGATGAATCTGGCAGTCAAGTTTTGATTGGTAATGACTTCAATAAAGAAGTTGCTAAAAGAATTGTTATACCTTATGCTCAACTAGCAAAAGAAAGAAAAGCAAGAATTGCTGAAAATTATGAATATCTAAATGATGTAGTTAAAATGGATGAAAATGATTATTGGTACGATAAAAGAGACCAAGCACTTACGTATGACGAAACACTAGGTAATTATAAGTCATACATTAAAGAAGTTAAAAAGAATGTCAACTTTGCAGTTAAAGAGTTTGAAATGAGAAAAGCTGGATACAGATACACAAGAGCTCAAACAGCAAAAACAGGTTCTATCGATGTTAACAGATTATGGTCTTATAAAACTAACGATGATATATTTGCTAGAGTCACAAGATTAGCTGATGCTAAAAATCATGGAATGTTTATGTTGATTGATTTTTCAGGTTCAATGAATGATATTATGGGAGATGTTCTTGAGCAACTTATACATTGTATAGTATTTTGTAAAACAGTCAATATACCTTTCGATGTATATGGTTTCACAAATCAAAACGTTTCACTAGGTGGTGGATGGGATGGAGACAGAAATGTATTTCCAATCGATTCAGAAGTTGACCATGGTGGATTATCACTACCTCAACTTATCACTTCAACTCTTAAAAAGAAAGATTACGAAGAAGCATTACAGTCACTATATGTAAGAATGGAATTCTGTAAAGATGACTACACATATAGAGAAAGATTAGTTATTAGTAAGAACGAAGAGTATGGTTCTACCCCACTAAATGAGGCTCTAATACACAGTCACAAGATGATTGATGGATTCAAAAGGGCTAATAATATTGACAACATGAACCTCGTCGTGATATCTGATGGTGATGCAAATGGATTAAGAATTGCTAAAGACAGAGATATAAAAATTGAAAGAACTATATCTGATAGATGGGGCGGTGCTATAATAAACATAATGGGCAAAAACGTTAAGCTAAAAGATACAAGAAGAGAAGGTACTAAAAGCCTTTTAGAAAACTTACAAAAACAGTTTGGTCTTACTACGATAGGATTTTTCCTAGCTGATAATAGTCATAACTTTAAATACAAAATTTCTGATTGTGATACTTTAGCTGACATGTATGGAAGTGATGGCATGAAAAAGTACAATAGAGAATATGCAAAAAACAAATGTGTTACGTTTAAAGACGAGCTTGGATACAATGAATTATACATTGTTAAATCTTGGAAAGGAGCATTAGCTACTGACGCAACTGATTTTGAGCCTGATGCAATGGCAACAAAAGGTCAATTGACATCAGCATTTAAGAAATACAGTAAGTCTAAAAAGCTTAACAAAACACTATTAACGAACTTCGGTAAGGCGGTAGCAGAATGAACAACACTATTCTGCAAAGTATTTCACCTAAAAGTGAAAATAAACCTTTACAAACACGTCGAACTATGGTATAATATACATATATAAATTGATAAGGAGAAACTATATTATGAATAACTTGAAAAAATCTACCCAGATAATTCTCAAAGAACTTGCTACCAGATACCCTGATAGTACTCAGTTCAGAAAAAACGCAATCGTTGAAGTCGGAAAAGAGTTCGGCTATACCGGTAAGGATTGGGACCCTTTAATGCAAAAAGATAACAGAGTCAAAATTGGTACATACGATTTGGCTGGACTTATTGAACCATTAAGAGAAACAATGGTATCAAACTCAGTGGTTAAAATGCCACAATCAGCTGCTCAAATGCAGTCAATAGTAAACGAAGAAAAAACCTTCGCTAAAACGGATAACTCATTCGTACCTTGGGGAGCATTTTCTGACATCGTAAAAATTGTCAAATCAAATATGTTCTACCCAACATACATTTCTGGTCTTTCAGGTAATGGTAAAACTTTTATGGTAGAACAAGCTTGTGCTAAAGTAGGCAAAGAGTTTATCAGAGTTCAAATCAATCCTGAAACAGACGAGGATGATTTACTTGGTGGCTTTAGACTTATCGATGGAGAAACAGTTTTCTCTAAAGGTCCAGTTCTTAAAGCAATGGAAAATGGAGCTATCCTCTTACTTGATGAGATTGATAGAGCAACAAACAAAATTATGTGTTTACAAGGAATCCTTGAAGGCAAACCAGTACTTGTTAAAAAGACTGGAGAAATTGTAGAGCCTGCAGAAGGTTTCAATGTAATCGCAACAGCTAATACTAAAGGTAAAGGTTCAGAAGATGGTAGGTTCACAGCAGCTTCAATCATCGATGATGCTTTCCTTGAAAGGTTTACAATATCAGTTGACCAACAGTTCCCATCTCTTAACATAGAGAAAAAGATTGTATTCAAACACATGGAGAAATTCAATTGTATGGATATCGACTTTGCTGAAAAGCTAGTACTTTGGGCTGATATTATCAGAAAAACTTTTTATGATGATGGTGTCGATGAAGTTATTTCAACTAGAAGACTATGTCACATTGTTCAAACGTTCTCTATCTTTGAGAAAAGAGACAAAGCAATTGACTTATGTATCTCAAGGTTCGATTCTGATACTAAAGAAGCTTTCCTTGACTTATACAGCAAAGTAGATGCTGATGAAATTGTCGAAGAGACAGGAGACATTAATGCTGAAGAAACTTATGAAGTCTAATCAAATAGATTACAAATTTAACGAAGGAGCTCTTGTTGAAGAGCTCAAGAGTTATATAGACAAAACTTATGGTGGTCACTATTCAAAGAATCAGTTTCAATCAACTGAATTCATTATTGATTGTGGACATGGTATGGGTTTTGCTTTAGGAAACGTACTTAAGTACGCTCAAAGGTATGGTAAAAAAGAAGGACATAACAGAGCTGACCTTCTCAAAATTTTGCACTATGCTATAATCGCTCTGGATTGCCATGATAAAAATGAAAACTAATCGTTTACATTACAATGAAAGTATGGTATAATAGTTATATAATGGAGAAAATATGAACTTATCTAACGACACCTTGAATGTGTTAAAAAACTTCGCAACAATAAATCCAAATATTGTTTTCAAACCAGGACAAAAACTGAAGACTATTTCAGAGTCCAAAACTATTCTAGCTTCAGCTGAAATAGTGGAAGACTTTCCACAAGAGTTTGGAGTCTATGACTTAAACGAATTCTTATCAGTCTTAAGTCTTATTGATAATCCTACATTAGAGTTTGAAGATAAAGCAGTATTGGTACAAGGTAGTGGACAAAAGATAAGATATTTCTTTTCTGAAAGCGATATCCTAACCACTCCTCAAAAAGATATTCAGATGCCAGAACCAGAACTTGGAGTTAATATCGAAGAAGATAAACTAAATCAGATTCGTAAAGCTGCTGCTGTTCTTGGTCATACTGAACTAGCTATAACAGGTAATGATGGAGTCATTACAGCCTCTGTACTCGATACAAGAGACTCGACTTCAAACCTATTTGAAATAGAGCTAGATAGAGATAACTCATGTAAAAATGGGTTTAACTTCGTGGTAAGTATACCCAACTTGAAATTGCTACCAGGCGATTACTTTGTAAGCATAAGCTCAAAGCTAATCTCTAACTGGACTAACAGTAATTATCCAGTTGATTATTTTATCGCTCTTGAGAAAAACTCAAGCTACGATGTATAAATATATTGTAGGAATGGAAGATGCCGCATGGGGCGGGTCTTTTAATTTTCGTAAATATGCATAGGAGAAAATTATGTCAGAAGATGTAAATACAAACGTCGAAACTGGANCNGAAGAGCANCCAGCTGGAGNTCAACTTANTCTACAAGACATCTCAACAATGGTACAAGTAATTGACCTTTGTTCTAAAAGAGGTGGATTTGAAGGTCCTGAGTTGGAAGCAGTAGGTGGTCTTAGGTCTAGAATCGTAGCGTTTCTAGAAGAAGCTTCAAAAGGTCAAGAAACGCCGGAAGGCGCAGTACCTGAAGTAGCTGCTACTGAAGACGATTCATCAGAGTCGTAAACCAGACGAGGGGTGAAACTCCCCTCAAATTTTATTATTAAGGAATACATTATGAACAACAATGAACAAGCCAAATTGCTCGAGGCTTTACAAAAAGGGCAAGTCACAGTCACATTCAGAAAAATAGATACAGGCGAAATAAGAATTATGCCTTGTACTCTTAATCCATCAGTTCTCGAAGCTAATGGTCAAACGAATAAAGTTAATTATACAGCTAATGANATGGAAGCGTTTCCAGTATGGTCATTAGACAAAAATGCTTGGAGGTCTTTTAGGTTAGATACCGTAGAAGGTTGGGAGGTACTATAATGGAAGAGTTCCTATGGGTCGAAAAATATCGCCCAAGAAAAGTAGAGGAATGTGTACTATCACAAGACCTTAAAAAGATATTCCAAAATGTTTTAGACAAAGGCGAACTTCAAAATATGATGTTCACTGGTACTGCTGGTACAGGAAAGACCACAGTCGCCAGAGCACTTTGCAACGAGCTTGACTTAGATTATATAATCATTAATGGTTCAGAAGAATCAGGTATTGATACTCTAAGAAACAAAATCAAACAATTCGCTTCGTCCGTTTCCTTATCAGGCGGCCTCAAAGTCGTCATCTTGGACGAAGCGGATTACCTTAATCCACAATCAACTCAACCAGCTTTGCGTGGATTTATCGAAGAGTTTTCAGCTAACTGTAGGTTTATACTTACTTGTAATTTCAAGAATCGTATAATTGAACCATTACATTCAAGAACCAGTGTTATCGAATTTGCGATGCCAAAGAAAGAGAAAGAAGCTCTTGCTGGTCAGTTCATGCAAAGGGTTCAACAAATACTAGCAGCTGAAAGTATCAACTCAGAACCAGCTGTTATTGCTGAACTGATTATGAAATACTTTCCAGATTTCAGAAGAACACTTAATGAACTACAAAGATATTCAAACTTTGGTAAAATCGATAGTGGTATATTAGTCAATGCTAATGATATCGCTCTTGATACTCTTATGAATGCTCTTAAAATAAAAGACTTTCGTAAAATGAGACAATGGGTTGCTGATAATATCGATATAGAACCAGCATCAATGTTTCGTAAAGTATACGATAACATGAATGAATATGTAGAGCCACAATCAATACCACAACTGGTACTTATCTTGGCTGATTATCAATATAAAAACAGTTTCGTTGCTGACCATGAATTGAATATGGTTGCTTGCTTAACTGAAGTAATGGCAGGAGTCAAATTCAAATGAAAAAATACATGATTAATCCAGTAACTGGNGAACAAACAGAAATAGAAACAGGTAGCAATACTGAAGATAGAACATTAATGCTAGAGCGTAATGTCAAAGAATTACAAGAACAACTAGCTAATGCTCAAAAAAGAGTTATGGAACTTAATGATATAGTTTCGTCATATAAGAAAGAAGCTGGCATATTAGAAGAAGAGATAAGAAAAGCTCTTGATATAACTACTACGATATGAGCCCATTTGAATATTTAAAAGCAATCAATGAGACTAAGAAAGATATCATGGTCGACGATATTGCTGAAAAGGAATACAATCCTTTCATCATAAATCGCGGTCTTTCTTTCTTTAAAGACACTATATTGTATGCAAATGAAATGAATATCCACCATCACCTAGACCATCGCGTTCAGTTTGATTTTCTTATAAATATAATTAGAAAGAAGAAAAGATGGTCTAAATGGATTAAGGCCAGTGATATCGACCATCTTGAACTCATCAAAGAAAATTATGGGTATAGTGATGAAAAAGCTAAATCAGCGTTATCTCTAATTAATGATGAACAAATTGAACAATTGAAACAAAGGATATATAAAGGTGGAAAACGATAACACTCAAATACAAATAAAAGATTGGACTCCAGGCAGNATGCTTGAAGTCTCTCTTAGAGAACCAGATGACTTTTTAAAGATACGCGAAACATTAACACGTATAGGTGTAGCTTCTCGCAAAGACCAGAAGCTATTTCAATCTTGCCATATTTTACATAAGCAAGGTAGATATTTTATAGTTCACTTTAAAGAACTATTTTTGCTAGATGGAAAGCCATCTAGTTTATTAGAGAACGATGTACAAAGACGAAACACAATCGCAACATTACTCGCCGACTGGGGTTTAGTAACGATTATGAAGCCGGAGATGGCTAAAGAATTAGCGCCGTTGAGACAAATTAAGGTGATTCCTTTTAAGGAAAAGACTCAATGGGAACTATGCCCTAAGTATAACATAGGGAATTCAAACAATGGAGAAAAGAATTAATAAAGCCTGGAAACAATTTCATAAGCTTATGAAATCAGGCAGAATCAATAAAGTAGTTAAAATGTTTAAAATGGAAGCTACTAATTAGAGAATTATTTAAACTAGCAATCAAGCTTGTATAAATATAACTGAAAGAGTGCGGTATTGGACCGGCTCTAACAAACCTTGCTATATATAGGAGGAACTAAAAATGGTAAGAAATACTTTGAACGTACCACGTTCACTATTTGTCGGATTCGATACTTTATTTGAAGACCTGGAAAGGATTCATCAAAGTGCGAGGTCCGGAACTGATAACTATCCACCACATAACGTTGTGAAAATCGATGATGAAAAATTTCTCATCGAACTTGCAGTTGCTGGATTTAAAGAAAAGGATATTGATATCCAACTTAAAGACGGCATTCTAAAAGTCAAAGGAGAGGTGGAACCAGTATCGCGTGAATACGCGTATAAAGGTATATCGTCCCGCAAATTCGAGAAATCATTTCGACTCTCAGAATTTGTTGTAATAGACGGTGCTGATTTGAAAGATGGAATACTTGTAGTGTATGCTAGAGTAGAACTTCCGGAAGAGAAGCGTCCTAGAAAGATCGAATTAGGGTCTGCTGGGGCATCAAAGAAGAAAGAATATCTGAAAGGATAGACTGGCGAGCAGCGAAACTCAGTAGATATAAATTAAATATTTACTGGAGAACAACATGAAACATATAGTCCATTTAATGGATAAGTATGAAGACGTTGCCGAGGCCTTAAAAACTACTATCTTTGCTGTTATTATCACAGGGTTAATTTTAGGATTAGCACCAATGTTAATGGTAATGCAATATAACAGTATTTAAGACCAAATTGACAAAATCATGCGGGGAGTAAGAAATTGCTCCCCAATCTTTAATTGAAAATAAATGCAAATAAACCTTTACATTTAACCTAAACTATGGTATAATATACATATGATGAAATTCTATACTAATGTGTCTCGATATGGTAATATGATTCTCTTACGAGGATATGACCATGGAAGACGAATTGAAAAGAAAGTCAAATACGAACCAATCCTTTTTACATCTACTAATCTTCCTACCAAGTGGAAATCGCTTGATGGAAATCCTGTTGGTGTAGCAAATGCTGGTAAAAGATTCGAGTCTATGAGGACTGCAAACGAATATGTACAAGCAAACAAAGGCGTGTCTGGTAAGAAAATATACGGAAATACAAAGTACGTTCCAGCGTTCATTAATGATTACTATCCTGGTAATATAGAATTCGATAGAAACAAAATCAANGTATCAACAATCGATATTGAAGTTGCTTCTGACGATGGATTCCCTGAGCCTGAAAAAGCTGACCATAAGATTACTGCTATTTGTATGAAAAACAATATTGGCAATACTTATTATGTCTGGGGCTTAGGTGATTATGATACTGACAAATCTTATATGAAAGACAACATGGTTGTATATCGTAAGTTTGACCGTGAAGATGATTTACTTATTAACTTTATTACTCACTGGTCATCTCAACAATATTGTCCTGATGTCGTCACTGGCTGGAATTCAAGGTTCTTTGATATTCCATATCTTGTAAATAGAATCAATCGTATGCTTGGTGAAGCTTATGTCAAAAGACTTAGTCCCTGGGGAATGATTGATAGACAAGACGTAACTAAGATGGGAAGGACTCAAACTGCTTATGAACTTAAAGGTATATCTCAACTTGATTACCTTGACCTATTCAANAAGTTTGGCTATTCGTATGGACCACAAGAATCATATAAACTCGACAACATTGCGCATGTCGTGCTAGGAGAAAAGAAACTATCTTACGATGAGTATTCTAATCTCCATACTCTTTACAAACACAATCATCAAAAGTTTATCGATTATAATATCAAAGACGTTGAGCTTGTCGATAAAATCGAAGATAAACTTGGATTGATTACTCTTTGCATGACGATGGCTTACAAAGCTGGAGTTAACTATAACGATACATTTGGTACTACAATGATATGGGATACGATTATNTATCGCAGATTATTCGCTAACAATATTGCTATACCATTTGTTGAAGATAAAACTAAATCAAACTATCCAGGTGGCTTTGTCAAAGACCCACAAGTAGGAATACATGATAATGTTGTTTCGTTTGATTTAAACTCTCTTTATCCATCAATTATTATGCAATACAATATGTCGCCAGAAACAATTGCAAATGGAGAGATTACTCAGTTCGATATCGATGATGCAATCACTTCGCATAAAATGTCTNCTAATAGAGGTAAAGCTCTTGCGGCAAATGGCCANTACTTTAACGTANACAAGCCAGGTATAATCCCATTCATCATCGATGAAATGTACAAAGAGCGNGTAGGGATTAAACAAGAAATGATTAATGCTCAAAAAGAAAAAGAAAAGGTAGATAAAAATGANAAACAAAAACTATATCAAATCGAAAGAGACATCGCTATTGCAGAAAACAGACAAATGGCTATTAAGATTCTTCTTAACAGTTTGTATGGTGCTCTTGGCAATCGCTATTTTCGATTCTTCGACCAGAGAATCGCAGAAGCTATTACCCTCACCGGACAACTTACAATTCGATGGGCCGAATTTTCNCTTAACACCTATCTCAACANAGTGCTTAAACCTGAAAAATGGAAAGACTATGTTATTGCCATCGACACAGATTCGTTGTATGTATGCTTAGATGACTTTGTTCAGAAATTCAAACCTGAAAACAAAATTGACTTCTTAGATAAAGTTGCAAGTGAAGCTCTTGAACCAGAGCTTGAAAAGTCCTACGACCAGTTGTATAAGTATCTTGGTGGAGTAGATAATCGTATGGTTATGAAACGTGAAGCAATNGCTGACCGTGCGCTTTGGACTGCAAAGAAAAGATATATTATGAATGTACATGATAACGAAGGCGTAAGATATGNTNAACCAAAGCTTAAAATTATGGGTATTGAAGCCATTAAGTCTTCTACACCTGAACCATGTCGTGACGCTCTTAAAAATATATTCAAAGTCATTATGAAAGAAGATGAAAGGACAGTACAAGAAGCTATTGAACAGTTCAAAAACTATTTCAAAACTCTTGACCCTGACCAAATTGCATTTCCTCGTGGCGTAACTCAAGTTAAAAAGTTCCAAGATAGAAATTCATTGTACAAAAAAGGTACACCCATTCACGTTCGTGGCTCGATACTCTATAACAAATTGATTGAAGACATGCAACTTAAAAAGAAATACGAACTCATTAACAATGGCGAAAAGATTAAGTTCTTATATCTTCGTCAACCAAATTCAATTCATGAAAATGTCATTGCGTTTCCATCCTACCTCCCAGAGGAGTTTGGCTTAACTAAATACATAGACCATGAGACCCAATTTCAAAAAACATTCCTTGACCCTATTGAACCAGTCTTGGAAGCAGTAGGCTGGTCTTCGAAAGAAGTAGCAAACCTTGAGGATTTTTTTGGATAAAAACGTTTACATTTACGTAAAAATGTGGTATAATAGACTAATATGGAGAAAAATATGAAATTAGTAAGACTATCCTCAGGAGAGGAAGTTATCGGTAAAGTAGTAGAGAATGAAGATTCAATTACAATCACAGATGGATATTCACTTATTCCAGCTGGAGAAGGTAAGATTGGATTTATGCCGTTCATGGCTTATACAAAAGCTAAAGATGGTATTACTATTGATAACAAATTTGTGCTATTCATCGTTGACCCAGTTGACCAAATCGTTGACCAGGTAAGAGAAATGGATAGTGGAATACAAGTAGCATCAAATAAAATAGTAGGTATTTAATGAAAGACTGGGTAAAAGATATCCGTGATATGCAATTCAAATATGGAGTTCATAAGTGGATTCATGATAACAGAAACGATAAAGATAGACTAAGAGCTTATCTTGATTTTAGAATTAACTTTCTACATGAAGAGCTTGATGAAACAGAAGCAGCAATGGTAAACATGGATGCTGAAGAAATAGTAGATGGTCTTATTGACTTATGTGTAGTAGCAATAGGTACNCTTGATGCATTTGGCGTTGATGCTAATAAAGCATGGGATGAAGTACTTAAAGCTAANTTAGCAAAAGAAGTAGGTATAAAACCAGAAAGACCTAATCCATTAGGATTACCAGACTTAATTAAACCAGCAGATTGGGAGGGACCAAGCCACAAAAACAATCATGGTAAGTTTAACAATATTCGATAGTATATACGATAACAAAACAGATAAGCGTATGGATTATAATAGTTTCGACGAGTTCGAGGCTATTCTCTATAAGCTTTCTGAGTCGACTAAATATCCTACAAAGAAAGACGCTCCGCTTTTAAGTCCAGCAATATATCAAGCAGGTACTACACGTGCAAATGATAATGTTGTTGGTTGGGCTGGCTTTGGTATTCTTGATATTGATGATTATAACGGTGATATGAAAGATATTGAATCAAAGTATGATAAGTATCGTTATGTATGTTATTCAACAGCATCATCTACAGTTGAGTCACCAAAGTTTAGACTCGTCTTTCCATTAACTGATGTCGTTAACAAAGAAGACATTAANCATTTTTGGTATGCTTTAAATAAAGAGATTGGCGATATTGCTGATGCTCAAACCAAAGACCTAAGCAGAATGTATTATGTTCCTGCTAAATATAAAAACAGTTTTAATTTCATATTCTCTCATGATGGAGATATTATGGACCCACATAAACTTATGGAACAATATCCATACGTTAAACCTAATCAAACAATGTTCGATAGATTTCCTGAAGCAATACAAAAAGCTTTACTTGAAAGAAAAAGAAACGAATTAAATAATACAAATTATACATGGACGTCATATCGTGATTGTCCTTTCGTTAATAAGAAACAAGTTGATGAATATAAAGTAATCAATGGAACTGGCTGGTATGCAAAAATGTATCAAATCATGTTAACAACAGCTGGCAATGCTCATAGTAAAGGATATCCAATTACACCAAAAGAAATCGAATATATCTGCAGAGATTTAGATACTGATACAGGTGGTTGGTACAATAAAAGAGATTTAGAAAAAGAAGCTGCACGAGCTATCGAATTCGTGTTTAAAAATAACATATAGGAGTTTATATGACAGAAAGAGAAGTATACCACCAATATCAAAAAGGTAATAGAGTGGCAAAAGTATTTAAAACAAAACTTGGGTTTGAAGTTGATTTAATTGAAGGCACTGATTTTCATGCAACAAGAAAAGTCCACAATCATTCAGAAAGATATGCTGAAAATACAGCAGAAAATTGGGTAGAAGGTATTATTAATGAATAAAGATACACACCCGTTTAAAGCATTTCTATATGGAATGGCATTTGGTTCTTTACTAATGTTTATATTATTATTGCCAGGTCAATTAAAAGCAAGTGATGCAAACAATGATATTTATTGTATGGCTCAAAACATTTACTTCGAAGCTGGTAATCAACCATTGGCTGGTAAAGTAGCAGTAGCTCATGTAGTTTTAAATAGAACAAAACATATGAATTACCCTGCAGATATTTGTGGAGTTATATACCAAGCTAAATTAAAACAAAATTGGAAAGGCAATATGGTACCAATACTATATCAATGCCAATTCAGCTGGTTTTGTGATGGAAAATCTGATGACCCAGAAGATAGCCCAACATGGCTTAAATCACTTAACATAGCAAGAGATGTAATTCAAGGAGCTTATCCAGATATTACAGAAGGTTCAACACATTATCATAATGATATGGTTTATCCTTATTGGGCTGATTCTCTTAACGAAACAGTTTATATAAACAATCACACATTTTACAAATAGGAGAGAAAAAAACATGAAAATGATAGGAAACAATGTACTTGTAAGTGAAGTACAAAAAGATAATACATCAGCCGGTGGTATTATACTTACCGATACAATTGACAAAGCAAGTAAACCAGGACTCGTTTTAGCTGTAAGTACAGAAGCTCTTGGTCCATTAATGTCAGGTCAAAGAGTATTTTTAGATTGGTCAAAATCAATGCCAGTAAATGTCGATGGAAAAGCTGCTGTTATTATTGATGCAGAACATATCAAAGCAATTATAGAATAATATATTATGGTAACGAAAAAAGAAAAGATGGGAGACATAGGCGAAAAGCTTGTGTTTGATTATTACAATGGTACTCAAAGTACTTACAAATATGATAGTGAAAAGGATGGAATGATTGGTAAAGAAACTGCAGAAGTTAAGACACAAAATCGTCATCCATTTGGTTATTTTACAGTTAACACTGCTTGGAAAAATCAAGCTAAGAAATGTAAATCTGTCGACCGTCTTTTCTTTGTTGAATACGACAATTCTCCTGACGCAATGTTATGGGAATGTACTGACAGAGAAGATACTACAATAATAACAACTAAGACTGGCAGAAAAATGGAAGGTTGGCCAATTAGTAAAATGAAACTTATAACAACTTTTCCAGGTAAAGGCGATGAACTACGTAAACATACAAGTAGTAAAATATTTAAAAAATAAACCTTTACATTTACGCCAAACTATGGTATAATAGATATATTAATAAATTATGGAGACATTATGAAAGAAAGCCTAAGAGTCCTGCAAGAATGNGCAGAACTACAAACTAAAAAATCACAAGACTATCAAAGTTCAGAATCGACAGTAGTCCAAGCTATGCATTATAGACGTGGCATTGATACGATTCATGATATTATTCTTGGTAAAATGATGAGAGCAACTTCATTGCTTGAATCAGCCGATGACCCAAACTTCGAAAGCATNGAAGATACTTACAAAGATATGATTAACTATTGTTCTTTTGCAGTTGCTTTTGCTCGTGGTAAAATGGAAGGTCAAGACCCGCAAAGAGATATGTTCAATAACAAGGTGCCAAATGTATCAAGTGAATAGTACAAAAGATATTGCAGAAGTATTTAAAAAACATCTTAAAGCTGGCCATTTTGTAAAAGACAAAACAGGCGTAAATACCATAGAAGTTATTGGTGCTTCTTTTGTTGCTGATAAACCAGCAATATTTGGTGTTCCAAATCAAGAGTATATCCAAGCTGAACTAGATTGGTATGAATCACGTTCTACTAATATATCTGATATCTATCCTGAAGGAGATAAAGAACCACCACAAGCTTGGCAGTATACTGCTAATGTTCATGGTGAAATTAATTCTAATTATGGTCATCTTATATTCAGTAAAAAATACCATAGACAATACAATCAAGTTCTTAAAGAATTANGCGAAGTTAATCCAGATTCTCGTAGAGCTTCAATGATATATCAAAGACCAAGTATATGGCGCGAATATAAAGAAAATGGTAAGAATGATTTTATTTGTACTAATGCTGTGACTTATTATATTCGTGACGGATACTTACATGCTGCTGTACAAATGAGAAGCAATGATGTAATGTTTGGTTATAGAAACGATTATGCATGGCAAAGATATGTACAAATAAAATTACAAAAAGATTTATATTTCAGTGGTGTTCATGTAGAACTTGGTCATATGTATTGGCAAGTACAAAACTTGCATGTTTATGAGAGGCATTTTGACCTTGTTAAGTAAGTGGGATAAAAGATTTATTAATATAGCTGAATCAGTTTCAACCTGGAGTAAAGACCCAAGCAGAAAAATAGGAGCTATAGCTGTAAGAAATAGAAAAATATTATCTACAGGATATAATGGATTCCCTAAAGGCATCGAAGATACTGAAGCACGATTAAATGTAAGAGAAATAAAGTATCAATATGTAGTACATGCAGAAATGAATTGCATTTATAACGCAGCAGAAAATGGTATATCATTAAGAGATTCTACATTATACATTTATGGTTTACCAGTATGTGGAGATTGTTCATTAGGAATAATACAAGCAGGAGTATTAAGAGTTGTTGCAGTCTCTAAAGCTACTCCAGAAAGATGGAAAGCTGCAATAGGAAAAACAGATGAAATATTTAAAGAGGCAGGAGTAGAATATGAATTCGCCGAAATTTAATAAAGAAGAATTAGAAAATTCAAATCGTATATTTAAGAGTGCAACTCCTAAGTACACGTATGATTGGTATATAAAGTGGGGTAGTTCTATACTCTTATTATGTGCTATGGCAACTAGGTCAAGTCCTGACCTTGCANTCTGGGACCAAGTATTATCTTTAATTGGATGTGCTGGTTGGTTAGTGGTTGGTAATATCTGGAAAGATAGGGCATTNATAATTTTAAACACAGCAGCAGTCATTATCCTCGGAAGTGGTCTGATAAGTGTTATAACTAATAGTATATAGTGAGCTACTCTGGTACGCCAGTCAAATTTCTCACTCAAATAAACTGATATAAGGAGAATAATATGTCAAAAATAAAAGCCGGAATCATCGGCNTCGGAAGTTGTGCTAAATCTTTAGTAGAAGGAGTGCAATATTATAATGAAAATCCTGAAGATAAAATAGGTCTAATGTATGAAGATATCGGAGGATATTCAGTACATGACATCGAGTTTGTTATAGGATTTGATATCGATAAAAGGAAAGTAAATAAGAAATTAGCAAAGGCTTTAAGAGCTCAACCTAATTGCGCTATGGACCATGTCGATAAAATTACAACTACATCAAATAGTTCAGCTGTAAATAAAGATGCAATGGTCTATTCAGCTCCAGAAATGGACGGAATAGCTCCACACATGCATGATTATCCAGATGAAGTTACGTTTGTAAATGGAGCTGTACCAGCAGAATCTTTTGAAAGGTCTGTTGAATTATTACAGTATCATGATGTAGATGTATTAATTAACTATTTACCAGTAGGTTCAGAAGAAGCTTCTAAATACTGGATTGATGTTGCTTTAGAAGCAGGAATACATTTCGTTAATTGTATACCAACATTAATCTCAACAGAAGATGCTATGACAACTGAACAAAGATTCATAGATGCAGGACTAACAATTGTTGGTTCAGATATGAGGTCAGCCTGGGGAGCTTCAAGAATGTCAGAAGTTCTACAAGGTGCTATGNTAGATTCAGGTCTAATGGTAACACAACATATTCAAATGAATATGGCTGCTGGTTCTACACAAGGACANGAGCATATNAGAACAGGAAGAACAGCNAATACTGATTTTCTTAATATGGCAAAACAATATAGATTACATAACAAACATGTATCAAAAGAAAACGTTTTAAAAGGACAGAACAGCGTAAGAGGAGAATCAACTGCAGGTATGACATTATTTGCTGGTCCATCTCTTACAGTTCAACAAAAACCAGGTGGAGATTATATTTCATCTGATAATAAAATAGCAAACTTTGATATGGTTGCTTATGGATTTGCAGGAGCAAGATATGAAATGTCAGCTAGACTTTCAGTTCAGGACTCTCCAAACTCTGGTGGAGTTGTTGTTTCAGCAATTAGATTTTGTAAGGTAGCTTCAGAGATGGGCATTGTAGGATATTTAAGAGGACCATCAGCATGGACTCAAAAGACTCCTCCATTACAGCTCAAAACTCAAGATGCCAAATTTGAATGTGATGCTTTAGCTAGGAGAGTATTGACAGATATAACTACTCCTCAGCTCAAAGAAAATAGACCGAAGGCAAAAAATCTGCCTCACACCTTCCAAGATGCGAAGAACGATTATGAAAATTAATTCGTTTGACATCGATGGAGTAATCTATTTTGGTGAAGGCACCACAGGCGTAAGACCCGGTAAAGATGACATCATCATTACTGGGCGGCCTTTCACTGACAGAGAAGCTACTGTAAAAATGCTAGAATCAAGAGGGATATATAATACTCTCTATATGAATCCNNTAAAAAGAAAANTACCTNANNNTNNNATTACNCATGGNNNNAAAGATAATCCATTATATGGTAGAAAAGCATCTGGTATTTTTAAAGGACAAATGATTAATATGCTAAAAGACTTAGGTGTAGAAATACAAATGCATTTTGAAGATGACCCAATACAAATTAAAGAAATTCAAAAGAGATGTCCTGATGTTTCTATTGTACATCTTAAAAGAGATAACGAGGAACGTGTCAAGTACTAAATATAATTACGACTGGTCGACCTACGATAAAGAACTCATGAAAGAGTTCAATTGGTTTCTATATAAAGTAAACCAAAGGTCAGCAATTCAACTTGGTTATAGCGATGAACAATACGAATCAGTAAATCGTCATGGCAAAAATGACTTTGGACTTGGAGAAGACGTAGAGTATTTTCATCCAACAATTACCTTAGATGACCGTATGAGATTTATAGGTCAAGAAATTGCAAGCTTAGATACAACAATAATGAATATTGTCGGCAATACATTTATATCTCATTTCTATGGTGGAAGAGGAGTTCATTTTCTTGCATCAGGAGAAGATAATGTCTTTGTTGATTTTGATAAGATAGCAGATAATGACCAAGACTATATTCAATTTGTTCGTAGTAATTTAGATAAAGCAATAAAGAATAAGCAACCAATTTGGGGAACAACAGAATTACATACATCTATTCAAACAGCATCTAGAAACTTTTGTCGTGAAAAATACAATGACAAGGATAGAAAGTTTCATGCAGTTGATGTATGTGAATGGGTATCTTCGTTTAGAGATACTGGATTCTTAGAAAGAATGCAACAATGTAATCATATGTCAGAAATATATACTCTTTTAAGAGAACAACCTGGCATTGGACATTACTACGGATTTCATGGAGCTGCTTCTTCATCTGTATTACCACAAATGAAGTATCATCATGACCAAAGATTTGTATCNCCTGGTCCAGGAGCTGTGTATACAATACAATTAATGTGGCCAGAAGCTCCAAAGAAATTGTATGATGAAGCAATATACTATATGAGAGAAAATTCAGATGAAATAGGATTAACAAAGAATGTCGAATTTCATCCTAAAGCTTTTAATATAAATAAGAAGGACGGTACAAAATTGTTTCAATACGAACAAGATTCTCTTAAATACTACGGAACTGAAGTGTTGTCATGTCAGTTTGGTGTATACCTACAGATAAGAGAAGATGAGCGAGCATGCGCGCGTAGACGCGTAGCACGTGTACAGAAGACGAATAATCTTACTGAATTCTTTGAATAAAAACGTTTACATTTGTGCCAAAGTATGGTATAATATATCTAATGAAAAATATAATTAATTGTCCATTTATTCCTATAGCCAAAAGGCCAGGCTCTCATAGAGGAGCTGCAGGAGTAATGTATGGCGATATGATAAAGGAGAAATATGGAAACTGCGATGTTAACTATGGTGGAGAAATTCAAGACCACAATAATTATGATAACCTTTGGGTCTATCACGGCACTGATTGGTCTGGTGGAATTAATATGTTTGGTGGCGTATACGGTTTTCCTTATGTTAAGAACACTGTCAACTTTTCTAAGTTCAAAGGCAGAGTCTTTTCAATTGGAATCGACTTCCCGCCGTATCACGAAATGGTTAAATCAAAACTGGAATCAGCTAAGAAAGAGGTTCAACCGGAATGGCATGAAGTAGACCTTAAAAATCTAGAACGCATGTACAATGAAGCCGAAAGAATTGACTATCCTAATCCAACTCGTAAAATAGTTATTGGTGATAGTCATTCCATCTGCATGTATCGACCAGGTTGGACAGTAAACAGTGTTCCATTCAAAACTTTAAATGGTGCTATCAACGATGGATTTGATAAATATATCCCATTTGACTATGAAGAGATAGAATGTTATTTTGGTAATATTGATATAAGACATCATGTAATCAGACTAGGACAAAAGATAGAAGATTTAGCTGATAGGTATATTGAAGAAGCAAATAAATATAATGCAAAGATATATGAGTTGCTTCCAATAGAAGATGTCAGTAGAAGAATACCACAATCAGGATATTATAAAGGACAACCATTTTACGGTTCTTGGTCAGAAAGAAATGATGCAAGAAATAAATTTAACGATTACATAGAGAAAGAATACGGCATCAAAAGATGGACTGGTCATCTCTTTAATAAAGAAGGTAAGCTCGATTTTAAATATATGGAGAAACCACAATCAATACATTTATCCAGAGAGTTCTATCCATATTGGAATGGAATAGAAGCAGCAGGATTAGAGGAGTTTTTTGCATGAGTTATGCAAGTATAGTACCACTTATAGGTGGAGAAACATTGGCAATGGAAAATGTCTTTGGAGAAAGACCAAAGTATATTATGACATATGAGGGCTTTCAAGCTAATGAATCTCACTTATTACATCATTATAACCATGAGGTCCCATATTTGAACCTCTCAGAGGGAGCGAGTTACACAGAAAAAGTTAATGTGATTAATACTGTATGCCCATGTGCAGGGCTTAGCTCACTGAGTCCATCAGCTGCAAGTAATAATCCTATGAACGAATGGATGTTTACATCAGCAGAATATGTACTTGGTGAGGTACAACCAAAAGTATTTTGGGGAGAAAATGCTCCAAGGTTAGCAAGTAAAATGGGAGAACCTGTAGTAAAGAGATTAAGAAAGATTGGAGAAAAACATGGTTATACATTTAGTATCTTTAAAACAAAATCTATATTACATGGATTGAGTCAAGTAAGAGATAGAACATTTTATTTCTTTTGGAAAGGAGATGAAGTACCATTGTTTGAATATGTATTAGAAAAACCAACAATGATAGCTGACGATATAAGAGCAGTTGAAAGAAGAGATGATGACCCAATGAGTCAAATACTTTGTAATGAAAAGATTCCATCAGAAGAACCATATTATAGATATGTATTAGAAGTATTAGAAGGTGGTATTACACATACTGAATTCCAAGATAAGATTGAAAAAACAACTAACCCTATGGATTATATAGAAGAAAGAACAACATATAAAGAAGTAGCAAAGTGGATGAGAGAAAATGGTTACGATAATGTCGCAAAGAAATGTGATAGACAATATCATAAACTTAAATCAGGTGGTAATATAATGAGAAAGACAACTGAAATACCTAAAGATAAAATAGGAGCTTTTGTCGGTCATATGCCAACTCAATTAACTCATCCTGATGAAGATAGATATTTAACAGTACGTGAAGCTTTATCTCTTATGAAACTACCAGAAGATTTTATATTACTTGAACCAAAGAAGTCGCTTAATCACATTTGTCAAAATGTCCCAGTGACGACAGCAGAACATGCAGCAAGAATGGTTCAAAGATATTTAAACAATCAGCTAGAAATGGTTGATACTAAATTCCTAGTACAGGATAACAAAAAAAGAACATACAAATATGAAAAAAACAGTTTACAACTCACTGATTTTATGGTATAATAGTACTATAAAATTTAATAAAGGAGGCATATGCCAAGTATAGATTTAAGACCTAGGAAGAATCGTAATCCTAGAGATAAAAGACCACCAAAGGAAATACCCTTTGATATTGGTCTAAGAAGATTCAAAAAAGCCTGTGATAACGCAGGTATCGTACAAGAGGTACGCAAAAGAGAGTTCTATGAAAAACCTACAGCCAAAAGAAAAAGAAAAATGGCTGAAGCTGTTTCAAGAAGTCGTAAACAACAAAGAATGCTAGACGCATTTAGTAGGCCATCAAAGGCCAGGAGAAGATAATATGTCTATAATGGATAAATTAAAAAAGAATAGTAAAATCAAAGATACATCTATTCTATCTGATTCAGTATTATTTGCTGAAAAAGATATAACTGTCACTGATGTACCAATGGTAAACGTTGCGTTATCAGGTGATATTGATGGAGGATTAACTTCAGGACTTACAGTTCTTGCTGGCCCTTCAAAACATTTCAAAACTTCATTTGCTTTATTGATGGGTGCAGCCTATCTTAAACAACATGAAGATGCAGTAATGCTCTTTTATGATTCAGAGTTTGGTTCACCCCAATCTTATTTCGAATCATTTGGCATTGATACCGAAAGAGTATTGCATACACCAGTCCAAAATGTCGAACAGCTAAAGTTCGATTTGGTAGGCCAACTTGAGAATATCGAAAGAGG
>NHBP01000077.1 GCA_002168195.1 Planctomycetaceae bacterium TMED10
GCGGGGACCCTGCCAGTCTCCGCTTTTCAATGACCCAGACTGGCCGAGCAATCTCTTGGAGTGGCACACTGGACCTATCACCGAACCCGTCCCCCGAACCATCGACTTTACTGCTTGCGACAGTCGGTTTTCTTTTCGGCTGGATGCGTAGAAGCAGACGGCGTTCGTATGAATCGACCATCCCTATTGGATATTTGCTTTACCGTCGATCGCGTGCGCCTGTAGATCATCGAGGTCAATCGACTCCAAGGTATCCAGATGCGTAGCCTCGAGGACAACCGGTGGTGCCACACCTGCTTTGAATGCCTCGTTCCAATTGCGTGGACACAGACAATACCGATCGCCCGGCTTGAGTCCGGGAAAATCCAACTCCGCATTCGGGGTTATCAGATCGTTGCCGCGTAGGCGAGTAAACTCCAGGAAATCTTCGGTGACCTCCGCGCAAAGGGTATTTCTCGCTTCCATTCCGGCCGCGACTCTGCAACTACCGTCCCGATAATATCCTGCCATGGGAGAAGTGCAGCAGACTTGCAATGGACCTCCCAGCACATTTTTTTGTTCCGCCATGCTTGCCTCGCTCAAAGATACGATGAAATTTAGATGATACGTCAGAGATTATAAATTTCTTGCTGTTTTAAAGCTACCACTTCGCCGCCAACAAATCGTGGCCGCATGGCCCCGCTTCGCCGAGTCAACTTCGATGTTTTGCACAATTGTCCGGTTTTCATAAAATGAAGGGGTTCGTTAAATTGTAAAGTCCGTTGTGGATGATGACGGCCACACCTACCACCGAGCAGGAATCGTAAAAAACTAAAATGATACCGGTCTCCTGGTTTTCGCGGCTTCTGCTGCCGCTCGTTGCCGTCGTGCTGCTTGCAACCACGGGCAGTTTACTGCGGTGCGGTGCGGCAACCGCTGAAGAGTCGGCGAATCGGCCAGACGCGAGTGAAAAAAAAGCCTCTGCTACGAGTCTGTCGGTTGTCACCAATCCCTACTTGGTGCTCATCCGCGATCCGTTCGTGCAGCAATCGCTTTGCCTTACCGACAAGCAGACCCACGCGGTGCGTCAACTGACCGACGCGGTGGACAGCCGACTCTGGAAGATACGACCGCTCGAGCCTGCCGAAAATGCGGCGGCACTCGCACGACTAATCTCTGAGACGCGACCCGAAGTAAATAAGATCCTCAGCCCCGAGCAGCAGCAGCGATTGAATCAGATCGTCATCCGCGTCCAGGGAATCGAATCCCTGCTTACAGCCGATATTCACCATGCGTTGCAACTGACCGATGCGCAACTGCAACAGATTGCCAAGGTGATCGAGACGGCAAAAAAAAGTCGCAGCGAACGGCAAGCAAAGAAATCGAAGGGTGAACCGGGGAATCGCCTCCAGGCGGAACTTCAGGCGATCGAGAAACAAGCCGATCAAAATATTGCTGCCATCCTGGAAGAATCGCAGCAGCAAAAATGGAACAGCCTGGCTGGTGAATCTTTCAACACCGCAAATCTGGGCGACATCAAGTTCAGGGCGCCCCGACTCCACTCCGCACACGGTTGGCTCAACACGCCCGCTCTCACGATGCAAGACCTCCACGGCAAGGTGATCGTGCTGCACTTCATGACCTACGGATGAATCAACTGCATCCGCAATTACCCCTGGTACAGGGGCTGGCAAAAAGATTTTAAAGATCGGGGCATGGTCATGATCGGCATCCACACTCCGGAGACCGCACCGGAGCACAATGTCGCCAACGTGCGGCAAAAGATGCAAGAAGCCGGTTTCGACTTTCCAGTGCTGCTCGATAATCAACTCCGCAACTGGAAGGCCTGGGGCAATACGATGTGGCCGACCGTGTATTTGATCGACAAACAGGGCTATGTAACCTTTTGGTGGATGGGAGAACTCAACTGGCAAGGCGCGCAAGGGGAAAAGATCATGCGTGAAAAAATTGAAAATCTCTTGGTCGCACCGGCAGACGGGTCATCTTAATGTGGGATGATTTTTCGCTTCAACCCGGAACAGCGACCACCGGCGCAAATCACCTGCCCCAGTCTGGCACATTCGCGTGTGTTCGATATATTCTCAGCGGCGACAGACAAAACGCCTCAAGCTCCCATGCAGGACAACGCACTGTGATCTCTAATCCAACCCGTTTTTTACGAATCGCGGTCGGGCTTTGCCTCGCGCTGCTTACCGTATCGATTGCAGATGCGCAGTTCGGATTCGGCAAAAGAAATCGAAACGACTCGCAAGGAAGCCGGTTCACAGCAACAGAAATGCCGGGCGAAAGCTACCGTGGCCCACTGCCTAAGCTGACAGCGGAGCAAATCAAGGTTCGCGATTTTTTGAAAAGCGATCTGGCTCGACTTGCAGGCTTGATCGGCGAGCGCAATGTGCAGCACCCCGAAAACTACGCGGGCGCCGCCCTTTTTCTGGAAAAGTCGCTCGGAGAAATGGGCTATGACGTCAAACGGCAAGAATATCGCGCGGGCGGGCATCCCTGCATGAACCTGTCAGCCAGCGTGCCTGGGAATGATAAAGCCGGTCAGATCGTGGTGGTCGGAGCCCACTATGACTCGCTCAGCGGTTCGCCCGGCGCAAACGACAACGGCACTGGCGTGGTGGCCACCCTTGCCCTCGCACGGATGTTTGCCAAGCACAAGCCGGTGCGGACACTGCGGCTNGTNTTTTTTGCCAATGANGAGTCNCCTTATTTTCAAACCTCGCAGATGGGNTCGCTNGTGTANGCCAAGGCGTGCCGNGCANNGGANGAAAANATTGNGGCNATGCTGAGTCTCGAGACGATCGGNTANTATTCGGATGNNAAGAACAGTCAGCAATATCCTGCTGCCCTGCGGTCNTTTTATCCGAGCACGGGGAATTTCATCGCCTTCGTGGGAAACACCAGGTCGAAAGAGCTAGTGACCCAATCGATCGCCGCGTTTCGCGCGCATGCAAAATTTCCTTCCGAGGGGGCAGCGCTACCGGCGCAGTATGGCGATATCGGTCGGTCGGATCACTGGTCCTTCTGGCAAGTCGGTTATCCGGCAATCATGGTCACCGATACGGCGCCCTTTCGTTATCCGCACTATCACCGGGCGAGCGACACGATCGACAAAATCGACTACGATCGCATGGCCCGCGTGGTAAGTGGCCTCGAAAGCGTGGTTGCCGATCTGTTGAGTGGACATTGAATGTGCGGACCGTTGTGCTGACCAGAGCGGTTCGAGATNCTGCGGAANNGTGGTACGCTATATCACTGCNGCGGCCGCGGTGACCTAACGATCAATTACCACTTCGCAAATAAACCTTTCAANAAATCTGGTACAATATGAGGNCGAAAATCCTAAACTCGACCCGCTTGGGATGATCGTCACTTTGCAGCACAAATTGCCGGCCATGCCTCAGACAAAACGCNATCATCGTTTCCACGGACTCGCACTGATTTATGGNCTTGCCCTCGCAACCCTGCTCGCCGGNTGCGACGACTCGGGCAAACCCGGGACAGCAGGCAATACCGATGCACACCCCCAAGTGGCGCCGCGACACGATGAGTTTCTGCAAATCGCCGAAAAATTAGAGCAGAGCCAAAATCCATTTCTAGGNCGGGAACAGATTGCATTGCTCGAACGAAAACTCGGCAATCCACGGTTGCCGATGGCCGCCGTTGCCCAATTGCAGAATCAACTCTGGCAGCACTATCTGCGTGTGGGCGATCTCGATAATGCCCGGCAAAGTATCGAACACTTGGCAACGATGGCCTCGATGCATCCCAACCTACCGATCGAAGTAAGGGCCCGGATTTTTCAAAAGCGGGCACTCACTTTTCTTCGCCAGGCGGAAGTCCACAACTGCATCAATAAACACAATCGCGACTGCTGCATCTTTCCACTCCAAGCCGGCGGCGTACACAGCGAAAAAACCGCCGCACTTGAAGCGCGGCGGAGTTTGCTTGACAAGCTGAAACTGCAACCTGATGACCTGGAGGCGGCGTGGCTTTTGAATCTGGTCAGCATGGCCATCGGCGATTACCCTCAAGCGGTCCCCGAGACCTATCGCATTGTCCCCAACGCATTCCGCTCTGAATTCGATATCNNGCGGTTCGAAGATGTCGCTCCGGAACTGGGTGTCGACACAATGAATTTGTGCGGCGGCGCGATCGTTGACGATTTCGATGGGGATGACAAACTCGATATCGTCACGTCGACCTACGATCCTCGCGGGCCACTCCGATANTTCCGCCGCCAGGACGATGGACAGTTCCGTGACGCTTCGTCCGCCTCGAGAGTGGAGCAACAACTCGGTGGTTTGAACTGTATCGCTGCCGATTACGACAACGATGGCGATAACGATATCTTGGTACTCCGCGGGGCGTGGCTGCTGGACGATGGCCAGATTCGCAATTCGCTGTTGCGAAACGAGGGCGACGGAACGTTTACGGACGTCACCCGTCAGGCGGGATTGGCCGAACCGGCGCGTCCCACCCAGGCCGCCGTCTGGGGCGATTTTGACAACGATGGCGACTTAGATCTGTTTGTCGGCAACGAGTCGCGGCTACGGGAAAATTCGCG
Organism: Planctomycetaceae bacterium TMED10; assembly: GCA_002168195.1. Classification (GTDB taxonomy): domain Bacteria; phylum Planctomycetota; class Planctomycetia; order Pirellulales; family UBA7805; genus UBA7805. Next base: position 4,571 of record NHBP01000077.1, read on the forward strand.
TGTGGGTGACTTTCCTTCGCAACTGTTTCAAAACAATGGTGACGGCACGTTTACCGATATCGCCCGCCGCGCCGGAGTCACGAACGATCGCTATGCGAAAGGAGTCACCGCCGGAGATTACGACAACGATGGCGATCTGGATCTCTATGTTTCGAACGCAGGGAAAAATCGACTCTATCGCAACAACGCGGACGGAACTTTTACCGATGTTGCAGACCAACTCGGCGTAGGCGAACCGATCGGCGCTAGTTTTGCCTCGTGGTTTTTCGATTACGACAACGATGGGGACCTGGACCTGTTTGTCGCCGCCTACGATTGCACCCTGAGCGATATTGTGGCCGATTACCGTGGTCAACCCCATGGGGGCGTTTCGCCCCGACTCTATCGCAACGATGGAGAAGGCGGTTTTACCGATGTGGCAGCAGCGGCGGGCCTCGCACATCCCTATCTGCCGATGGGTGCAAATTTTGGTGACCTGGACAACGATGGCTTCCTCGATATCTACCTGGCTACCGGACGGCCCAACTATAAAATGCTGGTCCCGAATGTGATGCTCCGAAACAAAGATGGCAAACAATTCCAGAATGTGACCACCTCGGGCGGCTTTGGCCATTTACAAAAGGGACACGGTGTGGCCTTTGCCGATATCGACAACGATGGCGATCAGGACATCTATCACCAATTGGGAGGTTTTTACCCCGGTGATCGCTATCGGAATGTGTTGTTTAGAAACCCCGGTCACGGGAATCACTTTCTGACCGTGAACCTGGTGGGTACCCAATCCAACCGTAGCGGTATCGGTGCGCGGATTCGCGTAACGGTCGATACGCCCCAGGGGAAGCGAACACTACATCGGGCAGTGGGCAGCGTGAGTAGCTTTGGNGGATCGCCGCTCCGACAAGAAATCGGTCTCGGCGCAGCCGATTCGATCGAACGAGTTGAAATCGATTGGCCCNGATCGGGCAATACGCAAGTACTCCGCGAGGTGCCGATCAATGCGATGATTCAGGTCACCGAGGGGAGCGAGGGCTTTGAATTGATTCGTTTCGATGCCATACCCATGCCCTGAAAACGCCTCTCGTCGCCCAGCACAGCGATTTGGTGCCTCGGGAAAACCTCTTGATGCCGGTCTGCCGCACTCCTAAGATAGCCTCTTGCGACTTTGGCGGCGTAGCTCAGTTGGTTAGAGCAGCGGAATCATAATCCGCGTGTCAGGGGTTCGAGTCCCTTCGCCGCTACTTTCTCAGCCTTCACGCTACCGAACAAGAATCGTTGCGGTTAGCAACAATCTGCGGGGACGCATTGCGTATGGGTGGCATCATCTGGCTGGCGAGTTATCCCAAGTCGGGCAACACCTGGCTGCGGGCCTTTCTTCATAATCTGTTGGCCGCCAGTGACGAGAGCTACGACATTAACGCGCTCGATCGCTTCAGCCTGGTCGACAACAACCACCACCTGTTCGATCCGCTGATCGACAAGCCGCTCGAGGACCATTCACTCGAGGAAATTGCCCGCCTCCGGCCACAGGTCCATGAAAAGATTGCCCGCCATGCAGAGGGTGTGGCGTATGTAAAAACCCATAACATGCTGGTCGACTCGGCCGGCACCCCGATGATCACTCCCGCCTTCACCGCAGGCGGCATTTACATTGTCCGTAATCCGCTCGATGTGGTCGTTTCCTACAGCCATCACCTCGATCGATCGATTGATGAAACAATCGATATTTTCAACCGCGACGGACAACTGATCGAAGGCGACAATATTAATGTCTACAGCGTCCAGGGTTCGTGGCGACAGAATGTCACGAGTTGGACTCTTAGGCCGCACCCGAGTTTGCACGTGGTTCGTTACGAAGACTTGCACTTAAATGCAGAAAAAACGTTTGGTGATATTGCACGTTTTTTGCGAATCAAGGCGACGACTTCCGCTCTTAAAAAAGCGATCGCTGGCGCCTCGTTTGAGAAACTCAAAGCCCAGGAAGAGCATGCCGGATTTGTGGAAAAGGCCAAGACCTCCAAAACGTTTTTCCGCAGCGGCACCAGCGGCCAATGGAAAGAGGTACTCAGCGATGCGCAGCGACAGCGAATCGTGNAAGCCAATTCGGAAGTGATGCAGCGATTCGGCTATCGGATTGCATAAAAATTGCTAAAGTCCAATCGGCAACGTCATCCCACGCTCGGCCGGGCAACTTGAAAAAACCGGTNGGATGCGTTATTGTTTAAGGCCCTCCCCCGCCTCTCGTCAAAAACCTGCCTGGCTATGTACCGATGAGCGAAAAACGATTCATTCTGAATTCATCCCGAAGTTCCAAACAGGGAACGNTGATTAATGTGGGTAAGTATTCGGAGGAATACAAGGAACTCACCGAGACAATGACCATGGAAGCGGGCGATATGGAGGCGATCGGCCTGGCCGAGGGACAACGGGCACTGGTAAAGACTGAATTCGGCGAATCGGAGTTCACCTGTCAGGCCGGCAAAGTCCCGCCGGGAATGATTTTTATCCCCTATGGACCACCCACATGCCTCCTGATGGGGGGGGACACAGGTGGTACCGGAATGCCCACTTCCAAGGGGTGGGAAGTGGAGGTGGTTCCCCTGTAGAATGGGGGCTCGAACAGCCGATCAAGATTCTATCGGTAAGTTCTATCTGTGAGAGAGTCAACGCCTTCAGGCAATCGGCAAAAAGACGTAAGTAAAAAACATGTCGCAAAAAGAAAAGCAAAAATCATCCGAACCGAGTCCCACCGAGGCCCACTTTTCCACCGCAGGTGATTCACCCGAGTTGCCGGCCTGGACAGAAGTCGACGCAGGACGCTTTATGCCCCGCCGGGTCCGTGGCAGTTGCCAGGGCCGGGCCCTTGGCTGAACGTTTACAGTCGGGTCGTCCGGTTCGGACGAAGCACAACACGAAGACACTCCGCACGAAGACACTCCGCACGAAGACACTCCGTAATAGGGCCCTAGAACGAATACCTGCTTAAGCAGTTATTCCAAGTCGCCATGAGTCCCACCGATACAAAATCAGAAAAACCGTTGCAGGTTATTGATAATGCTACCTGCACTTTTTGCGGCTGTGTCTGTGATGACATTCAGTTGCACCACGATGAGGTGCGGATTCACAAGGCGAAGAAAGCCTGCGTGCTGGGAACGGCATGGTTTCTCAACCACACGGCGGAAAAAAAATACCCCGCCGCGCTGATTGATGGCAAAGAGGCTACTGTGGATGAAGCGATCGAAGAAGCGGCACGACTGCTGCACGAAGCCGATATGCCGCTCGTCTACGGAATGAGCAACACCACCTGCGAAGCACAGAAGGAGTGTGCGGCTNTGGCAGACAGCTTAGGCGGTCTGCTCGATAGCCACACATCCTTGTGACATGGCCCGACCGAAATCGCCGCTCAGTTGGGTGGCAAGGTAACGTGNACGCTCGGTGAAGTGAAACANCGAGCCGACTTNATCATCTANTGGGGCGGCAANCCNGCCGANTGNCANCCGCGNCACTTCACNAAATACACGCTCATGCAAAAGAGCAAGTTCCTGCCCAAAGGACGTAAAGATCGCACCATGGTGCTGGTCGATATCCGCGAAACCAAAAGCGTGAAGGCTTCCGACATCTTCCTGCAGGTGCGACCAGGCAAAGATTTCGAGTTGATCACCATTCTCCGGGCCCTGATCAAAGAACAGCACGTGACCGACGCACAGATTGCCGAGACCGGCATCACGCGTGAAGCACTCGACGATTTGGTGGCCCGCATGAAGGGTGCTAAGTTCGGCTGCATGTTCTTCGGCATGGGGCTCTCGATGACGCGTGGAAAACATATGAATAGCGCGGCATTGCTCACGCTCGCAGCCGAGATGAATGCCTTTACCAAATTTGTTGCCATGCCGATGCGAGGCCACGGGAATGTAACGGGCGCCGATGTGATCATGCGGTGGCAGACCGGGTTCCCATTCGGGATCAGTTTCAATCGCGGCTATCCGCGTTACAATCCGGGTGAGTTCTCCACCATCGATGTCCTCGTACGTGGCGACTGTGATGCCGCATTCATTATTGGCGCCGATCCCGGGGGGACGATGCCCCAACCGGCGATCGATCACCTGAAGCGGATTCCGACCATCGTGCTTGATCCCCACATTACGCACACCAGCAAGCTTGCCCGCGTCCACATCACGACGGCCGCCCAGGGGATCGCTGCACCGGGAACCGCTTATCGCATGGACGAAATCCCCATGCCGCTTAAGCCTGCACTCAAGTCGCCCTATCCGAGCGACGAAGAAGTGGTGCGGCGGATTAACGCATCCATCGCTAAAAAGCCGTTCTGGTTGCCCGAAGGCACCATGCCGCAGATGATCACCGAGCAGGTCTAGGGCGACCACGCCGACCGTATCGCCACAGAGCGGAAAAAGCTAACATATTTTTTAGTCTCGCAACCCGATTCCCGCCCTCCATCCCACCTGAGTATCCATGCTGCGAATTACCGGCGGCAAAGTTTATGACCCGGCCAACACGATCGATGGACAGATCAAGGATCTGAATGTCGATTCCGAAGGTCGATTTTGCGATGCAGATAGCGATGGCCGCACGATTGATGCGACCGGGATGATTGTGATGCCGGGCGGGGTTGATGTGCATACGCACGTGGCCGGTGGTGCGATTAACTTTGCCCGCGCCATGACACCCGAGGATCATCGCCGCACGCAGGCCTTCATTCGCACCAAAACCCGCCGCAGTGGTATTGGTGGTATGGCACCGACTACCTTTGCTACCGGTTACCTTTATGCCGGGATGGGCTGGACCACAGTCAATGAAGCGGCCGTGCCGGTTCTTTCGGCGCGGCACACGCACGAAGAGTTGGCCGATATCCCGATCGTCGACAAATCGACACTCACGTTGATGGCCAACAACGAAATCATGCTCGACCAGATGGAAGCCGGTGAGTACGAAAGGGCACGCGATGTGGTGGCCTGGTATATCTGGGCCGCCAAAAGCTATGGCGTGAAAGCGGTGAACCCGGGGGGCGTCGCGGCCTGGAAATGGGGTGGCGATGCCAGAAATCTTTCGTCACCCATTGAGGGCTACAGCAAACTCACACCCGGCACGATCGTCACGCAATTGGCACGCATCTGTGATGATCTCGGCCTGCCGCATCCGATGCATCTGCACTGCAACGACCTGGGCGCACCGGGCAACATCAAAACGACCATTGACACCCTCAAGCACCTGGAGGGAAGCCGGGCCCACATCGCACACTCGCAATACCACGCCTATGGTGGCGACGACTGGGAAACAATCTGCTCCGCCACCGCCGAACTGGCCGAGTACTTCAATACCCATCCCCACATCACNACCGATGCCGGGGCGGTCCTCTTCGGTGACACGGTGACGATTACGGCAGATGGGCCCTGGCAGCATCTACTCTACAAACTTACCGGGCGCAAGTGGGGTAACCTGGATGTTGAGAATGAAACCGGTTGCGGGATTGTCCCTTACACCTACCGACCGAGCAATCTGGTCAACGCCGTACAGTGGGCGTGCGGCCTGGAGCTGCTACTGCTGATCCAGAATCCGTGGCAGGTGTTTCTCTCGACCGATCATCCTAACGGCGGATGTTTTTGGCGATACCCCGAGATCATCAAACTGCTCATGTCGCGCGACTTCCGCGAGGAGTGTTTGAAAAAACTTCCGAGCAAAATCAAAAACAAAATCACCCTNCCGGANATCGCTCGAGAGTACACGCTCATGGATGTGGCCACATCGATGTCCGCCGGCCCGGCCCGGGCGCTTGGCCTAAAGAACAAAGGAAATCTTGGCGCCGGTTGCGACGCGGACATTGTGATTTACGAACAAGAAGATGACCCAGGGGAAATGTTTGCCCACCCGCGATATGTAATCAAGGGCGGCGAGGTGATCATTGACGATGGTGAAATTCGCGAGACACCCGATGGACGCGAATACATCGCCAAACCCAACTACGATCCGGCAGTCAATGATTTCATGAAACCACTCTTTGAAGACTGCTACACGATGGCGTTTGAAAACTATCCGGTGGAGATGGAACGGGTTCATGGGGCGAGCATTCACGAGTGCAAACCGGATGAGGCTCCTTGATTCGCCATGGGCATCAAACTCACACTCATCCGTCAGCCAACCGTTCCGCTCGAAGCGGAGATACTCTCTCCCGACACACTCGCCGAGTGTTCGGCNGATNAACTGGCCACACTCACGGTCTATCACGGCAAACGGCAGTTACCGCTGAGCGAATTTTTTGAAATTGAAGGTGAAAAAAGTGACGAGATTGAGCTCTGCGGCGATTTGAAGAAGGTGCGCTGGATCGGCCGAGCAATGTCGCGTGGCCATCTGAAGATTGAAGGCGATGTTGGCATGCATTTAGGCGCCTACATGAGAGGTGGAAAGATTGACGTGCATGGCAATGCGGGTGACTGGATCGGAAGTGAAATGAAGGGTGGCTTAATCCGCGTGCAGGGCGATGCCGGTGGTCAAATTGGTGCTGCTTATCGCGGTTCTCTAATCGGCATGAAGGGTGGCTTGATCCATGTCACTGGTTCGGCAGGCCTCGAGGTCGGCATGCGGATGCGACGCGGAATCATTGTGATCGGTGGAACNGCCANAGACTTTACAGGGCTTCAAATGAAAGGCGGCACGATCGTGCTGGGGGAGGGTGCGGAAATTCGTACCGGCGCGTGGATGAATCGAGGCACGATCATTTCGCTCAAGGGTCTCGAGGTCATGCCCACCTTCGGTCTGGCAACCAGACAATTTATGCCTCCGTTCATGCCGCTGCTTGCCAAAGCACTTGCGCCACACGACATTCATCTGCCGACCGATCGCACTTTCGACTTCTACTCGGGCGATCTTGCCGTNCCCGGTCGCGGTGAACTTCTCGTGGCGACTNAGGGATAGAAGACAACACCTCTTCCAATCTGCTGCGGGCGGTGGCCTTTTGGTCTATTTTGTCNACTTTTCACGGAAAATAACTTGCCGTTGCGCACCGATTTTTAAAAATCAGGGTCCATCTGACCACCCGGGCCGCGGATGAAAACTGAGGTTGCCAACAGTTGTACAATNGAGCCAAAGTGATGTAANNTANTNGGGCATAACGCTCGACGGCAGCGTGGCGAAACAAAGTTTGACACAACGTTGTAGGGGAGACAGACTAATGATCCGGATCTCATGTTTCTGTGCACTCATTCTGGCGTTGCCGATCGTTGCGTCAGCGGGAATCGTTGTCGGTAACCCCGGCGACACATTTCAAATCTCTTTTGATAGTTCGAACAGTTTTTTACTGCGAGCCGATCCAGCCGATGATTACAGCCCGGATCCCACGCTTCAGCTAACAGCGGGTGAAACTTATACGTTCGAGCACTCGGGGNCGATGCACCCCTTCGCACTNCTTGATGATGCGGCGCCNATNGANGCAACCGGATCNGGTGTTGATGGCAGCGAATTTGTNCGCACCGTCACCGATTCGAGTTTTCTGGGCAATGTACTCGGTGGCGGTTCGATGGTCGCATGGCCTCAAGGCAGTTCCCAAGGCAGCNACACGCTCGACTGGACTCCGGAAGAAGGTACCTATTACTACACCTGCGGCGTCGTCTGGCATGCGAACATGGCGGGGCAGATCATCGTACAGGCCGCTTCGGTTTCGGTACCCGAACCATCTACTTTTGCGATCAGCCTACTAGGAACGCTGCTGCTGTTGGTACCACATCGTCGTCGACGCTAATCAGTCGGAGGACAAACCCAAAGTAGGCTTTGCCCNGCATTGCAGTGCACTGCGCGGGCCAACGGATTGCACAGGGCCCAGGAAAGGAATAGAACCTGACGTGGAACGTGCCACGGCACGGAGCCCTCCGTAGTAAGTTGCTGCTGCTGACGAAGCGCTACGCTGGGCACCGGATGGAAAATCAATTCGATTCCCCGCGGTCGATCTGGCTCATTGTCTTGGACTTGATCGACTTTTTTCTGCGCCGCCTCCAATAGCAACTTGGGCACGCGAGCGCGGGTCATCCCATCGAGGCGACGTGCCGCAAAGCGACTTATGGTGGGCAGCAACAGCAGGCCCACAAAATTCCACAGCGTTGCTCCGGCAATTACTTGAATGAATTCGATCATCGTTTGCGGTCCATGCGGTAGCGTGCTTGCGATCCAATTACCCGCCAGGAACGCTGATACGGTCCACGCAGCAGCAAAAATGAGGCCGAGTTTTCGCGATCCGGTCGAAAGTGTGATCGACCGCCGTGCGGCAAGCGCCGCAAGTTCTTCGAGNGTGAGGATGTTCCGCCANTGATCGGGAAAGATGATCTGCGGATGCACCAGACCCACGATTCCCCCGGTAAAGCCTGAAGTCGGCGCACTGCGGAAGGCAATCAGACGGCACGTGACTCCCCAACCGGCGGCAATCTGCTGAATTGTTTCCAGGTCCGATGTGGCGTCGCGGTGACTGGCGCGGGAGAAAAAGTGTAGCCAAAATGGGCGCAACACCAGCAGTATTCCAAACAGAATGAGCAGCATGAGCACGCCGCCCGCAAGACCCGCTCCACGCGCGGCCCACAGCACGCTGGTTCCACACGCCACAAACACCAGAGACTGTAACAACGTGCCGCACGCCCAATCCCGCACAAAAGCCCCTAATCCCTGCTCGGATCGACCATAGCGATTCGGCAACCACCACCCTCCGAGAAAATCAAAGGGGATCATCCAGAGGACGTAAGCGGCAAGAGGCACCCAAATTATACTGTCGGCGACGGATAACTTCTCGAGTTCAAGGCGGGACCCGAACACCAAAACACCGATCGCTATCAACACGTTCAAACCGACGGCGGTAATGCCGACCCAAAGCCGCGCCCGCGCATAGGACATTCGAAAAAACTCCTCGGGTTCTATTTTTCCAGGGTGAGCCTATAGAGCATAGTGTGCGCCGGGGGAAAGGAAAGGCAATCTTATGGAATTGGATACCGAACCGTGGTGGAAATTATTCGACCGCGAAGAGACGGTCGGTTACATGAAGAAATCTGGCAGATTCTCTTTCTTTTCGGCCGACGGATACGGATGGAGTGGCACGCCAAAGCACGCCGATTTCGCTGTCCGCGAAATCCCGGGGCGTGATCAGGACAATCATCGCCTGTTCGAAGGGGACGTGATCGTCGCAACGTGGATGGGGCGACAAGATACGTATCTGACGCTTCAAGACCGGGAGGGCAATTCCCTGATCGGCAGCACGGGAGGTGTGCTGGTTGACGTCACCCCGGAAGAAATGCGGCGCGATCTCTCTATGGAACGAAATCTGGGCAATGTGTTTGTCAGTCCGGGTTTGAAGGCTGATTTTGATAAATGCATCCGAAAGTTTCAAACGCGTGGGAAAAGCTTCGTTCTTGATAAGTTCCTCATGAGTGCGACAGTCACGGCAACTGTTTTGCTTGGATGCGTACTCCAACTGCGATGGCTCGGTGGTATCGGACCAATTTTAACCATCATCAGCCTGCTCGTCGGTATTGGACTTTACCTGTTTACCCGTAAGTGCGCGGTACAAAACTGGATGACGCGGGGGGCCATCTTCGCGATCACGCCAACGGTGAGTGCAACGGTTGCCCTTGTCGTAAGCACTTTTTTCGCGATTTTAATGCAATCACCCGTAAACTCCACGGAACCTTCGATTTGGTTGGTTGTGATCACGCTCTGGATAACGCTTTTCCTGTTGTGTTTTGGCGCGATCCCGATCACTGCTCAATTTCTAGGCTTTTACGCGCTGGATCCCACGCACAAGGACACGGAGTAGGTGCATGACCTGCAACTCCAGTGTAAACTCTGGGTAGTCGATTTTTGTTCCTGCAGATCAATGCCTGTTTCAGATGCGTGTTTGCCTTCCCGCCATCGTCGTTTGCCTTGTACTGCTCGCAGTCCATCGGGTTGATGCAATAAGCCGACCCAATGTTGTGCTGATCATCAGCGACGATCACGCCTGGACCGATTACGCGTTCATGGGGCATACGCGGGCCCGTACCCCCCAAATCGATCAATTGGCCCGTGAAGGTCTCACATTCACTCGCGGCTATGTGGCGACGGCCATCTGCAGTCCCTCGCTCGCCACGATGCTCACCGGACTGCATGCCCACCAGCACGGGATTACCGGCAATGATCCGGTCGTTGCCAAGGGCGATGACCCGGTCGCTGCCCGCGATCGTTTTATCGAGCCATTCCTCGAACTTCCCCAACTGCCGCGGCTCTTGAAAGATGCTGGCTACCGCACCATGCATACCGGCAAGTTCTGGATGCGGAATCCGGAACTGGTCGGCTTCACCGATCACATGGGACCCACTGGCCGCCACGGTGGCAAAGCCCTCGCGATCGGCCGCGAGACGATGGAACCGATCAATCGCTTCCTCGACTCTGCCATCGCTCAGAAAGAACCGTTCTTCCTCTGGTATGCCCCGTTCCTCCCGCACGTACCCCACAATCCACCCGAGCGGCTGCTGAAGAAATTTTCTGGCATCGCAGATCCGGCCGAGCGCAAATACTTGGCGATGGTCGAGTGGATGGATGAGACAACCGGTGAGTTGCTCCGCATGCTCGAGGAGAAAAAGGTCGCCGACAACACCCTGGTGATCTATCTGGCCGACAACGGATGGAACGCATTCGGCAAGGCGTTCCCCTATGAAAACGGCGTACGGACGCCAATCATTCTTCGCTGGCCGGAAAAAATTACTCCGGCGGTAGACACGAAAGACTTGGCAACGAACCTCGATCTGATGCCAACGATCCTTGCTGCCTGCGGCGTCCGTGTGCCACCGCGACTGCCCGGCGTCGATTTACTCGATCCGATCGCAGTCCACAAGCGGAAAGAAATTTTTCTAGCCAACTACGCACACGATATGGTTTCGGCCGCCAAACCGGAGAAAAGCCTCTGGACGCGATCGTGCATCGATGGCAACTGGAANCTNATCGTCTGGCAGNACCCNTCNCCNNAGGTGNTGCCGTACAACGGNGGACACCGCCGCAAAACACCACCTCTGACGGGGAAACATAAAAATATCGAACTGTTCGATTTGGCCGCCGATCCGCACGAGACCAAAAATGTGGCTGCCGAGCATCCCGAGCGCGTCGACACGATGCTTACGGCACTCGACAACTGGTGGGAATCATCTTCCCCATCACTCATCTTTGAAGGAGAGAACCATGAAAATTGACCTCTATACCAAGTGCGTACTGACGGTGATTGCTGTCTGCTTGAGCCTGATCGTACTCCGCGATGTCACGGTGCTTGATCGAGCCGAAGCGGATGAAGTGAATGCAGCGCAAAAGAATGTGCAGGATGTGCGGATCGTCGGCATCCACCGTCACCCACAGCAGCGATGGGATTCGATGCCGACGCTTGAGCAAAGCGAGTTTCGGTTTCCCGGACCGTGGCTCAAATGACCCCCCGGAAACACCTGGTCATCGCCCACAACTGTTTTGTGCCTGGGCACGTCCGACCTGGAGTCAGGGCGGTCTTCGGGTAGAATGAGNCAGTGCAATCCTGGCAATCCTGGCAATCCTGAATCGCCGCATTCCAAAGGAAACCGAAAATGATCGCTCGCCTACTGACCTGTGCGTTATTACTGAGTCTTCCGCTGCCTATCGCTGATGCAGACCATCACGGACATGAAAAACAAGTGCGAACGATTACCGTGTCAGGCGAGGGAAAGGTNAAAACAAAACCGGATACGGCCTCAATTTCAGCGGGAGTGGTGACNGAGGNCGAAACGGCTCGCGAGGCACTGAGTAGAAATAATGATCAAATGCAGGAGGTCATGGCTGGCATGCGGGAAGCAGGGATTGCCGAAGACGATCTGCAGACGGCACAGTTTTCGGTGAGCCCGATCTACTCGCGTCCCACACGCAAAGCGGGCGCACCCCGCGTNGATCCCAAGATTGTCGGCTACCGTGTTTCCAACACAGCGACCGGGATCATCCGCGATTTGAAACAGGTGGGGCCTATTCTCGACAAGGTGATCACNCTNGGTGCCAATTCCGTGANCGGCCCGTCGTTTTACATCAATAAGCCGGGGCCNTTGCTCGATGANGCCCGTGAAAAAGCGGTCGCTGACGCCCTGCGAAAAGCGGACCTCTTGGCCCAGGCCGCGAAGGTGCAACTCGGGGAAATCCAAACAATCCGCGANGGNGGCGGNTANGCGCCGCAGCCNCGCATGATGAANCGGGCAATGGCCATGGACATGGAAGCCAAATCGGTACCGATNGCATCCGGTTCCCAGGAAATCCGCGCGAGCGTCAACTTAGTGATTGCAATCGAGTGATCCGCGGTACTGTCCCGCTACTGTGCTGCAACTGCCCTGCTATTGACCTGCCGTTTCCAGAATCCCCAGGTCAATGTACTGCCCGCCATCGGTCTGACGGCAGTGGACCGCAACCTCGTTGCGACCGCCCTTAAGCGCTTCGATCGCTTCGGCGGAAAGAGGCACGAGTGTCGCACTCTGGGTGTAGCCAGCAAAAGTCTGTACCAGTTTCCCGTTCACATAGACCTCAGCATCCTCATCGTGATGGATCCGCCAGTAACCCTCCTTGGGTGGGTCACCACGAATCAATAACGAACGCCGCAGCCAAATATCCGGCTCAGTCCACTCGGTCCCGACAATCGCCGCTGGCGAGCTGGCCGAACCGAAGCCACCGGCACCCGTCTTCCAGTCTGAATCGTCGAAATCGACCGCGAACCAATCTTCGCCCGGACGTGATTTGGTGTATCGCCACTGCTGTTGATTGCCTTTGGTGGAGGTGGGCATCACCGTCACGAGTCGACTCGGCGGATCGTAGAGCCTCGCATGAGCCGCAGCGGCGCGAGGCACATCAAATTTATTGACTGCCCGATCGTACGTCATCAGTCCGTTGACTTCAGTTTCAACATCGGTGGTCTGAGTGTAGACGCCTGCGGCCAGTCCGCTATCGATCAGTGGTCGCAGTTTTTCGAGCAGCGCGTGATACGCCGTATTGAGTTCCTCTTCGGTCTTATAGCCACGATAGCCCCAGTTGTTTTTATCGGTCCAGGTATGCCCTTCCACCGGCAGCCCGAGTCCACCGTATTCACCGAGCACGACCGCCCGATCTTTTTCGAGCGGAGGCATGGCCGGTCCCGGATAGGCATGGATGTCGAGCACATCGCCACAGTCCCGATCGGACCATCCACTGGCGTTATCGACCAGACGCGTTGGATCAAGCTCGCGCGTCCACTCCACGATCCGCTTGGTGTCAAATTGCCCCCAGCCCTCATTAAAGGGAACCCACATCACGATGCTTGGAGCGTTGTGGAGGGCGTCGATGATCGCACTCCATTCGGCCTCATACTGATTCCGCGACTGAGCAGACCGCTCGATATCCGCTTCCTCGGGACGGATATGCAGATCCCCGTTGGGCATATCTTGCCAGACCAAAAGCCCCAAACGATCACAGTGGGCATACCAGGTAGCGGGCTCTACCTTCACATGCTTACGGACCATATTGAAGCCCATTTCTTTGGTCACAAGCAGATCGTAGAGCAGGGCCTCATCGGTGGGTGCCGTGTAGAGTCCATCGGGCCACCAACCCTGATCGAGTGGACCGTAGTGAAAAAGGGGTTTGCCGTTGAGCAATAACCGCTGGTTACCACTCGCATCTTTGCCAAGTGCCACATCGCGTAGGCCAAAATAACCGGTCGCCTTATCTCCCCCTTCGAGTTGCACTTCATAATGGTAAAGCCAGGGTGCTTCTGGTGTCCAAAGCCGCGCGTCGGGAATTTCGAGCGTGATTGGTGTATCCACCTTACCGTTCCCCACGATCACATCGATCGGTTCATTTTTATCGCCGAGCGACCGGGAAACGAGCGTGACTTTGGCTTCGGGACTACCGGCAGTCGACGCCGAGACGGTCATCTGGGCTTTCCCATGCTTCGCATCAGGCACAATCTTCACTTGTTCGATCGCAGTTTCGGGAACCGGTTCCAGCCAGACGGTCTGCCAGATGCCCGTGACAGGCGTATACCAGATCGATTGTGGCTTTCGTATTTGTTTTCCACGCGCCTGCGTCCCGGCATCAGTCGGATCCCAAACGGCAACCGTTATCTGCTGCGGTCCTGTGCCCTGAAGCGCCGAGGTGATGTCGAAACTGAAAGGATCATACCCCCCACGGTGTTCGCCAACCTTGCGATCGTTGACCCAAACCGTTGCCTGCCAATCGACCGCACCAAAATTCAATTGAATTTTTCGGCCAGCCCAGTCTTCCGGAATGGAGAAGGTACGTCGATACCAAAGACGATTTTCGGGCCCCACTTCACGCATCACCCCCGAGAGGGCCGATTCCGCCGGAAAAGGAACCAAAATTTCCCCTTCAAAGCTATCGGGCATCCCCGTCTTACTCGTCGGGAGAATCGCATATTGCCAGAGTCCATTGAGATTGAGCCATTCGGATCGGACCAACTGCGGTCGGGGATATTCTGGATGGACATTTTCAGGCGTCACATCTGCAGCCCAACGGGTCATTAATTTGCCTTTGCCAACCTGCCATTCTCCAGCAAAAAGGCAGGCTGCAGGGACAAAGATCAACAATGGGAGTAGCACCGGAGATAGAAGCCGAATCATGATATCGCGTTCCAATGGTTTTACTTATTTTGGCCGAAAGTCTCTTATACCCCGATGGAACGCCACCTTCCAGAAGGCTCGTCACAGATCCAGGCCGCTCCAGGCCGCCAAACGATGGTTACAAAAATATTTTATGAAAAAAGATGAACCTTTTTCCTCAGAGGGCGTCTAAGACCCCAGAAACCAAACCTCTCTGGAGAAAAAACTTGGTTGCCTTTGCTCAAAAAACTGCTCAGAAAACAGCACAGAAAACGAGAGCTAAATCGACGGTTGGGATGCTCGTGATCGCCGCTCAAAAAGGAGACCAGCACTCTCTCGCCGAACTCCATGAACGCTTTCGAGGTGCCATCGAAGCAGCGATTCGCAAGCAACTTGGCAATGAGAGCGATATCCAGGAAATCGGCCAGGATGTTTCACTTCAAGTGTCAAACTCGCTCGGCACGCTCCGCAACCCCGAATGTATCGGTGGTTGGATGCAAACGATCGCCCGCCGACTGGCTATCCAACGCATCGCAAAACGTAGCGGACAGCATCTGATCGACCCGCACACCACCACCGCGAACCCGGTCGAACCGACCGAATCGCCTCTGGAACAACTCATCCAAAAGGAACGATACGAAGCAGTGCATACGGCTCTTAGTGAGCTCAAAGTGCCTCACCGCCGCGTACTGCGATGGTTTTATTTTGACAATTATTCGCTCCGTCAAATCGGTCAAATAGAACGTATCCCTGTGGGGACCGTCAAAAGTCGCCTGCACGCCGCTCGCCAAATACTCGCCGGCCGATTGCAGTATTTGAAGACCGCTTGAAGCTAAAGGGTCTCGCGCGATAAGATGCCCTCGTTCCGGTTCGGTGGAGCGTAAAAAATGCGGCGATCGTTCATTCTGCATATGATCGCCCGCAATCAATCGACCGCTTTAAACGATAAGAGGAGTGTGCATTTGAAATCGTCGACAGTTCGCGAATGGATGATGTTTATCGTGTTGGTTGCAATCGGGGCTGCCGGGCGTTGGCTACTTCGAGACATCCCGAATTTCACGCCTGCGGCGGGAGTTGCCGT
>NHBP01000078.1 GCA_002168195.1 Planctomycetaceae bacterium TMED10
CACTAATAGCTAGCCCGCTTCCCGGGATATTCATCTGCGCCTTTTTCAGCGCAAAAGAGAGTTGCCGCAAATTGTTCTGACAAGCGGCACTGCGGGCACTGGCCCGTGAGCTTTGCACCGCCGGAAGGAGCAGCGCCATCAGGATGATCACCACCACGATGACAATCAAAAGTTCAACGAGCGTGAAACCGCGCGAAGCCTTGTGGTCGGGGTGGCCGAGACGCGAACAGGGCATGTATCTATCTCGATGATTTTGGTGAAACGTGTTCGAGATCACACTATCAATTGGTTTAAAAAATGTCAATCAAACACGATTGTTTTAAGTGGCTGCAATGTCAGTCATCCTGTTTTGATTCTTTGAATGCACGATAAGCGCGCTTGCGTTCGGCATCCAGTTGTTTGACGCGACGTTTTTTTTCTTCCAGTTCGTAAGTCCGGGTCCAACGGAGATAGGGAGCGAGTTCCTCTTGCCCGACATTAAGCAGCCCAAAAGCCTCGACGCATGCGGGGCAGACCGGTGGCTTGTTGCGATCAAACAGGACGAAGAGGTAGGGCTCATTGCCTGCGTCTTTCTTCGGGCAATCGGGGTTGTGGCACGTCCACGCTGGCCAGACATTTTCTCCGGTCACCTCGTCCATAAAGGGCTTCGTATTGCTGGGCGCTATAATCTGTCGATGCGTTTTTTCGGTCATGTATAAGCGGTTTAAAGTCAGCTGTTCTTTAGAAATGTCTTCCAGTGGCCGGGGTGCTGCTGCGGGCATCGACTCAGGCGGGTTTCCGCTAAATGCCTGGGCCGGTGCGCTGAGCGTGTGCGTGTGCGACGGATTCTTTGCGACAGCCATGTTCGATCGGGTTTTTAAAAGACCCAGGTCCACGTAATATTGCTGCGCATCAGCTGTCTCAACGAGAGCAAAATCTCCCTCTTCGGCAATCAACCGCACACGGGTATCCACCTCCAATGTTGTGAACGCATCGTTATCGCTGCCACAACCCATAGAGACCAAAACAAAGATTGCCAGACTCGAGTTCAAATAATGAATGCGAAGCATATTGGGTTGCCATTAGTTTCCGAGAAGCGGCGTGGTGCGAAAGTTTTCTGTAGGAATATCCTGAAGCGGCGTTGAAAAAGAGGACCACTGGAGTCGAAAAAAAGAAATTCCCCAATATTCCCCGTTTAAAATTTCGATCGGAACCCATTCGCAATCGCTCATCGCTACCGGATCACCCACCGGGATGGGCTGTGCTCCCGGGGGATCCCAGACAGCGACAAGACTGTCCATTACCGTTTGACCGTTGATGATCACACGCGTGGCGTCATCTCTGGCAACATAAAACTGATATTCTTCGGCAAACTGGGCCCGAATTTCACCCACCCATCGCACTCCGTGGCCACTCCAGCAATCGGGTGGATTCTGCGCGGGGTGATCGCAAGTTTCGAAGTTGCCCCCATAGGGTTCGTTCATGTCCGCATCGATCCGGGCAACAAAGGGTTCTNCCGTTGCCGGATCAAAGCCAAAATTCCAAACACCCGCGCGGTATTCGCCGTAAAGTCCGTTCACGAATCCTGCTCCTGGGCCCTCGGAGCATGTTGATTTGGTTTCAGCCGAACCGACACATTGAATCCGCACCGCGTCGGCGCATACCGTGCCGTTTGTGTTGTTATCGACCGATACATAAAGATGCCCGTGTAATACGTCAAATACTCCAATTTCTTGAAATGCAACGGCCGCATTCGGCGCTGCTGCATCCTGGAAGTCCGCTTGCGGNGCGANTTTTTGATTGATGGCGTCGCTTGTGCCAAGCGTNCCAAANTCGTGCGCTACTNTGTATTGTATGTTCGTCGCGCGATTCCCCTTTTTTCCCCAGGTCACTGCGACGCTATAGCGGCCATTGGGTAAGTCAAGAAACCGCCAAGTGAAAACGGCGTTTCCATTTCCTGCAGTCGCTTCCCGAAAACCGTCAAAGCCACTCTTTTCAAAGCCCGGTGGGTTCGGGGAGGCGACAACGTTCCAGCCGGATGTCATCGTATTCGGCGGAAGGTCCAAAGGGCAATCAAGAAACAGCGGATCATCTCCGGAGCAACCTGGATCAGCGGGTTCCTCNTCGGCGGTGTCTTCTTCGTCTCCGGTATCCTCTCCTCCCGTGTCTTCGCCTCCGGTATCCTCGCCACCGGTATCCTCACCGCCCGTTTCTTCTTCCTCTTCCTCAGCCGGCTCACACGCATCGCCCTGGTCGTTGCCATCNGCATCGGCCTGATCGGGGTTAAACGTGTCGGGGCAGTTATCGTCGGAGTTTAAAATGCCATCGCCGTCTCTGTCCGGATTGACCTCAGTATTCGAGCCTTCCCAGCGCTCGTCGCCGAATCGCCAGGGGACCCAGTCGCCGGATCCGGATCCGGGATGATTTTCCAATAGATCGTCACTCGACTCTGCAGAAACAGAGCCATCGCTGTGTAGCACGTTGATATTGCCTGCGTGTCGATCGGACGCATCGTTGATGCCGGCGTCCCAGGCTGCTTGACCGTTGGGGTTGGTCGACCATTGATTGTCCCCGTCTTGTTCGGGGGACACGAAGAACTGCGATTCGTTCGTTCCGTCCGCATCGCCGTCCCCTAAATCAACGAGGGTGAATTTGTTGGCATCGCTCCCCTGCATCCGGTGCATCTGGTTATTGGCCCCGAAGCTTCCCTTGAATTGCGGGTTCGTGGGGTCCTGTTCCTCCGCGTTGCGGTTTTCCGCTTGAAAGTCTGCGGGGCAGACGAACAGTTCCTCGTTCTCGCCTTCCAGAAACGGCGCAATATCGGCTGCCCAGGAACTGCTCCTGACCGGTGTACTGCGGTTACGGTTGGCCGCATTGAGGGCCAGCCCCAGTTGCGTGAGGTTGCTCTGGCATTCGGCCGTGCGGGCACGGGCCCGAACCGAGGCCACACTCGGAAGCAGCAGGGCGATCAGGACTACGATCACACCGATCACGATCAGAAGTTCAACGAGCGTGAAACCAGAACGACGCTTTGTTCGCCCAAAGTTCATATTTTGAGTATCCCTCATAGCGAACCACTTGCGCTAACGTTGCGCTCATTTTGTGCTCATTGCANAGAGCCAGGGGTAGCCCANTCGCGATGGAATCTTTCCCCTTGGATATCTCCTAGATGCCTTGCCTTGGGCCCTATTTTGAGAAAACGATCGTTGAACGCAGCTTATGGCATACGATTGGCAATGTCAAATTGTTCCGCTTTGTGTGGATAAAATCAGTTATTTCTTTTTGCAACTAGCTGGCACGNAGAATTTAGAAGGACATGCGCCACAGACTACGTTTCAGGGCGTATGTTTTAACCAGGATGTAATTATGCGACACTGGGAACTCGCAGCTATTGGGTGGCGTAAAATTCGAACGTTTCTAAGTCTGGAGACATAAGCCATGCGACGAGGAATGAGCTCAATTGAAATTCTTATCTTGGTTCTTATTGTGGGCCTGACCGGTTATTTGTTGCTAAAAGAGTCACCAAAAACAAACGGCATTGTTTTTGTGGATTTGGAGCGGGTGTTCAATGACCTGGGTTCCGGCCAGATAATGGGACAAATGGTGGATGCTGAGATTGCAAAGCTAGAAGCAAAGCAAAAAGAATTGCAGTTGGAGGTCAGTCAGCGGTTGAATCTGATTCGTAAAAGCTTCGGGGAATCCCCGAACGAAACCCAATTGCAGACGCTGGCCGCGGTGAAAAAAGACGGCCAGGCGAAATTAGAAAAATCGTCGATGGAAGATCGCGCGGCCATTGCGAATCTGCGCAGCAAATTGATGGAAGATTTTAGAAATTCGATCAAGCCCTATGCCAAGAGAATTGCCGAGCAGCAGGGTGCCGAAACAGTCATGATTGCTGATCGGGATAACCTTCTGGCCTGTCCGGCTGAAAGCCTGATTACCGATCAGGTATTGAAAGCCATTCGCGAAGGCAAGCAAAATCAAAGTGGCTCGCCGGCAAAGGAGTAATCCTGGNATTTTTGCATTCGACTTTTGCCGCCAGCAGTCAACCGCTGTATAGTAAGCTGTATAGCAAATAGAGGCCACACATTTCTGTGTCAGTTCAGCACTGCCATTAAGAATGGCATGGGTGTTTTATAGAAGATCGCGTCAGTAATGCGTGGCCGAATAAATCGGTTTTTGTGTCCCTTGTATGATTCTTTGGGGAAAGAAGATGACGGCTTTGTGGAATCTCTGCAAGCGTTTTGGCCGCACATTTTTCATTTGGTCTGCACTGATCGTATGTGTGGGTCTTTTGGCGATCAGCTTAATTTTAAAAATTCAGCAAGACAAAGATTTGTCCCCAGACTCGTCGGCGAAAAATAATGTGACAATCGCGTCACAGGGTTCGCCATCGCCTTCAGCAGAGCGGGAAGTTGCAGAACTCGATAATCCGAATACCGATGGTTGGCAGTCTGAGGCGGTTGCGGACCAGGTCAAACATCAACTCGATGATCTTCTCAAGTTAGCCACGGGGTCGCATCGCGATGAAATCAAAAAATACGATGCGTTTGTCGCAAGCGACTATCTCGGCCAGCGTATTGTACCGATTGATTTGAAATCTATTTATGAGGATGGGTTTGTTAGAATTCAGCGATCGGATGCGTTGCCCAGTGTCGGTGATGCCGCGACGATTGATGAGGCCGATGTAAATCGGCAAGGTTTTATTGAGTCGCTCATTGAGTGGGGGAAATCAATCGGCGATGCGGACGAGTTGCATTTCGAGATTAAAGTCATTCGAGTTCAGCAAGGTGAGAACCAAGCGACAACCAAGCAGAAAATTGCCGTAACAGGTCAGATAAAAACGGGTGGGTACGAACAACATGCGGTTTGGTCTTGCTCTTGGAAGCTCGATGCGATGGACAATCAATGGAAGTTGTCTCGCTTGGAGGTTCTGGATTTNGAGGTCGCTTCCAGCCCGAACGAACAGAAGACTCTTTTTACGGACGGTACGGCATCTGTGCTGGATAAGAATGAGTGTTTTGAGTCGCAGGTTCTTCGCAGTTACAACACACATCTCAAGCGAATGCAAGATTGGCGTTACTCCGCCCGCATCGGTTGGACAGGTCTTGCGGTTGCGGATGTAAATGGTGATGGGCGAGAAGACCTCTATGTAACGCAAGATTCTGGGTTACCGAATCTACTGCTTATTCAACAACAGGATGGCACGGTTCGCAATTTGGCCAACGAATGGGGAGTCGATTGGTTGCATGACTCGCCGGCGGCACTCTTTTTAGATTTTGATAACGACCGTGACCAAGATCTCGCAATAGCGATTGAATCGGGGATTGTACTCTGTGCCAATCAGGGCGACCGCTTTGAGGTNAAAAAAGTGCTTCCCATATCGGATGACGTCAAGTCGCTATCGGCGGCAGATTTTAATCTCGATGGGAAAGTTGATCTTTTCTGCTGCGTGTATGATCGAAATGCTGGAATGGGAGAAAGTGAAACGGTCGCCGGGTCGTCTCCGCTGAATGAAGTTTTCTATGACGCAAAATCCGGGGGGGCTAATCTGCTTTTTCAAAATAACGGTGACTGGAATTTTGCAGACGTCACTCAAGAGGTTGGTTTAGATAAAGACAATGTACGGCTCTCTTATGCGTCTGCCTGGGAGGATTACGATAATGATGGTGATCCAGATCTCTACATTGCCAACGACTTTGCTGAAAACCAACTGTTTCGTAACGAATTGAATCCGGCTACAAGCAAGACGAAGAACGAACGACCACAATTTGTGGAAGTTGCGAAGGAAGCCGGCGCTCAAGATCAGGCGGGAGGCATGTCTGTTTCTTGGTCTGACCATAATCGTGATGGCTGGATGGATTTATACATTGGCAATATGTTTTCTTCCGCCGGCAACCGTGTGACGACACAAGAACAGTTCAAGGCCGGAGAAGTTGACGGTGTGAGAGGAATTTTCACGCGTTTTTCACGCGGTAATTCTTTGCTCGTCAATCGCGGCGATGGTGGTTTCGATGATGCGGGAGAAGAGACCGGGGTTTCCATGGGGCGTTGGGCGTGGTCGAGTTGTTTTGCAGATGTTAATAATGATGGCTGGCAAGATATTCTTGTCGGCAATGGATTCATTACCGGGGAGAATCGCCAACAAGATTTGTGAAGTTTCTATTGGCGACAGGTCGTGTCGCGTTCTCGGTCAACGGAAGATAAAGCAGACAACAGTTATACGACTGCGGTGAATCAGCTTCAGCAACTGTTGCAATCCGGTCGCTCTTTTAGCGGCAAAGAACGAAATTGCTGCTATTTAAACCTCGGTACAAAAAGCACACGTTATGGGAATGTCTCGGCAATTGCCGGTTTTGATTTTCCGGATGATTGCCGTGGTCTTGTGACGACCGATTGGGATCAAGATGGAGATCTTGATGTGTGGGTTTCCAATCGTAATGCCCCACGCCTGAGGTTTCTTGAAAACGATCTTGCAGTCGATGCCCATTTCATGACGTTGCTTTTGGAGGGAAATGGTACGACGACCAACAGGGATGCGATTGGTGCACGCGTAGAAATTATTGATCCTGCACAAAAGGGCGACACCGCTGAATCGCTGAAGCAAATATTTACCGTCAAGGCAAACGATGGATTTCTCAGTCAGTCGAGTAAATCAATTCACGTCGGGTTGGGCGCGANAAANAATCCGCAAACGGCTATTGTTCGGTGGCCGGATGGTGAGCAAGAAACGTTTACGAACCTACAGGTTGACCATGCTTATCGTTTGCAGCAAGGCGCTGGAAAGGCGGTTCAACTTCCTGGCCGCGAAGATAAGCTCGCAATCGAAGGCAGGCCTATCCCAACGTCATCGGTCGGAGGCGGCGAAAGAATACCGCTCCTCACATTGATGAAGCTTCCCCAGTTAAAGTTTGAGAATTCTGATGGCACAGAAGAGATCCTGCCACTGGGACAAGGGAAGCCGGTACTTATTAATCTGTGGGCCACCTGGTGCGGTCCGTGCAAAAAAGAGCTAGCTGACTTTGCGAAAGATAAAAATCGTCTTGCGGAGAATGATATCGAGGTGGTTGCACTTTCTATGGACAAAATGGGTGCTCCGGAATCTTCACCGGAGGGTGCAAGGAAATTCATGGAGCAGATAAAATTTCCGTATACATCCGGTTTTGCCACGCAAGATTTCGTATCTGTGTTGCAGCAAATTCACGACATTTTAATTTTCGGAAAAGAAGTTTTTCCTGCCCCTACAAGTTTTCTTATCGACGGAGAGGGTCGCCTTGCCGTCATTTATAAAGGCCCNGTTTCGGTCGATCAGGTTATTGAGGATTGTGGGCACTCCGGAAAATCGCTTCTCGATAGATATGCAGCAACTGGAATTCCAGCCGGAACGACTACGAATGCTTCGAGTATTGAGGCAAATTTGCAAGCGTTGGACTCGGCTAACTGCATGACTCTNTCGGACATGATGCGATACCGGGGAGACTATGATGCTTCAATCGCGCTTCTTTATTCGGCGTTGCAGAACAAGGACGATGCACTCGTTCGTACGAATCTAGGCGGCATGCTCATGGACCAAGAACGTTTTGCNGAAGCCGAGCTACATCTCCGCGAGGCAATTCGTTTGAACCCCAAGTTGGCGAAGGCACATAACAATCTTGGGATGCTTTTATGGCGACAGGGAAATGTTGAAGATGCTAATTCCTGTTTTCTTAAAGCGCTGGAATGCGATCCGGACCTTGGCATTGCCCATGTTAATTTGGGACTGATCCTAGCCGATAAGGGCGAGTTTGAAGCAGCCGCAAAACAATATGACCTCGCAATGGCCGTCGACCCTAAGCTCGTTTCCGCCTATCAAAAAAAGGGGAATCTCTTAGCGGTTCAAGGGCAATTCGNAGNGGCTTTAGCAGCCTATCGNCAGGCATTGGAAATCATGCCCAACGACATCAATGCACATCTGGCGATTGGGAAGATATTACTGGCCCAAGGCAAACTTACCGCCGCCGAGAGACAGCTTCGGCAGATTTTAAAAGTGGCACCGGACAATCGGGAAGCGCGTCAGTACTTATCGAAAATTGAAAGACAGAAAAGCAGTGCTCCCTAGTTCCGGGCAATCTGAAACATTAAAAATTGACAACTATTCAAGCTGTTCGATCAGGACAGCACTCAGCCAGCTACCGTGGTTGTTTCTTGCCGAAATCTCTACGTTTAATATCTGATCAAAAACGCGGACGGTCGCCTGATTTACTTTTACATTTCCGTTGCGCGGTTTGACGTTCTCGATTATTTTCGCGCCGCCTTCCAACGCAATGTCTTGCTTTGGGTAGTAGCCTGGGTAAGCCGTACTGTAAAAAGTAACTCGATAATTGGCNCCGGGGNTCGGTACGGGAATATCCAATTGCATANTTTGACCACTNACNCGCATTTGTTGCCAGAGTGGATCATCAGGNGTATCCCCAATAGCCTCGGGGACGTTGTAAACAACACCCCCGCTGACTGCCATGGTGCTCTCTTCCAGAAAGATCACTTCGTCCAATGCGTGTGACGAGGTGTATTCGCCCCCACCGACATTAACTCCCCACCACGCGGCGGTGCCGGNCGGTGCAAGCGGTTGCGACAGTCCATTCAATGCTAAGTTTTGTTCGAGCTCATCGCATTCACAGTATGCCGCATCTTCGCCACCCGCAATCGTGATNGAGTGNGACCCATAATTCTGTGCATCGATTCGAGTCGANCCACCAGCATCAACCACAGCGTGAAGGTACAACGCTCCCGTGGTAAATCCATAATTCAGGTGGATGTCTCCACCCGGCAAACGTGTCACGGTGATTTTTGAGTCATAGTCCCAATCGGTATAATCTTCGATGTGGATCGAATATTGACAGAGTGAATCTTCCACTAACAGGATGCGCGGTTGCCCATCCTCCGGTTCGTAGTAATTGGCGTTTCCAATTGGAATATTACGGATGAGTTGTCCCTGGTACGTGACTCGCACAAACCATCCAGCAAGTTCCGGGAATCCCTCGATGGCNTTGAAGCAATTTTCTTCTACAAACTCTTCTTCGGCGGGATCTTCTTCGGCTGCCGGCTCTTCCTCCACAGGATCATCTTGCGGCTCGTCGGGATCTTCTACATCCCCAGCTTCCTCGTCATCACCATTATTTTCGGGAGGATTATCATCGGCCGGAGGANCGGCTTGTTCCTCTTGGTTNTCATTATTTTCATTTCCCTCGAAGTCGTCTTCCGGATCACTACTTANCGTATCGCAATTTTCCCAACCGTTTGTATCACGCCAAGGACTCCAAATGTCTGCGGCACAGGGTGTCGCTTCCTCGGGTATGANGGCGGAGATAGTGCCATCGTGGTAAAGCNCATTTAATTCAGAACCATGTCGCATCGACTGATCGACGGNNTNNTTCCAATTTGCTNGATGATTCGNCCANTTGGTTTCATCNGNANTNCTNGGATTNGCGGCGATGACCNGGTTGTTCCATTCCATCAACACNATCTTNCGNCTATCACTTCCCTGCATTTGATGCATGGAATTATTTGCACCATAGCTNGCNAGCATGGTGACTTGATCAAGGTCCAGAGAATCGGGGTTCTCTGGATTNTTCGCANCGCTCGGACAGAAATAAACATCATTGCTTGATGTTTCAATAAACGGNCGTATTGNCTCNGTCCAGTATTTNTTNTTTGCTTGGTCGTATGCNTGAACGGGTGCTTTGCTATTTTCTTGCGCCAGCTGAATCGCCACACCAAGTTCTTTGAGATTGTTTTTGCACTGCGTAGAGCGAGCACGTTCTCTGACCGAACTGACCGCTGGGAGTAGGAGACTAATTAAAATAGTGACAGCAGCAATGACGAGCAAAAGTTCCACGAGCGTGAAACCGCCCGTCATTGGGCGGAGTCTGGATCGCATTCGAATTCCCCTTATTTTTTAATAGGCCGAACGGCCTGACTCAGAAAAGGTCCGCAGATACAACGCGATGAATGCCGCCAAGAGAGGCAATTTGAATGAATATTTTTTATTTACCCCGTTTTTCACGTAAAAACCTCCCCTACGTTTACTGTACGTAAGGACGTCTCGATTGGTTTTTGAAGGAGAACGGGGGCACCGACGTCTGGAGAGCGAAGCGGGGTTGGCCCATCCTGAGATTGTACTTCTGCGGGCGGGCAATTAGATTAACGCTTCACCCGTTTTCTCCGTTTTGGGACGAAGTTTGCATCGTTTTCCAGTAGCGCGATGACCTCGATTCTTGGCATTTCCGCTTTTTATCACGACTCTGCAGCCGCGCTTGTGGTTGATGGTCGGATTGTCGCTGCCGCCCAAGAAGAAAGGTTTACGAGGAAAAAACACGATCCCCGGTTTCCTCAGGCGGCCGTTGATTATTGCCTTGCTGAGGCGGGGATCCATGCCGCCGATCTTGATTATGTTGGTTTCTACGATAAACCGTTTTTAAAATTTGAGCGGTTACTCGAGACCTACTTGGCCTACGCGCCGCTTGGGATTCGTTCTTTTTTTCGTGCAATGCCACTATGGTTTCGCGAAAAACTCCATTTGCCGCGGGAGATGAGTCGAGGTCTAGGACACGCTTACAAAAATAAGTTTGTCTTTATTGAACACCATGAGTCTCACGCTGCGAGTGCATTTTTTCCTTCGCCCTTTGAAAAGGCTGCGGTGCTCACACTCGATGGCGTAGGCGAGTGGGCAACGGCAAGTTTCGGCATTGGATTGGATAACCGGATCGTGCTGAAAGGCGAACTCCGGTTTCCTCATTCCCTCGGTTTGCTCTACTCCGCATTTACCTACTTCACGGGGTTCCGGGTGAATTCGGGAGAATACAAGTTAATGGGCCTCGCGCCTTACGGCCGACCGATTTACGTCGACCGCATGCTTGAGAACTTACTCGATCTCAAAGCAGATGGTTCGTTCAGACTGGATATGTCGTATTTCAACTACTGCCAGGGTTTGACGATGACAAACTCAAAAATGGCAAAACTCTTCGGTCGCCCTCCACGCAAGCCGGAGTCACCCCTGACGCAAGATGATATGGATATTGCTGCCTCTATTCAGCAAGTCACCGAGATGATCATGCTGCGAATTGCGGAACACGTACACCGTGAAACGGGCATGGAAAATCTGTGCCTCGCCGGTGGAGTGGCACTGAATTGCGTAGGCAACGGAAAGATCTTGCGCGAAGGGCCTTTTAAGAATATCTGGATTCAACCGGCTGCAGGTGATGCCGGTGGTGCACTAGGGACTGCTCTGTTCATTTGGCATCAACTCCTAGGTAACTCGAGAAACGTTGAATCGCTCGATAGCCAGCAGGGATCTTTTTTGGGACCGCAGTACAACGAAAACGAAACCCGTGCATTTTTTGATTCTCAAAACGCATCCTATCACCAAATGGCTGATGACGAACAACTTTGTCAAACAGTAAGTCGTCTGCTGGCGGAAGGGAAAGTCGTTGGCTGGATGCAGGGAAGGATGGAATTCGGCCCGAGAGCCCTCGGTGGCCGAAGTATCCTGGGTGATCCTCGCAGTCGAACGATGCAATCGGTGATGAATCGAAAAATTAAATTTCGAGAATCTTTCCGACCATTTGCGCCCTCGGTATTAAAAGAAAAAGCGAACGCATTTTTTGAGATCGATTCAGGCCTGGAAAGTCCCTACATGCTACTCGTAGCAGATATCCAGTCTGATTGTCGATCGCCCCTTTCCGATCAGGATGCAGCTTGCGAAGGTCTTGAAAAGTTGAAGGTTTGTCGAAGCGAACTGCCAGCCGTTACCCATGTAGACTATTCGGCCCGCGTACAGACGGTCGATGCAGACCGACATAAGAAATATTATAAGTTGCTTAAAATGTTTGAAGCACAAACCGGTTGCCCGGTGCTCATTAACACGAGTTTCAACGTGCGCGGCGAACCGGTGGTTTGTACGCCCGAAGATGCCTACCACTGTTTTCTCGGAACGCACATGGATGTGCTGGTTGTCGAGAACTTTGTGTTATTCAAAGAAGAACAGCCCGATGCGGATACACATATTCGCGATGAATACCTGGCAGATTTTCCGTTAGACTAAAACCAAAGAGGCGTGCATTGCCCGATGGGGATGATTGAAGTCAAGAAAACGTTCAGCCGTAACGAGTTGCTCTGGTTTGGGCCGCTTTTCGCCGTTTTTATGGGGATCATTTGTTGGATTCTCTGGCGGTGTGGTGTGCCTTCAACGCCGATTGCGCTGCTCGCGGTCGCTGTTTTCATGCTCATCGTTCTCTACTATTTAGTTCCGGCCATACAGCGCCCTGTCTATCGAGGATGGATGTTTTCGGTGCTGCCGGTCGGTTGGGTCGTGTCGCATGTTTTACTGACTTTGATCTACTATCTGCTGCTAACGCCGATTGGGCTTATAATGCGGATCGTCGGTTATGATCCGATGCAGAGGAAGCTGGAGAAAAATAAGCAAACCTATTGGATTGCTCGCCAGGAAGAGAACGATCCGAAGCGTTATTTCAAACAGTATTGATAATATGAGCGGCAAGTTGCAGTTGAAGTAAAAAAGAATGCAGCGGAAAATATTGATATGAGCGAAAACGATCAACACGATTCAAAAGAACAGGGCAACGCGTTTTCTCATGAGGCCCAGCAGGGGCAGACCGGTTTTCTCGCCGAGTTTATGGACTTTTTGCTCCACAACAAAAAGTGGTGGATTACTCCCATTTTAATTGTGCTGCTATTTGTGGGACTGCTTGTGATGCTCGGCGGCACCGCAGCGGCACCTTTTATATATACGTTGTTTTAAACTTTACGGCTCGACTGATCGTCCGCGCGTTAACTGCTTCGCAGTAACGGGCGCGTCAAACAGGTGGGTCCACCTTCCGCCTTGAGGCAGAGTTCGTCGCCCGAGAAGGGATAAAGGGTGCACCCCGCTTCCCGCAAGCGATGGTGTGTTTCTGGAAATCCATCGACCACCACCAATTCTCGAGGCGCGAGAGCCAGCACGTTCGTGCTCAATGTTCCACTGCGTTTGAATTCATCTTCACAGGCAGGGACGCATTGAATTTGTCGCGAGAGAAAGAATTGCATAAGACGCACCGGTAGCATGGACTGACATACCAATGCAAGATTGTGATCCAGCATGCTTAGAATCGACATCAGGTGCAGGCAGGCGGCACTTCCTTGGTAGACAGGTAGGTCAAATCCGTGGACCTCGACCTGCTGAGGACGGAGCATCTCCTGCAGTTGAGACATCCCCTCCTGATTGGTACGAAAGCCAAGTCCGACCAGAAGTGTCTTTGCATCCAACCAAACGCAATCGCCGGCTTCGAGCGTGCCGGGTGCTTGAATCGTTCCGAGCACGGGAATGTTTTGACTTTGATAAAACTCCTGGTGCAACGCTTGTTCTCCGCGACGCAATGTTTTTCCCATTCGGCAAAGCACAACGCCCTGCGGAGTGACTAACGAAACGTCGTGCGTGAACACCGCATCGACAAGTTCAGCCGGATCTTGTTCAAGATAGAGCACCTCTGCACCATATTTTTCCAAGATGTCGATGAGTGCTTGATGATCGCGATCAAGTAAATCTCCTGAGAGCGGACCGCTGTAGTTCCAGATTTTTGGATCGGCATCTGCCATTGCCGCAGCGGGTTTTTTTACGAGAACCCGGCGGAGTGGGGAAACCATATCGGTGGTGCCAAAATTATTCATTTCCCTGCACCCGTTCAAGTTGGGCAGCATCGCCCTCGAGCAATCCCAGTGCCTCTGTGGTCGTGATGCCCGTACAAAACTCGCCATGCAGATTGGCGATGGTCATCGCGTGAACGAGATCGGCATCATAATCGGTTCCATCCGGTCCAATGCGATTGGTGCAAGCGCAAGCATCGGTCACCAGATAGGTGTCGAATCCCATATTGCCTGCCATCCGCACGGTGGTGGCAACACACATATTCGTAAAGAAGCCAACGGCCACAATTCGATCGATTCCACGTCGTCTCAAGTCAACTTCAAGACTCGTTCCGATAAATCCACTGTTCACATCTTTTTCAAAAATACGTTCTCCCGCATGCGGTTCGAGACCCGATTTAAAAGCGCCGCCCGGTTCAGAGAGCTTTAAGGGCGATGCCGCCTCACGTGAATCGTGGGCCGTATAGAGCACAGGTAACTGAGCGGCTCGCCAGGCGGTAAGCATTTCTCCAATGTGCGTTTCCGCGTGCGGGTTGTTTCGTCGTCCCTCGGCGCCACCCCAATGTTTCAGAACATCGACCCCTTCCTGAACATCAATCATCAGAAGCGCAGTCTCTGCACCAAACTTTTGAATCATGGTTTGTTTCCTTCCGAATCTATTGGATCAAATGTTGTTTTACGGGAGACCGATTGTACACTTTCACCACCCGAAGCGGAGGGAGGCGGATTCGATTAAAGATTCAGCAAAAACCGGTTTCGCCGACTATTGACCCTCTGTGTGAAATGGTCATTATGAAAGGAGAGAAAACGGCCCTCGCTCTTTCTATTTTAGACGTATCGCGATGCACTTAATCAATCCAAAAACGGCTGCGGTGACCGCGGTGACCGCGGTGACGTTGTTGCTTATGCTTGTCGGCTCTCTTTCTGCCGATGAACCCGAGGCGGACCCGAAATCGCCTCCGAAGGCCAGTGCAGAGGCCGGTGCAGAGACCAGTGCAGTCTCCGTCGAGGAGATTCGCCGTCTTGTCGGCCAACTGGATGCCAAGCGGTTTGTGGATCGGGAGGCTGCGGGTAAACGGCTGGAAGCGATTGGTCAGCCCGCAATCGAGCCGCTCGTGGCGGCCGCACCCCGGGGAAGCCTGGAACTGGAACAGCGAGCGATGCAGGTGTTAGAGCAATTTTACCGCTCGGCAGATGAGAGTCTTTGCGATGCGGCAAAATTGGCGCTCGAAAAAATGTCCACAAGTTCGCGTAAAAGTATTAGCCGTCGTGCGACTGAAATTCTTCAATTTCCACCTTATGGACTTCAGCCGGGGAACTGGTTGGGGAAAGGCTTAGTGCATGGCTTGGGAGGGGTCCGGCCAATCAAATTCGGTGCAGCGGGTGGGATTGTAATCGGAGGTGGTGAAGTTCGTTTAGGAAACGGCGCTCAGATTGTGGTTTCGGGTGTCGAAGGAGACGTTCGTTTTGTAGATATTATCCAAGGCAGTGGACTTGGGGTTCTGATTATCGAAAACGAAAAGAGCGGTTCGATCGAAGTGCATACGTGCCAGCAGCAGCCCACCGAGACTGCAACATACAAGCGTTATCAAGCAAAAAATGCGGAACAACTGCGGGTCGCAAATCCGAACATTCATGCCTTTTTCGAGAAATTCAAAGGCTATCGAGGCGGCATGGTGATGAACGGGGCGGTAGCGATTCAGTGAGAGTCGGCTTTTAAGAGTCTGCGCCGCGATGCTTTTTGGGCTTACTCTTCCGCGGGCTCTGATTCTTGCCGCTCAGGATTCTTTTTCTCTTTAGCGTCGAGCCGCTGCTTCAAATCTTCTACGTCTTTGCGAAACGATTCATTTTCTTCACGCAACGTATCGAGTTGACCGCGAAGCGCATTGAGTGACTCTGGCGTGTCTTGTTTTTTGCGTATCTTTTTCAGGGCTTCTGCCGCTGCTTTCTTTTTGCGGTCACCTTTGGGGCCACGATGAAAGGCCCGCACTGCATCCATGGTCGCCGGATCGCCGAGTGTGCCGAGGGCATTGATTGCGGCAAGTTGTACTTTTTCTCTTGGATGATTCAGGTAGCCAGTGAGAAAGTCGCGCACTTGCTGCCGCTCTTCGAGCTCTTTGCCCAGGTAGGCCACCGCATCAAAGGCTCCGGGGAGTGTTTTGGACGGGAATGCACTATCGCGTTGGATCACTTTCTGCATCAAGGGCAGAAAAGACGCATCTTCACGTGCTCTGGCGGCATCCATCGCTGCAGCAGCCACTGCATTGTCGTAGCTCTCTTGTTGAAGCAGTCGCTGTATCTCTGCCGAAACATCGCTACCCGGATATTTTCCCAGAGGTCGGATCGCATCGGCGATGATATCCGGATTTTTCTCCGCCCCGAGAATCTCGATGAGCGCGACCTTCGCGTCGGGATGGAAAAAACTACCGATGGCCCGGACCACCTGNCGGCGGACGCGTGCATCGGGTTGGTCGCGCGATTCGGTCAGCGCCGCGAGTGCTTTAGGAGTGCCGATATCGGCCAGCGCCTGGGCAGCCTGTCGGCGCACCCCAAAAAACGAATCACGCTGTAAGGCGGTTTTCAATGCATCAATTGATTTTTGATCCTCTTTATCGTTCAGGGCATCCGCCGCCAAAAGTCTTCCGACGACATCATCTTCCCGTTGAAGTTGGGTATAGAGCATTTCCTTGGGCTTCTCAAAATCAATCGAACCCAAAACCTGGGTGCGGGAATCGAACCGAACCACGTCTGGTTTGTCCGGTAGCGGGACATAAAAGTCCTGCATTTTTTTATTCACGACAACGTCGCGATCGACGACAAAATCGGGTCCGATAAATCGGAGTGTCAGCGGAAGATCAAACAACGGGGGCCCCGCAGCATTTTTTGCCGGATCCTTTTCTTTGCCCTTGGCGACTGCGGCAGCTTGCAACTGTTCGACAGAAATTTTGGCAAGCTTTTCGTGGGGCATCCAGTCGTAGGAAACTTTTAAATCCGGATGACCCGCATTGTGGACCCATTGGTCAAAAAATGGCAGCAGTGAAAGTCCGGTGATTTCCTCGAAGGCCTGCTGCAGATCGTGCGTATCGACACTACTGAGCGCGTTCTTTTTCAAATAATGGGTAACGCAGCGACGAAAGAGGTCTTCACCCAATTGGCTACGGAGCATGTGCAGCACCCAGCCCCCTTTCGCATATGCACGCTGGTCGAATTGGTCCCACGCATGATTGTACTTTCGCGATACAATCGGCCGCTTTTCATCTTTGTTATAGAGAATGCCTTTCCGNTCGTTGTAAACCGCATGCAGCAGGGCATCGTTGCCATTTTTATGGCCATCGTAAAGGTAGGAATAATAAACGGCAAAACCTTCGTTGAGATAAAGTTCGCTCCAGTCCTTGCAGGTCACAAGATCACCAAACCATTGGTGGACTAACTCGTGCGCGATCAGTCCGTAAAGATCGCGGAGGTTTTCACTTTCGTTTGGAAAAACGGCAATCGGATTGAGGACTGTGAGTGATGTGTTTTCCATACCCCCGATGTGATAGTCCTCAACGACGACTTGATCGTATTTCGGCCAGGGGTAGGGGACACCCAATTCCTCTTCCAGGAATTTGAGAATATCGGCCGTATCCCGGAATCCATTGGCTGCGTATGGTGCGCGGCTCTGCGGTGTAAAGAATCGCAGGGAAATATCGTTGTATTGGTCTTCCAGTTTGGCAAATTTTCCAGCGGCCAAGGCAATCAGATAAGCGACATGCGGTTTTTCCTGCCGATAGTGAACACGCTTCATACCGTCTGCCTCGTTCACTTCCTCAATCTGTCGACCATTGGAGAGTACGGTGAATTCCCGCGGAATGTGACAAATGATTTCACTCGTGAACCGTTCATTCGGATAATCGATGCTCGGGAACCAATGCCGCGACTCATGCGGCTCGCCCTGGGTCCAGATATGCGTGTCTTCGGTGCGGAAGCCGAGTTCGGGAGTTCGGAAATAAAGTCCGCGACGCGGTTCAGCTGAATAATCGATGCTGAGCGTGACTTGTTTGCCTGGTTCAACAGGGGGATCGAAGGCAATTTCTAGCCCCTCGTTTGTCATTTCATAACCCGCCAAGGCAACATTTGCTTCCATGTTTTTAATGTTTAAATCGACTGCACCCAATGTGAGTTCGCGTAGCGGCCGAGCGATGGGCTCAAATGTGAGCACACAATTTCCAGCAACCGTGCGAGCCTTGAGGTCGGGCGTGACATCCAAACGCAGATGCTGAAGATCGACTTTCCGATCGGGTGCGTACTGCCTGCCGCTGGCACTCGGCTTGAGTTGATTGATAAAGTCGAATGGAGGACGACAATAGCGACAGGCGCGCATTTGTTCAAGCGTTGTTTCTTCACCCGAAGATGGTTGGAGTGGACATGAAAAGCAGACCATCGTAATCAGGAACGCGAACAGAAATCGAAGCGACATAGGAGCCTCTGCGAAGGGGAAAGGGTGTCGTGAGCAGCTTTCCAGTATCGCTGCTTATCGGGTCAGAGGCAAGTTAGCAGAGGAACCGCCGGGGGAGCCGGTTAAACAAGGAAACAAAGAGAA
>NHBP01000079.1 GCA_002168195.1 Planctomycetaceae bacterium TMED10
CGTTGCCTCGCCGCTGAGGGCGACATTTTCCCCAGCGCTCAACAACTGCACTTCGCGGAGGTGCAGGAAATCGTGAGCGCCCGCATCGGGATTGAGGATGCGGACCGCTCGACCCGTGACTCCTCCTGTTTGGTGCGCATACAACCCTTTTGACCGATCCTCTGTCGAACCTTCGCGCGTGAGCAATCGCGCTACGGCCTGCATGCCATCTGGTATCGGCTCGTCTTCGGTGGTGACCCGTTCCACCNCCAGCCAGTCAATCCAGAGTGCATANNCGGGCCCGTATCCGTTACGCTTCGTCGCCGTTGCGACCACGCGGCGAGGAAAGTGAAGCTGATAGTGCGAGGCTCTTTCGCGAACATAGAGTTGCCGCTCGTCACTGCGCTCGTTGCGGATGTGCTTGCGCGTGATTTCGACCGATGCTTCCATAACCTGCGGGTCGCGCATCGAGCCGGTCACTTCGTGTGTACTCAACGGTTCCACATTGCGAACGCGCAACCCAAATTCCAGGAAGCGGCGATCTTCCGGTGCGTCGTCCGATCGAGCCGCCCTGAATCGCACCTTGTATTTTCCCGGCGGCCATGTGGCGGGTATGGTGTATGAAATACAGTTCGTGGGCAGATGCCCCGGATGGATNGTCGAGAACGTGATAAAGGCGCCCGTCTCAATCCCTTGCAGTTTCAGGTAGTGCTCGAGGTATTCCTGGTTGGGCGCAGACGCCTCGATAAAATTATCCACGCGACCGGCGTCATTGAGGAATCGNTATTTTTCTTCNGCCGGAATCGGAGGCGCACCGACGATCTGATCGTAATGTCGATAGAACGGCAGCTCTCCGTCCTTTTTTCGTGGATACTTCTTTTTGAGCGCGTCATAAATCTCTTTGTTCTCTGGCTTCAGGCACGCGTCGATCAGGGCAGCGTGCCAAGCGGTCGCTACACCCCACTTCACAAAATGCGCTCGATAATCGCGGGTCAGCTGTTCCGCTTCGTGCCGGTGGCGGACGGCAAAATGCCGTGCCTGGTAGTGATCAATCGCCTCTTCGACGGCCTCACGTCCCAACTCAAGATACGATGCAAGCTGGTTGCTCGAAAAGAACAGACTCGCGCCGTTCGTGTCGAAATTACTCAGGCCATGGTCTGCAGGNAGTTGACTNACNTTGATCTCGACACCCANCAANTCGCGAAGCGTGTTGCGATATTCGCGNCGATTCANGCGGCTCATGGCGATCTCGCCNTGCCGGTCGTTCATCTTCAGACGCAGGGCCACCATCGCTTGCCCCAGGTCATCCACAAGATTTGCCTTCTCCTGTGTGGGCAACTGCTTCTCATCTTCCGGCGGCATCTGGCCCGAATTCAGGGCATTGAGAACCTTTTGCCAACGCTCGGCCGTGGCCGAATTTCCAATGGTGAGGGGAAGGTCGTCGACCCGGAATTTTCCCTTCTCGCTGTGGCAATCCAGACAGTATGTCTTCAATGTTTGAAGATGCGTATCGTTGATGCCCGACAACGGGTAGCTTGCCTCATCCGCACGGGCTGCAGATGCGAAGATGAGTAAGAGCGGAAGAATTCGGCTCATATTCACACCACCTGTTTTGAGTGGACCCGGCCGCGTTCTGCGAATCATCGTCTGCCTGAAGCGGAACAACTGATGGCAAGAGGAAAGACCTTATTGTACTCGCATCCTGATCCGTTGGGACCTCAGTATACTTCCTGATTTTCTAGGCGGTCAGAGCGTAAATCCAATACTCGGCGAGAGTTAAAAAGTACGCCCCATAGAAACGAACCTCTAACCGGGGGCTGCAGGGGTCGACATCGGTTTCGGACTTCTTGTTGGAGTATTTGCATTGAATTGCTTTATCGGGGGAGGCATGGCTGATGCGGAAATACGCGAAGAAGAGCAGGGAGGAAATAAAGCGGCGTTGATGCGAATGCCACGGACATTGCCAAGGATGCAAAAAGCACGCTCTAAAACGCACTGACCAAGGATAAAAAGCACACCTTACAGAAAGTCGCCATATGGGCGTTCATCCTTATTCTTCAACACAGCCCGAATCACGCTATCTTCGGATCTCGAACGAATCGGTGTGCTCAGTGTCTGATGACTCTTTGATATCTTCATTTCCAAGATCTCAAAATCTACATCTAGAAGAAGATATGAAAATTAGGGTTTAGGCACAGGTAGTTAAAACTCTAAAATTAGTCGGCGTGTAATCCTCCTTGCGCTCACGTCATCTTGATCTGTTAAAACCCAAGACANAGGTCGTTATTGACGCCGCTCGAACCACAGCGTCAATTAAAACCAGTGCCACTCATAACCTCTCCNTGCGATGACGAAACANGTAGACANTAAAATCATTCGAGCGACCAACCTTTCAGAATCCGTCGGCTTCGGGTGCGTAAAACTNAGTACGTTCACCACGCAGAGCGAGGCCCTGAGGATCTTAAGGCTTGTCTATGAAGCCGGTATCCGTTGGTTTGATACAGCG
Organism: Planctomycetaceae bacterium TMED10; assembly: GCA_002168195.1. GTDB lineage: Bacteria > Planctomycetota > Planctomycetia > Pirellulales > UBA7805 > UBA7805. The sequence continues at coordinate 2,486 of NHBP01000079.1, forward strand.
CCACTCTACGGGCAGGGCTTTTCTGAAAAATTGCTAGGAACGTTCATCAAGCAATTGCCGCCACAGGATCGAGGTAATCTGCGAATCAACAGCAAATTCGGACTAGGTCCCACCAAGGTTTCATCGCTACCCGCCCAATGGGCTTTGCCGATCAATGCACTAAGAAAACGGCTAAGAGGCACAAAACCAAACAATCCCAGGGAATCTGCAGAGCCGTCTAAACCACTTAANCACCGTCTTGTAACCAAACAATATATCCAGGGACAATTTGAATCCACGATGCGTCGCCTGAGGGTGGATCGACTTGACGCGTATTTAGGGCATGAACTGACAGCCTCTTTTCTTACTGATGAAGCAATGCTTTATCTANAGCATCTNCGTGAGACAGGAGAAGTCAACCACTTGGGCGTGGGCTTATCGGCAGAGAATATTCTGCGCAGCCCGGAAGAGTTCAATCATCCGTTTACGTTCTTGCAGTATGGTGGAGACGATAAACAACTCGCGAGACATTTATTCAATGCGTTTCCACACCACCGACACGTTCACCATAGCATTTATAAAAAGCAACAGCACAACAGCAATAACGTCAACTCGACGAACCCTCTTGAAGCACACTTTATTGATTTCCCTCATTGCTCAATTCTATTTTCTTCCTCCAACCCGGATCACATTCGGCAAAATCTCGCGCCATGGGCTTAATCGACTTTAACAACTGCAAAAAACCGCCACCGCTGGACTGGAAAGGCTATGACTTTACGATCATTGGATGTGGCGCCATTGGCATTTACCTTGCCCTGCAACTTGCGCGTGCAAAAAAACGAATACTCGTTATTGAATCGGGACAACTCGGGGAAACGCAGCAGAGACAAGAACTAAACGCCTCCACCCTCAATCGACCGGACCTTGACGGCAGTGTCCACTGGGGACGCAAACGTGCATTAGGCGGCACAACCATTCGCTGGGGCGGCCAAGCTCTGCCATATCGCGAAATTGACTTTCAGACGCGAGGGTGGACAACGTGCCCGGCATGGCCCATTTCGGCCAAGGACCTGACAAACCATTATCGAGAGGCTGAGAGCTATCTCGGCGTTCAACACACCGACTACTACGATGAAGGAATCGCATCGCTGGGCCTCGCGCGACCATTCCATAGCAAAGCGTTGGATTATCATCTCGCAAAGTGGGCGAGTCAGCCCGACATGTTCAAAAGACACCACAAATCCCTCAAATCTTCGGTGGATGTTCTTTTCAACACGCATTGCGTGGATGCAATCAGGCACAAACATTCAGTGTCCGAGATAGAGATACGAAACTACAGCGGCCTATCGCACCGAATTCCCGTAAAGAAATTAATCCTTGCCAACGGCGGACTCGAATCGGTTCGCTTTCTTCTCGCTCATCAACTATCCAACGCCTCCTGTTTAGGGCATGGATTTATGGAACATCCTTGTATGGAATTGGGCATAGCGCCGGCAAGTCATTCCCCGAAACTTCAGCGTTATTTTTCTACCCGCCGCATTCGGGGACAAAAATACAGCATCCGCCTCAGTATCAGTGAGCATGCACAAAGAAAACACGAACTACTAAATGCATCCTGTGGCCTCATGTTTGTTAATCCGGATGACAAACCAGACCTCTATAACGAAATTCGAAATGCTTTATCGCGGAGACGGATATCTGATCTCATAAAACTCGGATGCTCTCCTCGCAAAGTCATAGAAGCGTGCCGGGAATTTGTAAACCACGGAATCGTCTACAAACCAGACGCTTACTGCAGACTCACCATCATGGGTGAACAGGAACCGATCAAGGAAAGTCATCTTGGCTTAGATACGCATAGTCGTGATGCATTTGGCGTACCGAAGCTAAGTGTGCACTGGAGAATATCGGAATTAACCCTGAAATCATTTCGATTCCTCACCGACCGGGTTAAACGACATCTTGAAGAGACATTCCAACTTCAGATCAAACTCCAACCCTTACTTGAACGAGCAAATCTCAAAACCACATTCGATGACTTTGAATCCGCGGTCACCCCGGTGAATCACCATATGGGCGGTGCTAAAATGGGCACGGATCCCGCGGAGAGCGTCGTGAACGATCAGCTCCAGGTTCATGGATTAACGAATGTCTACGTCTGCAGTTCTGCTGTTTTTCCATCAAGTTCCCACAGCAATCCGACACTGACCGCGCTGGCGCTTGCAAGTCGACTAACCGAACATACGCTCGCACAGCCTTAGCATGATCATTCGGGCAATAACGCTAGGCTATCGATGTATTGCTTGCCGCCATAATGAATTTCATAGCCGGCCGAATCTAACAGCATGATGAGAGTGTTCAATCGCTCTCGAGACAGGTGCCCGTGTTCAAAATGTATTATTCTTGGCCTGAACGAACCAAGATCAATGGATTGCATCACCTCCAACTCATGGCCTTCGGTATCAACCTGAAGCAGATCGATATCATCGAGTTCATACTTTTCGATAATGCTATCTAAGCGAACACATTGAATTTCTATTTCTTCGGTCGTCGATGAGTCACGGTGCGCATTCAGCACAGACTGATCGAGTGACGCAGTTGTATTTTCGACCTGATTTCGGTAAAGCGTCATTTGTCTCTCCACATGAGAGACGCCCACATTCTCAAAATGAAGCCGTGACTGATCTGCGTAATTTGCTTTAAGTTTTAAGAAAACATCCGGTTGGGGCTCGATCAATATCCCCGTCCAACCTCGACCAAGGATATGTTTTCGTAGGGGGTCGCCCCCACTAATTCCATCGTTCGCACCAACTTGTATAAATCTGAACGCTTCGCCCTTTTCGAATACCCACTTTTGATTCAGGCACATGTCAAACACCGAGGGCGACACAAATGGCGCGGCTGGCCATTTAGCAACCTGAATTCCCATCGTGCTGAGCTTTTTTTGGATGATCCTGAGCATCATGCGACAAATATAAAGTCTTATCGTGGCGGTACCAGTCAGGGCGCTATTGGATTAGCGCGATAGTCAATCAACTGCAGTGCCGCACATCCACAATGCACCCAAGAACTAGGGTGGGCGAACCGCTGCAATCCGCCATTTTTACCGAAGATATGTACGTAAACCTCAAAACTTGAAATGAGTTAAGAACGTGAACCCAAGAGAAAAAAACCACTTTTTCCGGCAGATTAGTCGATTCCGGGAGACGACCGAGAAACTCAAAAACTGTGTGCAGCCTGTGCCCTACAACGATGCGAGCGTTCTGCAAGTGTGGGCAATTGATATCGAAGGCAGCAGATGATGGCGATATCGTATCACTCACCCCATACGAGCCGGTCTTCCTCTTCGCTTGCGGCAGACCACTCGCTCGCCAGATCATCAAGCGGATCATCTAGGCTTGCGAGGAAAGCGCTTCCTCTACGCTCAGATTCCATTTCGGAAATGGATCTGGTAAGCACTTCCAAGCCTCAATCCCCTCTGCGTATTCCTCGTCGGTCAGCAAGCACTTCTGGAGAGAATCGTAAATGGCGATCTCGTTGATACCGATCCCGATAAAAACAAGTTCTTGCCGACAATCACCCACTTCGGGGTGCCATTTTTGCTCCAAATTAATTTGAATCGAGGGAGAATCCGGCCACTGTTCACGCGGAACCGCTGCCCACCAGAACCCACCGAAATCCAGTCGTGCCACATGCCCCGCCTGTGACCAGACGCCAATTTTCTCTAGTCGACTGGCAAGCCAGAAAAATCCCTTGCTACGCAAAACACCATCCCAATCCTCGTTGAGGCGATCGTAAAATCGCTGTGGATGAAAGGGACGTCGNGCCCGATACACAAAACTATTAACCCCATACTCNTCGACTTCNCTTGCACCATCNCCTCGCAGCGTCAGTTGCCAACCTTTGCTCTGTTTNGCNACNTCAAAATCAAAACGNCCCGTGCCCATGATTCGTGACGGCTCGATTCGACCAAACGACGCACGCAACTTGAGTGCATAGGGATTCAACTGTTCAATAAATCCATCAATCGTCGCCATCAGATCCTCGTCAATCAGATCGGTTTTATTCAGCACGATCACATTTGCAAATTCAACTTGCTCAGTCAGAAGATCGGCAACTGTTCGAGGGTCGTCTTCCGTGGCTGCCTGATCAATACTCTTTAAATCTTTGCCAATCCGAAGATCCTCCAAGAAATTCGCTGCATCGACCACAGTCACCATCGTGTCCAACTCGGCGATTTCCGAGAGGGGTGTTCCATCGCCAATTGCGAACGTAAATGTATCGGCGACTGGAGCTGGCTCAGAGATGCCTGTCGATTCGATCAACAGGTAGTCAAAACGACCCTCTGTGGCCAAGTCTGCGACTTCAGCGAGGAGATCCTCGCGCAGTGTGCAGCAGATACAGCCATTTGTCATTTCGACAAGNTTTTCTTCCGTTCGACTAAGGGCCGCCTCGCCGCCGACAATAAGTTGTGCGTCGATATTGACCTCACTCATGTCGTTGACGATTACAGCGACACGATGGCGACTGGGAACACTCCTACGGAATCGAGATCGGTACACTCGATAATCCTGGTTGGTCACTGAAGGTCGATCTCGCGGGTACCCCATGTGCAGGCCGCGTGTTCATGGAAACATCCGTTGGTGACTCAGATACAGACGCCTCATGGTGTGTCTGCCGCGTGGTCGAGAATCGTTTTGAGTCGTTCGGTGGTCCCTTGATGATTGAGACGATGATCGGACAGTTTCTAGAATGGGCGACCCCGAATTGACGGCCAACAAAGTCTGGTGGCANNGTGGCCTAACGANCAATCGCCACTTTGCGAATAACCATTTAAATAGCCTGATACGATAACTGGCAGACNGGCGCTGACTCGATTGGTTCGAGCAGTGACCACTATCCAAACCGTTGGTTTTTGCGCATATTAGTGCTTTGAATTACGCTTTTCTTTTCTTTTGCTGGTGCGGGCTATCGCCTGGTGCCAGTCAATTTAATGAGAAGGCAGACTGGCAGCGGAGCAGCCTGAATATAACTTTCGGGTATCGCTTCATAACACTTTTNAAAGAGATTANACAAATGGCTGAAGGCACAATCAAGCGACTCACGAACAAGGGATTTGGATTTATTGACACAGGAAGCGATAACGATATGTTTTTTCACTCGTCGAGCCTCCAAGGAGTTAGCTTTGAAGAACTCCAAGAGGGACAGCGCGTGTCATATACCGAAGGCAGTGGCCCCAAAGGCCCATGTGCCGAAAACGTCACACTCGTCTGACGTCACCTGTATGAATATCGTTTTTAAATAGGGAGAGTTACACATGGGCGATAGAGGAAGCAGAGATAAAGGTAAAAAAGAAAAGCAGAAGAAGGCCCAGCTAAGCCCAAAGGAAAAACGGAAATTAAGGAAAGATAAGAAGAATAAATAAATAGATGCTGTTTCCCTGTAGGCCAACGGTACATGTCCGAATTGAACCTCGAGATTCTGGCTTACGAGGAGAGTCCGCTAGGGCCCTTGTGTTTGCGGCGACGTGAATTACTGTCGCAACGCGGTACGTTCGTGACTGAGGTAACACTGAATCACGAAAANTTTTGATGAGTAGCCTGTATACCGATTCGGAACGGGCCCTGGCGCAAACGGCACTCCAAATGCATTCCGGCAACGATCTGCAGGTGTTGGTCGGCGGACTCGGGTTAGGCTATACGGCACGCGAAGCGGTCCTGTCGCAACGCGTTGCGCGGGTCGAAGTGGTGGAGTTACTGCCTCAAGTGATCGACTGGCTTGGACGTGGGTTGGTGCCACTTTCTTCCGAACTCTGTGGCGAGCAGCGGTTGGTTGTTCATCAGGGTGACATTTACCGTCGNCTCGCCGGTCCACCACACCAGCGATTCGACGTGATCTTGATTGACGTCGATCATTCACCAGACGAGCGTTTAGGTGAAGAAAGCGGTTCGTTCTATANCACACAAGGCTTGCGGACCGCCCGACAACATCTGGCAGTCGATGGCATCTTAGGAGTGTGGTCTTATGCCGAATCTTCGCCGTTTGCCGAGGCACTTTCCGAGACCTTTGCTCAAGTTCGCGTCGAGCCCGTCACCTATGACAATCGCATGATCGACCAGCAGCGAACCGACTGGCTGTTCTTTGCTAGCGGTTAGTGCAANGCTGCTGAAAGAGTTACCCGATTTTGAGGTCGTTACTCGCTCTAAAGAGGNTGTGTTTCTCAGAAGCAAAACCAAAGAGATGTAAATCGCTAAAAGCTAAAAGAAAAGTACACCCCAGAGAAAAGAACCTTCGCTTTCGGTTCTGTAGTCGATTCCAGGATGTAGCCGAGAAACTCAAAAACTGTGTGTTACTTGCAACTTACAACGATGCACCAGTTTTGCAAGTAGTGGCGAACCGTGTTAAACGTTAGCGAGTGATGGCGGTATCGTATCACTCACCCCAGATGAGGCTGTCTTCATCCTCGGGTGCCATTGCCCATTCACTGGCCAGATCATCGAGCGTATCCTCCAGTGGATCATAGAGGGGGTCTACTCCGGCCGGC
>NHBP01000080.1 GCA_002168195.1 Planctomycetaceae bacterium TMED10
GAACAGCGACAGCTTCCGCCCCTCCGAGGCCGAGGTGCATCAGCTCCTTGAATCTTATCCAGAAAAGGTTCGGCAAAAAGAAGAATTCCTTTTAACGACGCTTCGACAAAGGACAGCAGCGCTCGGTGAGCGATTAAAAGACTACCAATCGCTTGGAGCGGGTGGGGATGTCGAGCGCGGCCGAAAAATATTTTTTGGCGTGGAGGTCGCTTGCGCTGCGTGTCACCGCGTGGGGTCGCAAGGCGGCAATGTGGGTCCCGATCTGACCGCGATTGGTGCGGTGCGTTCGACGCGCGACNTNATCGAGTCGATCGTTGCGCCNAGTTCGACNTTCGCGCANGGCTANGAGAATTACATGGTTGTCACGATGGACGGNCANATTGCCAGCGGNAGGATTGTTCGTCAGTCGGGNNGAACCNTTGTGCTGCAGGGTGCCGGTGGACAGGAGCAGCGTTTTCACGAGGCTGACATTGAGGAGATGACGCGGCAACCGGTATCGATCATGCCCGACGGACTTGATCAAAAGCTCTCGCGGGCACACCTAAGAGATCTCTTGGCGTATTTAAAGAGCTTAAAATAAACGATTCACGCGGTTAGCAGCGCCGGGGCAGATTTTCCGCGAGGCGAACCGCAAGAGTACTATTAACGACCGAGGGGCAAAAGCATTGACGAAGACGCCAACGGTCAATGAAGTCGCTACCCAACCTCAAGTCCGGTGGCATATTGGCATGCGCCCGTTGGTTATCGCCGTGGCTGCACTTGGGATAGCATCCGGCCTCATTTTCACACTGCTCACCAAACACACATATTCACCGGGATGGCCCTTTGAGTGGATGTGGGCGTCCTTCATCACAGCATCATTTGCCGTCGTTCTCCCATGGCTCGTGCCTCGAGCACGCGTACTCGTCGCGATCCTTTGCGCCTTCGTGATGATTGAGACATTCATTGCCTACGAAATTGTGGTACACCACGATATCCCACCCGATACCGTACGCTTCCAGTTGGAGTTGGTGGCTCTAGTACCGTTGTTGGCGATAGCGATTCTTTCCTGTGGAATCGCGGCGTACTTAGGTAACGTAAACCGCGACGCCGTTAACACAGGTTCGCCGCAAGGCCCGGATTCGCCGGGTCACCTTTGATGTTTTTGCACAATTCTCGTGATTTAATACAATGAATGTGTTGCTTAACTTTTAATCCTCGGTGTGGGCGGCGATCACCACACCCACCATTAGTGGAGCAAATTTATCACCGCCATTCTAATTGCAAATGCGGGCGTTCCGATGATCACGTTGCAATTGCCAGCGATGATCGTCGCGTTGGCACCAATCGTTCTCTTGGAAGGCATTCTTTCTAGGCGGTTGCTATCGCTCTCACCACGCCAGGCATTTTCCGGAATCGCTTTTGCAAACATTGCTTCCACGTTTCTTGGCATTCCCTTGGCTTGGATAATCATGCTTGGAATCGAATTAATAAGCACCGGCGGAGGGGCACAGAACCTCGATACACCTCTAGCAGTATTTAAAGCGACAATTCTCCAGGCAGCTTGGTTATCACCATACGAGGGGCTGGATTGGAGAATTCCCGTTGCCGCCCTTGTCCTGTTGATTCCTTCGTTCTTAGTGACTGTCATTGTAGAACGGCTTGTTCTTGTTAAATACTGGAAGACGGTTGATCGGGCGCGAATTACAAAGACTGTGTGGCTGGTAAATTGTGCATCGTACGCCGTCCTGGGTTTGTTCATTGGCGTATGGTTGGGATTCACGTTGTGAATTAAACGGGAGCAGTTGCCGTCAACCAGTCGTGGCCGCACAGGCTTATATTTACGGGGGCACCTTCCATGCTTTTGCACATTCGTGATGTTTTCATACAATGATTTTGCATTTTAACTTTTCACCCCTGGTGGGAGCGTTGACTCGTGACCCCACTATTGGCCGCGGAGACCACACGATGTCCGATGCAATGCGACAGGTTGCTGTGCTGCGAGCGGCATGCTGCGTGGCCGGTGTCGATGGCCACACCTCCGCTGCCGAGCATCGCATCGTCAAGCGACTTGCCGCCGAGGCCGGTGTGGGCGCAGCCTCCCTTGAGGCCATGATTGAACGCGCAGAAACAGACGAGGAATTCTATTCGGAACAATTCCGAGTTCTCAAAGCGGATCAAAAAGAGACCATGCAGCTACTCTTCCGTGTTGCAGTCGCCGATGTTGATCTTCATCAAGACGAAGCATTCGTGCTCCAGCGACTTTCGCAGCGACTCGAAGTCTCACCAGCACAATATGACAAATGGCTGAAACAGGTGATCAGCTTCCTCAAGAAAAAAACAGCGCGTCGTGAGCCCTAGTTTGCGAATAGCTGGAAAATCATTCGCAAATAGTTAATAACCGCTTGATGACAGCAATCGATACGCGGGACGACCAACCTCACAAGCATCCGGCAACACAAAAAAAGACGTGTCGCACCTCACGCTCCGCAACATGATACCCGCNGATGAAGCGGGGGTTCTTGCCATGAACCGGCTGGCCGAGCAGGTCACCAGCCCCCTCGATGCGGAACGTTTTGCCGCCCTCTTCGCCCTGAGCGATCTGAAACAGGTGGCCGAACTCGATGGCGAAGTGGTCGGGTTCGTGCTGGCCATCGCCGATGACAAGCCGTTTGAGAATCACAACTATCGCTGGTTCACACGTTGGTTCACGGAACGTGTGGAGCACTTCCTTTATATCGACCGGGTCATCGTCTCACCCGCCTGCCGCGGCCAAGGGCTCGGACGAAATTTTTATGCGGCCGTGTTCGATGCGGCACGCCAAAGCGGAATCGCGCACGTGTGCGCGGAGATGGATCTCCAGCCGCCCAACNGTGGTTCGCTGCAGTTTCACCGCAAGCTGGGATTCATCGAGATCGGCACGCGAACGGCAGCGAGTGGAAAACGGCTCTCGATGCAGNTGTGCGAGGTGGGCNCACAAAACAAAACCGCATAACCACTGNTCCCNGCGGCGCAGCTTCACTGTGCCGGCTGTGACGATAGTACCCCGAAACGTGCGGTCCTGTTACATTAGCAGTCTCGTAGGCCGCCTGGCGGCCCTGGCGTAAAACAAATCCTGACGCGTTGGCGGCCCGACATGGGGCGATGGGAGCTTTGCTTTGAACAACTTTTGTGGCACGAAACGATGGCTGCTCGTTGTCTCTCTTATTCTCTTTTTACCGATGCTTGCAGCAGCCGTTGCAGCAGCCGAACAAGCGAGTCGGCACCACATCCGCGACAATGCACCGGCCACCGATTGGGAGACAGGCCATCCGGTCGGCAACGGCAGGCTCGGAGCGACCGCCTTCGGCCGCTTTCCCAAAGAACGGATCCTGCTCAACGAAGAAACGATCTGGGCCCGCGGACCGCAAGGCGTGATGGCCGACGACACGTTCAAGCATCTGGAAAAGGTCCGCAAGCTTGAAGCCGAGGGGGAATACGAAGCGGCCGATGCCCACTTCACCAAGCATGTCCAGGCCGAGCACCGGCCCTACAGCTACCAGCTGCTCGGCAACCTTGAAATCGAACACACCGAACACACCGAACACACCGACAGCCCCGAGGCCCNAAAGATCGATCGATCGCTTGATCTGGCCACCGGCCTGGCCACCACGCGAATCCAACTACCGGGAAACACTATCACCCGCACCCTCTATGCCAGCGCGGCGGACGATGTGCTGGTGCTGCACCTGGCTGCGAGCCAACCAAAAAGCCTCAACCTGCGGCTCGCGCTCAATCACCCTGGCACGGTGAACGTGCAGACCCGCGACGAGGACCTGGTGATCGAAGGGGTCGCCCGCCGGAAGGTGAGCACGAATGCAGACGGCACTCCGGATCCGGATGGCACGCATTTTTCAGGTCAGGTGCGGATTGCCGAGCACGATGGCACGCTCACGACCACACCCGATGCGCTGGTGCTGAAAAACGCGACCGAAGCAACGATTCTGATTGCCGCTGCCACCAACTTCAACCNNGCCAACTGCGATGCGCCGCTCNCTGAAGGCTGGCAGCAGCGGGCAACCGANGCGCTCGATCGAGCAGCAGCCCGCGATGAGAGCGCCCTCCGCCGCCGTGCGGTCGCTGATCATCGGCAATATTTTGACCGCCTGGCCATTGAACTCGGCGAGACAGCGCCGGAAATCGCAGGCCTCACCACACCCGAGCGGGTCGAACGGTTCCGCCAGGGCAAGAGCGACGACCCCGACCTGTTGGAAACCTATTTCCAGTTNGGCCGCTATCTGCTGATCGCCAGTTCGCGGCCCGGTACGCTGCCGATGAACCTGCAGGGCATCTGGAACCCGCACCTCAAAGCGCCCTGGAGTTCTGATTTTCATCTGAATATCAATATCCAGATGTGTTACTGGCCGGCCGAAACGACCAACCTCTCCGAACTGCACACCCCGCTCTTTGATTTAATCGAATACTTTCAGCCCCGCGGCCGCGAGATGGCTGAGAAGATGGGCTTTGAAGGCTGGTGCATGGGCCATGCCAGCGATCTGTGGGCCAACGCTCGCGTGATGAGCGTCACCCCGTTCTGGGGCGGTTCCTTTTACGGCGGCCAGTGGCTGACGCTGCACGTTTTAGAACAGTTTCGCTTCACCCGCGATAAAGAGCTACTGCAGAGAATGTGGCCGATCCTCACCGAGTCGAACCGTTTTTTGCTCAGTTGGTTGATTCGCGATCCGGAAACCGGCAAGCTCGTCTCGCGTCCCTCCTGCTCGCCGGAAAACAGTTTTGACTATGTGGACGCAGCGGGCGAGGAAAAAACCGCCGCCCTTTCCTCCGGAAACTCGTTCGATCAATATCTGGTGCGGCAGAGTTTTAGCGACTACCTCGAGGCGGCCGAAGCGCTTGGCAAAACCGATGCGCCGCTCGTTGGGCAAGTGAAGGCCGCGCTAGCCGACCTCTACGAACCGGAAATTGCCGAAGATGGCCGGCTNATGGAGTGGCGACTGCCCTTTGGCGAAGCGGAACCGGGACACCGGCACATCTCGCACGTTTTGGGCGCCTATCCGGGCAATCAGGTCGATCTGGCCGCCGATACTCCGCTGCGTGATGCGATCCAGAAGTCGCTCGACTTCCGCCTGCAAAGTGGCGGGGCGGCTACCGGTTGGAGTCGGGCCTGGACGATCGGCATGTACGCTCGGCTCGGCGATGGTGAAGTGGCCGGTAAGCATTTGCAAAAAATCATGGAGCGGTCGACGCTCGATAACCTGTGGGACAACCATCCGCCGTTTCAGATCGACGGCAATCTGGGCGCCACTGCCGCAGTGGCCGAAATGCTGCTGCACAGCCACGAGCAAACCGCCGATGGCACGACTATGTTGCGGCTTTTGCCGGCACTTCCCTCGATGTGGCCCGATGGCTCGGTGCGCGGCCTGCGTGCCCGCGGCGGCTTTGAGGTCGACCTTGAGTGGCAAGCCGGCAAACTGAAAGAAGCCAACATTAAATCGCTCGCCGGAGAGCCCTTTGTCCTGGTCGACGGCGAGAGCGAAAAGCGCATGCACCCCGAGCGGGGCGAAAGCGTCANGCACGTGCCGGATAAACACTGACAGCAAACCACCTGAAAACTTAAACCCGGGGGCTTTCCATGCCAGTTTCTCTCACTCTTTTTGCCCAAGCCGATCCGGCCACCTCCNCGCTCGGCGGTGCCGATATCGCGGTCATTGTCATCTATACGGTCGGCATCGTAATCCTCGGTTGCTGGGCTGGACTCCGAAACCGCGGAGGCGGAGAAGCAAAAGAATATTTTTTGGCCGGGGGCACGCTCCGCTGGCCGGTGATTGGCCTGGCGCTGTTTGCCACCAACATTTCCTGCGTCCACCTGGTAAGTCTGGCCCAGTCGGGCTATGACTCGGGGCTGCTGAACGGAAATTTTGAGTGGATGGCCGCCTTCACCCTCGTGTTGTTGGGCCTGTTTTTTGCCCCGTTCTACATCCGCTCNNNNGTGACCACGCTGCCCGATTTTCTTGAAAAACGCTATTCGCGGGAGTGCCGTGACTGGTTGGCCGTGCTCTCGATCGTGTCGGCCGTGACGATCCACATCGGATTCTCTTTTCTCACCGGCGGTATCGTGCTCAAAGAGCTGTTCAATATCGATATGTATACCGGAATCGTGGTGGTCGCGGCCCTGACCGGACTCTACACGATCATCGGTGGATTGATGGCTGTGGTCGTGACCGAAGCGATCCAGACGGTGGTGCTGGTTCTCGGCGCAGCGGTGATCACTTACTTCGCCTGGGACAAGATCGGAGGCTGGGAACCGATGGTCGATGTGCTGCGTGAAAAGGGTGAAATGGCCAAGCTCTCGATGCTCCGGCCGCACGGCGACGCCGACGGATTGCCCTGGTATGCCGTGTTTCTCGGCTATCCGGTCCTTGGCATCTGGTACTGGTGTGCCGATCAGACGATCGTGCAGCGTGTGCTTGGAGCACGCGATGAACAACATGCGCGGGTCGGCCCGCTGTTTGCCGGACTGATTAAAGTGCTGCCCGTCTTCATCTTTGTGCTTCCGGGACTGATGGCCTACACCCTGGTCGCAAATGGTGGACTCGACATTTCTTCGCTCGCCTCGGTCAATGAGGCGGGAGAGACGGAGATCGACTCGAAAGGAATTTATGGCGTCATGATCACCCAACTGTTGCCTCAGGGATTGGTCGGTCTGATGGTCGCGGCGCTGCTAGCGGCGCTGATGAGCACGGTGGCCGGGGCGCTCAACTCCATTTCGACCCTCTTCAGCTACGATCTTTACAAGCGGTTCCGCCCCGACACGTCCGATCGCGAACTGGTCTTTGTCGGCCGGTTAACGGCCGGGGTGGCCCTGGTGGCGGCCATCGGTCTGGTGCCGCTACTCGATGGATATCCGAGCATTTTTAACGGGCTTAACGACATTATTGCCCACATCGCACCGCCCGTAACGTGCGTGTTTGTGCTGGGCGTGTTCTGGCAGCGGGCCTCGGCCACCTCGGCCAAGTGGACCTTGTGGCTCGGTTCTCTGCTGGGCGCCGGGGTATATGTGGCCGGCAAAATCGGCACCGAGGGTGAACCGATTTTCGACTTTTTGCAGCAGATCCCATTTATGATGAAGGCCTTTTATCTGCTCTGCACATGCGTGGTGATACAGGTCGTCTTTTCGCTCCTCTGGCCCTCCGGCGCGCGTGAACGGGAGAGCAAACTCTATTGGTCCTCGCCGCTGGAACCCTTGCGCGAGAAAGGCTGGCCGGGCATCGGCAACTATAAACTGCTGAGCGTGCTGCTGATCGTNGCCATGGTGATCCTGTATTACGTGTTCCGTTAACATCGCCACACTCGGAGATNGCAACCGATGCTGCGACAACTTGGGAATCTTATTTTTTNGGGGGGATGGATCGTGACTGCCTATCAGGCCGCAGCGGATGAGCGCAATTTCGGTGAGGATGCCACGTTTCTCGCCGCTCACCAGCAGACCCTTGTTCTGGGCGAACAGGCGGGTGGACCGCGGGTGGCAATCGTCCCGGCCTACCAGGGCCGGGTCATGACCTCCAGTGCCAAAGGTGACGGGGGCACCAGCTACGGGTGGATCAATTACGAGCTGATCGAGACGGGCGAAAAGCAGCCGCAGATCCATGTATTCGGGGGCGAAGAACGCTTTTGGCTCGGCCCNGAGGGNGGACAATTCAGCATCTTTTTTGACACTGGGGCAACGTTTGATTTTTCCCAGTGGCGGACCCCCCCGGTGATCGATACGGAGCCGTTTGCAGTGGTGCAAAAGAGTAGCCGCCGGGCCGCGTTCCGCCACGAAGCAGAACTGACCAATTACTCGGGCACCCGCTTTGCGTTTCGTATCGAGCGGGATGTGGAGCTTTTGGATTCCGAGGCAATTCGCAGTGCGCTCGAATCTGGGCGATGTGCCGCTCACGGCCGTGGCCTACCGAACCACTAACTGTTTGACAAATATTGGAAAAGAGGACTGGTCCAAGTCGAGTGGTCTGCTCTCAATCTGGATGCTCGGGATGTATAAACATGGCCCCGAAACCACCGTGGTCATCCCCTTCAACAAAGGCGGCGAATCGAAGCTCGGGCCGGTGGTCAACGACGACTATTTCGGCAAGGTGCCCGCCGAGCGGCTCCGCACCGGCGATGGGGTGCTATTTTTTGCGGCAGATGGGCAATTTCGCAGTAAAATCGGGCTCAATCCACAGCGATCCACCCCGCTCTGTGGCAGTTACGATGCGGCCCGCGAGGTGCTAACGGTGGTGCAGTACAACCAGCCCTCCGCCGAAGTCACGGACTATGTGAATTCAAAATGGGAACTGCAAAAGCAACCGTACGCGGGCGATGTGATCAACGCCTACAACGACGGGCCGGCCGAGCCGGGCGCCGAGCCGCTCGGACCCTTTTATGAGNTGGAAACTTCGAGCCCCGCCCTGCCGCTTGCAAGNGGTGCGTCTGGCACACACATCCAGACNACATTCCATTTTGAGGGNGANCTAAAACAGCTCGACGCCATTGCGCNAAAAACCTTGGGCGTTTCGCTTGCCGAAATCGAAGCGGGCCTGAAGGCCGACAAGTAGTCGGTGCCACAGCGGGCAACTGCGCAGCAAAAAACCGCTCACCGCCAAAGAGGCGATTGAGCGGTTTAATAAGTCGGGGCGAGAGGATTCGAACCTCCGACCCCCTGCTCCCAAAGCAGGTGCGCTAGCCAGGCTGCGCCACGCCCCGATTCCTGTTGCGTTGCCGCAAGGCTCCAATCGTAACGCGGCGGGCCAAAGAAAACAACGAACGCCTTAGGCGAATGTAGAGATATAATGTACATTTGTACACATTCTCTAACCCGCCATGCGGTCACGTCCCTCGCGTTCGAGCAGTTCGTGATAGAGTCGATCGAACTCTTCGCGGCTCGTGAAGTGAATTACAATCGTGCCGCGGCCCTTCGCCACTTCACGGATGTCGACCGAGGTGCCCAACGCGCTGCGGAGCTTTTGCTCGAGCGGAACCAGATGTTCACGGCTGGAACCATCACCGGCCTTTGTGGTTGTCTCGGTTTGACTCAGACCGTGTGGATCGTCTTCGTTGCGTATGCGTTCTGCAACCAAACGTTCGGTCGCCCGCACGCTGAGTTGTTCACTGCGAATCTGCCGCGCAAATTTCAATTGGTCCTGCTCCTGGCCCAGGGGCAAAAGGGCTCTTCCGTGACCGGCCGAAAGGGATCCATCGCGGATCAATTCCTGGACTGCCAAGGGAAGTTCGAGCAAGCGAATCAGGTTGGCCACCGTCGAGCGATCAATCGAGAGACGCCGTGCCAGTTCATCTTGCGAGGCGCCGAATCGCTCAAGGTATTGTCGGAAAGAGACCGCTTTTTCCAGGGGTCCCAAATCCTTCCGCTGCAGGTTTTCGACAATCGTCATCTCGGCCACCTGCTGGTCGTCCGCCTCGCGAAGCGTCGCGGGGACCTCGGTCCAGCCTGCCTGAATGGCGGCTCTCCAGCGGCGCTCTCCGGAAATCAGCTGGTAGCGATCACCATCTTTGCGAACCACAATCGGCTGCAGCAGACCGTGGTCGCTGAGGCTTTCAGCCAGACTATTGAGCTCTTCTTCATCGAACTCGGTCCGTGGCTGATAGGGATTCGTGTCGATCTGGTAGACGTTGACTTGAAAGAGCCCGCCATCCTGCACCGGGTCTGCTGGAGCCTCCTCGGCCCGTTTTTCATCAGCGATCGGTTTTTGAGAGGGAAGATTGCCACCGGCCTTGCCTCCTGATACGGCCTGACCCAGCAGGGCTTCCAGACCTCGACCCAGCCTACGCTCCGCCGGTTTTCCATCAGCATCACTCATCGAACGCACCTCCTTGTACGCATCAGGCCATACGGCTTGGTAGCCGCACCGGGCTCTTTTCGGCAATCCGCCGTAAGAACCAATCGAGAACCAGTCCAGTCTAAAAACCTTGCCAGTTGTGGGGCGGGATTGTAGCGAGGCCGACTGGGAGAGTCGAGGTCAGAGTGGAAAAACCTCAGGCAGCACAAAAACCTATTTGGCTATTCACACACTTCACACACTCAACCTGTTTCACGTGAAACACCTAGCTTACCTAGACACCGATAGCAGGGCCTGCAGCCTTCCAGCGACAGAGCCAGAGCCAGAGCAAATCGAGGCGTTTACTTGTGCGAATGAATGACCATGCCAGCCAGAAGCTTCGGATAGAAGTAGGTACTCTTGGCAGGCATCCGCTCGCCATGCTCGCTGATCTTGCGGATATGCTCGAGCGAAGCGGGCATCACCAGGGCACCCAACCGATAAGGCTCTGCAACCTCACCGGCACCGCCCGGCTCGCTATTGTGCTCGATGCCTTGCATGAATTTCTCGACCGAATGCACGTATCCCGGCTTGGGGTGCCCGGCGGCTCCAAGCAGATCGTCAATGATCAAACGGTGCAGGATGCTCACTCCCAGGCCTCGCCAGTCGCTACTGTGATCGGCAACCAGTTCCTGCAGCCGCTCTCTGCCCTTATCCGTAATCCGGGCTACGGTCCAACGCTCGTCAGAGGTGGTCAACAATCCGATCGTCCCCTGGTCATCTTCCTTCTCAATCTCCGCCCAGATCGGCTCGGCCAAATCGACCCCTTCTCCGGCGATGCGGGTGGTGAAATATCCCTCCAATCGCTCCCCGAGTTGCTCAGCCGTAAGCTCGGGAACCCCGCGGAAAAGGCGGTGGGTCGGCTGCACAATCAAGCCCGGATCGTTCATCCCCACACACATCATAAGCACACCATTGGCCGGATCGCCCGGCGACAATTTGCCCTCTGCATCGAGCTCATCGCGGTAGTTACAGGCCGTCTCATAGCGATGGTGTCCATCGGCAATGAACATGGGCTTGGGGCCCATGATGGCTGAAAGTTGCGTCAGCACATTCAAATCAGTCACGGGCCAGATGCGGTGAATCACTCCCAAATCATCGGTCGCCTCAAGCGGTGCAACACCTTCAATGGCAGATTCAAGCAGATCTTGCGCTGCCGAATCTTCATCCGGATAGAGCCCGAAAATCTGGCTCAAATTCGCCCCGCATGCGCGAGTGAGTTTCAAGCGATCCGCCTTGGGTCCCGACATGGTTTCTTCGTGCGGATAGATCGTGCCCTCACCGAAACGCTCAAGCCCGCAGCGGGTCATGAATCCTCGCCGCTCGATCGAATGCCCACAATCGTCAAAAACCTGATGATAGACATAAACCGCAGGATCGGACTCGCGGAACAAAATGCCGTCGCGCTCCCAATTGCGTAGCAGCATGGCAGCTCGGCTGTAACCGTTGCTCTCTTCATTGTCTTCTGGTTCAGCGCGATTCAGGATCAACCGCACCACATTGGCCGGATGCCGATCGTAAAGCGCATCTTGCATCTCCGGATCAATCACATCGTACGGGGGTGCAACCACATTACTGAGTGAACCGACATGGCCTAAGTCATAGCGGAGGCCGGAAAACGCTTCGATTTTGGGCATGGAACGAGATCCTCGATGACCGGTTGGAAAAAATGCGGGGATAAAATTATCAGCAAACGCTTTCGGGAAATGCCGCTTCCCGATCCGCGCTGTGGCGAGATCGTATCGCGAAACCGTAGGCGTTGTAAATCCCCGGCAAAAAAGACGCGACACTCCAAGGACCACTTTTTGCCTCGAAAAAGGCAAAAAACCCATTGAAGACAACCGTCGCAGCAATCCCGTCGAACCGGTTTTAGGAGCCGATTTTAGTAGCGATTTAGTAGCGATTTAGTAGCGATAGTACTCGGGCTTGAACGGTCCGGCCATCGGCACATTGATGTAATCAGCTTGCTCAGGTGTCAACTCCGTAAGTTTGACACCCAACTGACCGAGGTGCAGACGGGCCACTTCTTCATCCAGTTTTTTCGGCAGCACATGAATACCGAGCGGATAATTGTCTGTCTCATTCCAGAGCGCCATCTGCGCCAGAACCTGGTTCGTGAATGAATTGGACATCACAAACGACGGGTGCCCGGTCGCACAACCCAAATTCACCAGTCGACCCTGCGCCAGGACCAGGATCGAATGACCGTCCGGGAACGTATAGCGATCGACCTGAGGCTTGATTTCCACACAGTTCACATCCTGCTGGCCATTGAGCCAGGCCATGTCAATTTCCAGATCAAAATGGCCAATATTGCAGACAATCGCATCATTCGGCATCTGCTCCATGTGCTTGCCCATAATGATGTCCCGGTTTCCGGTCGTGGTGACAAAAATGTTGCCTTGGGCAGCGGCCTCATCCATCGTCGTGACCTGAAAACCTTCCATTGCCGCCTGCAGTGCGTTGATCGGATCAATTTCCGTGACAATCACTCGTGCACCGTACCGCTGCATCGAGTGGGCACATCCCTTCCCGACATCGCCATACCCGGCAACCACCACCACTTTNCCAGCGACCATCACATCGGTCGCCCGTTTGATTCCATCGGCCAGCGATTCGCGGCAACCATACAAGTTATCGAACTTACTCTTGGTCACCGAGTCGTTCACATTGATGGCCGGTACTTTCAGCTCACCGCTTTGATGCATTTTNTAGAGGGCCTTGATTCCAGTGGTCGTTTCTTCGGANAGGCCGCGAATNTCATTGAGATATTCCGGGAATCGCTGATGCACCATGGCTGTCAAATCGCCACCATCATCGAGAATCATGTTGAGCGGTTCACCCGAGGGGAAAACGAGCGTTTGCTCGATGCACCAATCGAACTCTTCTTCACTCATACCTTTCCAGGCATAGACCGGAATTCCCGCTGCAGCAATCGCCGCCGCTGCGTGATCCTGTGTGGAGAAGATGTTGCAACTGCTCCAGGTNACTTCCGCGCCGAGTTCGATCAGTGTCTCGATCAATACGGCCGTCTGAATCGTCATGTGCAANCAGCCGGCAATCCGGGCGCCCTGAAGCGGCTTTTGCACACCATGCTNTTTTCGCAGGGCCATCAAACCCGGCATTTCATTTTCAGCAAGTTGAATTTCTTTCCGTCCCCANTCNGCTAACTTCTGAAATTCGTCCTCAGAACAATCAACCACNTTATGCGTGAGCTTGGCTTCAACCTGTGACACAGTTCCGCTCCTGTCTTATTTCTGAAATGAAAGAAAGATGTTACCCAATCACCTGCTTCGTGCAGCACTTNATCCGTGACGGTACCCCATATAATATGCTTTCAACCGACCAAATCACAGGGCATTTATTGGCGAAAAGTCAAATTTACCGGGCGAATCGCCACGTTATGATGCCAGCAAAGAAAATGCTTTGTGGGCTGATTGCACAAACGCTTCGACANGGTTTCTATCTTTGCNACCCGGACGCTCTTCGACGCCGCTTGCCGTATCGACTGCATCGGGACGCACTTTCATGATCGCCTGCTCCACGTTCGTTTCGTCTAAGCCTCCGGCCAGTATCAGAGGCAAATCTTTCAGTGCAGAACGTTCACTGGCCAGCTGCTGCCAATCGGCCGTTTCGCCGGTTCCACCGTAAAGCTGAGGGTCATAGGCATCAATCAAGACTGCCTGGATATTCACTTCGGGAAGATCGCACGCTGCCAGGTAATCAAGGATAGGATTCAAGCCGCCGGTGCCGAGACGAAATGCTCGAATCACCGGTCGGCCTCCCAGGGCCAGCAAATATTCAGGGGGTTCATCCCCGTGTAATTGAATAAAATCAAGCCCGAGGTGATCGTAAGCGCTGCAGACTGCATCATCCGTTGCATTCACAAACAGTCCCACACGAGCCACCGAGTCAGGAACCACTTTCACCAGTTCAAAGGCTTTTTCAAGCGATAACGAACGTGGACTCTTTGCGTAAAAATTCAAACCGACTGCATCCGCACCGGCAGCCGAAACCATTGCGGCATCTTCAACACTGGTCAAACCACAAATCTTGACGCGAAACACGTTGCGGGGGTTCCTTGTGTTCTTGTGGTCGAAAGTGGTCAAAGCGGTCGAAAAAAATTGGATCCTTGATGTACCGCCGATCGGTGTCGCGATTATAGCGCGACCGAGTGTGTAAACCAAGTGCGCAAAACCCGCAGCCTGCGCACTTTCGCACGCTAGCACTGCTAGTGAAAAACATCACCCATCCCACCTCAAGTTGCTGCAAGGTGCAGTCGATGTCGAATCATGGGGAGTGCTCTAACAGGCACCTTCGACCCGACCCCCACTTCCAAAAATGCAAGCGAATAAAATGCCCCGCAAGATTTCACAATTTGGTGGCTGGTGCCATTCTGCGCCGACGTCTCTCAGGCGGATTTACGAGGGGTTTGTCATCGGCTTGGCCATCTTCCTCGTGACACTCTCCGTATGCCGCTGGGGGAGTGATGCTTTTACGGCCGAAGCCCAACTGACCCTCACACGAAAGAGTATCGATTCCCTCTGGCCATCGGACGAACTCTGTGAAACGATTTTAACCGACTCAATCTGTACGATTCTGACTCGCGACGCGTCCCCGGCCAAGGCATTCCCGGCAGAGACCGCTGACGCACGCAGCAAAGTGCTAGGTGCGCATCGTGTAGCTGTCCAAATGGGCGCCGACTCGACGCCCCTGTTCCTCAACTTTACCCTCCGCTGCGTCGAGTCCCGCGCGGAACTTGCCATCCAGTCGGTCAATCAACTCGGAACGCAGTTGATGCAATCAACATTGATCAACCACGACGACCGGATCGCCCTGACCAATACAAACTGGCATATGGTGCCCGCGAAAATCGCTTCCCGTCAGAGTGCGCCGCTCGCTCCCAGTACCGTGTTCGCCTGCCTTTTTGTGACGCTGTTGCTGACCGTGCCCATCCTGATCTGGAAACAGCGGACAGGTGCCGTTCTGACCAGTCGGGAAACGGAATCACTATTAAAAACACCCGTGCTCGCTGATATTGGCGATTCTCCCGATCACTCGCCACGGAACAAAATACAAATCGTCTTTCATCGCCTCTTCAGCGCCGGTGAATGGATATTGATCACGATGCTACTCGCGGCCTTTGTCACTGCTTTGCTCGACAAACAATTTGCCCGCCAATTCATTGGACAACCGGTCACGGCACTTGCCGATGGTCTCCGCCAATTGTCGGAAATAACTTGGAGTTGAAAATGTACGAATCTTTTTATGGCTTCACTGCCCGACCTTTTCTGGCCGTTCCGGTGACCAGTCGCTATTTTCCCGCAAGTTCAATCGAATCGGCGCGCGAGAATCTCATCCGCTGTATGGAAAGAGCCGAAGGCTGCGGACTGGTCATGGGACCATCGGGAAGCGGTGTTTCCCTCCTCTGCCAGGTTATTGCTGAACACTTCGAGCCGCAGATCGAAACGCTGCTGCTTGGGAATCTGCGACTCACCAATTCTCGCGAAATGCTTCAAGCCATTCTCTACAAAATGGGGATTCCGTATCAAAAGTTGGCAGACGGTGAGTTACGGCTGGCAATCATGGACGCACTCTCAACCGAGGGCCGTTGCCCACAAGGAATTCTATTGATCGTGGATGAAGCCCACTTACTCTCTGCCCGATTATTTGAAGAGTTGCGATTCATGACCAATACGGTACGCGACGCGAAACCTGGCGTGCGATTGCTCGTGGCGGGAGAAAGCAGCCTGGAAGAGAGGTTTGCCCACCCGCGGCTGTCGCAAATCAATCAGCGGGTGGCGGTGCGGTGTTATCTGCACGCGTTCTCTGCCGAGGAATCCTATCAATTTATTCGCGCTCAGACCGATGCTGCGGGAACGAATCCGGATCGGCTGTGGGCGATGGATGCCCTGAGGGCCATCCATCGATATACCGATGGGTGTCCACGACTGATTAATCAACTTTGCAATCATGCGCTGCTCCTGGCAGCACAGGCCACGGTTCCTCAACTGGGCGAAGGCGAGATTGAACTTGCCTGGTCTGATTTCCAACAACTCCCGACGGCAAAGGCGATGTCGGTACCGGCCAGCGAGACGCCCGAATCAAGCGGCCAGGTGATTGAGTTCGGGAGTCTTGATGAGGCCGCAAGCGATTCGACACCCCTCCCAACCCCATCGCACGCTGACACGGAGCAAACGGCAGCCGCTGCGACCGTTGAATCGGTCGACTCGGTGCCCGCAGCGTCAGAGAGTACCGAGGCATTATTCCCTGAGACGGAATCTGGAACAGAACCGGGAACGGAACCTGGAACGAAAGAGGTGGAACTGAATCACAGCATCGTCTGTCAAAACCAAATGGCGGATGAGACCACAGAAAATCAGAAGCAGCACGATGCTCTGTTTGATCCCCATGAATCACCCGCCGGCGAACCGGCCTATCCCAACCCACCAGAACAGAACACCCACCCCACAGGGGTCAGCGTGACTGATTTTGTGGGTATCGATGCGGAGCACATTGTTCAGTTAAGTCCCGAATCGACGGATAAGCCGGAAACGGTTCCAAGTGAACCGGAGGCCGCTGTCGAAACGGAGGCCCAACAAGCATCCGATGCGCCGATCTGGACGGTGCATCAAGAACCCCACACCGTGGCGGCCGCCAAAGATGATTCGCCACGTGCGGCTTCCACCGACTTTGCCGCGCAACCCCCGCCGGGCAAAACGCATCCACTGATTCCACTGCAATCTCGGGTCATCTCGGAGTTGATTTGCGAATTGCAGGAAACCCATCTGTTCGAAAACGACGCCCTGAAAAATCTAGTGCAACGATAATGCCAGACCTTCAACACGCGATACGAAAAATTGAACAGCGGGCTGCCGAATTTTTTTCGGTCCCCGAAAGTTCGGGATCTGGCAGCGGTCGATTGCCTCCCGAGATGCCGAACACACAAACGCAGGTAGCAGAGCAAACGTGTGTGTCTGCGCCGGAACCTGTCGTGTTTCCGTCTAGCGAGCGGCATCAAAAAACGACCTCGCCACTGCATTCCGAAAATCCAGATCCTCTTTTCATGGCGGGTCAGAAAGTTCTGAAGCAACTTGAGACTCCGTCAGAGGCCACACTCCTGCTGCTCTCGGAGTCTTCGCTCAGTCTTCAGGTGCCGGGGGGTGACTGGGGTCGCATCTTTGCCGAGTTGACCATGGATCCGGTGCTCGCTGTGGGGCTGTTCCAACACATAGAACACCAGCAGTCGTCAGGGCATGGGGAGGATTGGACCGATGCAAAAGAAACCATCCCAAGTATCACGCAAAGTGAGCATCCGGGCCTGTGCACGCTTTCGACCGGATGCAGTGCCCTGAGAGGAAGGCATGCGGACAGATGGTGGAAAGAGGCACGATCGCATTTCGGTATGATTCTGCTTGATGGTTCAGGACTTGATATCTTGACGGTGGATTCGATTCTCCCGAAATGCAGCCATGCCTTGTTCGTGGTTGAGTATGGAAGCACATCGCGAGCTTGGGCGACTCAGATGGGCAAAGTGATCGCTGCCCGCAAAATCAAGTCGGTGGGTTGTATCGCAAGATCGAGGCATGCAGCCGCCTGAGGGGACCGCGAATCCCCAATGACAAATCTTTACCTTCAGCGTAGAATCTCTCGTGCAAGAGCCGGTTGCCTGCAGTTGCACGTGCAGTTGCGTATGCGGCCTGCCTTGGGCACACCTCCCAATGACGCACATCGTTTTGCGAAGGACCCCCGACTATGCGGACTTTTCTCGTTACCGGCGGCGCTGGATTCATTGGTTCGCACATAGCGACCGCCCTTGTCGAGCGAGGCGATCAGGTGCGGGTGCTGGATAACCTTAGCACTGGAAATTTAAACAACCTGGCACACATTTCCGACAGCGTTGAATTCATCGAAGGCGACTTGGTCGACGGCGAGAAAATTGCCCAAGCAGTTCAAGGTGTGGATTGCATCTACCACCAGGCGGCACTCGCCTCGGTCCCCCGCAGCGTTGAAGCTCCCTTGGACACCAATGCGGCGTGTGTTACAGGGACGGTGACTCTGCTCGATGCCGCGCGTCGGGCGGGGGTACGACGCCTGGTGTATGCAGCTTCCAGCAGCCTCTACGGTGACAAACCGACAAGTTCAAAACGGGAAACCGATCTCCCGGACCCCATCTCGCCCTATGGAGCTGCCAAGTTAGCGGCCGAGTATTACTGTCGTTCCTTTACGGCAACCTACGGTTTTGAGACCGTGGCCCTCCGTTACTTCAACGTATTCGGACCGCGACAGGATCCGGATAGCCCCTATTCGGCAGTTATTCCTCTGTTCATCACCGCGATTCTGGAAAATCGGCAACCTGTGATTTTCGGCAACGGCCATCAGTCGCGCGATTTCACCTATATCGCCAACGTCGTCCATGGAAATCTACTGGCTGCGGATGCCGAAGGGGTTGCGGGTCGCAGCTTTAACGTGGCTGCCGGTCGCAGCGTCAACTTGTTGGAGATGCTCGCAATGCTCAACAAATATCTCGGCACTCAAGTGGAGCCTGAATTTGCCGAGGCAAGAGCGGGCGACATTCTAGAAAGTCTGGCCGACATTTCGGCCGCCAGGGCCGCGCTGNAATATGAGCCGCAAGTCGGTTTTGAAGAAGGCATTTCCCAGAGCATCGATTACTATCGCTCTCTGAAAGAGAAATAAACGATCGATATCTAAAGCAACCCACAAAGAGAATAACGAGGCATGGAATGAGTGCGTTACGAACGAAGACTTGGGTGGCGTCCGCCCGGATGTTCACCATCCTGTCTCCTATTTTGTTGGGTTTCGGGNTAGCCGGCTGCGACNGGGCAGCGCAACAATCGCCGGTCCGGTCNTTGGAGGCCGCAAGCCCGCTTGTCGCGGTCGATCGCGCTGGCTTNGANCGGGTGATCGCCGATAACGCCGGCAAGGTCGTATTGGTTGACTTTTGGGCAAGTTGGTGTCCGCCGTGNCAGTATGCCTTTCCGCATACGGTCGCCCTCTATACNGAAAATCAGGACAAAGGATTGCAAGTGGTTTCGGTCAGTCTCGACTCGGCGGCGGACTCGCAAAAAGCGCAGCAGTTTCTCGACTCGGTCGGTGCCAGCTTCGAAAATCTTATCTGCACCGAGGAGAATCCGATCGAAAGTTTTGACATCCCCGAGGCCATTCCGTTCTACTCGCTCTACGATCGGCAGGGCCAACTGCGTTATAAATTCAGCCCATTATTCGCGGATGGCGTGCAGGGTGAAACGCCTGCTTCTATCGATCGACGCGTTCAAGAATTATTGGCGGAGTGATGCGCTGCTAGATTCTCGTACGGTAACGGCGAGTTTCGATTCGATCATTTGCGAACCCTGATTTCGAAACCGTTGGCAGAGCAGTGGCAGAGAAGACGCAGGAAAAGCTCCTCGAGACGGGGCTTGCCGATTCTGCTTTTCTAGGGTCCCATACTGCTATGTGGTCCTCGCAATTTTTCTGGAAATTCCTGCTCACAACAGCAGGGCTGAATCTCCTGGCGGTCATTACGTTTGCGGCCATGTTCATTCGCGCTTCAGATCGAGCACTGACCGAGGAAAATGACAATCGGTTGCAATCCTCGGCCATCCTACTTCGAACCGCACTTCGCTCCAAAATCAATGACGACGACCCGAGCCAAGTACAAGACATCGTGCGCTCACTGGGAAAAGAACTGGGGCTGAGAATTACGCTGCTGACATCCGATGGCAGCGTTCTGGCTGACTCTTTCTATGCCCAGGCTGCTGCCATTAAAGACGCGGAAAACCAGAAGGAACGATTAGAAATTCTCCGCGCAGAAACGGCAATCGACGGCTACGGCCGCTCCGAACGTGTGAGTCCGACGCAGGCGAGGCCAATGCGTTATTTTGCAATCCGCATGGGTGACAAAGAAAGCCCGGAAGGCTTTTTGCGCGTTGCATCACCCGCATCGGAACTCGACGCACGAAGCCGTGAGGCTCGAGAGAAAATTATTTTTGGCGGTGTTATTTTTAGCATTCTGATGCTCGGTGTATGTATCTGGTTCGGGGGGCGGACCGTGACCGCCGTTAAATCAATCGACCATGCAATTCAAAAAATCACCTCGGAAGGTCCACCGGTAAAAGTTTATCTTCCTGACCGGGATGAATTTGGCGTGCTGGGTGACCATTTAAATCGGATGAGTGTGGAAATGGGTCGCCGAATCGATCGCCTCCAGGGCGATCAAGCGCGACTTGCCACGGTTCTGGAAGGGATGGGAGAGGGAGTCATCACGGTCAATGACGAGGAAAAAATTCTGTTTGCGAATCCAGCGGCCGGAAAATTATTGAACTTTGATCCTCAGGAATCGGTCGGCAGACCGCTTTTGGAGGCCGTGCGCAATCACACCCTGCATGAAGCGGTTACCGAGACGATCAGCGGACAAAACATGGGAAGCCAGGAACTGGAAATCGGTGAAAATCATGACCGTATTTTGAGGGCCAGCTTCACGCGGATGCAGGGTGAGCCGTGTCCGGGCATCGTGATCGTGCTGAACGACTTCACGGATCTCCGTCGACTGGAACTTTTACGCCAGGAGTTTATTGCCAATGTCTCGCACGAACTAAAAACACCACTCTCTGCAATCAAAGCGTATGCTGAGACTTTACAGCGAGGTG
Source organism: Planctomycetaceae bacterium TMED10 (assembly GCA_002168195.1). Classification (GTDB taxonomy): domain Bacteria; phylum Planctomycetota; class Planctomycetia; order Pirellulales; family UBA7805; genus UBA7805. The sequence goes on from NHBP01000080.1 coordinate 20,516, forward strand.
CCATCGAGGATGGAGTCCACGGTAAAAGATTCGTTGAGCGGATTGGGGAGCAAGCGGAAAGACTGCATCAACTGATTCTGGACATGCTCCATCTTGCCCGCGTGGAATCGGGAAAGCAGGCCTTTGATATTCATCCTATTGCAGTGTCACCCACGGTCGAATCCTGTGTGGATGACTTTTCAGAGACGACGCAAGCAAAAAAAATTGCAATCTCCTTCGATCCTCCCGATGAAGATCTTTTTGTACAGGCGGACGCGGAAGGCTTACGCCACATTCTCAGCAACCTGATCGACAATGCGGTAAAGTACACTCCGGAAAATGGTTCGATCACCGTCCGCTGGCGACGCGATGACGAGTTTGTCGTGATTGATGTTGTGGATACCGGGATTGGAATCGCTGCGAAAGATCAAGATCGACTTTTCGAGAGATTCTTCCGCGTTGATAAAGCTCGTTCCAGAGAACTCGGTGGGACCGGCCTGGGCCTTTCGATCGTCAAGCACCTCACGCTCGATTTCGGCGGCCAGCTTGGTGTAACCAGTCAGCTTGGTATGGGCAGCACGTTCACCATCAAACTGCCACTTGCCGAACAAGGACATCAATCCGAGCAAATGCAGGCCAATTTAAAGCCGCTAGTTTAACCCTCGTTCAGTACACCGGAAATCAAAATCGGAGGCAGATTATCGACTCCTGCAAGCCTTCATCATTTCTTCATAAAAGAAACCTACATTCAGCCCCGATGGGGGTCAGTTTTTAATTTCACCCTGTTGCCCCAACATTTATTTCCTCACACAAAAAGGCGCGATCATGATGATCCGAGGCAAATCTGCGGTGTTGCTTTGTTGTACTTTCTTCCTTCCGGTAATGTTTTCCGGTTGCGGGCCGAAGCAGTCAGCCACCGGCGGCTCGAATCAAGTGACCGGTTCAGTGAAANTNGATGGCTCCAGNACNGTCTATCCCATCACNGAAGCGGTGGCCGAGGAATTAAGAGNNGTGCATCCCGGCATTCAGGTCACCGTCGGTATTTCAGGAACCGGGGGAGGTATGAAAAAATTCACNGCNGGNGAAATNGATATCTGCGATGCATCGCGNGCCATTAAAAAAAAGGAAGCNGACAAATGCGCAGCGCAAGGTGTTGAATTNGTGGAACTCGAAGTTGCCTATGACGGCTTGGCAGTTGTGACCAATCCTGAGAACGATTGGTGCGACTGCTTGACCGTTGAGCAACTGCGCGAATTGTGGAGGCCTGAGAGTGCCGTAAAAAAATGGAGCGATTTGAATCCAACCTGGCCGCCGGAAGAAATTCGCCTGTATGGACCTGGAACCGACTCCGGTACTTTCGACTATTTCACCAAGGCAATCGTAGGGGAGGAAAAGGCGAGTCGCGCCGACTACACCGCAAGCGAAGATGATAATGTGCTGGTTACCGGTGTCATGAACAGTCGGTACGCGTTGGGATACTTTGGTTACGCTTATTATTCTGAAAACAAAGATAAACTGAAACTCCTTGCGGTCGACGGAGGAGACGGTTGCGTGAAACCATCCATGGAGACGGTCCGCGGATTAACCTACAGGCCACTCTCGAGGCCGCTGTATATCTATGTTCGTAGCGCGTCACTCAAGGAGGATGCGGTACGCAATTTCGTAGATTTTTATCTTAAATCTGCCGACCAACTCGCGGTGGAGGTAGGCTATGTGCCCGTCTCCGAACAAGCGTCGACAAAGAATCAACAAGCATTGGCCGAAGCGCTTTCGAAGACAGAGGCCACACCGTGATCGATGGAACAGCGGAAACTTTTCCTGATCCAAGAGCATCGTTTACGCCAGGTCGTGCGTCTACCAGACGAAAAGTATTTGAAAGATTCATTCAGTGCTTACTTTTTCTTTGCGCTGCGATTTCCGTGCTGACGACGATTGGGATCGTATTGGTGCTGCTGGCAGAGGCGATGCAATTTTTTCGCGATGTATCGCCATGGAATTTTCTGTTTGGAACAAAATGGTCTCCACTACTCAAGCCTCAGCACTTTGGCATCTTGCCTTTGCTTTGCGGCACCTGCTTAGTCGCTGCAGGTGCGGCAGTTGTGGCGATTCCTATCGGTCTATGCACTGCAATCTACTTGAGTGAATATGCACCGAAGATAGTTCGGGAAATCGTAAAACCTCTCTTGGAAATTCTTGCGGGTATTCCTTCAGTGGTTTACGGATATCTGGCAATCGTCTTTGTTTCGCCGATTATTCGATCCATGTTCGAATCGGCCAACGTTTTCAACGCGGCAAGTGCATCGATTGTGGTCGGCATCATGATCCTTCCGATGATCGTGTCGCTGAGTGAGGAAGTCTTGCGAGCCGTACCCCGTTCTCTGCGAGAAGCAAGCTATGCCCTCGGCGCAACCAAACTCGATGTGACGCTTAAAGTGGTCGTCCCGGCAGCTTTTTCAGGGATCTTAGCCTCCTTTTTACTTGCGATTTCTCGTGCTGTTGGCGAAACGATGGCGGTGACGCTTGCTGCTGGAGCAACGCCTAAGCTAACGCTCAATCCCTTGGAAAGCATTCAAACAATGACGGCCTATATTGTTCAGGTAAGTCAAGGTGATACGCCAGCGGGCACGGTCGAGTATCGAACTATTTTTGCCGTTGGCTTGACGCTCTTTTTTACAACGATGCTGATGAACATTCTCGCGCAATGGGTGCTTCGTAGAACGCGGGAGAAATACGAATGAGCCTGCAAGCCACNCAACGACGTCACACTTGGTCNAAGTTTTTATCNGGNACCTTCGCGTGCATGTGCCTTCTGGCCACGCTCAGTTGCATTGCAGCGCTCGTGCTCCTGCTTTGGCAGGTTTTTTCACACGGAATGGATTGGCTGACTTGGGATTTTATTCGTGCACTCCCCTCACGCTTTCCAGCCAAAGCCGGCATCCGTACTGCGTTGGCGGGCAGCCTCTGGCTCATGGGATTAACGACCATTATCTCCGTGCCGATCGGTGTTGGCGCTGCCATCTATCTAGAGGAATATGCGACAGCCAATCGACTAAGAACACTCGTCCAAACCAACATCGCCAATCTTGCGGGTGTGCCCTCGATCGTCTACGGCATTTTAGGCCTGGGACTCTTTGTGCGTTTCATGGCGCTCGAACGAAGCATCCTTGCAGGTGCCTTGACGCTTTCTCTCGTGGTGTTGCCGATTATTGTTCTCGCTTCCCAGGAGGCGCTCCGGGCCGTGCCGCCGTCGATTCGAAATGCTTCCTTTGCGCTTGGGGCGACCAAATGGCAGACGATCTGGCACCAAGTTCTCCCCGCAAGTGTTCCTGGAATAATGACTGGTGTCATTTTGGCCATGGCTCGCGCATTAGGTGAAGCGGCACCGCTGTTAGCCATTGGCGCCGTCGCCTACGTGCCTTTTGTTCCGAGTAATCTGAGCGATGAATTTACAGCGCTTCCGATTCAAATATTCAACTGGTCGGCGCGGCCTCAGGAAGATTTTCACAGTGTTGCTGCTGCTGGAATTATCGTCCTGCTCGCCGTACTGATCTGCCTCAATGCCATTGCCGTTTTCGTCCGTTATCGGGCGAGCAAACGCATTCGCTGGTAGTATTAAAAACACCCTTCCGCTATCATTATTCATGCTTTTAAAATCTTTCGCACACGGCCGATAAACGATCGATGAATCTTCCTACCCAAAACGAACAAAACGAAGCGGTTGGGATTTCAAACAGACCGATTGCATCGATCTCGACGACCTCAACGATCGCCAGGTCAAGCGATGAACTCGCCGCTGCACGGTCAAAGATATCGGTATCGGACCTCGATTTTTTTTACGGGGTAAATCAAGCACTCTTCGACATCACGCTCAAGGTACCGGAGCATTGCGTGACGGCGCTTATCGGGCCTTCGGGTTGCGGCAAGTCCACTTTCCTCCGTTGCCTTAACCGCATGAACGATATGATTGAGGATACGCGACTGACCGGAAGCGTGCTTCTGGATGACGAGGATATTTATCGGCCTCGGACCGATGTGGTCGAATTGAGAAAGCGGGTGGGGATGGTATTTCAAAAGTCAAATCCCTTTCCCAAAACGATTTTTGAAAACATCGCCTACGGCCCCAAAGTCGCGGGCATGCGGAAGCGTGCTGTGCTACAGGAGATCGTCGAGCACTCGTTAAAGCAGGCAGCACTCTGGGACGAAGTCAAAGACCGCCTGAATGAATCCGCCCTACAACTTTCTGGGGGCCAGCAGCAACGGCTCTGCATTGCCCGCGCGTTGGCAACAAGCCCCGCCGTGTTGCTGATGGACGAACCGGCATCGGCACTTGATCCGGCCGCGACAGCGCGGATTGAGGACTTGATCTTTGAACTCAAAGATAATTATACGATTGTCATCGTGACCCATAACATGCAACAAGCGGCACGCGTTTCTGATCAAACGGCCTTTTTCTTTCAAGGCGAACTTGTGGAAGCAGGCCCAACCAATACGCTTTTCACCAATCCCGAAAAACCTCAGACCGAAGACTACATCACCGGTCGTTTTGGTTAATCATCAATGAGTAAACACTGGCAACGTGACCTGGCCGCTTTGCAACGGGCAGTCCTGGCGATGTCTTCACAAGTTGAAGAAATGATCGAAAAAGCGTGCCGTGCTTTACGCGATAGCCGTGTTGAACTCGTGGATGAAGTCATTGCCCTGGAAGAGGGTGTGAATGAGCGCGAGGTGCAAATTGAGGAAGAGTGCCTCAAAATTCTTGCACTCCACCAGCCCGTGGCGATTGACCTGCGTCGAGCGGCCATGTTGCTGAAAATCAATAACGATCTAGAGAGAATGGCAGATCTTGCCGTCAACATCGCAGAACGCACCCGCAGCCTTTCAAAATTTATGACCTTTGCCATTCCAGAACGGTTTGACGCCATGGCGCGACTTGCAATCGGCATGGTAAATTCGTCACTCGATGCGTTTGTCCATCTGGATTCTGAAGCGGCGCGGGAAATATGCCATCAAGACAATCTGGTGGATGACATCAACCGACAAAATATTGATGAGATGTATCATCGCATGCGTGATGATTCTGAAAGTGTGGAGCCTGCATTGCAGTTTTTCTCCTGCTCCCGACATGTTGAGAGAATCGCGGACTTGGCCACCAACATTGCGGAGGACGTGATTTTTCTGGTCGAGGGCGAAATCGCGCGTCACCGGACGGATGAATCTGAAATTCCATTGCAGGATAATAAACCCAGCATTCCTCGATAGTCAAATTTTAACAGGAGCCAGCACAGTGAACGGCAAACGGATTTTGATCATCGAAGATGATCGCTCTCTCGCAGAGGTCATCAGCTACAACCTTGAGCAACAAGGCTTTGATTTCCATATTTCGAGAGATGGGATGGATGGCCTGAAGTATGCCCAGCTTAATCCTCCCGATTTGATCATCCTTGATCTGATGTTACCGGTGATTGACGGCCTAGAGGTGTGCCGGCGGTTGCGAGCAGACATCAACACCGAGGCGGTGCCGATTCTCATGCTCACCGCAAAATCCGAGGAAACCGACCAGGTCGTGGGTTTCAGCGTAGGAGCTGATGATTACGTCACCAAGCCATTCAGCATTAAGGTACTTCTGGAACGCGTCAAAGTACTTCTCAAGCGCCGTAATCGCCGCGAGGAGGTTGGTGATGTGGTCGCAAGCCAGGGCATCGTGATTGATCGGCGACGTCACCTGGCAACCGTCGATGAACAACCGATTTCGCTCACGCGAACGGAATTCGGATTGCTCGATACCCTACTGCGGCAACCTGGCCGAGCTTTTTCGAGAGCGGAATTGATCCAGACTGCCATTGGAGATGATGCGTTGGTATTGGACCGCACGGTGGATGTGCATGTCCGGTCGATTCGCTCCAAGTTAGGGGAACACGCGGAACTGATCGAAACGGTGCGTGGGATTGGCTATCGATTCCATCATCCGTCGGCGGTGCTCACCTAATTGCGAGACGGGCGATCAAAACTATCGTACTCGCATGCGATTGATAGAGTTTCTCTCCGCGATGTCGCCAGAGTGCCCGATTCGACATCTTTTTACGCCGAAGCCTCGGATGCTGGGAACATGCCCATCAGATAAACGAGCCACGGCAACAGACAGACCAGCAAAGACACTATGCTCACGGTGCGCGGGATATTGACGTCCGCAACGCGAAGCGCAAGCGGTAAAAAAATGAGACCAAGTGCCCCCGAAAACAAAGCCGTCAACACAACAAGCATCGCAAGTGCCCGCAATGCATCGGAGGGCGTCAACCCTGACTCAAAACCGATTACCAGTGCAACAGCAGCCAACTCACTGAACATCGCAGTCAATGTGGAAATGACCCAACAAGTAATAATAGCCCTGGATAAGTAAGAAGGTTGCATTGTTGATTATTGGTGGTGAATGATGATTAATTTTTTGATCGCAAAAACAGAACAAAAAAAGCGTGAGAGACCCTGTGGTCTCTCACGCCATTAAATCAAAATTGAAGTTGAGGCTTATTAGCAGCGGTAGCTGGTAACAACAATATCACCACACTTCTTGATGACTACCTTGACTTTATAACCACAGCACCACTTGTAAACGACTACGCCCTTGCAAAGCGCACCGCAGCGATCTGTCACGCACGGTTCGCCCTTGCAGCAAGCCGGCAAGCAGATCGGAATGTCGTAACAAGTTTTGCAGCAGCAAGGATCGGCTACCTTCAAGGTTGTCTTGACCGGGGGATCGCATCCACAGCAAACCTTTCGGCAACGACCACGCTGGCGATAGGTAATGCACGGCTCGGGACAACAGGCTGCTTTCTCTGCTTCACATTCCTTTGCTTCTGGTGCCTCTTCTGTGGCAGCCGTCGCACTTTTTTCTTGCCCACCGTCTGCGGCATCCGCAGTCGCCGACACAGCGAACAAGCTGACTGCAAACAGCATCAAGGGCAACAAGATCCAATTCGTTTTCATAACAGTTACACTCTCCTGAAGGGGTAAGGCAACGCGACCGTGCGTTGCGCGGCGGGAATGGGGGGCTCTCGCACCCCCAATTGTTTCGTTGCCATAGAGTGTATCCCAACTAAATCGCCTTGTTTACCCCACCCGTAAAGTCGCACAAAAACCAAGGCATCACGCATATACGCCTGTTGATCTCATTTGCGCGCAAGCAACTTATCTACCCAGTTTTACTCGGCGACAATGCGAGCATTAANACAATGGGTACACATGGGGAATGNGGTGGTTTGGCAGAGCANCAATCCATCGAATGAACCCTTCTCTCTGGCCATTCGAAATGGCGACACCGATCGATTCTCGACGCTCAATACCGCANAAAACNGCACAGAACCANACAAANGCGTCGTTTATGGAGCATCAAACACGAATTCTTCATNAANAATACNANNGGTATTNNNTTAAGGCTCGCGGTAAANTTTGCCGATTATACCGTTTGTANNGATTGTGCTGATTGTGCCGATTCGTGGGCACTGCCAGCAAACACGGCTAAACAAACACCCCAGCANAGGCGGCATGGGTGATGGAAATAATAAAAACAAAGATCTGCACCTTCAGTTGCCGCAAATCAATCGGCAAACGACTGTTCGCAACAAGCCTGCTGATGGCTATCGCGCTGTGCAATTCCTGGGTTTCTGCCCAGGATGCGGATTGGCAGAACGANGATCCNGCCGATGTGCTTGCNGACGTGCTCACAGAAGCCACTCAGGCTGCNGNNGCTGCGTCAGTCAACGCCCCANGCAGTGCCTNTCCAGNAACCGATGCACCGNCGCCAGTTGAAAATCNCNTNGAGAATAACCCAAGCGAACAAAACGATTCCGCGGCGACGCCGGTCAGCAATACATCCTTCACGAGCCTGATTGAGCGAATCGAGGCCTTAGAGGTCGCCGCTGACTCACAAAAACAATTTTCTGATGGCGTTGCTGAAATCGAGATCATCAAGAAACCAACCATCAAAATCTTTGGTCGTGCCATGCTCGACTACTGGGCTTTTCCCTCAAATTCTCCGCTGGTGAATTGGGTGGGTGGCAACTTTCCGAATAACCCGAAACCTTTTATTGGATTTCGCCGTTTGCGACTCGGTGCCAAAGGCCAAGCCAGCGAAAACATGGAATACAAACTCCAAATGGAGTTTGCCCAGCCCGACCAAGTCACCTTTAAGGATGCCTACCTCGGTTGGTTGAATCTTCCCTGGAACGACAAAATTCTGATCGGCAGTCAGAAGCGTCCTTATGGACTCGCACATTTAGACAGTAGTCGTTACATGGTCTTTATGGAGCGACCTTATGTGGTCGACGCCTTCAATAACGATGCTCGACGATTGGGTGTGGAGGCATACGGCTATTCGGATGACGAACGCTGGAATTGGCGGTACGGTGGATTTGATATGCGAAATCTCGCCAAGCTCGGCCGCATCTATAACAACCAATTCGAACCGGAAGCCGCGGGGCGTATTGCAAACACGATCTGGTATGACGAAATGTCAGGTGGTCGCGGCTATGCCCACTGGGCCCTTTCAGGTGCCGTTTGTTTTCCCAATGGTGGCCCCACAGCGCGTTTCCGGACCCGTCCGGAAGCCTACGCTGAAAAAGCCTGGTTCGATACGGGCCAGATCACCAATGGAGAATCTTACCAACTTGGCGGCGTGGAAGGGGTGATCAATGTAAATCAGTTGTCGGTCGTGGGCGAATACATGGGAGTCACCATGCAGCGCACCGGTGCAACGAATCTGAATTTCCATGGCGGCTACGTCTATGTTGCTTATTGGCTCACGAATGACTATTCACCATGGAAGCGTCAACGCGGTGTACTGGGACGCACCAAGCCGAACGAAAATTTCTTTATCGTCCAAACGGATAAAGGCAGACAGCGCGGTTGGGGTGCGTGGCAGATTGCCGGAAGGCTCTCCCGTGGCGATTTCAGCGATCAGGGAATCCAAGGTGGTGTCGGTCAGAGTTTCAGCTTTGCACTGAACTGGTGGTGGAATCCCAACGCACGTATGCAGTTCAACTACATCAATGGCTCGATAAGCGAAAGAAATACCGACACGAGTGCCGGTGGGGTTCCTGGACAGAGTCAACTTGCTGCCATCGGCAACACCACAAGCGGAAGTTACAACTGCTTTGGAACGCAATTCATGATCGACTGGTAAACCGCACAATGGCCTTTCGAAAGAGCAAGCAATGGACACCGCAACNTATTTAACAATGACGCTATCACCCCCACAAATAACGCGGATTGCCGTTTTGGCGGCAATCTGGATTGCGAGCGTTTCCTCACTGAACGCTCAAATCACACGGCAAGAAACCATAGTCACCACCACGCTCGAAGCACCCTGCGATTGCCCTGTTGGATCTCCGGATTGCTGCCCAAAATGCAACCTTGAAATTAAAAAAGAAGCGGTCAAGAAACATTTTTACCGGGTTGAATGCAAAACGATCTGCATCCCTCGGGTCACCTGTCCATGGGAAAAACCACCTCAAAAAGTTTGCGACGGCAGTTGTGATTCGGGTGACTGCCAGTGTCCCGTGCCCTGCAAAGGGGCACGCACCCGCAAAGTGAAGGTGCTTCNNAAGTATGAGTACGAATGTGAAAAGTGCAAATATAAATGGACACCCACGTGCCTGACGTGTGATTGCACCAGCCCCTCGGGCCAGCCTGACTCCACTGCAGGTGAGAAATTCGCTCCGCCCGTTCCGACGATTACAGATCGTGCCGCCCGACTACTGAACGTCTTTGACGCGATTCCGCTCTGGAAATAGAGTCGTCGATATTCAAAAATATGGGGCAAAATCTTTTGCGGATGCCCCTCTGCATGCGCGTGCGATTTATAGTAGAAGAACGGGATTAAGATCCACACAGGCCGCAGGCGACAGATGCCCAAAGGAAATACAACGCGCTGGAACTTTCGCGTTCTGCTCGGACAAGGGGTACTGCTTGACGTGAGTCAAACCCTTTCGAGCCCTCGACTGGTGCTGCCCTTTCTTTATATCTCCTTTGGCGCTCCCGCGATTTTTGCCGGCCTCCTGATCCCCATCGTGCAAATATCACGAATGATTGGTCAAATCGTATCTGCCCCATTTATTTCGGCTGCCGAAATTTGTAAATGGTACATGAGCCTCGGCATCCTGACCGCATCGACTGCTCTCGTTGTGATTGCCCTNACTGCGGATACGGCCGAGGATGCACGNCAATTTGTTATTTTGACGGCCATCTTCCTAGGCGTCGCCGCCATCATTGGTCTTGGCCAGGGCTTAAGTCGTCTCGCGTTTCAAAACATGCTCGGCTACGTTGTTCCGCGTAAATTGCGGCGGAACTTACTTTTTTCACAGACTGGCCTCAGTGGACTTCTGGCAATCATCCTCGCCTGGGCAAGCCAAAAATTATATTTCAATGAAGCCGACGAAGAACATCTGGCCCTCTTGTGGGTAGGGATTGCCGTTGCCATCTTCTCCGGCATTTTGAGCATGCTGATCAGAGAGTCAGCGGTTGCTGAAAAAAAACAGCGGGGAGCAAACAGTGGAGACCGGCAAGGCATTCTGGCCACGCTTCGCGCGGGAATCAACCACGTCAGGCAGGTAGAGTGGTTTCGGCAGTTTGTGATCGCACGGATCCTTTTTCTCTCGATCGAATTGGCGATGCCGTTTTATGCGATCATTGCCGCGCAGGAACATGAAAAAACAGAGGATGCCCTCGGCGGATTTGTGATTGCAACCAGCCTGGGACTGATGATCGGGGGCTTTTTCTGGCAGCGATTATCACCGTGGCCACTGCGGCGGATTATGAGTTTGGGGGGAATATTTGCCCTGGCAGCAGCCGTCATTGCCTTACTTAGTCATTATGGAAATCCGAAGAGCCACTGGTTTTATTACGACATGGTTTTCTTTCTCATCGCACTTGCGGATCAAGGCATCGCATCGACCCGGAAGATTTATGTCGCCACCCTGGCCAGTGCGGAAACGAGGCCCTACTACATTGCGGTCAGCGATACGCTTGTCGGCGGCGTGGCGGTTCTGTTTGCCTTTGCACTCGGGATCCTTGCCCACTTTCAGCACTCGCTGTGGCCCATTCTCGTGCTTGCTGGCCTTAACGGTCTGGCTGCCCTGTATGCCATGCGATTGAAACCGATCCCTGCTGACGCCAACTAGCTAGCGTGATGTCGCAACGGGAACCGCCGGACGTGGAATGAACAAACGGGCAGTTTGTTCTTTTTGGATTGCTCGACTTAGCTTAACGACTCTGCAAATCGGTCGAAAAGATAATCACTATCGTGGGGACCGGCCGAGGCCTCCGGGTGATACTGCACACTGAAAACCGGCAGGTCGCGATGAGAAACACCTTCGATCGTGCCATCGTTGAGATTCCGGTGCGTAACCTCCAACTCCTTGGGCAGTGTCTCCTCCGAGACTGCAAACCCATGATTTTGGGAGGTAATCTCCACGCGACTGGTCCGCAGATTCTGCACCGGTTGATTGGCACCGCGATGGCCGAATTTGAGTTTGAAGGTCTTTGCTCCACAAGCAAGTGAAAGCAATTGATGTCCGAGGCAAATTCCAAAAATCGGCTTTTCACCCAAAAGTTCGCGAATGGTCTGCACCGGC
>NHBP01000081.1 GCA_002168195.1 Planctomycetaceae bacterium TMED10
CAGCCTGGCGCACATCGGTGGGCATTGTTGAGCGTTCATCCTTGGGTGAGGGGAGCCCGGTTCCCGAACCGACCACGCTGCTCTTAGCCCTCTTGGGTCTGGCACTGCTACCGCGACGTAGACGATTGCGACGGTAAGAAGAAAGAGAGGCGATAGCCTGTTGGGACGGCCATTTAGACGATTGGGCGGTGCCTTGCACCGCTTTATCAATACGAAAAGCATTATTTTCCGATTTGCATGGTAATCGTTTGATTTCTTCTGGTTCCATTGGTGTGCGCGAGTAAGATACGTGTATGGCCTGCCCGCTTGGCGGGGTGATGCAGGCTTCGCCGTGTCTTTGCAGATGCAAAGTACGGCATCTCTCAATCTGAATAAAACCCCGTTTCTCACACACGTTTCTTCGCTGACATCTCTGTTGGAGCAGTTCCTGCAGAAGGCGCTGAACTAGTCTAAGGAGCATGCTAATGATTTCGTTTTGCCCACGATACCTGCTCGCAACATTGTTTGCTGCGCTTGTATCAAGCTCCGTTGCCAGAGCTGATTTAATTATCTCGGAGGTAAATCGCGTCGAAGGAAGCACCTATGTGGAGCTTACCAACCCGACTGATGCTGTTATCGATCTTGTCGAGTATTATTTGGTGAAGAGTGCTTCGGACGTAGCTTCGCTGACCCCGGGAATTGGCGTTAACGGTTCGATCGGTTGGACTCACTGGAATGGGGTCGGCAATGCGGGGAGCGATTACTCGGCTAATCCTTCGCTCTTCCAACTCCCGCCGGGTGGTACGCATATTTCAATCATCGGTGGCGGTTCGACAGCGACTCATGATGCCATTTTTGACGCTGATCAGTCCGGCCTTGAATTTCGATCAGGGTATTCATTATTTGGTGGAGATGGGATTGGGCTACTGAAAGCCGCCACGTACAACATTAACCAACGTGATCGAGCAAGTAACAGTTTTTCATCGAACTGGCAGTTACTGGATTATGTCGATAGTGGCGATCCCTCCAGTGGAACGAACATGAGTAGAAATGCTGATGTCGGCGACCCCAACTATGGCGTGTTCGATGCGTCCGAATGGACGCACTCTTCGACGAGTTCACCCGGTGTACACACCCTGAGCAGCGGTGGTGGTGGTTCGTCTGGTGGTGGCGCAGCGGCGCCTGAACCGTCGTCAGTGTTGCTGTGTACCCTGGGTTGTCTCATGGTGTATACCGCGTTCCGCCGCAGACATAAACTCCGCAGCGTTTATATCAGGTTTTAGATAGCAATAGCTTTATCAAGGCCGGATGAATACCGGCATATCGCGAGCATGGTTTTCCCCAATTGCACCCTCGCGCTACCCGAATGGTAAGCGCTGCGTTACTTCAGAGAAAGTTATCGACCCTTTCAGCTACTTGTTTGTGCTTCCCCGGTGGAGCAAAAGTTCTCAATGCGCCGGCGGTGCGATGATGCAGGCTGGGTGCGGGATCGGGTAGCGGGTTGCCGATTTGCTCAGCTTGCCGGTTGCCGGTTCGATGGCGAAAACCGCGATGTTGTTGCCTCCCATGTTTGCTGCCAGCAGAAACTCCCCATCGGGTGTGATCTCCAGGTTCTGTGGGCTCTTTCCACCGCTCGATGTGATCGATATCGGCTCAAGCAGACCACCTTTGCCGATGCGATAGGCGGCAATGCTGTCGTGGCCGCGATTGGTGCCGTAAAGAAAACGGCCGTCAGGCGTGATTGCCAGATCAGCACACCCGTTATCGCCAGCATAGTCAGCTGGAAGTGTGGTGACCGTTTCGCGGCGGGTTAGTTGCCCGGAGTCGATGTCGAAGTCATAGCGGGTGATCGATCCCGTGAGTTCATTGATCCCGTACATCCATTTTTGATTGGGGTGGAACCGCACGTGCCTCGGCCCGGCACCGGCATTTGTAGCGACCGACTCTTGCGCGGTCGGCGTGAGGCTTGCAGCGCCCGGATCGGCCCGGTAAGAAAAAATGCGATCCGCACCCAGGTCGGGAACAAACACCCGCTTGCCCGATGGCCCGAAGAGCGCAGCGTGCGCATGGGGCCCTTCCTGCCGTTCGGCGTTGACGCTTGATCCTACGTGCTGGATCAGCGAACTGCGCTCACCGATTGAACCGTCGGCGGCCAGCGGATAGGAGACCACCGTGCCACCCTGATAGTTGGCCAGCACCAGCACCTTGCCGTTGGTGTCGACAAAACAGGCGCTCTTGCCGTGTGCCGGTCGGCTGCCAAGCAAACTCAATTTTCCGTCTTCAGAGACGCGAAACGCCGAGACAAACTCGCGTCGAGCGCCGTCGCCGATCGGTTTGCCGTGGGTGGCGTAAAGCGTTTTTCCGTCGGGCGACAGCGCAATGTAATAGGCGTATTGGATATCTTGATAAATAGATTGGGGTTGTAAGCGACCGCTTGACTCATCGATCGCTAACGTATGGATCGCCCCTTTATCCCCATTGCCATAAGACGCAACGAAATAGAATGTTTCTTCCGCGCCAGTGGATGCGCCGCAGAAAAGACTGAGCACGATCAGGAAAAAGAGTGTCTTCATATACAAGCTCCCATCGTAGTCTTGTCGAACGCGAGAAANAAAAATTATCGTGGCACGAGTTTACACCGGACGATGGCCGTTGTAAATTCGCGCGTCATTCGACAAGCGAAGCGTTGCAGTTTTTGAATGGGAACTGTATCTAACTCTTCGAATCGGAAGGGGCTGCGGGCGACAATTTTCTCGAAACGTCGAATTGTCATCTGATTGAGTCCTCCCTCGACCTCGTCGAAACGCGTGGCACCGTCAGAGCGAACTGTGGATCGCCACCGGATNAGGGCCTGCTCGGTAAAGATCAGGTGTGCCCAAGGGAAGACGGAAAAAAGATGGCCCCCAAGGGGGTGATACCAAGTCGGCCCAAAGGCGGCGAACACGCTGCCGTGAGGGCTTAGCATGTGACGCATTGCCTCGAGAATTTCAGCGGGATTTTGAAAATGCTCAAACGCATCGAGCGAGACGATCACGTCGGCCGTTTCGCGGATTCGGGAGGTAAAGACACAGTGGCCTGATACTCCGTGTTTCTCTGCGCGGTTGCGAGCTTGCTCTCGCCTCTTCCGCTGGATTTCGACACCAATGACCTTTTTCGCTCCGTGCTCGGCCATTTCTACCGACTCGGTTCCTGTCCCACAGCCAAAATCGACAACAATTTTGTTGTTTGTTTGATTCCAGATATCGGCACCGAGGAGCGTCGCCAGCTTGCTCTTGTTGTGGTAGGCACTACCGTCCAGATAGCCAGTTTCTCCATCGTCGGAAACAGCCTTGAGTAAACGGTAACCAAGTTTTCCACCAATGAATCCCATGGTGCTGCGCATGCAATGAAAGTAGGAGTGGTGTAAATACAAAAAAAGTGTTTGTTGAAAACGTATCGATTAAAACAAAAACGCACAGAATTTGACTGAGTCAAATCGTGAAATCGTCTGCGTATCGTTTAGGAAAAACGTTCCCTTCGTCTAGAACATGTTTATGGGGTATCGAAGAGCAGAACGACTTCAGCCATCACCGGGAAATGATCCGAGCCGCCCGGTGCATCGCTGCGAATCGAGGCATCCTCGACGCGGAACGGGGCATCGTCACGTTCTTCCACAAAGACGTAATCGATCTTCACCCCGAACCCGGTGTTGCCATCGGCTGCATCGCCGTTGGCCACGCGGAAGGAGTCTTCGAAGGTGATCGGTGCATTCCAGTCTTGTCCGAACGCGTTAATCGATCCGTCGCGAATCAATCGCATCGATTCGCTGTATTCGTTGGCATTCATATCGCCGAGCAGCACCACCGGTGCCTCACTGGCGTAGGGACTAGCCGCCATGTGCTCGGTTGCCATCTCAATGTTCCGTAGATGGACCTCTTCGCTCACTGCGGATAACGGGTGCATGCCATAGACCGACATTCTCTCACCGGTGTTTAAATGTTCGAGTGTGGCATACGACATACCGCGCGACCCATCGTAGGTGACCACGCCGTCGTCCAGCACCTTCCAGCGATCGGCCCGATAAAGAATGTCGCCATCCCAGGTATTGCTGCCGGTGCTGAAGGCATAGTCGAGCCCGGTTTTCGCCTCTATGGCTGCAAGAATCTGATCCTTCTCGCCCCACATCTCCTGAATGCTGGCTACGTCGGGCGTATAGTCGGCAATGGCCTGGGCGATGCCNTCGATNCGNTCCGGNGCACCGAGCGANGCNTAAAANACGTTGAACGACATCATNCGCACGCGCACCCCATCGGCCAGCANATCGGCGCCCGCATCCGGGTCGGCAGGCGGNGCGGTGGGCGGTGNNGTCGGTGGTGCGGTGGGCGGTGCGGTCGGTGGCGCCTCTTCCGCTGGGCCGATCACCCCGTCGCCGTTGATGTCGAACTGAAATAAGTTCTCCTTTGCCGCGACAGTCGTGTCGCTCTGACTTTCTTCACCGATAAACGCACCCGACTCATCGAGGATCCATGCAAACGCGCCCCACTCGCTCGTGTCGAGCACCCGCAGTCGTCCCACTTCGTCGCGCGCCGCAGCCCGCAACGTAGCACTCTCGCGATTGAGCGGAACGTTGCCGGACCAATAATTGTCATTGCGGGTGATGGCGACCGGATCATCCGTTNCGTCCTGCACGTAGGCCAGGCCAGTCGCCGGATCGACCAGAAGTTNCACGCCGGTCGTGTCGGCCACCAACTCCAGCACAGGTGAACTCACCGGAGGTGCTTGTTCCGTATTCAAGGAGGTGACTGAAAAATTATCAAAATAAATTGTCTCATCCTGGGTGGTGGACCAGGAAGCACTTCCGCCACCGAAGAAGGTGCTGAAATAGACACCGTCAATGGCAAAGGCATCGGTGTCGCGGAACCGCAGATCGGTCCGCTCGAGCGCCAGCTGGCCATCGAGGTAGGTGCGAATCCATCCGTCGCTCNGGCCCGGCGTGTTGAGGTGCAACTCGTGCGTCACGGTTTGCCACGCACCGGGTGTGAAACGCAGCGAATCACCGGTTGTCGCATCGGTCCACGGCATATCCTCGCCATAATATTCAGGCTGGTCTGGATAGTACATATACTGCACGATCTGGCCACCCTCGCGCCACATCATGCGGGCACTGAAACCGTCGGTTCCGGTGGGAATCCCGCCCCCGGTGTTGCCTGCACCACCGAAAAAGCCAGGCAGCTTGCCGCCTTTCACAAAGTCGAACCCTTCGCCGAACTGGATGTCATAGCTCAAACGAAGGTCGGTGTCGCCCGCGTCAAAATCGAGTTTCCACTGGGCACCGGTATTGNTGGTGCCATACGCACCGGACGGATAGGAAACCGCCAGTGCCGTGTTACCGTCAGAGGTCTCAACAAGCGATACGCGCCCATCATCGACGCCCTGCGACCAGGCCGGGGCATTCCAATCCTCCTCGAGCATCGCTTCGGTGTAGGGGCCGCTGCTGCGATGATTAAAGTTTGCGGCGAAGATTGCATCGCCAGCGTCATCCTGGGCGGGTGGTGGATCGATGATGGGATCACTCTGGGGAGGATCCGCCGGTGGTGTGACCGGTGGCGCCGGTGTTGAAGGCGGTGTTGCGGGTGGCTCAGCCGGTTCATCGGCTGGAGGATCGGCCGGTGGCTCGGCAGGCGGCAGGGCATCTTCGACGATGCTGATCTGCGAGACGCTCGTAAAGAGCTGTGCCGCGGTGAGCGGTTCGTCTGCACCGATGGGCGTGCCCTGCTCGGCGGTGAAACCGACAGTCACCGAATCACCAGGGTCGATCGTGCGTCCCCACGCATCGCCCACCGCACGGTAGGTGTTCGTGCCACCCTCCGATGCGAGCAGCGTCGCCTGCATGCCCCAGGCCGAATCAATCGTATGCGGCGAAGTGAACGTAAAGGTCCAATCGTTCACCGTGGTGTTGCCGGTATTGGTGATCGTCAGCCGCGCGGTCAATCCGTCGGTCCAGGTGTTTCCGCCGACGCTCAGCGTAAGCGGACCGTCGCTTGGATTGGGATCCTGGGGCTCATCGGCGCCGGGGCCCGAGGGCGGGTCGCCGACGACGCCGAAGTTGGTGGTGCGACGGGTGACGTTCTGGGCGGAATCAATTGCCAAGACTTCTAGGCGGTAGGTGCCACCGGCCGCCGGCGTGTGCAGAAAATACCAATGGCCGTCATATTCGTTGATGCTGATGTCAAACGCGTCTGCCGTAGCTGCAAAGGTTCCATCGCGCTGTTGATAGAGTCCTGTTTCCACGTTCTGTATCGTGGCGGACATGCGGTTCAGATCGGCCACGTTGCTGACCTGTCCGTAAATGGTGCCGGTGTTGCCGACACCCATCCAGGTATCGCTTCCGGGCCAGCTGATCACAAAATCAACTCCCACTCCATCGGTGGTGGTGAAATTGTAGTCCGCGTGGGACCGCTGATANCCATTTCCGGAGAGATCGACAAACGCGTCGCCGCTGCTGCCGATGTCGAGATGATAGGCGGTGTCGTAATCGAGCGTGTTCTGCAGGGAGATCCGCACGCGGTTTCCCCCGATCTGCACGCGCGGATCAGTGGCCGCAAACATTTCGACGCTCTCATGCGATTCTGCCGGTGCGGTGAGCGGGTCGTCCATCGGCCCGGTCATCAGATGGATCATGCCGGCACCAGCAACCACCGGTTCATCAAACACCAACACGATGTCGGTATTGACCGGAACGTCGCTGCTGCCGTCGACAGGGTTGGCATCCACGAGAATCGGCGCGGTGGTGTCGGGCTGTGCGGACTGATCCTGTCCGGGGAAGACCGGATAGGTGTAGAAAGGCTCCGGAGTAAAGGGCTGCTCTGCCCCGGTCGGGATGGTGCGCACCGCATTGCCATCGGTGCCGGCAAAGATCGGGAATCGCATCGAGTCGGNCACGCGGCGTTCGAATCCATCATAAAGNTTGCCGTCATCATCAAACTCGGGCCACGGCAAATGGATGTGGTCAGCGTGCATGCTCCAGCCGGGAGCGAAGTCCGGATGATCCTGGGTCATGTAATCGCTGGTNAGCATCAGCTGGGCATCCTGCGGGATACGCCCGTAATGAATCTGCAATTCCAACTGCGGAAGCAGATGGGGGTGCGTGCTCGGTCCGCCGGCGGCATCGGCGTAGGCCATGTGGCTCTTGTGATTGGCGCTGTCTAAATTTTCACCGTCCCAGAACATGGGGAAATAGACGAGCGCCTGCAGCGGCAGGTCCTGCCACTCATCGCCGATCGGCAGATGATCGNANCGTTCACTCGATCCGATATAGTTCCAGGCGACCACGCCGATCGACTGACGCTCNGANGGCATCGCGGCGCCGGCGATCACCGAAAGNCCGGTGGGCATCGCTTCAAGTTTTGCCGGATCGAAGGGCCTGGTGATTTTGTAGTAGGCAATCGAGGAGTCGAGCGGATTGACATACTCACCGGTCGTCTCGTTAATCATGCTCGGAACCCAGTAGACCGATTCGTTGTTGGCCGGCATGGCGCTTGAGCCATCGACTTCCATCAGCGATTCGATGGTCGAAAACGCATCGGTGCTGGGATTCACGAAGAAATCGTGTGCGTGCCAGAAGTTGGGGTTGCCCGGCGCGACGAGCGGATCGGCTGTCGCACGGTGACTGAAATTAATATTGGAGACAAACTCTCCCTGGTTAAACCCGGTGGTGGCATAGGCATCCGGTCCTCCCGACTCAAGCAGCCCGAAACCATAAGTAACTTCTTCTGTCGGTGGTGCCGCCGGAGGCGCATACGGTGGATCCATCGGCATGTCCATTGGCGGATCAGCAGGCGGATCGGCTGGCGGATCGGTCGGCGTGTTCACGGGAGGTTCAGCCGGTGGGTTCGCTGGTGAATCAGCCGGTGGAACGGGCACCGCACCCTGCACATTGAAACTGGTCGTTCGGGTCACCGTGTCACCGTCATTGCCGATAGCAGTCACGCTCAGCGTATACGTTCCACCCGCCAGCGGCGTGTGTAGCAGCGACCAGTGGCCGTTGTTGGTGTTGAGCAGCACATCAAACGCCGCTTCACTGCCCAGGGTGTCGTCTGGACGTACATAGAGACCTGACTCGACATTCTGGATTGTGGCCTGCATTGCAGTCACGATCGATATATCGTCCACATATCCGTAAAGTGCATTGGTGCGACCGACGACCAGATACACTTCCGGTCCCGGCCAGTCGATCGAAAAGTCGATCTGGCTCTCTGCCGGTGGGTCGACAGGCGGATCGACCGGTGTTTCAACAGGATCATCGGCTGGAGGATCGCCGGGAAGATCGACGCGTTCGATGCGGACGGCATCAGCAATCGAATAACGATTCGGATTAGTACCCTCTCTGAGGGTTACTAAGAGCGTGCCGTCGATTACAGAAACCGTTGTTAGTTGCTTCCAGCTTTTACCAGCGTCATCAAAATCAGCTGGGGCCTGGCTTTGATCGACGACGAATTCCGCAAGAATATTTTCTGCGCCGTCCAGCAGAGTGTAGGGTGTGTCGACCGCGTTGTAGCGATTATCGTATTTGCCGGCCCAGGTGGTGGATACGCTGTATTGGCCGTTATCCAGGTTTGTGAATTTCCAGGTGGCAAATCCCGTATTGCCACGGATTTGATGGATGTCGCCATCATAGGCGAATGATGATTGCGCATTATTGAGGTAAGAGAATCCCAGTTGCGAAAAACCACCATCCCCATTATCGATAATCTGGCCTGCTCCGGGTTCGCCGACGGGCGGTTCGGCAGGCGGATCGACTGGATCATCTGTGGGTGGATCGATCGGATCCGTTGCCGGAGGTTCACCAGGCGGTTGGGCGATGGTTCCTACGCGTTCGATGCGCACGGCATCCGCGATGGCGTAACGATTTGCATTGTTTCCTTCACTGAGGCTAACTGTGAGGGTGCCGTCCATTACGGAAACGGTTGTCAGTGCCTTCCAGGCTTTCCCGGCATCTTCAAATTCACTTGGAGCAGCACTCTGATCGATCGTGACTTCAGAGAGGATGCTGCCAGCAGCATTGCGGAGCGTATAGGGCGCATCGGTGGCGTTGTATCGGTTGGCGTATTTGCCTGACCATGTGGTGGCGACGCGATATTGTCCCGGCTCCAGGTTTTCAAACTTCCACGAGGCGATTCCACTTCCGCCGCGGATTTGACGGATGTCGCCACCGAACGCCGCTGAAACTTGCTGATTGCTGAGATAAGAGAATCCAGTTTGCGTAAAGCCTGTTTCATCATTATCGATGACTTGCACAAAACCGGGTGCATTCTCCGGTGGTTCAGCAGGTAGCTCGGCAGGGGGTTCGGCAGGGGGATCAATGATCGCAGCGTTGGTGTCGGCGTAAAGATAGCGGGTTCCTTCGCCGAATGTGTCGAGAAAGAATGTCTCGACCTCGGGATTCGCCTCAATGCGCGCGTCACCCCACTCCGGNCCCCAGCCATGGATCGGCCAGTTGGAGTTGATGTAGGTCAACGCCGCCACATCGTACTGCTCAACCACCTCGTCAAGTCGATCCAGATATTCGATAAACAGGTCCGTATCACTGGCGGCCGGATTCTGTGCAGTCGCTTCGGCAATCACAATTTCGTGACCCTGCATCTGTGCAAAATCCATGCTCAAGGCNAGNTTCGNATCGATGCGCTGGTCAGGTGCGTTGATCGTTCCATTAACCTCCATGCCGACATCATTATTGAACACNGAGAATCCGACCCAATCGACATTCTCTTCCCCGGGATACAACCAACGGGTGTCGTTGTATCCGCGNACCGGATGGAANCCNAATTCNACNTTGCTNGCCTGCGATTCAATGCGATCGACAATGTGGTTGTAGGCATCAATAAAAGCGGACGGGTCGAGTTCGGGAATCGCTTCCGGATTATCAAAGACGTTGACACCCGCACTGGCTTGTTCGTTCAGCCAGTCGACGACGTACGCATCACCCTGATAAGCGAACAACAAGAGGCTGACCTCATAACCGACGCGCAGTAAAAACTGAGTGTCCGAACGGCTCGCCATCAATTGGGCGAAGTCGTCAATTTGTGCATCCCATCCGCCATTTCGAATATCGTTGAGTGCATCCCAGATTGCGTTGGGATCATAATCTGCCGCGTCCGGATTGATCATCTGTCCATATCCGCCAGCGGGCGTGTTGTCTTTGAAACTCAACGCAACCATGGCGTAATCGCCCAGGTCATTGTCACGCACATAATCCAAAAATTGGGCGTTCGGGCTATCGTCGCCCTGTTCGATCTGTCCCAGATAAAACGTGGCGTAGTGGGAAGACCCGGAAGGAGTCAGGCCAGTCCCATTGATGAAATCAACATATTCATCTTGAAATGTCTGACCCACCAGCATGAGGGTTTGGCCATCGGCAAGGGTGTCGAGCGCGGGTGGCGCATTGCCGTTGGCGGGGGGCGTGACCGGTGGCAACGGTAAATCGTCTACCGGATCAGACGGAGGATCTGTGATGGGCGGCGCAGGCGGATCGGCGGGGTCCGATGGGGGATCGGCCGGATCGCCGGTAGACCCAGTGGTGGTGCGGGTGGTTCCCGGCGCAACGCTGAAGTGCACGCCATCATTAAAGCTGACCGTAATCGGTTCATCGCCGGCATTATGAGCTGTGTAGGTGTTTGTGTCGCCATTCTGGAACACTGCAGAGAGCGGGTGGTCGCCGCGAATGGCCGAGGTCGGTGTACCGAGATTGGCAAGTGTGGCCATCCAGTAATAGGTGAATGCGGGGCTTTGGCCCTCCTCAGGCGTTCCTTCGCTCAGGGAAAAGTCGTTCCAGGCATCGACAGGATTGACCAATGCTTCATATTGACTGATCAGGCTCTGCCAGACATCCGGTGCGCCGCCATTGAGCTCGGTGATTTCGTCGATCACTGCTTCACCATCGCGAGCCATTTCGCTCAGATAAAGCGATCCGCCGTGGAAGGGAAGAAAATTAATCGCCTTGATCATTTCAACTTCAGCAGAAAACCAAGTGGCGTGCGCTGCACCGTCGCCCCATACCATCCCCACACTCTCGACATCAAACGCTTCGGGATAGGTGGTTCCATATTTATCAAACCAATATTCGGCAATCGCTTCGGCTTCAAGTGAATAGAGTGTCTGGCCGAGAAGCGTCGTATCGGCTTGACCGCTTACTTCGCCCCAGAGCATCAGCCCGGTCGCGAAGTTCATTGCTTCTGACGACGACTCGTGATTATTTCCGCGGGTAAATGCGCCGTGGCCCGAGGCCCAGGAATGTCCGGCCATGGGGCTGAAGTTTCGAAGTCTCGGTAGGAGCGAATCACTTGAGTCGGTACCGGCGACATCCTGAATAATCAAATCAATGATCGGCTGGTTTTCAGCGGCCCACGCCGGATCACTCATTCCAAGCAGGGCTGCCGAGTGGATGAGGTAGCCCATATGGAAGTGATGGTCGTTGAGCATTTGGCCCGAATAAAAAGCATCCGGATATCCCTGAAGGGTGTCCCATTGTGCGTTGTATGCGAAATGCCGATCGTTGGTGTTCCCGTTGAAGTGGAACCAATCATTCAAGCCGTCTTTGACCGCTTGGTGAATATCGTCGCGAAGTTGCAGCTCTCCCGTCACGTCGGCAACTTGTGAAAGCTGCATGAGTTTCAATAGCGCTTTCCCGGACCAATAAGGATCGGCAAACCGATTGAAATATTCGGAAGGGTTGGTCGCCGCTTCGTCCGATATCAGGAGTTGCTTTAACGTTTCAAGCTGCGCTGTATCGAGTGTTGAGGGTAAACCGGGCAACACACCGCGGGCGGAAAGGGTGGCCTCAATCGAACTAGCCTTGACCGGAGCCATGCTTCCACGCGCACTGGAGTAGGCCTCTGATTGCAGGCCTTCCAGTTCCGTATGCCGCGCTAGATGCGGATAAAGCGCAACGATCGTTTCTCCATCGCCACTCCCGCCCAGTGTGTAATCATATTGCAGCTTTAGAGAATATGGATCGGCCCCGCGACTATAACCAAACTGTGTACCGGAGATGGGCTGATTGGCTGCATTTCGGAACGACACAAGCGTTTCAGATTCGGTGCCCGGTAACAATGCCACGGCAACAGTTCCCGTTCCGCTCGCGTCAAGCGATACACTTTGTCCCGAAACCTGCCAGGTACTTCCTTCCGGTCCATAGAGTCCGTAAGTACGGTCAGCGACCGTGTAGTATGCCGTGTCATTTGCGAGGGCGATTGTCCCCGCGCCGTCGTTCCAACGAATTTTTACTTCGCTCAACTCCGCATCTTCAACCCAGATCATCGGCGACCCCTGGGCCATGGTGGTCGAGGGTGAAGCCCCGACACCATTCCATTTGCCGGTAAACGCCCAGTCCGAATAAGAATCGAGCGCAAAACTGGTTGCCGATGGAGTCCCGAAAAGTTCCACATCGAGATCAGCCACGAACGCGACTTGGAATTCCCGCGTTGTCGGACCGGTTTCAAATGCCGACTGGATCGTTTGCGAGGAAACGCTGAGTCCTGCTTCACTTGCCTGCACGGTGATCGGATGAATAAACAGCGGTGCAGAGAATTGATCCCCGTAGGCGGCAAAGTGAACCGACGACCACCAATCGTTACTCGTGATGGCTTGCGAAAAGGTCTCCGTGACGAGCGGTTGGAGCGGATTGCCCTGAAAATCGCCGGGCGTCGCTAAACCAGTCGAAGGAGCTGATGCAATGGCACCACTGTCGATCAGCGATTGAATAACGGTGGCCGAGTCAGAAGCTGTGAGCGAGGATGCTACGGCGTTGTCTTCGTATGCAGCAACGGGGACGAGATCTGCAGCCAAGAGGGTCCGCGTCTCGAGATTTTCTAATCTTAATTGGTGATAGGTCGACGATTTGTTTTTCGAATATGATTTATTGGAAATGGTTTGAAAAATATGTTTCCAAGGTGACATGTTGATTCGTTCTTCCGTTCCGTTTAAGCCCTTGCCTCGTTCCGTTCGTCTGGCTCGTTCCACATAAAGCCGCAGCGCATTGACAATATGCACGTTGCTCTTCGATTCGGTGCTCTCCTCGTGTGCGGTAGGTTGTCATCGTTTTCATGCTCCGGCCTGTGGATATGTTTATTGAATCGGG
>NHBP01000082.1 GCA_002168195.1 Planctomycetaceae bacterium TMED10
GACTAAAACACAGCGATAAAGAGAGAAGTACACCCCAGAGAAACGAACCTCTAACCGTGGGTTGTAGGGGCCTACGGTTAGACGTTCGCGATCGATTCCACTAGCACAAAGGGAATTCCCAAAAAAACGAATGGTACATTTCCGGTAACTACCGGATTTTGGAGCGGCAGAGAAACGTTGACTGCGAGAGGCAACTCGCGTAAACGCTTTGCTCAAAGAGACTTAAAAAGTACACCCCAGAGGATTCGAACCTCTAACCTTCGGTTCCGTAGACCGATGCTCTATCCAATTGAGCTAGGGGTGCCCGGCAGCACAGTGTGCCATATGTATCAGGCGTGATTATACGCCCTTTGCCGAACCAAGAAAGACCAGCAGCCGCGAAGCGTCTTTCTCGATTTTCCTGCAAAAATCCATGCATTCCGGTGAGGCGCAAAAAGCGATGTCTTTCGGATAACATAGAATACTCCGATCCGGTCAGCCCGATGCACGCCATGCACACCAAATACACACCATGCACACCAACCCGCCATGCGTTTAGAAATCGACAAGATCAGCCGCCGTGACCGACACACCGGTGAGCCGCTGCTCAATGAGATCAGCCTAACAATCACCGGTGGTGAAAGTATTGCACTCCGCGGCCGCTCCGGAAGTGGCAAGTCACTGTTGCTGCGGGCCATCGCCCTGCTCGATCCGCTTGCCCGGGGCACGATTCATTTGAACGGCCAAGCGGTCTGTGGAAACGCAATCCCTGACTACCGCCGGCAGGTCGTCTATCTCCCGCAACAGGCCGTGGTGGCTGAAGACACCGTCGAAGAAGCACTCCGCCGGCCCTTCCTCTATCGCAGCAGTCACAGCAGCAACACAAAAACCTTTGACCACCCACAAACACTCGAGCGATTAGAGCAACTCGGCCGCCCCGAAACCTTTCTCGACAAACGCAATAGTGATCTCTCGGGGGGTGAAAAACAGATCACCGCCCTGCTCCGCGCACTGGCTGTGGGTCCGACCATGCTGCTGCTCGATGAAGCCACCTCGGCACTCGATGCCGAAACGACCCAGGCCGCCGAGCAACTAATCCACACCTGGCAAACTGAAAACACCGACGCCCGCACAGCCATTTGGGTGAGCCACGATGCAGCCCAGGCCGATCGAGTCGCCCCGCGCAAACTCAAAATTGAAGCGGGCCGACTCCAGGAGAGTGCATTATGAGCTATCACGCACTCTCCTACATCGACGTTGCTGCCGCCGCCGCACTGATTCTCATTAACGGCATCGTGTCGATCGCGCTCCGCCTCCGCATGGAACGATCGCTGCTCTTGGCAAGCGTTCGGACCACCGTGCAACTGCTGCTGGTGGGCTTTGTCCTGCAGTGGGTCTTCGCCATTGACCGCTGGTATGTCGTGGTTGCCATGCTCTTAGTGATGACCATCGTGGCCGGCTACACGGCCGGTGCCCGCAATGATCGCCGCTTTACCGGCATGTGGACATCCACCCTGCTCTCGATGGGCATCAGCAGTTGGATCATCACCGCGTATGCGCTGCTAGTCGTCCTGCATGGCATCGAGCAGTGGTACCAACCGCAATACGCGATCCCGCTGATGGGCATGGTGCTCGGCAATACGCTCAATGGCATCTCAGTCGGACTCAGCACACTCACCAGCGAACTGGCCCAGCGACGGGGCGAGATTGACAGCGCCCTCTCTCTCGGTGCCACCCGCTACGAAGCAGCCCTACCGACCCTCAGGCAAGCGATCCGCCTGGGCATGACTCCAATCATCAACTCGATGATGGTTGTCGGCCTGGTGAGCCTCCCGGGCATGATGACCGGACAGTTGCTTTCAGGCACGTCGCCGATTGAGGCGGTGAAATATCAGATCATGATCATGTTCCTGGTCGCCTCAGCCACCGCCCTGGGCACGGTGGGCGTGGTGGCNCTCAGNTACCTGCACCTCTTCAGCAGCGATCATCAGTTTCTCTTTCACGCGCTGCAAAAAAAGAAGGTTTAACGAAACGGCCACCGTGGACTGCTGCCGTGATAAGGATAGCGATCAAATGCTTCGGCGCCTCCGAGCGTGCGGGGATCGCGGCGGGCCACAAGTTCCGCTTCGAGTTCTGTTGCAAGCCGCCTCTTCTGATCCGCATATGCCGGATCGGACGCCACATTTCTGAGCTGCTCTGGATCCTTACTCAAATCATACAATTCCTCCGCCGGACGCTTGGCAAAACAGAGGTCGTATTTTTTCTTCACCGCCTCATCGTCGCGGTTCTGCCAGAGATAGGTTTTGGTCGGAGAGTTGTCGCAGTCGCCGAGCCAACCGTTTTTTAGATACGCGTCCGTGTGATCGGGTGTGCCGGCCGGCCAACGGTCGGGGGCGCAGTTATGAATGTAGAGAAAATCTCGGGTGCGGATCGCGCGGGCCGGATAGCCACCCGGATTGCCGGACGCTTGCGCCGGCACATGCCGCTCGCGACCCACCACCACATGATCGCGCCCCTTCTCGACCCAGCCCGACTTGTCGGACTCGAGCATCGGCAGCAATGAACGGCCGGTCATCTCGGGTACTCTGGGCAAATGAGCTGCGGCTAAAAACGTCGGTGCAATATCGGTCAGGCAGACAAAGTCATCAATCACTCGGCCCGCCGGCACCTTGGCCGGCCAACTGATCGCCAGCGGCACGTGCACACCACTGTCGTAAAGGTTCGCTTTGCACCGCGGAAACGGCATGCCGTGATCGCCGGTCACCACAACGATTGTGTTTTGCAGTTCACCGGCGGCCGCCAAACGATCGAGCAACTGCCCGAACTCGCGATCGAACCGTTCGACCTCATAATAATAGTCGGCCACATCCGAACGGACCGTTTCGTGATCTGGAAAGTGCCCGAACAGATGCACCTGCTCTAAATCCATGCCTCGCGCTTTTCCGGTCCCGGGTTCGTAACCGCGATGTGGATCGGAAGCACCAAACCAAAAACAGAACGGTTTTCCTGTTGGCAGATGCGCAAAAAACGAATCCACACTCTTGTAGGCCTGCCCGGCCGGTTGCCCGTTGCCGGGACCCCAACTCTTTCGATAGGTGCCCACGTAATATCCATGTTTTTCCAAGATCGCCGGATACTCCCCGTAACGGCCAGCGGGCCAGTCGCAATGCAGATTGGCTCCGCCACCGAGACGAAAAAAATCTTGGCCCGTCACAATCGCACCGCGACTCGGGGTGCAGGAGGGCGAGGAAACGTACGCATGGGAAAAAAGTACGCCACGCTTGGCCACACGGTCGAAGTTGGGCGTTTGAACCACTTTATCCCCATACACGCTCGCATGCGGCCAGCCCCAGTCGTCGGCAATCGCAAACACGATGTTCGGCCGCCTGTTTTCTTCAGCCAGGAGCTGCTCGGTCCGGCCACCCACAAAAAGCAATAAACATAAACAGCAGAGGAATTGCCTGGCCATCAATTTTCTTTCGTAAAGCCTGAGAATAGTGGTGTCACGGAGATTGAGAGGATACCCCGCCCGAGGAAATATTTCCATCGGACATCAATCGACTGCTGGTGATGCGTTGCAGTTATCGAACCGTTAAAGGCACACCACACGTGGAGGCCTCAAGGGAAAGCAGTTGCCGTTTAAGCGTTACGCCACCCGGGGCCGAGAAACCACCCAGTCGTCTGCCAGCAGCCACCACCCGATGGCAGGGAACCAANAGCGGAAACCGATTGTTGGCCATCACCGATCCNGCACTGCGGGCGGCCCGCGGGGAACCGGCCCGCTCGGCAAGCATCGCATAACTGACGGTTTTTCCATAAGGAATTTTCTGGCAGGCCCTCAGCACCCGGCTGGTGAAAGGCGTGACGTTGCCTAAATCGAGGTCAACGTCGCGGAACTCTTCGACTTCACCTTCCGTATACCGTTGCAGGCGATCCACAAGGTCCTGGATCTGAAGATGATGAGGCCCAGACTCCTCGCGGGGCNATNTTTCAGCCCGCAAATTACCACTGNGTGAAAGCGCCCGTTTTAACTCCTGATGNNTTTTNTGGCCNAACGAAAGATGAAGAACCTTGGATCCCTTAAAAACAAGGCCTAAAAATCCGAACGAAGTGTCCAGANTCACAAGCTTTTGGCAATCTACTGGCATGGAAAAGAGTTTCTTGATATCCTTTTGGAAGTGGCGGAAAGATTCTACCTGGTCCTGCCGTGGTCACCAACATGATCACCCGTTGGTTGAATGCCAACGTGCTCCCTGACTCACATCATAGGAAGTTCCGTCATGAATCCCTTCGGGTCCTTCGGCGACGATTTCTACGTCAATATGACTCTCAATACGGAGATGCCACTGCCGAGCAATCGGGAGTCAATCCTCGACTTTTTTGGGAGAATCCAGAAACAATATCCCTCCATGCGAAACTTCTATTGTCGCGACAAAGGAGACTTTGTTTTAGAAGAAGATAAAGGCCAGGGACACTATCGTTGGACCACCGTCGATCAACGAAGAATCTGCTCCGGTTTTGTGAACCCACCTTCCCTCGAGGAAGCACTGGCACAGCACCGCCTGGTTCTCGATCTTGCACCCTACATGCTTTCTGTCAGCACACTCGACTGCGAAGCTTTGGATCTGTTATTCGGATTCGACTTCACCTACCGAGGAAATCACAATGGCCTCGTAGCCGATGCCCTGGGAATTAGTGCGCCACTGGAAAACATGGCCGAACAAATGGGTGGCACAGTCATCAACTATGAGCCGTCGCTCACACTGGCCCTCGATGATGAATGTCGCATGCAGTGCCGCATGAATATTGAAACGCGGACCAACGCNTTTCAAGTGCGGACCGGAGAGTTCCCCGAAGAACAATTAAGTGTCTACGTGACCGCCAGGCAGTACGGCAGCCTCGATCCTGAATCGACCTACATTCAGTCTCTCACTCGTTTAAATCGCACCTGCGAGGAGATGATTGAGAATCAC
The DNA here is from genome assembly GCA_002168195.1 of Planctomycetaceae bacterium TMED10. GTDB lineage: Bacteria > Planctomycetota > Planctomycetia > Pirellulales > UBA7805 > UBA7805. The sequence continues at coordinate 4,953 of NHBP01000082.1, forward strand.
GTGATGGATAACGTGCTGCGGCCATTGGCTCGCGAAATCGCCATGCGGTAACGAGCGGTAACCGGCGATGACGTGCCGCGGTCGACTTCAGCTTTCGCTCTCGGGCTTCGATGGGCTCTCACTTTGACTTTCGCCGCCCTTGCTCTCGGCACCCTTACTCTCAGTGGCGTTGCTCTCGCCATCCTTCTTACGCGGTCGACCGCGTCCCCGGCCTCCTCGCGAGGAAGTGGAACTGCCGCCAGAACTATCACCAGAACTGCCACCGCGACTCTGACTACCGCCACTACCTCCACTACCGCCACGACCACGACGCCCGCGGCCTCTTCCACCACCGCTACTTTTTCCACCGCGGGACTGCCCACCGCGACCACCGCGGCTTTCCCCGTTGGTGTTATTACTTTTGGTACGGGCGTCNAGATTTGTCGATACGATGACGCCAATGCAGTCATCCCAGGTAACGATATTACGATGCCGGGAACCGCGTCTGCCGGATTGCTCAGAATCTGAACCGTCAGAATCGCCATCGTCTACGTCGGCCGATGTCAGGTCGTCTGCGTCGTCCAACACATCACTGTCTTCTGCCTCCCCCTTCTCGTCAGTCTTGTCGGCCTCACCCTGCTCGTCGCTTTTCTCGTCCTTATCGGCCTTCTCANTTCTGCGTCCCCGNCCTCGACGACCTCCACGACGGCGACGACGGCGAGGTCGCGAACTTTCGTCAGACGATTTTTCGGTCGATTCTTCGTTCGTTTCGCTCTCCACTGCCTCCCCGGTGATCTCTTCAGTCGACTCAACCGAGACCGATTCCACTTGAGCAGAAAATTCTACAACTGATTCGATGGCATCCACGTCGGCTCCAAACGCAGCAATCTCTGCACCCTCTTTTTCCGCTTCGGCCTCTGCACTTTCACTGCGCCGACTGCCACCACGATTACCACGTCGACGTCGCGAGGAACGCTTGCCCTTGGATTTTTTTTCCTGAGCCCCATCGCTACTTTCATCCGCATCGGCTTGGGTCGATTCCTCTGAATCGGTTGCTTCGAGTCCGAGGGATTCGGCCAAACCACCCCAGTCTCCGCCAACTTTCTCAGGCATTCTGGAGGTCGAGGAAACCCTATCGAATGCAACTGGCAAGTCTTCGACCGCTTTTGATTCTTCTGGGCCACTGGCAACTCGTTGCGACTCGGCGCCCAGTTCTGAAGCAAGACCACCCCAGTGATCTCCCTCCGACTTGAGGTCGTCACTACCGCCGTCTGCGCCGTCTGAGATGGGTTCTTGTTCTTCGCTTGACACGTCTATCCATCCTCCGCTGCTCGATTTATTTCGTGACGCACGCACTCTGCCGGGCCNACTGTGCCGAACAGGCTCTATCGCTCGCTTGCCGGTAGGCGCCACTCTCGCCCCGATTGTGCTGTGGCGCCGCTTTGGCCCCTCACTATGGCCCATTGTGGCCCATTGTGTGCTGCGTAAACACCCTATAATACAGCCATTTCCACCCAAAGGATAGGTCACCGCACCCCCTTATCCTGCAGCACCCTCAACGCAGCGGCCCTCAACGCAGCGGCCCTCAACGCAGCGGCCCTCAAAATGATCAGCACCAAAAACCCTCGCTATCGATCTACAGCGGCGATTGCACTCGTGCTCGCTCTATTCACCGCAAGCCATGGCGAACCTCCGAATCCACCGCCCCGCACGAAGGCGGACTCATCCAAGAAGGCTCAAAACAACCTGTCGCTGCGCGACTGGGCCGTTGCAGAGCACGGCATGTTCGACGGACATGGCAAAGTGATGCTGCATGAAAATGTACTCCAATTGGGAGAGGGTAGCCCGGCCACTGGGGTGCGCTACAAGAAGAACGAGCCTCGAATCGACTACGAAGTTCACTGCGAAGCAAAGCGAACCGGTGGTTCCGACTTCTTTTATGGCTTGACCTTTCCAGTCCACCAGGATTACTGTTCATGGATTGTGGGCGGTTGGGGAGGAACGGCAGTCGGCCTCTCGAACATCGATGGACTCAGCGCCATCGAGAATACGACGACGCAATATATGGAATTTGAAAATAACCGGTGGTATAAAATCCGACTGCGGGTCGCAGAGGGAAAAATTACTGGCTGGATCGACAAGAAAATGATTTTTGACGTGCCGATCAAAGGACATACGTTTGATATCTGGTGGGAACAAGCACCCATGCGTCCACTGGGCATCGCAACCTGGAATACGTCTGCCTCTCTNCGGAATTTCAAACTCTTAAAATTAAAGCCGGTGGCAGACACGAAATAACGAATCGCTTCAGCGGCATCAGAAGGAACACAGGGCCATGAAACCATCGGACGCGTCATCCCCGAAACAAGCAGTCGAAGAGGTCGAAGTACGCGGTCACATTATTGACAGCCTGCTCCTTCCCAAGATTTTAGATCGTGTCACCACCGCTGGTGGGCAATTCCGCATTAAAGATATTGCGATCGGCCAGCAGAGAAACGACCCCAGTTATGCACTGATCGATATCATGGCCGATTCGTCCGAGGTACTCGACGACATCTTGGGTGCGATCCGCGACCACGGCGCTGTACCGACCGACATGCAGGATGCGCGACTCGAAGCATGTGATATGGAAGGCGCCTTTCCAGAGGGCTTTTACAGCACCACCAATCAGCAGACTGAAATTCGTCTCGATGGCGATTGGATCGCGGTCGACGACCAGGAGATGGATTGTGGTATCGCTATCGACCGCAAGGCGCGTACGGCAAAATGTGTGCCGATGTCCGATGTCACGACCCANATGCNGGTNGTNGTAGGNCACGCCGGNGTGCGGGTCTTCCCCCACGANCAGGGNCGCTCGGGGCAGTCCTTTGAATTNATGAATAGCAGCGTNTCNACNGAAAAACCCAAGGGCGTGGCGATTCGGAAAATCGCNCNGGAAATGGTNGAAAANCGNCGNGCNGGNCGNAANACNNTNNTNGTCGGNGGNCCNGCNATNGTNCANACCGGTAGNGGNAANCACNTTTGCAAANTGATCCGTGGCGGTTACGTCGATCGGCTTTTTGCAGGCAATGCCCTGGCGACGCACGACATCGAACATGCCCTTTTCGGGACCAGTCTAGGCGTCTTTCTCCAACAGGGAGACTTGGCGGAAGCGGGGCACGAACACCATTTGCGGGCAATCAACCGCATCCGCAGGGCAGGTGGCATTGCCGCAGCGGTAGAAAGTGGCATTCTGCAAAGCGGCATCATGTATGAATGCACACAGCAAGGGATCGACTATCTGCTTGCAGGCAGCATTCGCGATGACGGTCCGCTACCTGAGGTGATGACCGATGCACTCGAGGCACAGCGGGCGATGCGAGCCGATGTGCGCGACGTTGATTTCTGCCTGATGATCGCCACTACCTTGCACAGCGTTGCGGTGGGAAATCTGCTCCCGGCTCGCGTGCGTGTGGTGTGTGTCGACATTAACCCCTCGACCGTGATTAAACTCGGCGATCGCGGGTCGCTGCAAACGGTGGGCCTGGTAACGGATGTCGAACCGTTCCTGCGCGTACTGACACAAGAAGTGGAAGCACTCGAAGAAAAACTGGGCGACGCTTAAGGTGGGTAGGCAATAGGCGGGACGGCAGTCGATGGGATCACGCTGTGGCGGGCTAAAACTTCATGCAGAAAGAGCCAAGGGGGACTCTTTTTTGCAAAACGCGTTAAACGGCCACCTCTGCCTCTAAAAGTCGTTCGGTCGTTTCAATGGCTCGGGAACGGAGTTGATCCATTTCATCCATCATCCGCTCAAGNTTNGTNACATTNTGACCTGGCTTGCACATTTTTGCAGTGACCTTTTCNTAGGTACTGTTCCAACTGAGCCAAAGCATNAAGGCTTCATTCCACTCGGCGTCNANATCNTNNTNGCAGNNNTCTGCCTGCNTCCGATTGATTGGCNGAAAAATGATGCTCAGCNTCNACGTCNGCTACCGNACGNGACGACTGAAGGGGATANCGCTTATCACGCCTGTGATGGATCCCCGNGAAGTTNTTTTCNGAACGGCCACCAGAACNACTCTTGCGACCGCGNCCTGAACTNGATTTCATTATGCTACCCTCCCTCTCGCCCTAATGGCATGCTGAGCGACTTCTATGCCGCAGGAAAGTCGNAAAACCGGACAAGCAGANCGCCGGAGAGCACNTCGTTCGCCACNCTCCTTNTTTCGGGCGAATCGAATTAGANCCAGGAAACNCCTGGAAAATAGTGCTAACTTCCGATGTCAGCCTGCCCCCAAACCACCATCAACACGGGAAGTATGCCCCAAAAGGGGGATACAAGCAACCCGTTTTTTTAAAAACATTCGAGAAATCATGCGAAACCAANCACCCCAGCTTCAATATTCTCTTTGTTTNATCACCGGACAACACTCCACAACACTGCACAANGCGGTATGTGGAAAACATGTTAGCCACCACGAACGACCTCAAGAAGAAAGCAAAAAGCGTACCATGCCATGAACGAACATAAAAACCGGTCGAAAATGCCGGTTTTTTTCTCGGGCTCCTGCCAGCGTGCGCGTTTTACAGGCCGCTACGTGCCAACCGATTGAGCAATCACCACCCATTTGCTCCGGTTCGCTCCGGCGCGATCAACTGAGAATGGGTGTGACCACCTTGCCATGCACATCGGTGAGGCGGAAATGACGACCCTGGTATTTAAAGGTCAGCTGTTTGTGATCGATACCCATCAGGTGGAGAATCGTCGCCTGGAGATCGTGAATATGAACCCCTCCCTCGGCCACGTTGTACCCGAGCGGATCGGTAGCGCCATGCGTCACCCCGCCGCGTACNCCGCCNCCGGCCATCCACATCGAAAAACACCGCGGATGATGATCGCGGCCAAACTGTTTACCGGCAAGTTTACCCTGACAATAATTGGTCCGACCAAATTCGCCGCCCCATACCACCAGCGTATCTTCCAGTAGCCCGCGTTGTGCAAGATCTTTTACGAGCGCTGCGGTCGGTTGGTCGGTCTCCTTGCATTGTCGCGTAATAGACTTGACCAAATTACCGTGCTGATCCCAGCCCTGATGATAGAGTTGAATAAAGCGAACGTCCTTCTCTGCCAGGCGACGGGCCAGTAAACAATTGGCAGCGTAACTGCCCGGCGTTTGCACGTCCTCTCCATACATCTTTAACACGTGTTCCGGTTCATCCGAAAAATCAACGACCTCCGGAACCGAATTCTGCATCCGGTAGGCCAGTTCATACTGAGAAATTTTTGCGTCGATTGCTGCATCCGGGTTCGATTCTTGTTGAATTTCATGTAATTCGCGGAGCGCAGCGAGCATGCGCCCCCGGGTCTGCCGTCCGATTCCGGCAGGATTGCCCAAATAAAGAATCGGGTCTTTGCCGCTGCGGAAACGCACGCCTTGGTGCTTGGCAGGAAGAAACCCGCTTCCCCAAAGCCGCGCCACCAGCGGTTGCCCTCCCTTGTTTTTGGTCACCAGCACAACAAACGCCGGAAGATCTTTATTTTCGGCTCCCAGTCCGTAACTGAGCCAGGCCCCCATACTGGGCCGACCTGGAAACTGGCTGCCAGTCTGGATGAACGTGATCGCCGGACCGTGATTGATCGCGTCTGTATGCACGCTTTTAATCAGGCAAAGCTGATCGGTGATCTGTGCGGTGTGCGGGAGCAACTCACTGACCCAATTTCCGTCNTCCCCATGCTGGTTGAAACGGAAGGGACTCCCCACCAACGGAAGGCTCGCCTGATTGCCACTCATGGCCGTCAATCGCTGCCCCTTGCGCACCTCCTCCGGAAGTTGCTGCCCGTGACGTCGGTTGAGTTCGGGTTTGTAGTCGAGCATGTCCATCTGGGAGGGGCCGCCCGATTGGAAAAGAAAAATAACGCGCTTCGCGCGCTGCAAGGGCGCAACGGCAGAACCGCCCGTTTCGCTTGCCAATGCCTGAGGAAGCAGCAGATCCGAGAGCGCCATCCCGCCAACACCCATTCCGAACTGCGTCAGTAGGCTNCGCCGACTCATCGGCCCTCGCTCGTAACCGGAACAANTTACTGGTGGATGCATTCTATTTTTCGCCTTCTGGTCCATGACGCTGCNAATACAGCTTACTCTAGAAGCCATTTTGGATCACGGGTAACGCGTAAAACCCTCGAAATTCATCAGTAAACTCGCCAACACACTACCCGCAGCCACCTCGGCCACCTCGGCCACTGCCAAATCAGGATCCAGTGGTGTGTCGCCTGTCATGAATGTTAACTCTGCTTCTTCCGGATGATTTACAAAATAATCTCTCTGCGTTTGATAAAGATTTTTCAACACCGCATATTCTTCTTCACTCGGATCGCGACCGATCACTTCTTTAAACATGTGCGTCACCACTTGGTCCGGTNCGCAGTCGGCCATTAATCGTTCACTGAGCTTTCGACCGGCTTCGACAAATTGCGGGTCGTTCAGCAGCACCAACGCTTGAAGGGGCGATTGGGTACGGGGACGCCGCACGCGGCANACATCTCGCTTCGAAGCATCGAGGGCCATCATGGCCGGTGCCGGCCCGGTCCGCTTCCAATAGGTGTACACGCTTCGCCGATAGAGTCCTTCTCCCTCATCTCGTTTTACGGGCTTGAAAGAAACAGCCACCTCATAAGGCTTTACCGGCGGGCCACCGCGTCGATCAATCAACAAGCCACCGATCTTCAATGCGGCATCACGCAGCATCTCGGCCGGCAACTGTCGACGCTCCGCACGACCCAAAAGGCGATTTCCCGGATCCATTTGTACAAGTTGCGGATCCACCATCGCGCTTTGACGATAGGTTGCCGAAGTCACCATTTCGCGGACCAAACGCTTTATATCCCAGTCGCTTTGCACGAAGCTGGAAGCCAGATAGTCCAGTAAGTGCGGATGCGTCGGTGGTTGCCCCTGCGTACCAAAATCTTCCGGCGTGCGAACCAGGCCTTCTCCAAAAATCAGCTGCCAGAAACGATTCACCGCAACACGCGCTGTGAGCGGATGCTCCGGATGCGTCAGCCAGCGGGCAAGTCCCAAGCGGTTACGCGGCGCATCGGTGGGAAAGGGCGGAAATACACTCGGTGTTTCCGGTGCCACGCGATCTTTTGGCTGATCGTAAGCGCCGCGGGCAAGAAGATGCGTTTCTCGAACTCCGGGCGAGTCATCCATGACCATAATCTCGGTCACCGACTCGGCAGCACTTGCGGCCTCGGCCCGCGCGTCGCGNAGTGCCGAACGTGCCTCTGCATANTTCACGTCAGAAGACACTAAATAATGCTGTCGCAACGCTCGTCGCTCGCCGGGCAAAAGCTCCCGGGGATCCCGATCCAGCAGTTCGCTCAATTCTTTTCCACCTGCCAGTGCATCGACTTCCAATGCGGAAAGCGGGCGGTCAAATATTTTCACTTCGTCAATCTGTCCGCCGCGAAAGCCGCTATCGCGACCCCGGGCACCGAGTGCCAGGCGGTCACCGTCTTTTCCAGCAATCGTTTTCGATAACTTGTCGCGGACCACTTCCACCTTGCACGGCTTTCCGTCGACGTAAAGAGTCAGGCCGTCGGCTCGGCTCGATCCATCGTAGACAACCGTCACATGCGTCCACTTGGAAAGGGGGATTTTTTCTTCGCTGCGAATACGGATTGCATTTCCCGGCCAGAAGTGAACCAGCCCCATACTGAGGCGTCCAGCTTCGATCAGCAATTCGTAACCTCGACTTCCCGCATCGGTCCAGCCAAGAGAACGATGAAAAACGACCGCGCGCTCCGGGTGTTTATCGGCCCGCAGGGCTAGCGCAATGGTAAACGGGTCGTAGCGGCGAAAGTCACCCACGTCCGTTCTGATCGCATCGTCCCCCGATAATTGCACGCCCTGGCCCGACCATCCGGGAACCGGAACCGCAGCCCGCGGAGGATCCCCCTCAAAATCGAGATGCGCCACACGATGCGCCAATCCTGCGTCCGCGACAGCATCCTCTGCGGTGGATTCCTCGGTCCGTTTTGTCGGGGGTGTTTCATCGGCCAAGAGCCACTCTGTAAAGTATTGCTCCGCATCCCGGTCTGCCTGCGTCACTTTTTCCGCAGCGTGCCCAACGCGATCTTGTGCCGATGCAATCGCTTTACGCTGCGTATCGGTTGGCAGCAACAGGGTCGGTGTGGGGACCGACTGGGTTGAATAGGAATAAAGCCCCGCTTCATCGATATTATTGAAGAAGGCAAAAAGCTGATAATATTCCCGCTGCGAGATGGGATCATATTTATGATCGTGGCAGCGACAACACTCCATCGTCAGCCCCATCACGGCGGTCGCTACCGTTTCAATCCGATCGGCAACATACTGCGTGCGAAATTCTTCCGGAACACTTCCACCCTCGGTTTTTTGTGGGTGCAGCCGATTGAAAGTCGTCGCCAACTTTTGTGCGTGCGTCGGATTCAATCGGAGATCTCCGGCCAGCTGATTTTTTACAAACTCGTCGTAGGCCATATTGGCATTCAGCGCATCGATCACCCAATCCCGCCACGGCCAGACGTAACGATCCCGATCGACTTGATAGCCATACGTGTCGCTATAACGTGCCGCATCAAGCCACATCGAAGTGACCCGCTCCCCGAACGCGGGTGAATCGAGCAACCGATCAACAACGCGTTGATAGGCACCCGGTCGAGAATCAGCTAAAAACCGTTCCACCTCTTCACGCGTCGGTGGCAAGCCAGTCAAATCTAAGCTCACCCGCCGGATGAGTCCGCTGCGTGCGACCGGATCGGCTGGCACGAATCCTTCATCTGCCAGGCGGGCGAGTACAAAATGATCGATCGGATTACGCGGCCAGTTCTTTTCTTTTACCGGGGGTGGTGGTGGCGAAGTGATCGGGCGAAATGCCCAATGGGCTTCCCAGGTCGCCCCTTCGGCAATCCACTGTTTCAGTTTATCGATTTCTTCTTGTGAGAGTTTTCGAGCCGAGTCCGGCGGCGGCATCCGCTCATCCGGGTCGTCCGCTGTAATCCGNTCGATTAGANGACTCGCGTCGACATCNCCGGGAACGATGGCCCGATAGCCGCCCAGATCNGCCAAAGCCCCCTCCTGCTCGTCCAGNCGCAAGTCACCCTCGCGTTGCTCGGCGTCCGGACCGTGACAATGAAAACAACGATCTGCCAGAAGGGGACGAATTTCACGCTCGAAATCGACGCCCCCCGCAGAAGTCTCCGGCTCGGCAAAAAGTGGAAACGCGGAAAAGAAGAGGGAAAAAAACAGGTTCCAGGCGGGCCATCTCAAAGACATATCAATTTTTCTCGCTGTGAATCGGAGATCCTGTTGTGACGCCACTCACCGAAACGGTCGCCACGCGTTATCTTTTCTGCTGCCCTGGAATAAAACCTGCAGTTGCGTTTTGGGGGCTGCTCATTATTATAAGCGACCCGCAACACAGATCAATTTGACTTCTCTTTACTTTCTCCGCCCTTATTTTAAATCTATTCCCCATCCCGTGCCGTGACCACACTGCTTGAAATCAAAAATGCGGAGAAACGCTACGGTGAGCAGTTACTGCTTGACCGAACGACGGTAGCACTCCCCCAGGACTGCAAAATTGGCATGGTCGGTCGCAATGGTGCGGGCAAATCGACCTTGATCCGCGCCATGATCGGCGAGGAGGACCTCGATGCCGGAGATGTGCTTCGCCATCCCAATCTTCGTCTCGGTTACCTGCGGCAACATGATCCGTTCAAGCCGGGCGAAACCGTGCTCGACTTTCTCATTCGTGACAGCGGCAAGCCCGAGTGGCGATGTGGTGAGGTTGCGGCTGAGTTTGCTCTCGCCGGTGATAAACTCACTGGCTCAGTGCAAACGCTATCCGGCGGATGGCAGACCCGCGTGAAGTTGGCTGCACTTCTCCTGCATGAACCGAACATGCTCTTACTGGATGAGCCAACAAATTTCCTCGACATTCGTACCCAACTGCTGCTCGAACACTTTCTCAAGCATTTTCGCGGCGGTTGTTTGATCGTCTCGCACGATCGGGGATTCTTAAAAGCAACTTGCACCCATACGCTCGAACTGGCACGTGGCGAACTCAATCTTTTTCCCGCGGATATCGAAACCTACGTGCAAAAGAAATCGGAGCAGCGAATTCACGACCAGAAAGTCAACGCAGCGACACTCGCCAAACGCAAGCAACTCGAAACATTTATCCAAAAGAATCGAGCCAACGCAAATACAGCGTCGCAGGCCCGAAGCAAAAAGAAACAACTCGAAAAACTCACACTAATCGAGGAAGAGACCTCAGAGAAAACCGTCCGGTTTCATGTCCCAGAAACAAACCTCCGCCAGGGAACAGCCCTCCGGTGCCAGGACCTGGCAATTGGCTATGGTGATCAAATCGTTGCTGACGCGATTCACCTGGAGATCGAACACGGGAACTGCACCGTCGTGGTCGGCGATAATGGCCAGGGCAAGACGACGCTCCTGCGGACGATTGTGGATTCCCTCGCTCCGCTTCGCGGTTCTTGTGACTGGGGTCATGGCTGCCAGATCGGCGTCTACGCACAACATGTTTATACGACCCTCCCGGACGAACAAACCATTTTGGATTATCTCGACACCTGCCGGGGACCGGAAACCAGTACACAAACGCTACTTGATATCGCCGGCAGCTTTCTCTTTAGTGGCGATGCGATTCAAAAGAAAATCAGCGTCCTCAGTGGCGGAGAGCGGGCACGCGTCTGCCTGGCTGGCCTGCTGCTGGCACCGCATAACGTCCTTGTCCTCGACGAACCGGGAAACCACCTCGACGTGGAAACGGTTGAAGCGCTTGCAGCCGCTCTGCACGAATTCAAGGGCACGGTCATCCTTACCAGCCACGATCGACACTTCGTTAGCCAGGTTGCCGACAGCGTGATCGAAGTCAAAGATGGAGGAGCGACTCTTTATCCGGCCAACTACGAATCCTACCTCCACCGCATCCAGGAGGAGTGTGATGCCGTTTCCGAGGCGGAATCCGATTCGCCTAAGCGTGCAGCAAAAAAAAATCAGAAAGCAAAGCGTCAGCAGATACGCAATGTACGCAAAGAGCTAACGGCCATTGAGCGGAAGATTACCAGTCGAGACAGCCAACGCACCATTCTTCGCGACCGATTGCTCGAAACGCGGGATCCCCTGATTGCCGAAAAAGCACACACTGAACTGACACAAATCGAAAAAGAAATAGGCGAACTTGAAGAGCAGTGGCTTGAACTCGAGCAGGAGACGCAGGACACTGCAGACGATTAGCAGAGAGATCTTAAAATAACCAATCCGCGCTCTTGAGGAGGTATGATTTGCCCGAACCACTTTTCCGCATCTGCCAACTCAACCAAGTCCCCGAAGTCCCCTGCCCTTGCGGTCAAACCCGACGCGCATTTACAGAAGATGTCGACCAAATCGCCTCACTTCACNTGGTGACCACCGAGGGAGACGCCAAAAGTCACTATCATAAAAAGATAACGGAAATCTATTATTTCCTTGAAGGGGAAGGCGAAATGGAATTGGATGGGGTGGTTCATCCCGTGCGTCCAGGCTCTGCCGTGCTGATCAAACCGGGCTGTCGCCACCGGGCAATTGGAAAGATGAAATTCATCAATATCCCGGTTCCCTCGTTTGACCCGGACGATGAGTGGTTCGACTAGGGATGCGCGATGAGGCGATTCAAGCGTGGATGCAGCCTTGGCAGACAGGTTTCCGTTTTTTTATTTTTATTTTTATTATTTGGATTGGGAACTTTTTGCCTCCCANCGCATCAAAGATGCATACGGGTAAAATCAACCGCAAAACTACGGCACCCCAAAACATGCGTCGCCTAGCAATCATCAGTGCATGCCTCTCGGCAGTCGTTCTGGTCAGTGCGATCATAGGCTCAGGGTCGCATGACGATGCCAAACCGCTAGCTGGGGAATTGTACAAGGGAGAAATCGATCCGCTCGTGCCCCCGATCAGTGTGGAGCAGTCTGCCAATCGATTCTCGCATGACCCACAGGCAGAGTCGCATGCCCACGGGGAAACCATGTGTGCCTCGGGGTGTGCTGCTAGTCGCCATCCGACCATGCGTCTGACGCCCAACGCGTTTGACGCATTACTCACCGAATACCAGCATTCGGCTCCCACCGCAGAGAATGAGGCACTCGAAAAAATTCTTTTTTATAGCCGACAAAGCAGAGAGCATTGGCAGCGGCAGCGTTTTGCCTGCCGCAATCCGCTCTGGCAAAAGGTATTGGATGAAGAACTGAAAAAAACACATGTCCTCATCTCACTTCGCGTGGTGGATGAAAGTGGCGCAATTCGTTCGGCATTGACCGACGTGCGTGTGCCGCTCGACCGCAGGCATGTTTTTGAGATGGAAAGCGACAGGCTGCAGCCGCTGGTGACCAGCGGCACGGTCAAACGCGTAGGACTCGATCATCTGTGGACGCGATTGTGACTCGAGGGGGTCCACTTTGTGGCAGGACCGTGGTTCACGGTCGTCCGGCGCGATGCCGCGTGGCAACAAATGGGAACACTGTGGGTTAGTGATGGAAACCAAGACGGACCAGGGCACATTGAAATCAAACTTCAACTGGTGGAGAACGAAGATGCAAACAAAACAACGAAGCTCGCGCAATTTACAGACAAGCCTGCTGTGGATCATTCTGCTGTCAATCACCGCCAGTGAGAGCATGGCTGATCCGTGCGGGATGGTTCCGCCGATCTATTTTGGCCAGCCTCCAGTTTTGGCACGTGTCGGTGAGCAACAGACCTATGTGTTCTTTAAAGACGGGATGGAAACCTTTGTAATTCGTCCGGGGTTTACCGGNGATGTCGACAACTTCGGCATGCTGATTCCTTTTCCNACCCCNCCNGCNATNCGCAAAGTGCCGGACAACATCTTTCCGCAGATTGCCGCTGCAGTGGATCCTCCGGAAGTGGTCATCAACCTGAATCCACCGGTTGCCTTTAAAGCCCGTAGCAGTGTCGCTGGGGAGAGGATGGAAATGGAACTGTTGTATAGCAAAGACACTCTCCGCGTGATTCGCCGCGAAGCGGTTGGCATGTATGAAGTCGCGGTGCTGGAGGCCGGCAGTGCCGCGGCCCTCAAAAAGTGGATGGATCAGAACGGTTTCCGTTACCCCACGGGCATGGACACAGTCTGCGAAGACTACGTGGCCGACCGGTGGTGCTTTGTGGCCATAAAAACCAAGGTGGGCCAAAAGGGCGGTGTGGATCCGGCGCCGGGACAGCGCAAAGTCGACGNGAACCTTCCTGCCGGAGCNGTCTTTGATGGNTTNGTCCANGGCATGGGCTTTCGCTTTCAAACCGAAAAACTCGTCGTACCGATGCGACTCAGCGCGTTCAACGAAGGTGAACTCCGGAATATTGTGTATCTGCTGACCGATGGTCCGAAACGGATCAACTCCATTTCCCAAAGCACCGTTCGCCGCCAACTCACCGGGCAAGCGNTNTATCGCAATCTGACCGACCCCTTGCCTTTACGCCTGGTCGGNGGAAACGAACAANACCTGCGNAAGTGGCACCTNGAGGGACTCGCCGAGCGACGCAATCCAGACCCGAAAAATGGCGNNGCCAAACGACTCTTTGCCGCCGATCTGTTGGCTGCCCGGGATGGAACGCTCAGTTTGCCGGGCGAAGAAACCGAGAAAAAACTCCTTGCGGTGGGCGAACATTTTGGTCTCCGGGGCACCGAGATCGACGCATTGCATAGTGCGTTCCTGAAAGAAGAAGCAGAAAAAACGGTTAAGCAGGCACTTACAGATTTGTCGACGATGACACTCTCGGTCTTTGACGGAGACTTTCCCCGCAACGTCGTTGCTGAAGAGAATCTCACGTTTGCCAACTACACAATGCCAGAGGATCGAAACAAGGCAACCCTGTACGACGCCATTGAGCGTGGCCCTGCCAAAAAGCAGCCGGGCATTCGTAAACAAGGAAACGTTCGGGCCGGGATTTCCTGGTGGCGATGGCTCAGCGTTTTTCTGTTTGCTACAGCAGGACTGGTCTGCGGTGGCAAACTGCGTGGCAATCTGATGCGATTGCTGATCGTTTCAATCTGCTGCGTTCCCTCCGCTGCTCATGCTGAAAACGCAGGAACTACAGAAACCTTGCTCGAACGCCTGGCCGATCCCGCAAAAGGAGAGGGTTGCCTCGACGAAGCGGCCGAACTGACACTGAAAAATCCAACAGACCGCACGCAGATCACCGAAGCGCTCGCTGCCCAGGCACGTGCTGACATTCCGCTGGTCGGTCGGGGCTGGACGATTGCGGCACTGGCGAATATTCCAGGCCAAGATGTGGACGAATTGCTTCTGGAGATCCAGGATTCACCGAAGTTGCCGATGCTCGTGCGAACCTGGGCCGCAGCGGCCCGCGTCGACCGCTGCCGCTCGGCTGCCGCATTGATTGAAAAAGCAGCTTTAATCTCACGTTTCCCGGCACTCGGTCGGCCCATCGGCAAACGACTGGTCGCCAAACTCCAAACCGATGGTGCGCGGGCCAACGTCGAGCAATTGCTTGCGATCTCGATCCGCATGCCCGAACTTCAACCGGCTTTAGGGCCAATGATCCTTGCGCAAAATAAGCAAGACCTCGTTACCGCGATGCGTAGTGCAAAGGAACAAAACATCCGCAGGCAGGCAGCTGGTTATCTGGGAACACTTGCCTCCAGAGGAGACGCTGCAGAGATTGCCTCCGCGATCGCCTTAGCCTACGCCTTTGATCCAGCGGCCACCGGCGTTCCCTGGCACGGTGGACCACTATTTATTCCCGGAATCGATTGGCAGCAAGATCCCGCTCACGCGCGGCAACTGGCCGATCAACTGATTCGCTGGATGCTATGGTGCGATCGTCATGGTCGAACCGAACAACAACGACAAATCCACAACAATCTGCGAAGCTTGAATTTAGCGCGTGCAGCAGGCTATGAAAGTCCCGGGTGGCAGGCGGCCGACGCGGTCGTGTGGTTGCACGTATGGCGAAAGGTGGTCGGGGAAGATCAACTCGAAGCGATGCTCACGCAACAGCAAGTCGCCGATAGTCCGCGGTACCGCGCTGCGCTCCGGCAACGAAGCGATCAGAAGTAGCTCCCAAAGCTAGGAACCGGCTTTTTTCTTTGGCGGCGCGAACTTGATATTCTCGATCAACCGCTGAATTTTATCGCTATCGCGCGAACGGCTGCCCGAAACCGCCGTGATCGCCTCGATCACGTTATTGTATTTCAAGTCATAATCGCACTCGAATTCAACTTCGAGTAGATTCGCTGCTTCATCAGGACCGCCTGCATCCTGCACTTTCGAGAGTATTTTGCTATGCAAATTTGCAAACGGGTTACCACCACCACTGAGCACGGCTTCATTGAGCTTGAGTTCAATCAGGTCGCCTGCGTCATTTGCTCGCATTCTGACTTTGAGCGTTTGCTTTTCTATCTCTTCTAATTGATCTTGCGGTGCACCCACAGCGGGCATGCGAATGTTAAAGTCGCCCTCTTGGGCAACCACATTGAAAGTCATGATAAAGAAGACCAGCAATTGAAACACGATGTCGATCATCGGTGTCATCTGCAGCTCAATCTTGTCTTCTTTACTTGAACTTCTACCACGAATTTTCATGCTTCATCCCTCCGCAAACGCCCCGAATCCACCCGCAAGATGGTGACGGAAAAATCAACCATCATCTTCTTTGGCTCTTAAGCGGAACCGCTCAAACTGTTCGAGCTGACACATTTCAATCACTTCCTGAACTTTTCCGGTGGGCACATCCTTGTGAGCGCGGACAATCACGATCACGCTCTTGGTAGGTCTTCCCATCCGCCCGAAAGCTCGTCTCTCTCGCTGCAGGATACCTTCGAGTTCCTGACCGACTTCGATCTCTTCACCACCGACAAGCGCCATAAAACTGGATTCTGAGCCGGGCATTTTTGCCAATTGAATCGTCAGCGGCTGCTCCTGTTGTTCCTCGGGCGGTTTGGCAAGTTTACTTGCTGGAAGATCGACGCGGGCGTCCTGCTCAGCCTGCGTAAAATTGACAAGAACCATGAAGAAAGCAATCAACTGGAAGGTCATGTCAATCATCGGTGTGAGGTCACCCTCTGCCTCTTCTGCGGCAAATACCCGTGATCTCTTGACCATGATGCCGTTTACCTTATCTGTGCAAAAAAGCTGTGCAAAAAAGCTGTGCGAACTGTGCAAATAAGCTGTGCGAACTGTGCAAATAAGCGTCCCAGACACACATTGCGCCAAGGGTGAAAATCAATTTTATTGCTGCGTAGCGGCCGGCTTTTTCTTGCCTACGCTCTGAAAACGTCCCATCAAGCCTTCGCTGATAATCCCGACTTCCAGGACGAGTCTGGCGACGCGATTACGCATGATGTTGTAAGCAGAAATAGCAGGAATCGCGATCGCCAGTCCGACTAAGGTCGTGAAAAGAGCAGTCGAAATACCTGATGCAAGTTCCTGTGGCTTCGGTGTTGAATCGGAGGTCGCAATCACCCGGAAGGAGCGAATCATTCCATCGACTGTGCCGAAGAGCCCCAACATCGGAGCAACGGTCCCGATGAGTGCAAGATAGCTGAGCCGATGCTCTAATTTCATGCTTTCTTCTTCACCCACCTCTTGCATCGCTTCAATGGCTTGTGCGTAACCTGACGATAGTTTGCCAAGGCCTGCTGTTAAAACTAGCCCAAGAAATGATTCGTCTGATTTTGCAAGATCATAAGCCTCTTGATATTGCTTGTCATCGAGACAAGCTTCAAAGTTATCGACTAGCTCTTCGGGAACGATATTGTCCCTTCGTGCCATCAAAANATTCATAATAAAGAGCGAGACNAGGGTAAAAGATAAGCCCAGAAAAATAACGCTNTATCCNATNCCCAAAGCGTCAAACATCCATCCNANGACGCTCGNCTCTTCTTCTCCACCNCCCTCTTCCGTATCTTGGGCCGAGGCCACAAGAGGCGTGCTCATNGTGAGTGTGGAAATGACACCNAATNCTAAGAACAANAGCAAAAGCGAACAGAGCATCGCCTGAAATATTTCGAGGTATTGCCGATTGAACATCATCGCCTTCAAATCCCTTTCTTTTTTCCCAATGCTTCGAGACTAAGTGGAGCCGAAACGGATCACCTCCATGGACCGCCTCCTCGAGCAAAAACAATAACACCCATAGTAATCACTGAGAACATTAATGATGTAAGTCTAACTCCCGCCTGCTCTCAGGGTAAGCGGTCAGACTTGCGTGCCTTAACGACCTTATAGCGGGCATTTTCACGTTTATTTTCTGAATTATTGGTTCCAGGCACTGTTCGGATAGCGGGCGTTCAGGGTTTTTCGCGCCCGAGTTGCTCGCTCGGGCTGATTCAACTGATCCCAGAGTTGCGCCAAACGCCCGAGTGCCTCCGCGTGTGCTCGGGGATCCTGAAAATAGAGCGTATCGGTGTGCAAGTACTGCAGGACCGCTTCTTTGGGCTGCTGCATCGCNCGGTAGCAATTTCCCAATGCGTTGTATGCAAGCGCGTGAATCTCNAGATCGCCTTTTTCCGCTGCACGAATGACACGCTTCACGTCATCTACACCTTGCTCTCCCTGACCCCCTTCCGCCATCGCCGAGGCTTTTCCCAAGGTGGCCGCCAGGCGATAACGCTGCGCCAGTGCCCCCTGCTCCGAGGAATCCAAAATGGTCTGGTAGACATTGACGGCATCTTCATATTTTTTTTGCGCTGCCAGGCCGCGCCCACGCGACAACGCTAAACGCATCTTCGACTCCGGCCACGGGGCGGCTGCTTTCTTATAAAACGCGTCTGCCTTTTCCGGCNTCCCAATGGCAATNGCCAAATCGCCCAACAACTCATTNGCCTCATATTCGTGGTAACTCTGCGGATAATCTTTTAGATAACGCTGCATCATCTTGGCCGCCTTCGCAGCCGATCCAATTCCGCCAAGCGCAAGACGGGCCGTACTAACCGCTTGCAAGTACTCAACTTCTTGCCTAACAAGACTTCGTTCAATCTCATCAAGACTCACACTGCCTAGAATATCGACCACTTGTTTGTGATTGNCACTGAGAAACTTGTTGCGGGCGGCATTTAAGGCATCGGGCTCAACATCGAATCGAATCACTTTGATTTCGTTGACCGGAATTTCTTCATCGATTCCGATTTTTGTCTTCACAACCACCTGATTGGGATTCTGACTGATCACGTCGCCCTTCAAGGACCGGTTGGCCCCTCTCCGTAAGATACTATCTGCCGCGTGCAGATGTAATTGTGGCACCAAAACCAAAAGTGCTACCCAAACCCATAAAAAACTTTTCGTGCAATTTATGCAAGCAGCCATGTTTATCCTCTCGTCCCCGGAAAATATTACGCTGTTCTTCATTATTTTATCATCGCCACGTCGTGCTTTTTAAACTTCACTCAAAAAATGACACTTACTATGGAGATCCAGTTGCCGCGACCGGTTCGTCCTTCGCTTCAACTTCANGAGATGGAAAACCAACCTGCTCTTCACCGAGCACCGCCTGGACCTGCTTCATCTCTGATTCAAACTCTGCTTTAAAACTTTCACCACCCAACTCAGGAAACTGGTTNTAAATTTGNAATAAATTNCCTTTCGCAGCGGTNAGTAATTTTCGTTTTTTTGTTTCATCATCCGAGTCCATGCACTCGGCATACATCCTCCGTGCCCGAACGCCATACAATTTGGCTTCAAAAAAGTACCGGGCAAAATCTTGATTCCCACTGGTTTGCTGGGCAAGTTTTTTCCACCCCCAAATAATATTATTCCCCGTATCTTCATCTTCCTCGTCGCCAAGAATTGACTTGACGTAGTCAGTGCAATCTTCCTCACCCGCTGCATAGAGGGTCTCAGCGGCTTGNANCTGCGCTGTGAGATTCCCTCCCGTTCCCGCAAGAACTTCAACGAGTTGATCCATCGCCTCTTTATAATCGCGCATCCCTCGATANCAGTCTGCTAGCCGCAAACGAATGGTGGTNCGCTGNCGAGGATTNCTGTAAAGCTTGCGTTTCAAAATGCGACTNTAAGTACTCGCGGCCTCTTCGTAGTACTGTTTTGCCGCCTTCGCATCCGATTCGCGATTACTGTTACCGAGCGTAAAATAAGTCTCAGCGATCCAGATCAACCGCCGATANGACTTTTTAGCAACATTTTCTTTTGCCGCCTTCAACTCTGCTTCGGTCGCATCGCCCTTTGCCACTTGCATCTTCGCCAACTCTTCNGAAACCGTGGGGGCAGGGCTCTTCTTGATCTGCCCCAAAAACATTTCAAAGGCGTCCACCAAGGCCCTCTTCGCGGCGTCGTTCCCTGCGTCTGTCAGCCCTTGAATTTGAAGTTCGAGATCTTTACCAAGATCAACGTAGATTTTCGTGAGTCGACTTTCAGCATCGCCATCGTTTCCTACCGATTTCTCAAGTTGGCTGACGATATCAAAGGCTTTATTCACTAAGGCATCCTGCTTCTCCTGCTCGTTCGGGTAAAGTGGCAACGCACCAATGTAGGCCCGCAAGGCGAGACGGTAGACCTTGGCAGTATAATCGGGTCGCAGCACCACCGGATTCTTGGCCTTNATCAAGGTAAGCGGACCGTAGACCGGATNCTCAAGTACATCAATNGATTCACGCGGCTGATTTTCACCTAACATCAGCATCGCAAGGATATAAGCTCCCTGCGCAGCAGCGTAGTCCAACGACTTAGGATCCTGATAACCGGCAAGCCCCGCAGATAAAAGCTCTGCTGCCCGGTCCCGGTCAGTCGCCAATGCCTCGACGCTCGGGCGGGCATCGTCCGAGAGGCGGCGATTGCGCGAATACCTGTTCCATAACAACTGCCCGACAAGAATGTTCGATTTATTAAGCTTCGGGGTTTTGGCGGGAAGTCCTTTGAGATACTTCCAGGCCTCGTCAACGTCGCCATCCTGAATGGCGAAGGTAAGCAGATAAGTCCGCGCCGTCACAGCTTGACTCGAATCGGGATCTTGACTGATGCTCTGGATCGCCAGAAGTTTAATTTTATCTTCTTCAAAGTCTCGCGTCTCGCCTGCATCTCCATAAAGTTTTAGCCANGCGTTNATCGCCACATTTCCGCCAAATGTCGCATCACGGGAACCGGGATACATTTTCACGAGATACTCGCCCAACACTGCCGCCCTGAGATAATCTCCTCGATTGAAATAGAGATAGCAAAGNCCCTTCTGGACGCCACGCAATTTTTCCGCGCTCGTATCATTCTCCGTAAGTGAAATCGCTAAGCGATACAGATCAAAGGCTTTCGCATCCAGTTCCGCAAGCTGCGATTCAAGCTGCTTTTTCTCATCGCCTTTAGCCGCAGAAACCTGTTTACTCAATTTGCCCCACCGCTGCATCACAGCAAGTGCTTGTCTAAAAGCCGTATCAAAGTCTTCCGGTTCCCCTTCTTCCTCCTCGGCTTGATTNACTTTAACGCCCATGGANGCGAGCATTTCAGCAGCTTCGGCTTCGTAACTCGACTGGCTTTTGACTAATCCTTCAAGCACATTNTTNGCATCCGCNAAAAGCTTNNTCTTNTCTTTCTTCTTGTCGGGACCGAGTTTNTCGACNAGAGCCAACTCNGCTTTNGCCCGNANGTAGAGGATTTGTTTGGCTTGCGGTGTNCGCTGCTCGGCTTTCGTNAGNCGTGTTNTNGAAATNTGTACNGCCCGTTGATAGTCACCCTTGCCAATCAGAGCCTGCAACTCCACCAAATAAGAATCAAACCAGACTTTACGTAACTGTGGACTATCAGACTCTTCGTAATCCGTTACATCCGGCAAGCAGTCAAGCGATTCATCGAAACGACCCAACTCCATCAGGCAACGCATTTGCTGCACGCGGCAAATCAGACCGACGAGGCGAACATCGTGCTTTAAAAACATTGTCTCNTAAGCCTTCACCGCTTTTTCCGTAGCAGCCTTCCACGCTGCCGACCCTTGCTCGTAAACCGATGCCTGTCGGTCTACGATCGTAACCTGCGTGTACTCTGACTTAATCCAATCGTCACGCAATTCATCTCTTAAGGCGACTAAATCTCGCTCCTGCTTACTCACCTTGCGATTCGGATCCTTCGCGTTACCCGCCGCCTTCCGAACTGCCGCAAGCTCACCCCGAACCTTTTTCCGTTGCCCCTGGATAAGCTCTTCCGCGGTTACCACCTCAGCCATCGCGTCCGAATAATACTTTGCTGCTTTCTGTTCCAGCGGCTTTCTGTCGACTCCTTCGCGCTTTGCCTGTCCCATCGTTAGCCTGGCCATGATGCTGTAAACGTTTGCGATTTCCATTCGCACGTCCGCAGCTCGAATACTGCCCGGATGGGCAGTTGCAAATCTTTGAAAGGCGGTGACCGCATCAGACAGCAACTGCTCTTGCTTTAAGCGGTCACCCGTGCGTGCTGCCCGCTCTTTCAGCGTGATCGCTTGCTCAAACGGTATGGACTCCTTGAAAGCGTCGTCGACCAAATCGGTAGTGGCAATAAATTCAAGGTAGTCGCTTGCCGTGTCAAAGTAGCCACGCTCTCGCAACTGCGCCAGAAACTTCTCCGGTTCTTCGGCCCCAAAACCGACAGCGGAGAGGAGGAAACTGCAAAGCACGATCAACAAACCGATCAACAAACTGAACGACCTGCCTGGACGGACACCATGCCGCATAATTTGATGCAACGGTGTAACCCGTAGCACGACCAGGCATTTTTCAACTCGCCAGTTCACAGTTTTGCTTCTTCTCTGCTCTACTAGATGCTCTTATTCCAACACAGCGCGGTCTGAAGCCGATCAAAACCAAGAGAATGAATGCTCAGCAGCAGATGCCACGCTCTCTATAATCTATCTTTTCCGATGTACGTAATCAACCATTACTCCGCTTCGGTCTCGGTTTGCAGTGCGACCGGTTCGCGATGACAACGAACCGAGTTTATCCCAATATTCCCTTTCAATCTATTTTCCGCCCCACCGATGGATTTTAAAAGTGGTCGAGAGAAGCCCACCCAAATGGCATTAAATTGGCAAGCTACCCCAGTTCGCCTTCTCCGCGCCGGCAGGATAAAATGGNGCGGGTTTATAATTCCGGCGGGTGTGCCTCCGCAGCAAAACGGAACCGACTGACCCACAATGCGTCGAATGGATAAAATAAACACTACCGTGAAAACACCGAATCCCATACGCCGCCCGATTCGCAATTATTTTAATCGCCGCGAACAGTGGCGACTGTTTGCACTCATCATGGGCCTGGGCCTGGTCGTGGTGGTGATGCGTGAAGCCGCCAAGGAAGAAAATTGGTATTGGCTTACCGATGACCAGAGAAGTGCTGGACCAGAAAAAAGACGAGAGTACGACACCGCATATCAACCGACCCTCCCTGCTCAAAAACCGGATGCCGTCCGAATCGCACCCAATACGCCCCCGCCACCCGCGGAGACAAATGATTATTTCCCGGGAGTCCTTGCCAGCCAACTCGCAAAAGTCGAAGACAACCGCACGCACAAACATCCTGAGGAGGCCGCGGCCTGGTTCAATCTTTGGCAAGTACTTCATCAGAACGAAGACCGTTTTATCGATCCCGCATCCAGTGGGTCGGTGACCTTTGGTGAACTCTTTGAACANCCCGATATCTTCCGAGGCAAATTNGTTACCGTTGANGGGACTGCCAGACGTGCCGAGCATGTTNCAGCCGCAAAAAATAATTCTGCGGAAGTCGAAGGGTATTATCGCCTCGTCCTCCGCATGCGCGGGGGCCCCAATCGACCGGTCTTCTTATATACGCTCAATGTCCCGGAGCATTTTCCGCTTGGAAATGAGATTGATGCAAACGTCGAAGCCACTGCATTTTTTTACAAAAACTGGCTCTATGAAGCGAATGGGCTTTCTTGGATTGCCCCCGTGCTGCTCGCAAAAAATATACGCTGGCAACCATCCCCGACAACCAAAGTACCGATCACACTCTTTATCGGCTTGGCCATTACCGTCGGGCTTGCGCTTTTGTCGATCGGAATTGCTTGGTGGCTGGTGAGACAAAGTTCCCGGATCGTCAAGCATCCGCAGCGAACTCGTCTCGCGTATCATTCTCCAGACGACATCGATCCGGATACGGTTGATAAAGCGGCACGCGATCACCTTGAAGACCTGGAATCTCACGAGGTGCAAAGCCATCACTAAAGAGTTTCGTGAAACTCATTCATACGCGCGTTTGCAGGNAGATAATGTTTTTATCCATCTCCCCTTTGTTCCGAGTGACGGCCGTCAGTAGCCGGCAGATGGCCCTGGGCATTTGCAGCATCTTTTTTGCGCTGCACGCGGCAAATGCAGCGCCAGACAAGCCCACAGTTGGCCCGGGCGTGCTGCCCTCTGAAAAACCGGTCGAAGCGTCGCCGGTGCGTCCACGCGAAATATTAGCCGAGGTCGGCATTGGCCCTGCCGAACTGAAGAGTATTCATCACACCGAATCTGCGTTCGAAGAAAGCAATACGCGAACGCTGATCCTACAACTCCTCTATCGCGTTGCGGCCATGCCCGAGCGTAATCTTGAATACTGGGCGAATGAAAACTCGAAGACCGAAACACTTTCGTGGAATCAATCTACAGCCATCGGTGGAGCCTTTTCTTTGAAAGGCCAAGTCAAACAAATTGATGCGATTGCATTGAGCGAAAAAGACCTGACGC
>NHBP01000083.1 GCA_002168195.1 Planctomycetaceae bacterium TMED10
GAAATGACCATCGGACGGTGAAACGAAACGAATTCCATCTCTCATGTCCAGTTCCATTATAGCGAATCGGCTGCTTAGCTTGCCAGTTGCCAGGCAATGACCCCCAGGCCCAGTGGAAAAAGCCAGCAGGCAAACCAAGCTAACCGACCTCGTTCGACAATCTTTACCAGAATCCAGAGTGAGAGCAGCCCAACCACGAACGCAATCGCAGTTCCAAGGCCAAGTAGACCGGGCGATACAGGATGTGTCTCCAGAGACCAGTCTTTAAGCTCAAGCAGCGTCGCCCCGGCGATCACAGGAATTGCCAGGAGAAACGAGAATGTGGTAGCCGCTTCACGCCTGAGCCCGAGCAACATGCCGCCAGCAATCGTCCAGCCACTTCGAGAAAGGCCCGGCAAGATAGCTGCCGCCTGAAAGAGGCCAATCCCGAACGCCTGAGTATAACTCAACGTTTGATAATCGATTCGATCTTCTTGGATTCCTTCACGTCTCCCACTCCAGACCAGCAGCCCTCCGGTGAGTAAAAACATGAAGCCGGCGAGCAGGGGACTCGATAAAAATTCAGGGAGCAGCTGCTTTAGAATCAAGCCCACTCCGACCGCCGGAAGTGTTCCGACAGCGAGGAGCGCAAGGACGCGACGGTCCTCGAAGAGAAGCCGGATGATCCGTTTCCGATAAAACAAAAGAATGGCCGCCAGCGTGCCCGCGTGCAGGAGGACGTTCACGGCAACCATATCGGGCAACCGTTGACCTTCGAACTGCGCGAACCAGGCCTGGATCACGACCAGATGCCCTGAGGAACTGACTGGAAGAAATTCAGTGATTCCTTGCACGACGCCCAGAATAAGAATCTGCAAAAGTGTCATGTGCGAGGCAATTCTAACCGCTCAAGCAAATTTATCGGGCAGGCGCTCTAAATTTCGTCAGGCAGATGGTGCCCCATCTTGTCCCGTTTGGTTGCCATATAGCGGGCATTGTGTTCATTGATCGGCGGCATAATAGGAACTTGATCAACAACCTCCAGATCAAATCCACCATAAATGAACGCGTCTGTTTTTTTCGGATTATTGGTTAACAATCGAATGCGGCTCAGACCGAGATCTTTGAGTAATTGAATACCGATTCCATAATCCCGAGGATCTGCTTTGAAGCCCAATGCTAGATTTGCCTCGACCGTATCAAGCCCCTGATCCTGGAGTTCATAGGCCTTCAATTTTCCAAGCAGCCCGATCCCACGTCCTTCCTGCGGTAGGTAGATCAGTACCCCGGTCCCCTCGGAACTGATCATCTGGAGAGCCAAGTCGAGTTGATCACCACAGTCACAACGAAGGGAAGCAATCAAATCACCGGTAAAGCAAGAAGAGTGTAAGCGGACCAACGGAGCATCCACCTTTTCCAGGTCCCCCAACACAAACGCGATAGGTTGCTGTGATTCATGTTGCACCGCGTAAGCAATAATTTTACCTTCACCATATCGCGTGGGCAGTTTGGCTTCCGCAGTTCGCTGGACGAGTTTTTCTCGCACCCTGCGGTACCGGATCAATTGCTCAATGGTCGTAATTTGAAGTCCGTGTTCTTCAGCCAGAGAGAAAAGTTGATCGCGGGTAGCGCGGTGCCCTTCTTGGTCAAGAATTTCACAGAGGACACCGGCTGGAGCTAAATCCGCCATGCGAGCCAGATCGACTGCCGCCTCAGTGTGTCCAGCCCGTCGCAACACACCACCCTCTTTGGAGATCAAAGGAAATAGATGACCGGGGCGAACAAAATCTTGTGCTTTGCTTTCAGGATCGACAATGGACGCGATCGTCATCGCACGTTCCGGAGCAGTGATTCCCGTTTTATTCGTGTGATGATCCAGTGGCACCGTGAAGGGTGTCTGCAGGGGCGACGTGTTCTTGTCGACCATTAAAGTCAGTTGCAAACGATCAGCGACCTCGGGCAAGATAGGCATGCAAAGTTGTCCACGGCCATGACTAATCATGAAGTTGACAATTTGGGGAGAAATCTTTTCGGCAGCGCAGACAAAATCGCCTTCGTTTTCTCGGTCTTCTGCGTCAAGAATAATGACGACCTCACCGCGAGCAATTGCGGCAATCGTATCATCGATGGTGGAAAATTGGTGGCTCACGGCAGGCTTTACTTAGGGTCAAACGATATTAAGGTAGTTCGCAGTCTTTAGACGCGGACCCAGGACTTCCCTCAATCATCTATAATGGGAACCAAGGTGAAATGCGTTACCCAATTATATCCCCCGCCAAACTGATCACCAGGGTGAGTTGCGTCACCGGATAAACTACTTTTTGGGCAAAAGAACAATGCTTCCCAAAGAAGAATATGTCGAACAGGCCTATTTTTTTAAGACCCTGCTAGAGCGAATTCGCCAGGCAATGCCTATTCAAGAGGTACTCTCCTCGATTGAGGAAGAAATTCTTGCAACCACTAACTTGCCGAAAGCAATTGCTTTTTTAAGGAGTGAATTACAAAGCCAGGGTGGATTTGCGCGGGCGATGGAAAGGCTGGATCATTATTTCACCCCGTTTCAAACGTTCGTAGTGAAGGAAGCGGAGGATGAACGCGGTAAATTTGATTTACGAACGGGCCTCGAAATTCTCAGACGGGATGCAGAATATCGAGCTGGCAATCCGTCGCGAGAAGGGATTTTTCTCTACCAATTTGAATCCATTTGTCGCAATCGACTTCATTACGATGCAGGTTTGGGAGCGACGGCGGAGGATCCTTCTTTTGATCCGCCCTGGCGAGATTGGGTGCTGACGGTTAGACGGCAAGTCGGCTTAGTCGAATTGGCGGACTTAATCTATGTGCGAAGCAAACACTACCAGGGCTCCAGTGAGGCGGAAGCAGCGACCAAGGTGGCCTTATTTGGGGAGAAAGAAGGTAGAATTGCGCTCGCCAACCGCAAAAAAGATCCTCTACTTCTGTTTGCGGCCCTGCAGAGGCAACTCGGCTATCCTGAGGTTCCCCGCCCCCAACCCGTGGATCAAAGCCATGAGAAAATTGACCAAATGTCCCGCCGAATCGAACGGATCGAGGGTCGAATGAAGCTTCTCGAGGAGGAGTCGAGAGGGGGGATACAGATCGAGCGGTTTTTCACCGCCCCCGAATCACCTCCCCCGGATGCCGGGGNGTAATGATTTACTGGCGAGGCTGGAGGATTAGACACCGNAGCCTTCATTTTCTTGACAATGACAGGTAAATGACAGGTAAAAATAGGTGAAATCCGGTTCAATCCTATCCTTNAAGAGGTTAGAATTCGAAAGCAGGCAATGCAGGGTACAGGGCAGGGTACAGTGCGGCCCCGGGCCTTTGATGGAGTGCCGCTGAATTACCAAGTTCCCGCTTGTCTTCACAAACACAGGGTGNCTTGTAAAGCATTTGTGTGTACAAACATAAAATACGAAGAACCGGACTGAAAATTTGACGATTGAAATTAATTTACAATCTGACAAAGTAGAAAATGCGTTGGCTGACAATGCCGTTGTGGGGATCCCTTCGGCGACACTCAAGGAAGTATTATCATTGATGAAGGACCAGGCGGTCGGAAGTGTACTGATCTGTCTTGACCGAAAACTTGTTGGGATTTTTACCGAGAGAGATGCCCTGAAGGCAATGGTTGAAAATGTGGACTTGGCGGTCCCTATTTCCGACCTGATGACAACCGATGTGTTGACCATCACGGAAGGTGCGCCGCTTGCGAATGCGATCCGNCTGATGACAAAAGGGAAATGTCGGCGCCTTCCGATTGTGAATACGGANGGGCTGTTGGTTGGCATCGTCAAGGTCTCGGGAATTATTGATTATTTCATCGAACATTTTCCCGAGAAAGTTTTTAACCTTCCGCCCCANCCCAATGTCGTGATGCCCGAACGAGAAGGCGCTTAGTACGCTTAGTAAAAGTTAGTTCCAAAATCTTCGTAACCGATTTATCTCTTCAGCTATTTTTCTGAAGAGACTTTGAATGCACTGAAAGACNCCACCATGGCTTCGACTACTTCAAGTGATTCGCAATCTTCCGAGTCACAAAAGCCTGTTGTCTCGGTAGATAACGCCACCGTTCGATTTTGTGGCGATTCAGGCGACGGNATGCAGTTGGCCGGTACCCAGCTTTCGACAACCTCGGCGTTGCTCGGTAATGACGTCGCCACCTTTCCAGACTTTCCGGCGGAGATTCGTGCGCCCCGAGGAACAAAAGCAGGTGTGAGTGGGTTTCAAGTCCATTTTGCTTCAACGCCCATTTTTACCCCCGGCGATAGCGTAGATGCTCTGGTGGCAATGAATCCGGCAGCCTTGGTTACGAATTTGTCGGACCTGGTTCCGGGTGGAATTTTGATTGTCAACCAAGATGCTTTCAATGANAAAGATTTAAAAAAGGCNGGATACGAGTCCGATCCGTTGGAGGATGATAGCCTCGCGGGATACAAGCTTATCAAAGTCAAAATGACGAAGCTGACGCGGACTGCGGTTGAGGATTTGGGTTTGAGTGTAAAAGAATCTGATCGCTGTCGAAATTTCTTTGCGATGGGCCTCACGTTTTGGCTTTACGGCCGAACAATGGATGCAACGCTCCGCTATATCGATGAAAAGTTTGGAAAGCGACCGGCTGTCGCCGATGCGAATCGCCGNGCTTTNAAAGCTGGATATTTCTATGGNGAGACGACCGAGGCACTATTGACTCATTACGAGGTCCCAAGAGCGGAATTAGAGGCTGGTACCTATCGGAGCATCATGGGTAATACGGCGGTTTCTTGGGGACTCATAGCCGCCGCCAAGCTGAGTGGAAAAGAACTTTTTCTAGGCAGTTATCCGATCACACCCGCAAGCGATATTTTGCACGAACTCAGCAAGCACAAAAATTTTGGTGTTCGAACCTTTCAGGCAGAGGATGAAATTGCCGCCATTTGCTCCGCGATNGGTGCCGCCTATGGAGGAGCAATGGCCATCACAACGACCAGCGGTCCGGGCATAGCGCTCAAGGGTGAGGCGATGGGACTGGCGGTGATGACNGAACTGCCGCTGATTGTGATCAATGTCCAGCGGGGCGGGCCAAGCACTGGATTGCCTACAAAAACTGAGCAGGCAGACCTGCTGCAAGCGCTTTTTGGACGCAACGGGGAATGTCCGATGCCCGTTATAGCAGCAAGTAGTCCAGCCGATTGTTTTGAAGTCGCATTAGAATCGTGGCGAATTGCATCTAAATTCATGGTGCCGGTCGTGTTACTAACCGATGGCTATATTGCGAATGGATCTGAGCCTTGGAAAATTCCGGACTGTGCAAGCTTGCCGGCAATCAACATTAAGCATCCCGAACAGAGTGCCGATGGAGATAGCGGGGATGATTTTTTACCGTATGCACGTGATGAAAATCTTGCGAGACCATGGGCGATTCCCGGTACCCCTGGCCTAATGCACCGGGTCGGTGGTTTGGAAAAGCAGGATGGCACGGGAAATGTGAGTTATGATCCTGAAAACCATCAGCACATGGTCGACTTGCGGCAACGTAAAGTGGAAAAAATTGCGGATGATATTCCACTCCAGGAGTTGAAGGGGCCTGATGAGGGCAAGCTTCTGGTGCTCAGTTGGGGTGGGACTTTTGGATCATGCAGAACTGCGGTAAACAATATGTTGGCTGAAGAGAAAGCAGTTTCCCATGCACACCTCCGCTATTTAAATCCTTTTCCGAGGAATCTAGGAGAAATTATCGGGAAATTCGACAAGGTGCTCGTCCCAGAGCTCAATAAAGGGCAATTGAACATGCTAATCCGAGCTCGTTATCTTGTGGATACAGTTGCCTTTAATAAAGTACAAGGAAAGCCATTTTCGGTGTGTGAATTAGTCGAAAAGATAAACAGTTTGTTATAACTAAACTAACTAAAAGTTTAATAATTTGCGGTGACGAGCNGCATTGATTTTAGGATTTGCTATGAGTACCGATTCTTCCCTTCCAGTTTTGAAGGCAACCGACTTTGCAAGTGATCAAGAGATCCGGTGGTGTCCGGGGTGTGGAGATTATTCAATCCTCGCACAGATGAAAAAAGTACTGCCTTCGATAGGAGTGCCGTTAGAAAACACTGTTTTTGTCTCAGGGATTGGTTGCTCTAGTCGATTTCCGTATTACATGAATACTTATGGTGTGCACTCCATTCATGGCCGGGCACCAGCGGTAGCCACGGGACTGAAAACAGCCCGCCCGGAACTTTTTGTCTGGGTCATTACGGGTGATGGCGATGCACTCAGTATCGGCGGAAACCATCTGATGCACGCAATCAGGCGTAACTTAGACATTAATATTATTCTTTTTAATAATGAAATTTATGGTCTTACAAAGGGCCAATATTCACCGACTTCTCCTCTGGGCAAGGTAACCAAAAGTACTCCCATGGGTGCGGTTGATAATCCGCTGCATCCGCTGTCGATTGCCATCGGCTGTGAAGGGACCTTTATTGCACGTTCGATTGACATGCATATTAAGCACCTGGGGATGGTCTTGGCTCGTGCTGCTGAGCATAAAGGGACCGCATTTGTGGAGGTCTATCAGAATTGCAANGTGTTTAACGACGGTGCATACACCTACGCCACAGATCGCGCTACAAAATCAGACACTGTCTTAGAATTGGAACACGGGAAACCGTTGATTTTCGGAAAAAATCGGGACAAAGGAATCCGACTCAACGGCATGGACCCCGAAGTTGTGGAGTTGGGTAAGGGTATCAGTGAAGACGATCTACTCTTTCACGACGAAAAGGCAACCGAGCCGAGTCTCGCCTACTTGCTCAGTCGGATGACGCATCCCGAATTTCCCGAGCCGATCGGGGTTTTTCGAGCCGTAGACCATCCGCGCTACGAGGAGCAGGTTGATCAACAGGTTACGGACGCGAAAGCGCAGAAAGGTGAAGGANATCTGGACGNTCTGTTCCGAACCGGCGATACCTGGGAGGTTTCCTAGCNGAGATCANTAGAGGATCTAAAAGTCGTTTGTGCCAAGATGTTGTGGTGCCAAGGGGGCAACACCGTTCGACTTTTTTAGCATAAGGGATTGATAGTATGNCGCTCGTTTGCCCTGATTGTGGTGCAGAAAACATTGATGGCGTTGATACATGCGAATCATGTGGTCAGTCGCTGACGATGCTCAACAAACCACAGCGATCCCCTTCACCGGTCGGTGATGGCATGCTTCGGGATCAAATNAAAGTACTCCAGCCNAAGCAACCGGTTACCACATCACCGGAAATGCCTCTGGAGGATGCCCTGCAAATCATGCTGGAAAATAAAATCGGATCGATTCTGATCACGCAAGATGAAAAGCTTGTGGGGATTTTCAGCGAACGCGATGCCGTGAACCGGGTAGGTATTGAATTTGAAACCCTCCGCCGGCAGCCTATCAGTGATTTTATGACTCCGTTGCCGGGAACGCTTGAANCCGGAAATAAAATTATTTTCGCCGTCCATAAAATGGCAATCGGAGGGTATCGACATGTACCGATTGTCGAAGGAGATCGACCGGTTGGAGTGATTTCGATCCGAGATATTCTTCGTTATGTNGANGAGCAGATTGGTGGACCCAGTAGCTAGCTCGGGGCTNCGTNCNACNTTTTCGCTACATCTTGTCGCGAACTTTTTCAATCCGTTTCATTGCCGGCTTGCATTCAGAACGCCCGCGACAGATTTTTTCTGCACTATCCAGAAGTTCGCGTGCTTTCGGTTTTTGCCCGGTGTTATTNTACACTTGAGCAATATCGATCATCAGATTTGCTTGGCGATTCGGATTCTCTTTAAGCGTTCCAGCTAGTGTNTGTGCTTCAGTAAGTGTGGCTATTCCACTGGGGCGATCTTTTAACGATCCCATTTGTTCGCCTGCAATTTGGATTAACAANGTTGCTTTTTTCCCGGCATCTTTNTCTGCCTCGGCTAAGTTCAAGGCCGATTGAATNGTTGTCTTTGCTTCTTGGTCTTTCCCAATCTTCACATAAAATCGCGCCAGTTTCCCAAGTAAACGCACGCGCTCGACANGATCTTCGATGGCTTCGACCCCTTTTGTCCCCGCATCCAAATGTTTTTTTGCCGAAGACTGTTTGTCGATATCATTTTTNAGCTCTGCCAAGTTNAANAGCGNTTCAGTTTTCTCAATCGGGTTGTCGATTCGNGGGATNGATTTTTCGGCATCNCGATACGCATCTTTGCATTCATCATCNTTGNTTCCCTGGACCTGATACCANGCTTTGGNCANNANAATATANGNNGTTGCTCGTTTTACCGCGTCNCGTTTTTTNATTTCATCNGCNGATTGAGTTGCCAGCAGCAGCGCACTACGCGCGCCACCATTGTCGGCAGCNTTGAGATATCGGAGAGAGACTTGCGTGAATGCTTGGCTCCGTTCGGCCGGATCTGCGATTTTTTTTGCAGCTGCTAACTGCGCAGTGGGTGAAATTTGTTTTTTCTCGGGTTTTCGATCCCCGCAACCCACCAAACTTAATGAACCCACTAGGAGGAGCGGTGAAATCAAAAAATAAACCGGAAGGTGATGTCGGTTGCTGAGTTGCCACATGCTATTTTTCTCCTCGAAATGATGACGAGTTTTTTTGTCGTCACAGTTGTACCGTTGCAAATGTGCTTTCGGCTTCGAAATCCCCGGTTGTCTGGACTTTCTTAGTATAGAAACAAATCTTTTAGTCGACGAGAACGCCTTGGTAGCGGAAACACTAAAATTCAAAGGCAATTTCTTTAAGACGCGATTCGGTTTCTGCCATTAGCCGATCCTCCTGGGTCGCGTCTTCCGCTTCATAAGTCACTGAAAATCGCAGGTAGGGCCCGGCATCATCCCAGGGTACAGTGCAAATCGATTGTTCGGTAATCAGATATTGACTGGCGGCTTCCGCTGACTCGAACGATATCCCTCCCGCAACCTTTTTAGGGCTGGGTGTATAAAGAAAATAAGTGCCCCCCGGCATACTTGCCGGTATCCCACAACGACTCAGCATGGCAACCAATTTTTCCAATCGCCGACGATACTTGTCTGCAACCGCCTTTGGTATCGCGTCGTTGTCAAGCGCTGCGATTGCCGCTTTTTGAATCGCAATGAATTGTCCCGAGTCCGTATTATCTTTGATGTCAGAAAACGCGCTGACGATCCGCTCGTTTCCACAGACCCACCCCATTCGCCAACCAATCATGTCAAATCCCTTGGACAACGAATGGCTTTCCACACCGACTTCCATCGCTCCGTCCACGGAGAGAAAACTGAGTGGTTCACTATCAAAACTGAGCATGATGTGCGCAGCATCCTGAATTACGACGATTTGATGCTCCTGGCAAAAGCGAACCACACGTTCATAAAATTCCAACGTGGCTGTTTTCCCGGTAGGGCTGTTGGGATAATTCAATACCAGCAGTTTCGCTGCCCGTAGAATATCTAACGGAATCGAATCCAGGTCAGGAAGGAAGTTGTTCTCTGCTAACAACGGGAGTGCGTAGATACACCCACCATAATATTTTGTATGGGTACCCGCGACCGGATACCCGGGAACGGTCATCAGTGTGACATCGCCCGGATTGATGAAGGCCGCGGGTAACATTGCCAGGGCAGGTTTCGAGCCAATCGAATGATTGATTTGGGTATCAGGGTTCAGCGAAACGCCTAAGGTACGCGACATAAATCGGGCTACCGCCTCCGTGAATTCGCCAATCCCGTTGTCGGCATAGCCTCTATTTTCCGCGCGATTGATTTCGAGGGCCATTGCCTCGCGCACACTCTGATCTGCCATCGCATCGTTCTCACCGATCCCAAAATCTAAAAGCTCGCGTTCAGGATGTTCTTGCAATGCCTTACGTTTTGCTCGTTTGATCTTTTCAAACTTGTAAATATCCGTTCCCTTACCGTACGCGGCGCCTCCGATACGTTCGGCAAACATCTGTTGAAAGTAAGGGTCGGACATAATATTCTCGTCGGGTGTTTTGATGGGTTTATGGGAAAGAGAGCGTAGCCTAACCGAGAATCGGTACCTAAAAAAGAGGTCGCCAAGTTCATCTCCCTGCTCAGAGTATTTTAGAGACTGTTCTCAAAGAGTTAACCGGAAGATAATGAAAAGAAGCCTGAATGCTCAGGGTGGATGAACGAGAGATAGGCCGTAGATATGAATGCCGCTTCCCGAATTGTTTCGCTATTGCCAAGCGCCACCGAAATGCTCTACGCACTCGGATTAGGCGATCGAGTGGTCGCGGTCAGTCATGAGTGCGATTACCCGCAGGAGGTTCGGCATAAGCCCCGAGTCACCTTTTCTTACATTGATAGCTCCCGGTCGAGTTCAGACATTGATGTTGTTGTGCAGCAAAAATTAACAACCGGTCAGCCACTCTATGGGGTCGATGTTGCTCTATTAGCGCAATTAGAATTTGATCTGGTTATTACACAATCAAAATGCGAAGTTTGTGCATTAAAGTATGAGGATGTGGTTGCCGCAATCGATCAAATGGGAAGAATCGATCAAGTCTCTATTCTTGCCCTCCAGCCCAACTCCCTGGAAGAGGTTTTTGAAGATTTGATTCGTATTGGTCAGTTCTGCGGCAGCAAAAATGCTGCAGAAGCCAAGGTACAGCAATATCAACAACGAGTGGATCTTATTGCCAATCGTCTCGCTTCCCTTCGTCAAGAGAAATGGCCACGCACTGCGCTTATTGAATGGATAGAACCGGTCATGCTTGCAGGAAATTGGATGCCGGAAATGCTCCGAATCGCCGGGGGCCGCGCCCCCCGTTTGGATGCCTCTGGGAAAAGTTGTTTTACGACATGGGACGCAATCAGCGCGTTCAATCCCGAGGTCGTGGTATTTTGTCCCTGTGGATTTGATTTATCAAGAACGTGCGATGAGGTAAGCGCGTTGCAGCAGCCCGAATTTTTATCATTTCAGGCAGTGCGTGACGGGTCTGTGTATGCCGTCGATGGAAATGCGTACTTCAATCGAAGCGGTCCGCGTTTAGTAGAGAGTCTTGAAATTCTTGCCCATCTCTTGCATCCACAGCAAATCGGTCCCCCCGAGCTTTCATCACCGGCCGAAACGGCTTGGCGACGACTTTTTTAAGATCCGACAAAATTTAGTTCAGTCGAGGGACTGAAATTTTACGGTCATCATTGGGTGAAGGGTCTGATACAATAAAGACAGGTGAAATAATACTTCCTGTGGACGAACGTGATGCGTTTCTTATCGATAGCGATTAGGCTGCTTCACCGCGCGAGAGTTCGCACGCGAGTTCGCGCGACAGGTCTTTTTTTTATTGCTCTATCTCTTTTATCTGCGGTTGCGCACTCCGTTCCGCAAGAGAAAAGCGAGTTCGTTGATTTTGAGCGTGAAGTCTGGCCGATTTTGGTGCAGCAATGTATCGATTGTCATGGCCCGGAGGAACAGCAGGGGCAGTTACGACTTGATTCCAGGGCCGCTGCCTTTCACGGAGGGGTGTCTGGCCCGTTATTTGA
Organism: Planctomycetaceae bacterium TMED10; assembly: GCA_002168195.1. GTDB lineage: Bacteria > Planctomycetota > Planctomycetia > Pirellulales > UBA7805 > UBA7805. The sequence goes on from NHBP01000083.1 coordinate 11,483, forward strand.
AAAATCGGTCACCGAGAGTTTGCTGCTTCACCGACTGACCACTAAAGATGCCGATGAGCGAATGCCTTTCGAAAACGCGCCGCTCACACAAAAACAAATTGACGTGATTGAGCGTTGGATTGCAGGAGGGCACGACTGGCCAGAACATGTGGGCACGGATGTTTCACTTCCGCAAAATCACTGGGCTTACAGTAAACCGGCGCTTTCGGTGGTTCCTCACGCCGGTCGATCAGGGGATACACGCCATCCGATCGATTGTTTTATTCGCGATCGACTATCTCAAGAGGGTCTCATCCCAAATCCGCCTGCTGCCCCCGCAGTTTTAGTCCGCCGCCTGTACCTGGACTTAATTGGATTGCCGCCACCGATTGAGGAAGTTGAGCGGTTTGTTCGTGATCCTTCAACTGCAGCCTATCACGAGCTTGTCGATCGCTTACTCTCCTCTTCACGGTTTGGCGAGAAGTGGTCTCGTGATTGGCTCGATCTAGCACGCTATAGCGACTCCAATGGTTATCAAGCGGATCAACTGCGAGATCTTTGGCCTTACAGAGATTGGGTGATCTCGGCGATGAATGCAGATATGCCGTACGATCAATTCACGATCGAACAATTGGCCGGAGATTTGTTGCCAAATGCGACGGACGCACAAAAAATTGCCACCGGTTTCCACCGAACACCGACCTGTAACATTGAAGCAGGCGTTGATCCTGAAGAAAATCGAACAAACCAAGTGATTGATCGCGTGAATACGACGGCAACAGTTTGGTTAGGAACAACGCTTGAGTGCGCACAATGCCATAATCATAAATACGATCCTTTCACGCAAAAAGATTATTACCGCCTTTTTGCTTTTTTTAATAATACGCCTCTAGAAGTCGAAAACACGCGACAAGACGGCATCCAGTTCGATTTTTATGGCCCACGGATGGAACTGGCTTCCAATGCAACGATGCGAGAGCAATGGCACATGCTGGATGCCGAAATCGAGGTTGCTCAGGAATCGCTGCAACGGGCAGAGCGCGAATCGATGATTCGCTATCCGGAGTGGAAACAAAAAGTTATTGAGCAGGGTATTCAGCCAACTGCGAGTCTCACGGCTGCAACGCTTAAGGAATTCAGACAATGGCTGTCCGAGGATTCAACCCCCACGGATGCTGTTAAGGAAGAAAAGATTAAAGAGGCGTTTTGGAAAACAGATTCGATTGTTCGAGATTATCGTCAAAAGGTGGATGCACTCCTTCGGGATAAAAAAAATGTCGAACCCAAAACGACATTAGTCATGCTCGAGATGGAATCGCCTAGAATAACGCGCATTTTTAAACGCGGTAATTTTCTTACACCCACTCAACAAGTTGCACCAGGCGCACCCGCGGCACTGCACCCCTTGCCTTCGGAAACTTCACCCGATCGGCTCGGTTTGGCAAAGTGGTTAATCGATAAAGAAAATCCGCTTACCGCTCGCGTGCGAGTCAATCAAATTTGGGAAGAGATCTTTGGATTGGGTTTGGTTGCTTCGGGCGAAGATTTTGGTGTCCAAGGTTCACCGCCCTCACATCCAAAGCTTTTAGATTGGCTAGCGGTACGTTTTGTCCAGGACGAGTGGTCAACCAAGCGGTTACTCAGACAGATTGTAACGACGGCAACCTACCAGCAATCATCGCAGCAAACGTTGACGCACCAAAATCGCGATCCTAAAAATATCTTCTTGGCTCGCGGTTCGCGGTTTCGCTTGCCAGCGGAACTTATTCGCGATAATGGACTTGCGATTGCAAATCTTCTCGAGGAGAAAATGGGCGGACCCCCCATTTATCCGCCCCAGCCGCCGAGGATCTGGCGACAGACCGGTCGCGGAGAGCCGGTTTATCGTGTTGCTCAAGGGCCGGACCGGTACCGTCGAGGCGTGTATGTCATTTGGCGACGCGTCGCCCCCTATCCAAGTTTTGTGAATTTCGACGCTCCGGATAGAACCCGGTGTGTGGTCGAGCGTTCTACAACCAATACCCCGCTGCAGGCATTGACGCTTCTGAATGACGAGGCTTATTTAGAGATGGCTCGAGGTTTGGCAAATCGTATTCTTGAAGCGAAACTTACGGACGATCGGACGCGTTTATTACGTGCTTTTCAGCTATGTGTTGCCCGATCGCCGAGTGAAGAAGATCTCTCTATTTTACAAAGTCTGTTAAATGATCAGCGACAATCCCTGCAGGAATTTCCGAGTGACGCATTAAAACTGGTTGGTACATTGAGAGGCAAAAAATCGGAACAGACGCCGGAAAAAATCGGTGAGCGTGCTGCTTGGGTTTGTGTTGCGAATACCCTTCTAAACCTTGATGAAACGATTACCAAAGAATAAAGAGCCAAAGTTCNGATGGATGCTCCAGATAAAATATTGAGCTGCAATCGCCGCGCCCTGATGCAACAGGGCATGATGGGGATTGCNGGGGCGGCTTTTTCAACGCTGCTGGCTCGAGATAGCGATGGAAGAGAGCATGCATCGGAGCAGGCACTTAAACGACCAGACCATGCACCGCGTGTGCGAAATGTNATTTTTCTCCACATGGTTGGTGGTCCGTCCCAGCTTGATCTTCTCTCTTTTAAACCAGAATTGCAGCGGCGGGACGGACAGAAAATGCCNGACGCGCTCTGGGAAAATCTGCGGTTGGCTTTTGTACGGAANCAGCCNAATCTTTTCGGTTCCCCCTTTAAATTTCAGCGTCACGGTCAAAGTGGTATCGAACTTTCTGAGTTACTGCCCTATTTGGGAAAGGTAGCCGATGAATTGACGGTGGTGCACTCACTGCATACCGAACAGTTTAATCANGCGCCTGCGCAGTTAATGTTTCAAACGGGATTTGGACAGTTTGGCCGCCCGAGCCTGGGNTCCTGGGTGAGTTACGGCNTAGGAAGTGAGAATGAAAATCTTCCTAATTTTGTTGTAATGAATACCGGACAGATTGCTGGAGCCGGAAACAGNATGTGGGGAAGTGGATTTTTGCCGACTGTCCACCAGGGAGTCGAGTTTCGCTCACAGGGAGACCCGGTGCTTTATCTGTCAAATCCCCCGGGCATNGATCGCGGTCGTCGGGAGCGCATTCTGCGGAGTGTCTACGACCTNAATGCAGCCCATCTTCGAAAAGTGGGTGATCCGGAAATTGCCACACGCATGAGCCAGTACGAANTGGCTTTTCGGATGCAGTCCGCAGTTCCTGAATTGATGGATCTTTCAGATGAACCGCAACATATTCATGATCTTTATGGAACGCAGCCGGGCGAGACACGCTTTGCGAATAATTGCCTGCTGGCCCGTCGACTTATCGAGCGGGGCGTCCGGTTCGTTCAATTGAATGATCAAGGGTGGGACACGCACGGTAATATCAAGGGCGGTTTACCTCGAAAGTGTCGCGAAGTGGATCAGCCGATCGCTGCATTGATTGCAGATTTAAAAATACGGGGCTTACTTGATGAGACACTCGTTGTTTTTGGCGCGGAATTTGGAAGGACGCCAATGATTCAGGATGAACGTGGTCAACTCGCTGGACGNGATCACCATAAAGATGCCTTTACGGTTTGGTTCGCTGGCGGAGGACTGAAAAAAGGATTCACCTACGGAAAAACCGATGAACTAGGCTTTCATGTGACCGAGAACCCGATGCATGTAAATGACTTCCACGCGACGCTACTGCATTTACTGGGGTTGAATCACGAAGAATTGATCTACCCGTATCAAGGTCGCCAGTTCCGTTTAACCGACGTGGCCGGTAAGGTGGCCACCGGACTCTTTGCTTAAGGCTTGCTTAAGGGCGGTCGCGCTTCGTGATCGCAGTTGTGGGCANGCANCTATTTAGACCCGACNGTCTNCTTTTCTTTTTCGGCTTTNCGGTCCGCGAGTATTTTTTCCTGAATGTTTGACGGCACTTGTCGGTAGTGGGAGAACTCCATGCTAAAGGTGCCTTGTCCCTGTGTCATACTACGAAGATCGGTTGAGTAGCCAAAAGTTTCGGCCAGCGGCACTTCGGCAATGATAACTGCCGTATCACCGGCCATATCCGTGGAAACAATGATGCCTCGACGACTNGTCAATTCCCCGGTNACNGGTCCTTGAAAATCCGGAGGNACCTCTGCTTCCAATTTCATGACTGGCTCAAGCAGCACGGGTTTTGCCTTCAGGAATGTTTCCTTGAAGCAATTGCGGCTGCATACTTGAAACGCCATGTCGCTGCTATCNACCTCATGGTAGGACCCGTCTTCGAGTACGGTCATCACATTCACAACCGGATATTCCGCAACAGGCCCTTTGACCATNGCGGCTTTGAATCCTTTGTTCACGGCGGGAATATATTCCTTTGGAATGCGTCCACCGACAACTTTTTCTTCAAATATGTAGGTCTCTTCCTCGTCATCAGCCANTGGNTCTAAATAACCTTTGATATGGGCATACTGCCCGGAACCACCTGTTTGCTTCTTGTGTTTGTAATCGAAATCGGCACGNCGCGTTGCGGTTTCCCGATAGCTTACTTTTGGTGCACCCACAGAGACTTCACAGTTATACTCTCGTTTCATCCGTTCGATATAGATTTCTAGATGGAGTTCACCCATCCCTGCGATGACAGTCTCACCGGTCTCCTCATCCGTAGCGACTTGGAATGTAGGGTCTTCCTTCCGGAATCGCTGGAGTGCCTTGCCCAAGCGATCCCCTGCTTCACGCGAAAGAGGTTCCACAGCCATCTTAATGACCGGNTCAGGAACAAAAATACTTTCTAAAGTGCAATAACCCGCATCCTGGGAATAGGTGTCCCCGCTCGCCGCATCAATTCCCATGATGGCTACAATATCGCCGGCATAGGCATTATCAATTTCTTCACGCTTGTCTGAATGCATACGTAAAATGCGACTGAATCGCTGCTTGCGCCCCGTTCGCTGGTTGGTGTATTGCTTTCCCTTTGCGATTTGTCCCTGATAAATTCGCATAAATGTAAGCTGACCATAGGGATCGTCCACAAGTTTGAAAGCCATGCCNACAAAAGGAGCGTCTACATCAACGGTCAGCGGCACTTTTTCCTCTGGATTCTCATGGCCCATGGCAGTCTTTTCACGATCCATAGGAGCCGGAAGGTAACGAACAATGGCATCGAGCAAGGGTTGTACACCTTTGTTCCGGAAGGCGGTGCCCAGATACACAGGCGTAAAGTCAAGATCGTGTACGGCACTCTGAGTTACTTGATGAATTAAATCCACAGGGATTTCTTCTTCACTTAGCAGCAGTTCCATGAGCTCGTCACTATACATTGAGATTGCTTCGAGCATTTCTTGGCGTGCTGTTTGTGACTCTGCCAACATGTTTTCAGGGATTGCATCAGAACGTATTGTTTCACCATTGGCGCCATCGAAATAGAGGGCTTTCATGGTGACTAAATCGATAACTCCTTCAAAATCATCTTCGGCACCGATGGGAAGTTGCATTAAAACCGCATCGCAATTCATCTTTTCTCGTACTTGTTCGACCACGCGTTTTGGATTCGCTCCGGTACGATCCATTTTATTAATGAAACCCAACCGCGGAACGCGATATCGCTTCATCTGTCGGTCGACCGTGAGAGACTGAGATTGGACGCCACCAACCGCACAGAGTACCAGGACGGCTCCATCAAGCACGCGCAAACTTCTTTCGACTTCGACAGTGAAGTCAACGTGCCCCGGTGTATCAATCAGATTGATTTGATGNCCTTCCCATTCCACTTGCGTTGCAGCACTTGTAATAGTGATACCCCGCTCTTTTTCCAATTCCATATGATCCATCGTCGCACCATCACCTTCACCCCGTACTTCTTGTACGCGATGAATACGGCCAGCGTAAAATAAAATTCTTTCACTGAGNGTGGTCTTTCCNGAATCGATGTGGGCGGAAATACCAATGTTTCGAATTTTTGTAGCGTCCATGGTGAGGTACTGTTATGTTGCGATGTTTCTAAAAAAAATAAACGTAGTGATCCCNAAATTGTTTTGCCGGTCTGTGCCGTTCGTTGTCTTAGTTATCTGTTAAACGACACAGTGGGATCAGCAGGGAACAACTGCAGATACGCCCCGACAGGCATCTTCCCACCCGCTCGCCGGTTGGCGGCGAGGGGAGTCATACTCAATGGCAGGAATTGAATTAAGTATGCTAAAATTTCGGCCACTCTCGTGCTAGGGTGAATCGGTCCATTCACTAAAATTAAACGTATTTATCCTTGCTATGGGTGACGCGATTTGGCAGCCAANAATCTGAAAAACATGGTGTTTTAGGCATTTTNCCGTATTTACAGCGACTTGTCCGCCAGGACGCACCTTTTCGGTTATCCAGGGGAAGCGGGGTGTAGGCATCTGGCTTAATCAAACAGGATAACTTTGCCCTGACATGCCTTCACCACGAAGACCCCTAGATTGCTCGCTAGGTGGGCAGCNACGCAGGGGATGAGTGAGCGGAATCGGTTTAGCCCAAAGAATCGCACATAGTAAAACCAAAGTGAGTTGATAAATAAAATGCAAGTAGAAAAAATGGGTTGAATATTGAGCATCCCGTCATCGCGCCAAAGATTGAGCCCGATCCATTTCCAGAATAGCCAGGGTGGTTGATTCTGGGGCACATCGTAAGACCAGAGATAGGGATGAATGAGTGCAAAAAGAATTGAGATGCCAATGATACTTCCATAGAGCCGCCACTTTCCGTGACGATCGAAAAACAAAAAACCACGAAAGATCAGTTCTTCTATAAACGCTGCCGCAAGAGTATAGATCCCTAATAGAACCGACATGGTCGTTTGGTCCTCAACGACATCGAGTCGATATTCTCCAGCGACTTCAAGGGCTAGGATCCCTACGGCCCCGAAGATGGCAATTGTAATTGCCCGCCAACTTGCAGGGGTCGATCCCGGAAGTCCNGCTTGAATCACATCAGCAGAGATCGTCCTGCCGGCGGCAAGATCNTGATTGATCTGCTGCGTATTTTGCCGGTAGTCTTCGAACCATAGGCGAAAAAAGTAAGCCGCTAGGGCTAAACCGCCGAGATACAGAAAGGCGTCGCTCATAGCTACTAATACCGTTAATGCCGTTTATTGAATANGCTCGGAACGATCCGGCTGACGAGCAATCACTTCCGTACGGTAGGGAGCCTGCTGCGAATATTGCTGCAGTCGCTGTTTGAGATTGTGCATTTCACGGCCTGTCGCTTGGCCGGCTGCCATTTTAATCGCCCTTTGTTGTTCGGCTACGGCATCATTGAATCGTNCCGCATTGGCATGGGCTGCAGCCAGGGTATCAAGAAGACGAAAGTCNTCACCNCCATTGATTTCGATNGCTTTCTTTGCAAACTGAATCGAACGCTTGGGNTCGCGATATCTTTGATCTTCGCACGTTGCCATCATCCAAGCTACACAACGAAAGGCCGCCACAGACTGCGAATCGTTGCGAACAGCAGTCCGATAATCCGCAGCNGCACTTTCATATTCACCTAGAGCCAACCAGAGGTCACCTCTTTGGAGATGGGCCTTTGTGAGGCGGCTATCAATAGTGATGGCACGGTTGAGATCTGCTTCCGCCAAGGCGAACTTTCCCAAGACTCGATAAGCTTTTCCGCGTCCTGCATAAAAGCCGGCGTCCTCTGCGTTCAGCGTGATCGCCTGGGAATAATTTTCGACCGCAAGATCGGTTTTTCCTTGACGCATAAAAACTTCTGCTCGATTAAACCAAGCGTTGGCATATTCAGGATGAAGTCGAATTGTGGCGGAAAAATCTTGTGCAGCTTCATCAAGACGATTACTCATCGCGTAACTNACGCCTCGATTNTGNAATGCTTTCCAGTGTTTGAAATTTAATTCGACAGCCGTTTCAAATTGAGTGAGGGCAGCCGCTTCTTTGCCCTGGGATGCAAAATATTCTCCTAATCGATTGTGTGACCAGCCTTTCAGCTTGTAAGCATATTCTCGATGCTCGGGCACGATTGACCGCGAGGCGAGAGCCTTATCGAGATAGTAAATCATCTCGGAGTAATCTCGTGGTGTCGTCGCCGTTGCAGCANTCTTGGACGCGACTCCAATCAATTGCTTTGGGCTGTGNGAATTNACCACTTCCGCAGGAGATGNCGATGGCGATTCAGNGTATGCCGACTTCAGCAATACCATGNTCCCGAGCGATCCGAGCAGGAAGTNTAAAAGTATTTTCTTCATGGANAGTTTATTGAGTGTGTCTTAAAACGGCNGATCAAAGAAGACGATTTATCCTATTGGNGGTGTTACTCTTTTGTGGCATGTGGGCTCGTCATTCGAAATGGATCGAGAGCTTTGTCGAGCTCCGCTTCAGGAAGAACTTCCTGTTCGGTGCATAATTGTCGAATNGTTTTTCCCGTNTTGAACGCTTCTTTAGCGAGAGACGCTGCTTTTTCATAACCGATATAAGGATTGAGACTCGTCACCATCGAAAGGCTTTTCTCAACGGATCCTTCGCAAGCATCGACGTTCGCTTCCATTTCAGTAGCACAGAATTCGACAAACGCATTGCAAACGCTTGCTAAGAGTGNNACACTTTCGAGCGTCGTTTGACCCATNAAAGGCATCATAATGTTGAGTTGGAAATTTCCGCCCGTAGCGCCGCAGATAGCAATCGTCTGATCGTTACCCATGACGCGGGCTGAAACTTGCATGGCGCTTTCGCACATCACCGGATTGACCTTGCCAGGCATAATCGAGCTGCCCGGTTGTCGACTTGGTAGCCGAAGTTCATTGAAACCACATCGAGGCCCCGACCCTAGCCAGCGAATATTGTTGGTTACGTTAAACAGTGTTGAGGCGATCACGCGTAGTTGACCGTGACATTCTACGAGTCCATCGCGTTGTGCATTTGCTTCAAAGTGATTTTCAGCTTCCACAAATGGTAGTCTTGTTTTGTCGGCCAGTTCAGCCGACACGCGATGCCCGAATTCTGGATGCGTGTTGATNCCTGTGCCTACCGCTGTACCGCCGACGGGNAGTTCACAAACTGCTGTGATCGCTCGCGTTGCCCGCACCGTAGAAGCTTGTAGCTGATGCGCNAGCCCACTCATTTCCTGGCCGAGCCGAATCGGGGTTCCATCTGCCAGATGGGTTCTCCCTATTTTTACGATTTTGTCCCACTCCGCCGCTTTCTGTGCTAATGCGGATTGAAANCGTTCCANCGCGGGAATCAAAGCTTGGTGAATTTGAAGTGCAACAGCGACATGGATGGCGGTNGGAAAAGTATCGTTTGTGCTTTGCCCCATGTTGACATGATCATTGGGGTGAATTGGCTTTTCGCTGGCAAACCGATCACCTCCGCCAAGTTCGATCGCGCGATTACTGATGACCTCATTCGCGTTCATGTTGCTGCTGGTCCCCGAGCCTGTCTGGAAAACATCGACCGGAAACTCCGCATCCCATTTACCCTCAGTCACTTCCAGGCAGGCTTTCAGCAAGGATTCAATTTGTTGTTCATTGAGTGGTGAACGTCCCTGTTTACCNAATAATCCAAGGTCACGATTGGCGGTCGCACAGGCGTATTTCACCAGGCCTATGCCATGAATAAGCGGAGGTGGTAACGGCCATCCCGAGATGGGNAAATTTTCCACCGCGCGTTGTGTCTGCGCACCGTAATAGGCTTGGGCGGGTACNCGGACTTCACCCATCGAATCGTTTTCGACCCGGCAATCACTCATAAAGATGTTCCTCGTCGATAAAAAACGGNGTCGCATAATAGCGAGATTGGNAGCGATAAGAAAGAGAAAAAAAGAAGATATCGTGCTTGCAGTCGGCTAGCGTAATNCGTGAAAAACCAGCAAACTAGGCAATCTTTTCTCTGNAGGTGCTAGCGACACTATCAGTTTTTCAAGGAGTAAATCTCCGTCGCCGCCGGTGCGGGGCATACATTTGGGAACACTCCTAGATTAAGGAATGACCGAAGCGTGGACGCAGCGTTTCTTAGGCGTCTGGTTCCAGCGANGATGTTTGTAAAGNCTCATAAATAATGCCGTTGATTTGCGCTCCTATGAGNAGGATTGCNCCGGTCAGATAGAGCCAGAAAAGCATTGCAATGACGCCACCCAGGGCGCCATAAATCTGATTGTAGCGGGCATAATGCGCGACATAAAAACGAAATCCCTGACTCGCGGCGATCCAACCTAAAACGGCAAAAATAGTGCCCGGACTGAACCAATGCCAAGGAAGTCCATGTGCCGGGACAAGATAATAGATTGTGGAGGTAAAAATAAGTAGAAAGCCGATGACGACACCCCAGCGCATGAGGATTAAAGAAAGAGAATCGGGCACCGGCAGATGGACGCCATGGATCACCCATTCGACCGCTTGCGGTCCGATGACGAGAATGATTAGTGCCACGATCAGTAACAAGGCAATACTGAAGGTGAGTACCAGCGATAACCAATAGGTGCGTACGCGNCGTGCTCGGGGTGNATGACCGAAGGCGACGTTGAGCCCCTCTCCAATNGTGACAAAAAGNCGNGANCCTGCGTAGAGAAAAATGACGCAACTGATGGAGATATAGGTTGTCGAACTCTCTTGTTGGATTGCCANTATTTGGGTGCGAAATAATTGGTACGCGGCGTCCGGAAGCGTTTTTTCAAGCAACATGAGAAAGCTGCCGAGCAACCCGTGAATGGGCATTTGACCGATNNTGTAAACCAGCACGATCAATAGTGGCATCATGGCCAGCATCGAAAAGTAGGCGAACTGGGCAGAACGTGCCGATAGCTGCCGTTCGCGAAATTCTCTCCGGGTTCTACGAACTAGCTCTTGGGGNGTAAGCCCCCCGAACTTCCAGATTTTNAGTTGANCAAAAGAGTCGCTGTGTCTTGGCATGCTTTCTACCGGAGTGGACACGCGTCTTGATTAAAGCAGTGATCCATTGTCATCTGTCATCGAGTGTCATCGAGAGATATTAATGTTCGGGCAGTTTGAAGTCGCCGATCCAAAGTTGGCTGGTCCCGCCTTCTCCGCGATTGCTTGTCCACATGAGCTTTTTACCATCCGGGGAGAAGACAGGCAGCACGTCGGCACTTGGATGATCAGTAATCCGTACGGTCTTTCCACCNACAAATTTCTCGCCGTTTGCAGTCTTTTCTATTGTGTAGGGCATAAGATAGAGATCGTAGTTTGGACGGGCTTTGGGGTTGGAGTGATCTGCGCCGCACCAAATGATATAGGGTTCCGTGGGATGCCAATAAGGAGCCCAGTTCACTCCAATATTATCGGTCAGAGCCGTATCGTGTTTCCCGTCTGTTCGAATCGCATGAATTTGCAAATGATGAGGCTTTTTGCGATCCGTACGATAGATAATCCAACGACCATCGGGCGAGAAGAAAGGCCCTCCATCGTATCCTGGTTGATTCGTTAACTGACGAACTGCACTGCCATCCGAATTCATAATATAGAGATCTGCATCCCCGTCACGATCACTACAAAAGACGACCTGTTTTCCGTCGGGAGAATAAGCACACTCGGCATCATAGCCTGCCGTCGAGGTCAGAGGTGTCAGTTGGCCATTGTGATTCCGGCTATAGATATCCATATAAGGGTCGAAGACCCAGCTATAGCGCCGGCGTTTACCGCTCTTCCGTTCTGCTTCCTGTTTCGCTCTCTCATCCGCTTCAGTGGTATCAAGTTTTGGGTCAAGGTGACTTGAGGCAAAAAGAATGGTTTCTCCGTCAGGATGAAAATACGAGCATGTGGTACGACCTCGACCGGTGCTGATCAACTCCGGTGTACCATCAAGCGTTTGCGTATAGATTTGATAGAACGGATATTCAATTGGAACGGCCTGAAAGACAATTCGCCGGCCATCGGGTGAAAAATAGCCTTCGCCGGCTTTGGTAAAAGAGTCGGTGATCTGCCTCACGTGACTCAAGTAACGGTCTTCCTGCTCGTCACCCCGTGCCAGTGAAACCGTATCCGGGGTGCCTGTCGACATTAGGAGCAAGAATACGTTTAAGACAATTAGGATTGTAGTTCGCATTTTTTGAGACCACACGAATTCTAAAAAATAAGAGGTTTGATCAAGCTACTCCGATTATAGGTTGCCAAGTACAATAGGGCGATTCGGGTTGTCTGGTGTGTCCAGGAATTTATTGCGTCAATCATGTGTGAGAACCGCGATGGTTAAGATTTATACGAAAACAGGTGACGCTGGAGAAACTTCTCTGTTTGGTGGTCAGCGGTTATCAAAAAGCAATCTTCGGATTGAAGCGTACGGCACAGTGGATGAACTGAATGCAGTTTTGGGGGTTGTGCGTGCTTCCAAACCAGACCCTCAAATTGACCTGTTGCTTGAGCAGATTCAACAGCACCTATTTGTCATTGGTGCCGAACTGGCTTCCCCCCAGGGATCGGTCAGGGGAATATCTCCGACCGGAGAGGACGAGGTGCAGCACGTCGAACAAGCCATTGATCAATTTGAGCGGCAGCTTCCGGAATTGCAACAATTTATTTTGCCCGGTGGAGTCCCCGTTGCCGCTAATTTGCATCTTGCACGTTGCGTTTGCCGCCGTGCGGAGAGGATTGTCGTTGAACTTGCTGAGGAGCAGCAAACCAATGTCCCCCAAGCAGTTCTGGTTTATATCAATCGGTTGGGCGACCTTCTTTTTGTCATGGCCAGAGAGGCAAATCGACTTGCTGGATCTAGCGATGTGCCCTGGAATCACGGGGAATAAAGTGACAGTTTTTTCACAGAAAACCCCTGCACGTCCTTTACGGTTTTGACGCCCCAAGTTAGTTTGTCCCGTAGAAGACTATCAGGTTAGGGAGTCGAGCACTCCCCGCGAGCGGCGAGCAGGGTTTTGGCGGGCCCGGTCGTCGGCAGGAGGTAGATAGAGACTGCGAGAAGCAGTCGTATGCAGAAAGCGGAGGGGTATCCGCATAAAGCGGACCGCACATTTCTCTTTCCGACCAAACATTTTAAGGGAGCACTCTATGATGGCGGTACGAAGATTGTTCACACAATTAGGCCTGTCAGCCAACTTTTTAATTTTTCTTTCTCTGCTTGCTACGCCGGCGATGGCCCAAGTTGAGGGAGGGAGAGGGCTTGATGCTTCGGGCTTACAGAAGCAGGTAGAGGCAGCGCACGAAACGGCCGAATCGGCCGCACTCGCTGGACACAATGCCTGGATGCTCACCTGCTGTGCACTGGTGCTCTTTATGACTGCTCCCGGCCTGGCGCTTTTCTATGGAGGTCTGGTTCGCAAGAAGAATGTTCTGGGTGTGATGATGCAGTGTTTTTTCCTCATGGGGCTGATGACGGTGCTTTGGGCGCTTTATGGATACTCTTTAGCCTTCGGTGGTGACGGTGCCTATATCGGCAACCTCGATCATGTCTTTATGGAGGGTATTGAGCGGGTCTGGGATGAAGAGACTAATTCGCCACATACACCAATGAATGGTGCGATTCCGGCGCTGACGTTTATGCTCTTCCAGGGCATGTTCTTTATCATTACCCCGGCCCTGATTTGCGGGGCGTATGCGGAGCGGATGAAATTCAGCACCATGGTCGTCTTTACCATTCTTTGGGGCACACTCGTTTACTGCCCACTGGCGCACTGGGTCTGGGGAGGTGGAATCCTGGCTTTTGGGAGCGATCATTCGATTGCGGGTGGGGCACTCGACTTTGCCGGCGGTACGGTGGTCCATATCAGTTCGGGCGTGTCAGCGCTGGTCTGTGCCCTGGTGCTCGGTCGGCGTCTCGGTTGGGGCACTGAAGATATGCGACCGCATAATCTGACCTATACCGTGATCGGTGCCGCGATGCTCTGGGTCGGCTGGTTTGGATTCAACGCAGGGAGCGAGTTGGCTTCGGATGATTTGACAAGCAGCGCATTTGCAACAACTCACTTTGCCGCTGCAGCGGGTGCGATCGCCTGGGCCTTTATGGAATGGCTTGCTCGCGGGAAGCCGAGTGTGCTGGGCACAGCTTCGGGGGCGATTGCCGGCTTGGTCTGCATTACCCCTGGTGCAGGGTTTGTGAATGTCATGCCTGCCCTGATCATGGGCGCTGCTGCTGGAATTGTCTGCTACTTTGCGTGTGGCGCATTCAAGGCGGCCTTTAAATACGACGATTCGCTCGACGCGTTTGGGATCCACGGGGTAGGAGGCACACTCGGTGCCATTCTCACGGGGGTTTTTGCGACCCGCGCTACCTGGGATATTGCCGAGGGAAAGCCGTTGGGGTTGCTTGAGGGGGGTGATGTCCTTTGGGGTCAGATTGTGGCGGCTGGGATTACAATCGGTTATTGTGCCGTAGCGACCTTTATCNTGCTGAAGATTTTAGATGCCGTGATGGGCTTACGGGTCTCGCAGGAGGGTGAAGTACGCGGTCTAGATATGAATGAGCATGGCGAGGAAGGCTATATCTTCGTTTAGCGGGGTCTTTGTCCCATTGACTAAGCTTTTAGGGAGTTTCGGATGAAAAAAGTTGAAGCAGTGATTCGCCATTTCAAGTTGGAGGACGTGAAAAATGCGCTCTCCGAGCAAGGTATCTCAGGGATGACCATTACGGAGGTCCGCGGGTTTGGCCGCCAGAAAGGTCACACCGAGATGTACCGCGGTACCGAATATGCGGTTGATTTTGTACCGAAGGTGAAGCTTGAAGTGGTTGTTTCAGATGATAATCTCAAAAATGTGATTGATACCGTCATGCGGTCCGCTCAAACGGGGCAGATCGGCGACGGCAAGATTTTTGTAACAGATTTAGCGGATACCATACGCATCCGCACCGGTGAGACGGGAGAAGAGGCCCTCTAGGTGTTTTTCTCCTGATCCGGGTAAAATCAAGGCGGGCGCTCTCGCTGCGCACGGATGGCGCGCTGGAGTGACCCGTTTTATTTTTTTGGGTCTACTGGATTTGTTGATTCATGTCTCAAGGATTAACGCTTAGTTCAGTCGTCCTGGCAGCCAAAACCTCGCTCCAGGAAGGCCAGCAGAAACTGCATTCGCAGCATGCGCAAGGATCACCTGGCATTCAGGTTTGCGCAAAATTGACTGATCTCGCCGATACGGTGGTCGGCGTTCTCTTTACAGAAGCAATCAGTGATCTCGCTCAACTCGACCAGCAGACGTTCGGGGATCTCGAGGACCAAGTTGCTCTGGTGGCACATGGTGGTTATGGGCGAAGAGAACTTGCCCCCTTTAGTGATATTGATCTGATGATACTGCACCGTACGGCAATCACAGATCATGTTTCAGTGCTTGCCGAACGCTTGCTGCGGGATTTGAGCGATACTGGTTTGATTGTGGGTCACAGCGTGCGAACGACTCGGCAGGCTCTCGCCCTTTCGCTCGAAGATCCGCATATTCTTACCTCGCTGATCGAATCCCGGCATGTTTGTGGCAATGTCGAATTGACGGAGCGTCTTTTAGGAAGGCTGCGAAAATTAACCCATCGACATGCACGCGGACTGCTCCCTGTAATTGATGACGCACGTCGTGAGGAGCGCCGCCAGTATGGTGAAACCGTCTATTTACTCGAGCCGAATATCAAGAGGTCACGCGGTGGTTTGCGCGATATACAACTGCTGCGGTGGATTGGCTTCTGTATGTATGGGACGAGCGACCCCAACGGCCTGGCGCTGAAAGGAGTTCTGGAAAAAGACGAACAGGTCGTCCTCCGTAACGCTTTGGAATTTCTGCTGCGGACGCGAAACGAAGCCCATTTTGATGCAGGAAAAGCAAAAGACCAACTCGACCGGGCGGAACAGATGCGATTGGCAGAGACTTTCGGGTATCGGGGCACAGAGGGCATGCTGCCAGTGGAGCAGTTTATGCAGGAATACTTTCAACACACGGTAGCCGTCCGCTATATCTCAACTCGCTTTTTTGCAAATGCGTACCAGAGATCCCGCTTGGCGAATTGGCTTTCTGTACTTTTCAGCCACCGGGTTGCGGGAGATTTTCGTGTAGGTCCCTATCGTATTTCAGCCACACCCCGCGGCATGGAAAGGATCGGCTCAGACTTGAGCGAGGTTCTACGACTCGCGGAACTTTCGGCCCTCTATGACAAACGGATTTCTCATGAAACCTGGGAGGCAGTGCGTAAGGCGGCCAGTTCATGTACTGAAGTCTCTCGCGAAACGATCGCTCGATTTCTGTCTTTGCTTTCACGACCACCCCAATTGCCACGTATTTTAGCGCGGCTTCACGAAATGGGTGTTTTGGAAAAATTCATTCCTGCATTTGCCCGTGCGCGAGGCATGTTGCAGTTCAACGAGTATCATAAATATACGGTCGATGAGCATTGCCTGCTCGCAGTCCGCAGGGCAATTCAATTTGCGCAGCAACCGGGCCCCCTGGGGAAAGTCTATCTAGAGATCGAACAAAAAGAGATTTTACACCTCGCCTTATTGGTACACGACCTTGGTAAGGGCTATGTGGAGGATCATAGCGATGTAGGCAAACGGATTGCGGGTGAGACAGCAATTCACCTCGGGCTTTCCCAGCACCAGACGGAGATGCTGGAATTTCTCGTCCATAAACATCTTCTCATGTCACGAGCCGCCCTTTGGCACGACATCAACGACCCGGCCGTCATGCAGAGTTTCGTCGTAGAAGTCGGGTCTCCTGAAGTCTTACGTATGCTCTACGTGCTAACGGCTGCGGATATGGCTGCCGTAGGCCCGGATGTGCTCAACGACTGGAAGATTGAATTATTGACTCAGTTTTATAAGCGAGCCATGAAGTATCTCACTGGTGGGGATACGCTGGTCAGTGACGAGGGTTGGGCACGAAAACAACGCGAGAAGATTAGCGCGATCTTTGGCGATTGTACGCAGGGGACCACTGAAATTATTAATTCTCTTTCGGTCACGTACCTTCGTGGGACAACGCCGGAGCAGGTTGTTGAAGCGTTGCACCGGGTGCAAAATCTCGACAAACAAGACGTCGATGCCTGGGGACTCCATTACCCGGATCGAGGGGTAACTGAATTTACCGTTGCAGCCCATCTGTCGCTCGTGCCCGGTACTTTCTATCGATTAGCGGGCGCACTGGCGAGTGAAGGAGTTGAAGTACTGTCGGCTCAAATCAACACCTTGAGTACTGGCTGGGCGCTCGATCGTTTTCATGGAATTGATACCGAATATGATGCGTCGTCTTCGGATCAGCGGATTGAAAAAGTGTGCGATCGATTGGTTCAATCCCTGAAGCATCCGAGTCTGGAGGTCCCAAAATTTCGCCGCATTTGGAATAAACAGGACGTCGATAAAGCAACCCTTTCCGGACTTCCTACCCGCGTTCTATTTGACAATGTCACCAGCGACCGGGCAACGATCTTGCAAGTCTTTGCGCCCGATCGCCTTGGCTTACTGTATACGGCAGCAAAAAAAATTCACGATCTTCAGTTAGGTATCGTGGCAGCAAAAATTGGCACCTATATCGATCAGGTCGTCGATGTCTTTTATGTAACGGATACTCAAGGGAAAAAAATTGTTGATGAAGCGCGATTGCAAAGTGCCTGCGACACTCTTTTAGAAACGCTCGAGGAGTTTGAGGCAGAGTGCCTCATGAAATATTAGCGTTCGTACAGTCAATGCATAAAACGGTTGGTCGACCGTTGCGATCAGTTGCGATTACGGTGATCAATTCAGTAGATCAAGCACGTTTTCTGGTGGTCGCCCGATGCGGGCTCGATTGCCACGTACGACAATGGGTCGCTCAATGATCCGCGGGTGTTCCGCCATGCTNTTCAGATATTGTTGCGNGNTGAGATGTTCCGGTTNCANGCAANTCNGAAAANTCTTTTTGNCGGACCATNTCTTNTGGTGAGAGNNCNAGTTTTTNTGATAAATCACGTAAGACNGCCACCGAAGGTGNATTTTTCAGATANTCAATCACANTNGGTTCCACNCCATGCGACCNNAANAATTCGAGGGTCTGCCGACTCTTGGTGCACCGCGGATTGTGATAGATCGTAACTTCCACNATTGGCCCACGTGATNGCTTAAGCGTTNAGGGTTACCCGAGGATCGTCTGCAATATTCACCCAAACGTGGACATGCGGAGAACCGCGGAAGTACCAAACAAAGGCGGGTCCCTCTAGTCGCCAATTGTCCCAGACCTCATCTTTGCCAATGTCCGAGTCGCGATAAAACGCCAAGTGACATGCATCCAATCCGCCCTGTGCTTTGAGGCAGGCTCGCACCTCGTCTTGATCGACTTGCCGGTAGGGTTCGATCAGCGTGGCCAAAACGTTTTGCATTTCCTGTTTTTGATCTTCAGAAAGATCTTCGATCGGCAGACCGGGTCGATCGGTTCCTGATTGCCCAAATCCAACTGCGTCTTCTTCCGGCGAGTCTGGTAACAATGCCTGCTGCTGTTGCCGCCCGGAAAGCATCGATGCAACGCGATTGGCGGCCATTGCCTGAGGCCAAAAAACATTTCCCGGATGGTTTGCCTCTTCATCAAGACCACTTGGTGCGTGTCCATAAAAAATTGGTCCACCGAAGGCAACATGGGGTGCGGAATTTCCATCGCACCGAAGCGTCATATGTCGTCCCGTCAGTACAAACTCAAATTGGTCCGAACGCGGATCCCCAAAAATAGCGATCGATTGGTCATGACCAAAACCGCCCGAGTCATCTTCTAGTTGCTTATCAAATCGAGCGTGCCAATCAGGTTGGATGATGCCCTCAAAGATTTCTCGAATGATGGCCTGCTGTTCAGGGGTGTAAAAATCACTCTTAACTTCCGGTCGAGTGATATTCCAGTTATTGGCAATGAATGTTCGCAATAAGCCGCGCTGGGGATCCTGATGATTCCAGTCAAAACAAACATTTTTCTTCTGACCCACGTTGAAGGAATTAAAAAGTCTTTCGACATTCGACTCAGGTTCACGCTTCGTGGTGTCCTTGTCCTCTGCCCAGAGAGATGAAGACATTGTCGTGGCTGCTAGGGCGGTTCCAGCGCTGGATTGTATAAATCCCCGACGGGAAAGTTCGCGATTTCGAAAGAGGCCGGACATGATCACTCCTAAGGACACGGGGAAAGTGCTCAAAACACTCTTTCATTAAAACGCAATTTGCCAATCTGTGCAAACAGGCTATTGGTACGCAGATTTATGCTGGTTGACACGTCGGGCAGTAGAATGTTGCCCGCTGGCTCTGGACAATCCGTTTGACGCGACCGACTCGACAATGACGACACGTTTCTCCTTCCCGCCCGTATACGCGGTGATGGTTTTGATAACGCCCTTTTTTATTTAACGCATTCCGATACGTACCATCGCCAAGAGTTGAGCCCTCATATCGAATTGCCTGCCGGAGGACCCGGCGCGTTGCCCGCGATATGTTTTGCCAATCCCGATCGGTTAATTGCAGGCATGTTTGTTCTGGATGAATGCCCGCTAAGAGTAAAATTTCAGCCGCATAGAGGTTGCCGATCCCTGCAACCAGCTTTTGATCAAGCAGGGCTACCTTAATGGCTCGCCGACTTTTGCCCATTTGTTGAAAAAAGAGTGCAGGCGTCATTTGCAGTGCATCGGGTCCAAGCTTACCACCGTGACATAAAGTGGCATACGTGGACTCGGTAAGTAACTGCACGGTTCCTAAGCCGCGGCGATCCCAGAAGAGTAGATTCTGTATGCCCCGCTGCCTTCCCCCGGACGTTAATTTGATATGGAGTCGCAGATGTTCGGTGTCGGGTGGATCAGACAATAACAAGAGGCCCGTCATGCGCGGCTCAAAAACCAAAAAGGTGTCTTGATTCGTACACAATACGGCTCGTTTTCCGACGCGTTCGATGGCTATGATTTGTGCTCCATAGAGCTTCTTTCTCAGGGTGCCGATCAACGGTCGGATTTGAATCGGCTTAAGTCGACAACGTGGTCGATAGATGGCCTGGATTGTCGTTCCAAGGCAAGGAGCGATTCCCCGGCACATCGTTTCAACTTCTGGAAGTTCAGGCAAAACCGAGGACTCGAGGAAAAAGATCTATGTCGGCTTGTTTATGCCGCTGTCGATTTTGGCAACAAACTATGCGAATGATCAACGGCATCCAAGAGACACTTTACCGTTTGTTGAGTCGCTCCGCGACTGGAGATGACTAATGAACTCGCCCGTTCTCCCATCGTTTTCCGATACGCCCGATCGCTCAGGCAGCGTCTTACGAATGCCGTTAGGTCTTTTCCATTTTCAACAACGGTTACGGCATCAGCAGATTTGAGAGCCGTGACAATATCTCGAAAATTATGGGTATGGGGCCCAAAGCAGACAGCAACACTGTAGGCTGCGGGCTCAATCATATTTTGCCCGCCACGCGTGCTCAAGCTTCCGCCCACAAATCCGATGTCTGCACGCCCCCACCAAGCACTCAATTCGCCCACAGTATCGATAAGTAAAATTCTGGCTTCAGGGGTTGGTTGTTCGGTATCTGAGAGGAGGGTGCGTCGCTGCCAAGGAAGTTGCTCGGCATCAAGCAATCTTCCGACCTCCTCAAATCGCTCTGGGTGTCGGGGGACAAGAATTAGCTTCAGTTCCGGATGTTCACCTTGCAGGGTACGAAAGGTATCGATCGCGAGCGACTCCTCAGGATGCTGGGTGCTTCCCGCAAGAAAAATAACATCGTCTGCCCGCAAATCTGCTAGTTTTGAGAAGTTTGCTGTTGTGAGATTGTTGCGATCACTCTCTGCACCATCAAATTTAATCGACCCGGTTACTTTCACCTGATCAGTCGTGGCGCCGAGTTGAAAAAATCGCTCGGCATATTCTTTATTTTGAACCGCAATCAGATAAAGACAGCCCAGCATGTTTCGTATCAGAGGTTGTAGCCACCGGTATCCGCGAAAACTTTTTTCGCCCAACCGTCCATTGATTACAGTCGTTGGGATCTTCAGGCGATGGGTGGAAAAAATAAGATTCGGCCATAATTCTAATTCACTCAACACGAGCAGATCGGGGCGGATGCGACGAATGGCATTGCGAACGGCCCAGGTAAAATCGAGTGGACAATAAAAAACGATATGTTGCGGGTATTTTTTTTCTGCAAGAGTCCGCCCAGTCAGAGTGGTTGTTGAAATAACACACTCCACGGTCGAATCTCGCTGAGCGATCTGTTCAATAATAGGTGCGAGGAGTTGAACTTCGCCTACGCTGACCGCGTGCAGCCAAATGCAACGATTCTTGGTCAGTCGCTGCGGGCAATGCCCCAGGAATTTTTCGGCCCATCCATGACGGTACTTTTTTTTTCGTATGGCAGCATAGAGCAAGTAGGGAGAGAGCAGTACGAGTAGCAGCACATAACAGAGGTTGAGTCCATATCCCCACATGCTGTCATCCCTGATTTTTTGTAGTCGACAACCCGAAAAGGTGCTTGCGATGGCTATCTTGTCGTCCACCGGCCTTCCATGTCACCGTGAACTAACAGGCTGTTGCGCCCCACTGCTACTTCGCATA
>NHBP01000084.1 GCA_002168195.1 Planctomycetaceae bacterium TMED10
GCCGGCACGTAATCGCCCTCTTGTAAACCGCTTTTCATTGGTTCTGCATCGGCTTCTGTACCGGCGAAGGCAGTCATGAAAACAGCAGCCAGTAAACCGACAACGAATCGTTGGATTTTTTTTGTGGAACGCATTAAATTTTCTCCTCGTTCATGCACAGGTTTGCGAGCAATTGCTCAAAAAAACACGTCTACCTGAAGGTAGACCGCCTGCCCGACTAGGCGAATTATATCCATCTGGCCCGGGAGAGCAAAAGGTCGACGGAGAAAAGAATCCCGCCTTATATCGGCAATATAAAAGCAATAAAAACCGCCCAGTATCCATCAATGGACCTTGTTGTCGCCTTGTTGTCGCCTTGTTGTCGCAAAGAGCTAGTACCGCTTCCGAGTGAAATCCGCTAGGATATTAGGGCTCCAAAAACCCATAGGTAGGGAGAATAGATGGCTGCTCCGCACTTTTTTTTACTCGCTGCTGAGGCGGGTAAGGCCGATTCGAGTAATGCGGTCATGGTCGTCGCCATTGCGCTCGTGACGTTGATCGCCTTTGTCAGCGCCATCATCTTGATGCTCTATGGAAAACTGTGGTTTCGCGCTTACATGTCCGGTGCCCATGTGCGCATGCTCAGCTTGATCGGCATGACTTTCCGGCAGGTGAATCCCCGGGTCATTGTCGCGGCAAAAATTATGGCGGTTCAGGCGGGCGTCGGGAATGTTGGGAGCGATGCCCAATCGGGTATTAGCACCGATCTACTTGAAGCACACTATCTGGCTCGCGGAAATGTACCGAATGTGATCAGCGCCATCATTGCGGCGCATCGTGCTGGAATGGATCTGGATTTCGACCGGGCAGCTGCAATCGATTTAGCGGGTCGCGATGTTCTGGATGCGGTGCGTACCAGCGTTTACCCAAAGGTAATCGATTGCCCAGACCCTCAGAAATCGCGGAAGCCAACACTCAGCGCTATCGCTCGCAATGGCGTTGAGTTAAGAATACGCGCACGCGTTACGGTTCGCACAAATTTAGCGCAACTCATTGGCGGAGCCACTGAGGATACGGTCGTAGCGCGTGTCGGTGAAGGCATCATTACTTCCATCGGATCGGCCGATAGCCATCTCGATGTGCTTGAGAATCCTGATCGAATATCCAAAGCAGTACTCGCTAGAGGTCTCGATGCGCAAACCGCTTTTGAAATTGTGTCAATCGATATTGCCGATATTGATGTTGGCGAAAATATCGGAGCGCGATTACAAGCCGATCAAGCAGAAGCCGATACGCGGGTCGCACAAGCAACCGCGGAGCAACGTCGAGCAGAGGCCGTTGCACAAGAACAGGCAATGAAAGCCCTGATTGCAGAGAACCGCGCCCAGGTGGTTTTAGCGGAAGCCGAAGTTCCTCGAGCAATGGCCAATGCTTTTCGAGAAGGAAATTTTCACGCGCAGCCAACAGGGTCCTAGCGCGTGGCACTGCGGTTTAATCCCAGTGCCCATTCAAATCGACCGCAACCTACTGACCGAAAATATCGTCGTCACTCTCCTCGTCGTCTGCCGGCTTTTTTTCGGGTTCGTCGTCGAAAACATCGTCAAACGGATCGGCAGTTTCGTTCTCTGCGGGCGGATCACTTTTGGCAGGTTCTTCGTCCGTGCTGAAGATTTCATCTTCCCCACCGGACGCATCGGGCTTTTGTTGGTTGTCGCCACTTTCCTGATCCGTATCGAGCAATGCATCATCTGAGACTGGAAGATCTTTCATTGTTCCTTCCGCCGGTTCTGCGTTACGTGGCGTTCCTGGTCGTATCTGTTCCGGCTTTGCGTTTCGCTCTTGAATCATTCCTTTGTTTCGCAGATGCCGTTCGCGCTGTGCATTAGTTCGCGCGCTTTCGAGTCGATAACGATCAGGCCCCTGGATTGTGAAGAGTGACTGATCGACTAGTTTGGCAAGATTCCCATCGCCGACCTCGCGGTTTGCGGCGGTGGCAAAATCGCGGTCAGCCTGTTCGGGGCGACCTAATTTTAAATAAGCCAAACCGCGGAAATACCGTGTCCTAGGGTCTCTATTTCCAGTATTGATCGCTTCGGTCAGCCAACGATGCGCCTGGACATAGTCGCCGCGTTTGTAGGCATGGACGCCATTCCCGTAGAGCCGGTCGAGAATTTCATCTTCTTGTGCAACGGCCACCGTACCGGTAGCGAGCGAAATGATGAATCCTGAAAAGACGAATAAGAAAAATGAATTCCAATGATTAAACGCGTTGCGCAACATCGTCGTCGGCTCCCTTTGCTCTGTAGCGGTGGATCAACAGGGCAGAGTACAAAATGGCCCTACGCCCTACATTTCAATGTAATTAAAGATTTTGCCATGTGGCCGAAAAAGCAGGCCTAGAAGTGAAGAATTTGATCGAGAGGGCCTGGCAGAAGGTTTGCCCGCTCGTGGCTCAAGTGGGTGAATTTGCGGTCTAAGTCACTTTTTTAACTTGTTTTACGGCCATTAACGAGAGTATTGTGGCGTCGCAGCCGAGTCCCTGGGGTTGCCGATGAGTCGCTGCTCGATGACGCCGAAAATCTGCCTGGCCACCGTTTCTTTTTTCCCCTCAAAGGCACCGATCGATTTTCCGGAGGGTTCTAATATTTCTACGGAGTTCGTTTTTGCGTGCATCGCATCAACGCCGTTGAGAACCATCAGATCGCAACTCTTTTTTTCCAATTTGACCAGCGCCCTCAATCGCGGATCTTCAGTTTCGAGCGCAAATCCAACGACCCATCGATCGCCTTTACATTTGCCAAGTTGGGCGACGATATCATCCGTCTCCATCAACTTGATTTGCAAAGGTTCCCCCGTCTTTGCGATTTTGTGCGGAGCAATTTTCGCAGGTCGATAATCACAGGGTGCAGCGACCCCGATCATGCCGTCGCAATCAGGAAAAAGATCCGCACACTTCNGCAACATTTCTTCTGTTGAGATCACAGAGTGTAGTTCAATATCTGGCGGATATGTGATTTGTACCGGACCGCTGACAAGTACGACTTGGTGTCCCGCCTCAAGGGCTGCTGCAGCAAGCCCTGATCCCATCCGGCCACTCGATGCATTGGTCAAATACCGCACTGGGTCGAGGTATTGTCGTGTCGGTCCCGAGGTGATCAAAATCCGAGCCATAATAAGACTTCCAAATTCCGATTTATTTTAGGATTCAATCCGCTGCTTGATTTCTTCAAAGAGAGTTTCCGCTTCCACCATCCGGCCTGCTCCAACCTGCCGACAACTGAGCCAACCTTCCTGTGGGGCAATGCAATGAAANCCATCTTTTTCTAATCGCTCAACATTTCGTTGAACTGCGGGTTTTTCCCACATTGCCGCATTCATCGCCGGGGCGATTAAAATAGGACAAGTGCAGCAGAGTGCGACTGTACTGAGTAAATCGTCGGCTGATCCATGGGCCAGTTTTGCAATGCAATCTGCGGTTGCCGGCGCGATGCAATAAATTTCTGCCCGTTTCGCAAGTTCGATGTGTGNCCCGAGTGGATATTGCCGCGTCGCAAAAGTACGCGTTGCTACCGGTTTGCCGGTCAGCGCGGCAAAGGTTGCCGAGCCCACAAACTTCGTTGCCGCCTGTGTCATTACAACGGTGACAGACGCATCGGCCTGGACAAGCTGACTGACGAGCGCTGCTGTTTTGTAAGCGGCGATTCCGCCAGTAACGCCGATGAGGATTTCCCGGTTTTTCATCGGTATGCGACCTGGAGTAAGCAGCCCATGCGCAACCCATGATGCGCAAGCGAGTTGCTAGAGACTTTCGAGATCTAGTTCTGGAGGGCCTCCGGCCGGTTCCTGTTCTTCGGCGATGCGAACATTCGAAGCCGCATCGAGGAAAATTTTATCCTGGAGGATTTCCTGGACGACGATTTCCATTTTGTCGTCAGTCTTAATATCGACCAAGGCCCGACTGCCGCCGTTGAGTGCGACAAGACGTTTTTGAATGAGTGTGGAGAGCTTAAACCGCCCGCCAACCTTATTGACGATCTCTTCTTCTCGTAATTCATCCAGCATAGAAATAAAACTCCAGGAATAAGACTTAACAGGTTTTTCAGTTTGGCGGTCTATTCGTACCACCGAGCGCCCCGATGCGGAGTGCGTGTTATCTATTTACGTCACGGTGAGTCAATAGCCTCCGAGCCATATTCATTTAGAATCTGACAGAGGTCACTTACCGCAGTATCAATATCGTTATTCACGACCACGTGCCGATAAATTCCAATCGACTCCATTTCCCTTCGGGCGACTTCCAGTCGCCTTTCAATCTGATCTNCAGGTTCCGTTCCCCGAACCCTCAATCGCTCACCCAGTTGCTCAAGGTCCCCCGGTCGCACGAAGATCGTGATTGCATCAGGATAGTGGTCTAGGACGGCCCGCGTCCCTTCAACATCAATCTCTAAGACTACCCAATCCCCGCCCTGGAGCCTAGGGGCAACCTCCCTTTTCAGGGTGCCATACCAGTCGCCACCACCGTAAACCTCGAAGCATTCAAGGAAATCACCGTTCTCGCGTTTCTCTTGGAACGCATCGTATGAAAGGTAGTGGTAGTCTTGGCCGTCGACTTCCCCCGGTCGGGGCGCTCGGGTTGTTGCTGAGACACTCCATTGCAGCGGCAAATCACTGTCACCGAAAACTTTCGCAAGCACCGTTGATTTTCCTGCACCAGATGGCCCAGAAATAACGACCAATTTGCCAGCTACTACGTTTCCTGAGTCAGTCATGATCTTCTCGAGCGGCGTTTTTTAAAAACGGCCAAAACAAATTTATTCTAGATTCTGAACCATCTCTCGGATGCGTTCGATTGCAGCTTTGATTTCGATCACATATTTCGAAATTTCTGTATCGTTTGCTTTTGAGCCGATGGTATTTGTCTCACGAAACATTTCCTGGGAAACGAATTCCAGGCGCCGACCAACCCCTTCCGATGCCTTGATGGTTTCACAAAACTGATTGAGATGGCTTTGCAGTCGAACCACCTCTTCGGAGATGTCGCTGCGTTCAGCAAATAGGGCAACTTCGCGGGCAATATCCCCGGGTTCGACACTCGAGCCGAGCGATTTAAGAAGTTTGGCGATTCGATCTCGAAGTCGCGATGTATAATCGCTCGTCACCTGGGGAATGCGTTCCTCGATTAAGATCAGTTGAGCTTTGATCGCCTCGATGTTTTCCAGCATGTCGTGCCCCATTGCCTGGCCCTCAACGGATCGCATGTCGTTAAGGTTTTTTAGCGCGGCGATGATCGCCTGTTCGACGAGTGGCTCCACTTCCTCTTTTGTTCTGGCACTAGTGATTTCTTCGACAACACCCGGAAGGCTCAATAGCGAATCCAAGGTAACGTGGCCATCCATCGGGTGATGCCGGTGAAACTCTTGCAACTGTTCTCGATAGGCGTTGAGCGCTTCTGTGTTGAAGCGAAAACCGGCACGGTTGTCTGAATCAACCGTCCGTACCTGCACATGCACCGTGCCTCGTTTGATGTATTGCCGAACAATTTTTTCGACCCACGTCTCATCCTTGCCGACCCGGTCACTCGAGCGGTAATTGATCTTGAGATAACGGTTATTGACCGCACGTACTTCAACAACAACCGACACTGCGGCGNNAGTCTCCTCAGCCTCCCCGTAGCCGGTCATACTCAAAAGCACGCAATAATCCCCGAATGGGTTGATAGGCATAAACCTGCCGAAGCTAAAACTTCAATCAGGCTATTCTTCACCAGTACCGGTGGTAGCGGGCAATGCGTTTTCGGCTTTCTCGCTTTGGTCTTCGCTGTTTGCTTGGGGAGCAGTGTTCGTATCGCTAGAATCCGAACCCTCCGTTTTCGCATCGCTCTGCTCACTGAGGTTGCCTTCTTGAACGGGTTTTGTTTGTGCCGCCCCACCCAGCGTGGAAGAAAAATCAGGTTCACCACTTCCGGTCATTAAGCGAACTGCGACAACACAGAAGACAATCCAGAAAAAAGCTGTCCACATGGTAATTTTTGTAAACGTGTCACCTGCTTTTGCACCAAAGGCACTTTGTCCTCCGGCACCTCCCAGTGCCCCGGCCAGTCCACCCCCACGTCCTCGTTGCACAAGAACCAATAGAATCAAAAAGAGGGCAATCCCGATCAATGCGATGACGATAAAAAACTCTTTCATTCCCTAATACCCAATCCTTGCAGAGGCAATAATTTTTCCTGGTNGTTAATTTAAGCTTCGGGAGCAGCCGCTACGATTCCTAAAAAGTCATCGGCCTTTAAACTCGCTCCACCCACTAAAGCTCCATCCACATCCGGGAGAGAGAGCAGTTCACCTGCATTATCCGGTTTGACGCTGCCACCATACTGAATGCGAACCACGCTGGCTACCTCGGGATTGTAGCATTCTTCAATCAATCTGCGAAGATCGGCGTGTACACTTTGAGCTTGTTCCGGGCTTGCTACTTTTCCCGTGCCAATTGCCCAAACCGGTTCGTAGGCAATGACGACTTGTTCCATTTGGGTGGCAGACACGCCTGCCAGGGAACCTTGCATTTGGCGGCGAACAACCGCTTCGGTCTGCCCTGCCTCCCGTTCCTCAAGCAGTTCACCTACACAGAGAATGGGGAGGAGGCCCAATGCTAAGGCNGCTAAAACCTTTTGATTAATTAGTGCGTCAGTCTCACCAAGGATATGCCTCCGTTCGCTGTGGCCAAGAATGACATAGCGACACCCGAGATCTTCGAGCATCGGACCACTGATTTCTCCCGTAAATGCCCCCGCTTTTTCGAAGTACATATCTTGAGCGCCCAGGGCGATTGGCGTTCCTTGCAACTCAGAACCAACCGCTTCCAGGTAAACGAATGGTGGGCAGACAGCGAGATCGACACTTCCGCCTGCAGCAGATCCGCTCTTCAGATCCGTGGCCAAGGCAACGGCCTGCGCACGATCGAGATTCATTTTCCAGTTTCCGGCAATAAATGTTTTTCGCATACTGCTCACTTATCTCTTTTGTTTATGAAGCGTTTTCATGCATCAGATTCGAAAGTCTTCGAAGTTGTTCGGCCAGTTGCACGTACTGCTGAGGCAAAAGTGCCTGTGGACCGTCTGAGAGTGCCTCCGACGGCGCGTGATGGACTTCGACGTGGACTCCATCTGCACCAGCCGCCACACCGGCCAATGCGCAGCTGGGTATCAGGTCCGGGCGACCGGTTGCATGGCTGGGGTCGACGATCACCGGTAGATGCGACATGGTCTTGATGGTCGGGACTGCTGCAACGTCGAACAGATTGCGGGCTTCGGAATCAAATCCTTTGACGCCGCGTTCACAGAGAATGACGTTCGGATTGCCTTGGGANAGAATGTACTCAGCCGACATCAGAAGATCTTTAATGGTCGCACTCATTCCTCGTTTTAGCAGTACGGGTTTCTGTGTCCGGCCCACCTCGGTGAGGAGTACAAAATTNTGCATGTTCCTCGCACCTATTTGGAACATGTCAGCGTAGCGGTCGATCAGTTCGATGTGTCTCGGATCGAGCACTTCCGTGACGACCGGCATTCCGTAGCGTTGGCCGGTGTCGTGAAGAATCTTCAAGCCGTCTTCCGCAAGACCTTGAAAAGCATACGGACTCGTCCGCGGTTTAAAGGCTCCTCCTCGCAAAACGTTTGCCCCGGCTTCCGCGACAGCCTTGCCGATGGCATCCATTTGTTCCGCACTTTCCACAGCGCAAGGTCCGGCAATCATACCAAGGTGGCCACCGCCAAACTTTGCGGAACCGACCTCGATAATACTNGGTAGNGGATGGGCTTCGGANCTTGCCANCTTNAAGGACGGNAGNACGGGAACCACTTGNACAACACCNGGNATNGCTTCGAAGGGTGCNGCGGCAATTTTTTCTTCATCCCCNATNACCCCGATGACNGTCCGATAGGTTCCGCGGCTTAAATGTGTTTGGAGACCAAGCGATTCGATGCGCTGNACGACNTCTTCGATTTGTTGGTCGGTNGCCTGGGAGCCAAGAATAATGATCACGGNTATGCCTGCGTTNGCAGAAAAAGGGAATCTAGTGTTNCGTTTGTTTTGCCTGCTAAGGAATATACTGTTTCCAATCGCTCCGCGTTATGGGGTGCCGGTTGCCAGTTGGCACTCGCAAATTTCAATGAAGTAAAACGTCTTTTGNAAACTCAAAACTATTAGGAAATCGGTGCGCTCGCAGCATAGGACCCCAAGATATCGAGTCGCAATGATTTCTTTCCCAGAGAGGCGATTGCCCGCTTCACTTTAACNTCCTGTTGGTGACCCTGGAGTTCAATAAAAAACAGGTAGTCGCCACCAGAATCCGGGATGGGAAAGGATTCAATCCAGCTTAAGTTGACTTTGCTTCGCTTAAAAATGGACATCGCGTCGGCAAGCGTTCCAGGTCGATGTTCGAGTTGGAACATGATGGCGGTTTTATCCTTTCCGCTGCGCGGAGGAGATTCGTGACTGATGACCGCAAATCGCGTCAAATTTTCTTCATTATCTTCGATATTTGTTGCAATCGCATCCAGGCCGTATTGAATACCGGCCTGAATACTCGCGATCGCCGCGGCGCCCGGTTTATCGCTTGCAACCTGCGCGGCAGTCGACGTGCTGGTGACCTCCACCGTGCGTGCTAACGGTAAATGCGTGGCCAGCCAGCGGCGACACTGAGAAAGTGCCTGGGGTCGACTATAGACCTCTTTAACATCGCCTCGTGTACCATGCCCCAAAAGATTGTGATGNATGCGTAGCTGGACTTCCGCGCTTATTTTTACCGGATAGCGGATAAAGTTATCGAGCGTATCGGCAATGCGTCCATCCGTNGAGTTTTCGACGGGAACCAGGCCATAGTCGGCCAGACCCTCGTGCACTTCTTCAAAAACCGAACCGATTGTCCCGACCGGAAGAAATTCAACCGTTTGACCGAATCGGTGAATGGCTGCAAGATGGCTATAGCTGTAAAGCGGGCCCAAAAAAGCAACACGCATCATCTTTTCAATGGCTCGGGAGCCACTNATGATCTCGCGGAAGATCGCACGAATACACTGTTCNGAAAGGGGGCCCTGTGAGACTTCAACCGCGCTGNTGAGAACTTCTTCTTCGCGGCCGGGAGCATACACCACACTTCCGACAGCATCTTTGATTTTGCCGATCGAATGTGCCAGGTCTGCCCGTTCATTGATGCGTTGAACGATTTCTCTGTCGAGCCGGTCGATACGCCGTCGGAGGGAGNCGAGGGANGGAGGCCGCGAGGCGGCCTTGGGTCGACCTGCCCGCTTGCTTTTCTTCTTAGCCGGTGTTTTGGCGATCTTACGTTTGGCCATGAAGACTACCCTCGCTCCTCTAAAAGCCGTCGTAACGGCAAGAAAACAAAATGCAGAAAAGCTTTGGTCACTTGTAGTTGGAGCATTTTGGACTGTCAAGAAACTGCCAAATAGGCAGAGTCCCTCATGCGAGCCGAGNCACGGTGTCAAACTGGCAGATCGATTGCACGAACAGTCCATTGCTGACGGGATTGTAAATTTATAAAACCATACTATTAAATAGGTTACGTCTAATATGGTTCTGCTGGCACACGGTTTGCTTTTTAGAAACGCACGGCGTGTATCGACGCTGTCGAATCCCACGGTGCAAACGGGCATAGTGGGNATCGGAGTTNGAAAGGAAGCAGAAAGGAACACGAGCATGGCGCAAGGTGAAAAAATAATTGGAATCGATCTCGGCACGACCAACTCCGTGGTTGCGGTCATGGAGGGCAATGAGGCGAAGGTGATCGCTAATGCGGAAGGAAATCGTCTCACGCCGAGTGTTGTTGCATATACGGACAAAGGTGAGACCCTGGTGGGCGAACCGGCACGTCGACAGGCGGTGACCAATCCCACCAGAACCATTTCTTCCATCAAGCGGTTTATGGGCCGTCGACACGATGAGGTCGAGAGTGAAGAAAAGATGGTGCCTTATGAAATCACCGGTGGTCCTGAGGACTACGTAAAAATCAAGGTCGGCGACAAAGAGTACACGCCCCCGGAAATCTCTGCGCTCGTACTACGCAAACTCAAGGAATCAGCCGAAGCCTATTTGGGACATAAAGTCAACAAAGCGGTGATCACGGTTCCCGCTTATTTTAATGACTCACAGCGTCAGGCTACGCAAGATGCGGGTCAGATTGCAGGATTGGAAGTGGAGCGGATCGTTAACGAGCCAACCGCTGCAGCGCTCGCGTATGGACTAGAAAAAGATAAGAACGAAAAAATTGTTGTCTATGACCTCGGTGGCGGGACATTTGATGTTTCGGTGCTTGAATTGGCCGACGGTGTATTTCAGGTGATGAGCACCAATGGCGACACGCATCTCGGNGGAGACGATTTCGACGAAGTGCTTATTAATCACGTGGCAAATGATTTTGAAAAAGAGCAGGGCATCGATCTTCGTAATGACCCGATGGCGTTGCAGCGACTGCAGGAGGCGTGTGAAAAGGCGAAAAAAGAACTGAGCTCGGCACAGCAAACAGATATCAACCTGCCTTTTATNACAGCCGATGCGAGTGGACCAAAGCATCTGCAGATGGGTATTTCTCGCNTAGAATTTGAAAAGTTGGTCGANCCGCTTGTTGACCGGACACGGGGGCCGGTGGAGAACGCTCTTCGCGACGCCAAGCTTTCAGCCGGTGACATTGACGAAGTCGTGTTGGTCGGTGGTTCCACGAGGATTCCAAAGGTTCAGGAACTGGTTAAGAAAATCTTTAGTAAAGATCCGCACAAAGGCGTCAATCCAGACGAAGTCGTTGCGGTAGGAGCTGCCATTCAGGGTGGTGTCCTGGCGGGCGATGTGAAGGATGTGCTGTTGCTCGACGTGACACCCCTTTCTTTGGGCATTGAGACGTTAGGTGGCGTATTCACCCGGTTAATCGATCGGAACACGACCATTCCGACAAAAAAGAGTCAGGTGTTCTCAACGGCCGATGACAATCAATCTGCTGTGACGATTTCCGTTTATCAAGGTGAACGTGAAATGGCCGCAGATAACAAGCATCTGGGCCAGTTCAATCTGGAGGGAATTGCCCCTGCCCCACGTGGTGTGCCGCAGATTGAGGTTGCTTTTGATATCGATGCCAATGGTATCGTCAAGGTAAGCGCCAAGGACAAGGCCACCGGCAAGGAGCAGGAAATCAAGATACAGGCGTCTGGAGGTTTGGACGACTCAGACATCGAACGGATGGTTGAGGAAGCCGAAGCCAACGCTGAAGATGATAAAAAGCGCCGCGAGTCTGTTGAGACACGCAATCAGGGTGAAGCGCTTACCCATGGCGCACGTAAGGCCATCGACGATCTTGGCGACAAAGCCGATCCGGATGCTAAGGCCGAGGTTGAGGCTGGCATTGAGGCCCTGCAGACCGCGCTTGACGGTGATGACATGGAAGATGTCAAAACCAAATCTGCCGAGCTGTCACAGGCAATGATGAAGATGGGTGAGGTAGCCTATCAGGCAGAACAGGATGCCACCGGTGATGCCGGGCCTGAGGATTCCCCAAACTCGGACGACACCGTTGTCGATGCTGAGTTTGAGGAAGTCGATGGTGATGCAGCGGCTGGTGAAAAGAAATAAGCCAAACCAAAACCAGTTTA
>NHBP01000085.1 GCA_002168195.1 Planctomycetaceae bacterium TMED10
ACCGAACCTTCCCATGCCGTTCCTGAACCATCGACCGGTGCGCTGCTGCTGCTCGCGATTATCTTGCTGAGCTTTTGTCGGTTTGGGTGGCGTTTGCGAACACGCCTTTAGGATGAAGCAACCGCTTTTTTCTGGTTTCCCCGTCTGATTCCCGACTGCAGGGATTCCCAGTCAATGACCAGTGAGCCACCCGTTCCTTGGTGTTGCTTCGCCCAATTCATCAATAAATCGAGACACGCGTGATCAATATGGTGCAAATGTTCGAAGTCCACGTGCAATTCGTAGTCGTGCGGTACGCGGTCCAGTTCGGCAGCCAGAACAGGGAGACGAATGAAGGTAGCTGCCCCCTGCAGTTTTAATCGGGCCGTCTTCTTAGTTTCGTCGCATTCCAATTCAGTCTCTAAATGTGCGAAGTTGTGGAGTAATTTCATTGCAGACAATACGATTCCGGTCACGACTCCCGTCAGGAGATCAGTACACACAATCGTGCCGAGAGTGGCAAAGTAAATGGCCACCTCTCCCCAACCGAATCGACGCAAATTTTTAATGGCTTGAACATTGACCAGTTTATAGCCGGTATAAACCAGGATCGCAGCGAGTGCGGCGGTGGGAATGAGTCGTAGTACAAACGCGAGAAAGGATACGAAGATCAACAACCATATTCCATGGAGGATCGTGGATAACCGTGTCCGACCTCCAGCGTTGACATTTGCACTGCTACGCACAATGACGCCGGTCATCGGAAGCGCTCCAAGAAATCCGCAGACCATGTTACCGATACCCTGGGCGACTAGTTCCTTATTGTAGGCCGTGCGAGTGTGGGATTGCATTTGATCAACAGCTGTTGCGCACAAGAGCGTTTCCGCACTGGCAACCACCGCCAGAACAATGCCCGAGCCCAATAATACGGACCAGGGAGTCGAGCCCAGCACCACCCAGGAAGGTAGATGCACTTCGCTCCACAGGTTTTCGGGAACCTCCACATACAGCACGGGTATTTTATAGATGGTCGTCAGCAGTGTGACTAACACGATAGCAAACAAAGGGGCGGGTACTAGGCGAAGTTTTTTTATCGGGATCGCATTCCATGCCACGAGTAGCACAATTGTCATCAACCCGATCTTTGCGGCCCAATCATGATTCATCATGAGTGATAAGAGTTGTTCTAAACTGCGTTGTGCCGCAATCTGTGTTTCCGTAATTTTTTTAGCATCTCCCTCACGCAGTGCATTTTCAGCAGCGTCGAGAATCCCCGGAGCTTGCTCAATCGATTTTTGCAGGGCGTTGGGATTTGCGGCGGAAGATACGACCTTTGTTTTTTTTAATTTTTCAGTCAGCTTATTGAATTCGTCTTTTAACGTATTCTGCTCCTTGGCAATCGGTTCAAAATTGGCGGACAGGGCCGCTGCCGTATTGTCCGCACCATCGTGTGGAATTTGCTCGGCAGCCAGTTCGCGGAGTTGGACTTGTTGCTCGTGGATATTGCCGTACTCCTGTAAAAACGCTCGCTCTTCGGTGCGTTGCTCATGGGAGTGGAGCTCTGGTATGGGTAGGCCTTTACCTAAAGCGGCCGGGATGGAAAGCAGGTTGTCGAGGCCCGAGCCTTTGGGACTGTCATCGACCATCACGTGCGTCTGGCTCGCAAAAATCAAAACCCCGATCACGGCCAGCATTCCATAGACGACTGCGGGTGAAACAGCGCGAAACCACCGACCATATTTCAATAGGCCAGCGGCAAACTGTAGCACCCCCGCCACCAGGACGGTGACTCCCAGAGTTTCGAGGCCGTGTTCCTGAATGATTTGGTAAACGATCACCGTTAAGCCAGCGGCAGGTCCACTCACCTGCAAAGGTGCCCCGGAAAGCACCCCGACGATAAGTCCCCCGACAATTCCTGTAATTAAGCCGGTGGCGACCGGCGCACCGGACGCAATGGCGATACCCATGCAGAGTGGAAGCGCAACAAGAAACACAACAATTGAGGCCAGAAAGTCTTGCTTCGGTGCAGAAAACATCTTGTCTATCCCTAGTACGTGGTGAGCGGCGAAGTCTTCTCGGTGCCGCTGATTACAGGAAACCTTTTTCTTTTTGGCTACTATTACCATCTATCCGGCGATGAATACCCTACTTCTGAGGGTTTTACGCCATGCGTGAATCCGAGGCCAGCCCAATGTAAAAATGGCGCGTATGGTAGATATCTTCCAGGAAGTTGGTAAAATCAATGAAATGTGAGGAAATAATCGCATTTATGATTGAATAATTGCAGTTATTGACTGAAAATAGACACGGTTTAAGAGAATTCGCTCAGAATACCGATGGGGTCTCGGGGAGTCCGGGAGCATAGAACGATGGTTGTTCAGGGTCGGCGTGATCAGTTGCTCGAATTGATTCGGACGCGGGGATTTGCCGCGCTTCCGGACCTGGCGGGAGCGGTGTCGGTTTCTGAATCGACGATTCGACGCGATCTGGAATATCTTGAGGAGTTGGGGCAAGCGCAGCGAACGCATGGTGGGGTTTTCTACACGGGCGAGTCTCCCGAATTTCCCCACTTCCGCGATCGACAACAGACACACTGGGATAAGAAAAGAGCGATTGCTTCGGCCGCAGCTGCATTGGTGGAAGACGGGGAAACCGTCCTGTTAGACGGTGGAAGCACGACCTATGAAGTTGCGCGACTTCTGCTGGGGCGGCCACTGCAAGTGGTCACTAATTCGATGCCGGTCGCAAATCTAATGGCATCTTCTGCCGACTGTGATCTGGTGCTCATCGGCGGGAATGTCCATTTTCGCACGGGTGTCACGATGGGACCGTTTGCCAATGCAATGCTACGGGATTTGAACGTTCGGCATACGATTTTATCGGTTGCAGCGGTTAATCAGAGAGGATTTTTTAACAGCAATATTCTACAGGTGGAAACACAGCGAGCTATGCTTGCTGCATGTGATGAGCCTGTAATCGTCGCCGACAGCACAAAATTCGGGAGTAGTAGTCTCTCGAGGCTTTGTGGGTTGGATGAGGTGTCCCGGCTCGTCGTTGACGCTGAAATAACCAGTCGTTGGACAGATCAGATAGAGCAAACGGGCGTTCAGCTTCATATTGCTCCACTGAATGCAGAACAGAACAAAGAGAGTGCTTGATGAGTATCGACGCAGTCTTAACGGGCGGAATGAAACAACAAAAATCGATCGATCGCTTGGCGGTCGAGCGCATCGTTCGCGAGTTAGTCAAAAACAACGGCCAAATTTCGCACGCACCAGCCGCAACGGGTGAATTGGTGGTGAGCATTTCAGCTCGTCATTGTCACCTTACGGATGCTGATGTGGAGACGTTGTTTGGTCCCGGTAAAACGCTTACACCGATGAAGGATCTTTATCAGGATGGTTTTTACGCTGCAGAAGAGACCGTGATGGTCGTCGGGCCTCGTAAAAGAATGCTGCCTGCCGTTCGCATTTTAGGGCCGACTCGGCCTGCGAGTCAGGTTGAACTCGCGTTTACGGATGCGATTTCATTGGGCCTGGACATTCCTGTCCGCGCGAGTGGAAAAATCGAAGGGACCCCCGGATGCGTGCTGGTGGGACCGGCTGGGGTAGTCGAACTGAGCCAGGGCGTGATTCGTGCCGAAAGGCATGTGCATATGGGGCCGAGCGATGGGGCGCGATACGGTGTCAAAAATGGTGATCGCATCGACCTGGTCGTACACTCCTCCTGCAGGGCAATTCTGACAGACCTGCTTGTACGCATTGATGATGCGGCCAAGTTGGAGGTGCATATCGATACAGATGAAGGGAATGCGGTCGACCTGCAGCACGCGAGTCGGTGTGAATTGGTCCCGCAGGTCTCAAAGACATAGATTTTTTGTTTGTTTACTTTTGATTAGGAGATGCTTGTTATGGCGAAGGTCCACGAAGCACTCGGCATGATCGAAACGCGAGGTTTCATCTGTCTAGTTGAGGCTACCGATGCGATGATGAAAGCAGCCAATGTCGATTTTCTAGGCTGGGACAAAGTTGGTTCCGGTTTAGTAACGGCATTCGTAACGGGCGATGTAGCGGCTGTGAAGGCTGCGACGGATGCCGGGGCAAATGCTGCAGGTCGAATCGGTGAAGTTGTCAGTGTGCAGGTTATTCCACGACCACACGGTGACATCGATGTAGCGCTTGGTTCCGTTGTGGGTTAAGTGTGTTTATGTAAAGACTAAAACTACTCAATAAATCGGAGATCATGTTATGGAACATGCAATTGGAATGATTGAAACACGCGGTCTGGTTCCGCTGGTTGAAGCGAGCGACGCAATGGCAAAAGCTGCGAACGTTGAAATCCTCAAGCGAGTTTCAATCGGCGGCGCGTATATGACAACGGTTGTCAAAGGTGATGTCGGTAGCGTGCGGGCAGCGGTCGAGGCCGGAGCATCAGCCGCATCGCAAATGGGAGAACTGATCTCCAGTCACGTTATTCCACGACCTGCCGATGGACTACTCGACGCTTATTTGAATTGAGTTTTGATGGAATTTAATTTATTGCAGGATGCACAGATATGAATATTCTGATCGCGAACCTGGGTTCGACAAGTTTCAAGTATCGGCTCTATCAGATGCCCGAAGCGGTAGAACTTGCCCGGGGAAGTATTGAAAGAATCGGTTCCCAGGAGAGCCGGAGTATGGTGCGTATTGGAGATTATCGGGACGAGGTGCATCGCGGCGTGTCTGACCACGCTGCGGCGGTTCGGCAATGCCTTGCCCAATTAACGGATGTCGAGAATGGATGCCTGAAGCATGCCGGCGAAGTGGCTGCAATTGGATTTAAGGCAGTACACGGCGGACGACTTTCGGGTGTCCAGAGAATCGACGACGAGGTGCTTGCAGCGATGTCCGAAATGAATGATGTCGCTCCTGCCCATAATCCTCCTTACATTGCTGCCATGCGGCAACTGGCGAAACAACTGCCCGAGATTCCACTCGTTGCGGCCTTTGAAACCGGTTTTCACCAGAGTATTCCACGCCCGAATGCAACGTACGCGATTCCACAAGTCTGGGATCGCGAATTGAATATACGGCGATTCGGTTTTCACGGTGCGAGTCATCGGTACATTGCTCAACGTGTGGCGGAAAAATTCAATCGCAACGATTTACGCGTCATATCCTGCCATCTAGGTGGGTCGAGTAGTCTTACGGCGATTCGCGATGGAGAGAGCGTTGCGACAAGCATGGGCGCGAGCCCACAGTCCGGGATTTTGCAAAACAATCGTGTCGGTGATTTTGACCCCTTTACCCTGCCACTCATCATGAACCAAACCGGACTAGCCCTTGAGGAAGTCCTAGAGAAGTTGGCCAACAGCGGTGGGCTTCTGGGAATAAGCGGCAAGAGTGGAGATGTTCGCGATCTCGAGGACGCTGCGGTTGAGGGGGATCAAAACGCACAGTTAGCACTTGATACCTTTGTGGCGGATATTCGGAAATACATGGGCTGGATGCTCGTCGAACTCGGGGGGGCAGATGTGGTGGTTTTCACCGGAGGCATCGGAGAAAACAGCGCGACCATCCGCTCGGCAGTGTGCCTTGGTTTAGAAGAGTTGGGAATCGCACTCGATGAGGACAAGAATCGTGATGTCTCTGGTGAGATGTCGATAGGAAGCGTGGAGAGTCGGTCGGAAATATGGGTCATCCCGACGAATGAAGAAATTGTTGTGGCCGGGCAGGTGTTTGCAGAATTAAACGATGAAACCCAGAAGAGCGAGGAGAGTTGCTGATGTTTGTTGCAAAAGTTACAGGCTCGGTCGTATCCACGCAAAAAGTTCCGGTAATGGTGGGCCAGAAGTTGATGGTGGTGGAGCCTTATCGGCTCGAATCAAAAAAACGTGAATCGCTTTCTTCGACCGGAAGAACCTTCATTGCCGTCGACACGATTGGCGCCGGCGAAGGCGACTATGTGCTCATTACACAGGGATCGAGCGCTCGACTGACGGATGAGACCAATAAGTTACCGATTGATGCAGTGATTGTCGGGATAGTTGATACGGTGCACGTGGATACGGGATGTGTTTACAGTCGCGAGTCATAGGCTTCATTTACGAATTCATTCAAAGTAGCATTCAAAGTAGATAGAGGAAATAAATATATGCAGGTCACTGAACAAGCCATTCGTGATGTTGTCGGTCAAGTTCTTGCTCAAATGGCATCGCCCTCAGCGGCAACGCCCACGGGCGCATCTGCGGCGAAAGATTGCGCATGTCCGGGAAAATCGGGGCAGTCCTGTCCGTGTGACGACAAAAAGGCAGAAGGTGCATACACGGGCCGTTACGGGCTGTTTACGGATGTCGATGAAGCGGTTGCCGCCGCGACACATGCGTTCGAGCAGTTGTCGATGCACACGATCGAAGACCGAAAGCGAATTATTGATCACATTCGCAGAATTTCTATTGCGCAATGTGAAGAACTCGGCACTATGGAAATGCGCGAAACGAAAATCGGGCGGTTGGAGCACAAGATAGAAAAATTGAAGACACTTGGTGAAAAGACACCCGGCGTCGAATTTTTATCGAGCCAGATTTTTAGCGGAGATCATGGGTTGGCTGTTATCGAGCATGCCCCCTTCGGTGTGATCGGTGCGATTACTCCCGTGACGCACTCCCTGCCGACAATTACCGGGAACGCCGTGAGTATGATCGCGGGCGGAAATACATTGGTTGTGAACCCGCATCCGAGTGGTCGCAAGGTGGCAGCCGAAGGTGTGAAGCGATTCAATCGGGCCATCTATGAAGATATCGGAATCGATAACCTGATTTGCGTGATTACCGAGCCGACACTCGAAAGCGCTGACGCAATTTTTACTCACAAAGGCGTCAAGCTAATCTGTGTGACAGGTGGTCCTGCGGTTGCCAGAGCAGCGCTCAACAGTGGCAAAAGAGCGATTGTTGCGGGGCCTGGAAATCCACCCGTTGTTGTGGACGAGACGGCGGATCTGCCCCGAGCCGCAAATGCCATGATTGCGGGAGCGTCTTACGACAATAACCTACTCTGTATCG
Organism: Planctomycetaceae bacterium TMED10; assembly: GCA_002168195.1. GTDB lineage: Bacteria > Planctomycetota > Planctomycetia > Pirellulales > UBA7805 > UBA7805. Next base: position 7,022 of record NHBP01000085.1, read on the forward strand.
CAGAAAAGGAAGTCTTTGCGGTCGACTCGATTTTTGATTTGCTGCTTGATGCAATGGAAAAAGCGGGTGCCGTGCGATTAACGGAGAACGAAATTAACCAGCTTACTGCTCGAGCGATTCAAACAGTGGGTGAAGGAAATGATAGACATGATGTTCCCGCGAAGGAATTTTTGGGACAGGATGCCGCTGTTTTAGCCCGTGCGATCGGGAAACAGGTTTCCGCCGATACCCCCCTGCTTTTCGGTGAAGTGGATGAAAGCAATCCCTTTGTGCCCGTGGAGCAAATGATGCCCTTTCTTCCATTTGTGCGATGTCGTAATGCGGAGGAGGCCATTGCCAAGGCTCAGCAATATGAACACGGATTTAGGCATACGGCCATCATTCACTCAAACAACGTGCGGAATATGACACGTATGGGCAGAGTGATGGATACGACGCTGTTTGTAAAAAATGGACCATGTATGTCGGCCCTCGGATTGGGAGGCGAAGGATACCTGTCTTTTTCGATTGCAACGCCGACCGGAGAAGGTGTGACCTCACCGCTTACTTTTACGCGGGAGCGTCGGTGTTCGCTGATCGACGATCTTTGCATTCTGGGTAAATAAGGAGTTTATTGCATGCAGTTCGGTCGCGTTTTAGGAGCAGCAACTGCGACAGTCAAGCATTCCTCTTTGGAGGGTTGGCGATTGCTGGTGGTGCGACTGCTGATGCGAGATGGTGTATCGGCCGATGGAGATCCGGTTCTTGTGATCGATGCCCACGGAGCTGCCCCAGGATCNCGCGTNCTNATTACAAGTGATGGTGNGGCAGCNAGAGANCTGCTCGGNTGCGANCANACNCCNGTNCGNTGGACGGTNATGGGGATTTGTGACGAATGAAATTGTCNGCNGAAGNNATTGAAGANGTGGTCCGAGAGGTACTTCTTCGTATTCAACCGACTAAGAGTGCAAAAACGGAAACACGGCAAGCGACAAACGTCGCAGGTATCGAGATTGGGGATCGAGTGGTGGCAACAGCACAGATATCGAAAATCGCAGAACATACGACAGTGCGTATTGGTGGTTCGGCAATTGTGACACCGGCTGCCAGTGATATGGCGGCTGAGCGGCAGATTGTGTTCGAAAGACAACCGGTTGCAGGAGCCCAAGGTTACACGAAGCTGGTGCATGCTGTCGGTCAATCAACACAAAATTTTGCTGCAGTGTTATCCAGGCAATTGAAGCTACCCGCGCCTGGACAGAGTCAGAGCACAGAATCGGCCATCATGGCGATGGTGCCGGAGCTAGAGGCGATGACAGCGGCCCGCGGCGTTTTACTCACGGCCGATGTCGAGCTGGCATTGTGCCTGGCAAACCGCTTCGCATTTGTGCGGGCGATTTCGGTTAATCAGCCGAATCGATTGCAGAAAGCGATGTTGGATGTTGCGGCAAATTTATTTGTGATTGATCCGGAGCAGGTTTCTCATGGATCACTTATTGAGAGATGTAAGTCGTTTTTTGCGACTCCAATTTCGAAAGCATCCGGTGCGTTCGACGATGTGTCGCAGCGACTTGTTTAGAAGAAATGTGGAATAGAGTTACATGCGAATCGCAGAAATTATTGGCACAGTGACGTTAAGCCGGAGCCATCCGTCGCTTATTGGTGGCACATTCCGCCTTGCCATCCCGCTTACCGAATTAGAACTCGGTGAGACTGGATTCCCGGCCGGAGATGAATTGGTTCTTTACGACCAGTTAGGCGGTGGACTCGGCAGTCGCGTTGCTTTGAGCGAGAGTCGGGAAGCGGCGGCCCCGTTCTTCCCCGAAAAGAAACCCGTTGACGCGTGCAACGCAGCACTTATAGATCATTTACACCTGGAGAACTTGGACTGATGGAAAATGCATTTAAACGCAAGCAACAGATATGCGAGATAGGTCAACGGGTATACAACAAGGGGTTTGCCGCGGCCAACGATGGAAATATTAGCTATAGGCTCAGCAAAAATGAAGTTCTTTGCACGCCCACGATGCATTCCAAAGGCTTTCTGAAACCCGAGGACATTTGCCTTATTGATATGACCGGGAAGCAAATAGCCGGAAATAAAAAAAGGAGCAGTGAGGCCCTCCTGCACCTGCAGATTTATAAGGAGCGACCTGACATTAAAAGTGTTGTGCATTGTCATCCTCCTCACGCAACCGCATTTGCAATTGCCCGTGAGCCTATTCCTCAGTGTGTACTTCCCGAGGTTGAGGTGTTTTTAGGTGATGTTCCCATCAGCCAATATGAGACCCCGGGTGGTCAAGAGTTTGCCGATACCATTATCCCACTCGTTAAAAAAACCAATGTTGTGATTCTTGCCAACCATGGAACGGTCAGTTGGGGTGAAGATGTTGAGCGGGCTTATTGGTGGACGGAAATTCTGGATGCGTACTGTCGTATGTTGATGTTGGCAAAATCGATAGGTCGGGTGAATTATCTTTCGGCCGACCACACCAGAGAACTCTTAGATCTGAAGTCCAAATGGGGATTTACGGATCCACGCAACGAAGAAGAAATGCAGGACTGTGACTTGTGCGGGAATGATGTCTTTCGGGATTCCTGGCAGGTGGCAGGTGTGCAGCGGAATGCATTTGAAGCACCGCCGGCAGCGATCGGACGAAATAATTCGCAGGTTGGCGGGAGCCAGTCGATGTCACAAACGGGGGGCGTCGATCAAGAACAGCTCGTCGAAATGATCACCGATAAAGTGATGGCTGCGATGAAGGGAAAATAACCGATGGGTTATCCTTTCCCTGGTGGACCTCCCCCGCTGTTTCCGCGTTGATTCGCGAAAAACAGTGATAACTCGCCAGAGAAATCGCTGAGCTGATTTCAGGCTGGCTTGACGCTTACCGCTTAGGCCCATCGGGGAAGGCCTATTACGAGAGGCCGAAAACAGCGTCTGGTTGCAGGTTTGCCCGGAATGTTCCCTCTGTCCAGCCTTGCCGGAGAGACAAGGAAGTATTAAATTAAGGCTCTGAAGTGACTTAAGCAATTTGCACGGCCAAGGCGGCACGATTCTTCTTTATCTGAACGAGCGAAGCGATGAAAAAAGATATCCACCCAGAATATTTCGAGACCTCCGTCAAATGCGGTTGTGGCAATGCATTTCAGACCCGAAGCACACGGAAAGAATTGAAGGTTGATATCTGCAGTGCCTGCCACCCTTTCTATACGGGAAAGCAAAAATTCGTCGACTCGGAAGGTCGAATTGAAAAATTCAAGACGAAGTTTGCAGGTTCGGGATATGCAAGCCTAAAGCGCGATAAAAAGAAATCGAGCAAATCGAGCAAATAGATAAAGCTCTCCGCGCAATAGCATGCTCCCCGGCCAGCTGCTCCCTTTTTGGTGGACAGCAGGTGCGACATATAGCTTATGGAGGAGCGGCACCATCGCGTTTTCTTATGGTTGATAAAAGGAGATTTCGCCGATGCGCGAAATGCTGGATACAAAACTAAAGCGGTTTGAAGAGTTGGAGCAACAATTGGTTGATCCGGAAGTCCTGTCCGATCCGAATCGGGTGGCCGCGGTGTCACGCGAACATGGCTCTCTTGCCCGATTGGCTGGAAAGTATCGCAAATTCAAGGAAATCAATAATGAAATTGCAGATACCACATCACTCATCGAAGGGGATGATTTAGAGATGCGGCAGCTGGCCGAAGCAGAGATCCCCGGATTGAAAGAAGATAGAGAATCCGTGTGGAATGAACTGCTCGATTTAACCGTGGGTGGGGAAGATGCGAATCGATCGAGAATCGTGATGGAGATTCGAGCAGGAACCGGCGGAGATGAGGCGGCCCTGTTTGCACGCGATTTATACGAGATGTACAAGCATCATGCCGAGGCAAAGAAATGGAAGGTTCAGATTATGGACCACAGCCCGACAGAGTTGGGCGGATTTAAAGAGATTTTCCTGGCCCTCGAGGGTGAAGGCGTATTCAGGGAACTTCAATATGAAAGCGGTGGACATCGCGTTCAGCGTGTACCCAATACGGAAACGAAAGGACGTATTCACACGTCTGCCGCCACGGTGGCGGTCATGCCGGAACCAGAGGATGTTGAAATTAATTTAAAGCAGGACGACTATCGGATTGATAAGTTTCATGCGAGTGGACCAGGTGGACAGCATGTGAATAAGACGGAATCAGCTATCCGGTTGACGCACTATGAATCTGGAATCGTTGTGCAATGTCAGGACGAGAAAAGTCAGCATAAAAATCTGGCAAAAGCCCTGCGTGTCCTGAAAACTCGATTGTATGAATCGCGCCGTCAGGAAGAAAATCAGAAGCGAGCGGATGCTCGCAGGACCCTGGTTGGGTCGGGAGATCGCTCGCAGCGTATTCGAACCTACAACTTTCCGGAAAATCGAGTGAGCGATCATCGCATTAATTTGACACTCTACAAGCTCGATAATATTATTGCGGGAAACCTTCAGCCCGTGACCGATGCGCTGATTGAGCACGATCGGACCACCTTACGAAGTTCCATGGGCACTATCGAATAATTTTCCTGTGGAATTTCCTGTGGAAGGAGTCGTCGATTGAACAAGCCGGAAGAAGCGTCTTGGCCCATTCTGCGGCTCATTGAATGGACCACCAGCTATTTGGCGGATAAAGGCGCTGAGAGTCCCCGGCTCGACGCCGAGGTTCTCCTCGCAAGTGTGCGGCAATGTTCTCGAATCGAACTTTATACTGCGTTTAACGAAGTTGCAGACGAAGCAACACGCGGCGCCTATAAGTCGTTGGTCCAGAGACGAGCTGCAGGTGAGCCAGTCGCCTATCTGGTGGGTTTTAGAGAGTTTTATTCTCGTGACTTTAAGGTCACACCTGCAGTGCTCATTCCTCGTCCCGAAACAGAATTTGTGGTAATTGCTGCCCTCGACTTTGTTTCTGATCGTGGTTTATCTGGCTCGTTGCGAATGGCAGATATTGGTACCGGCAGTGGAAACGTTGGAATCACGTTGGCGAAAGAAAATCCCAGTTGGAATGTGGTGGCGATCGATATTCAACCCGACGCCCTTGAGATTGCGCGTCAGAATGTAGCGCATCATGCCGTAGATGAACAAATGGAACTGCGTTGTGGTCCCTATTACGCCCAGGAAAGCGAAACAGTCCTGTTTGATATCGTGGTAAGTAATCCACCCTATGTGACGAGCAATGAATATGACGACCTGCCTGCTACCGTGCGTGACTACGAACCTAAGATAGCACTGGTTGGTGGCGACCGCGGTACCGAAGTGATTGAGCAATTGATTGAAGAATCAACGCCACGAGTGCGACCGGAAGGAGCACTGGTGGTTGAAATCAGCCCGATGCTGGAAGCGGACGTCACTGCATTGATCGAGCAGCATGCTCTCTGGCAGTTACACAAAGTTTACAAAGATCACGCAGGACACAGTCGGGTGATCGTGGCGATACGTGCATGAGTCGCGTTATTTGTCTGCCGGAGCCGAAGGAGTCGGTCCCCTGCTTTCTGTCTCGTTCTGCTGCTGAGTTGCCTTCCACGCATTCCACCTCTCGAAGGTGGCCTCACGCTCTTGGGCATTGGTAAAGCCCATTGAACCCGCTTGAAAAAGGGTTTGTTTATTCGGTCGGAGGTGCGTAAAGCCGAAGTCTTTCGGATTCTTGCCATGGAGATGGATAGTGGTTGCCAACGCCACATCGCGTACCAGCGGTTGGAACCCATTGCCCCGCTGATTGTTCACGGGTTGATCATTGGAAAGATAGGGTTCGAGTATGGGAATGTGACCCTGATCTCCAAGTTTTGCAATCGCCAGCATTGCATTCTGAAGGACGTAAGGCTGTGGCGCCTTCTCGCGGATAATCATTTCGGCCGGCACGAGTCCTTCATTCAAGTTGTACTGCATGGATAGCCAAAGCATTTGATATGCCAATGATGTTCCGGCGGAACGTCGAATGAAGTGTCCTACAAGTCGGCGATGCGGTGTGGCCCCGTCCGGCATCAAGTTCTGCGTTAGTCCCGAATAATTCATCAATTGGAATATTTTTTGAGCGGTTTGTTCATCGAGCGCCGTATCGTTATTTGCAGCAACGATGAGCAATGCCATCACGCTCCCGGAGGAAGTGACGGTACTTGCGCCGGGGCCCCGACTTCCCCCCGGATTTTGTCCTGGATTGCGGATCAGTGCGTTGTAAAGAGTTTGCGTGCGACTGCGCAGCACTTGGGTGCTATAGTTGGAATCCTGCGTCAATGACTCGAGCAGCACCGGTTCGGCGAGGATCGCGTTAATAAAGCTTTCTTGCGATTGTTTATCGCGACCAATCTGCTCTTGGTAAAATGTCCACCCGGGCAGCGGTGGCGTAACAGCTTCCGGCCCTAGGTTTGTGAATTGGCGAATCTGTTCATACAGACTCACGGTCAGGATGTGTTCAAGGATTCTCCGCGCGGAACGACGGGTTTCTGCATCGTCATGGTCGAGTGCGTCGATCAGGCCCGGTTGCGCAGGGAGGCCGATCCGCAATAAACTTTGTTCGGCACGTGTTCGCATGGCAAAAGAATGGTGCGATAAATTAGCAATATGTTGATCAATTTGCTCCTCTTCGGCTGCAAGCAGGCCGTCGGCCAACAGCAGTACGACCAACACCGCAANNAAATGTCTGCCCCACAAGCATGTTCGAGGGTCGCGATTCACTTTTTTTATACCCAATGTCGACATAGTCATCATCGATACCTAACGGTCAGGAAACCGGGCTTAGTTCTATTTTATGCACGTTTTTAGTCGTTCGTCCAGTAAACGCAGTGCGTTTCTTGTGGACTGGGCATCCAATTTTACCGCCAATATGTGTTGGGGGGAATTTTCCAGAATTAAATGACCATTGGCTTGCCATATTTTTGGAGTGTGGTTACGATACCGNGAGATGGGATTTGTGGCCGCTTGCAGCCGATAACTGCTAAAGTGCCGACACAGTTGCGGGAGTCGTTCCGCNGGTGTGTATCACGAAAGCAACAAGCAATAAGCAATAAGCCGCGATCCTATGGGTCGCGGCTTTTTTTGTGGCCGCATAACGGATGAGCAAGGTTAACGGAACTTCAGGACGGGAGTGGAACGATGAGTCAATCGCAACGGATTACAGCTTTGACCGGAGACGAAGATTTTAGTGTGTTTCCGCCATCACAGAAAAAAGCACTTGGACCGGTCAATACGGAACGGCGAAGTCTTTCGACTGCCGCGGTTCACGCCGGTGAGGATCGTGAAAAATACGGTAATGCGATCACCGATCCTATTTTCTGCAGTTCGACGTTCACATTTTCCAACACACAGGCGGTAATCGATTATATCGAACAAAAACAACCGCGTGCTGAGTATGGGCGATATGGTTCACCTGGTGAGAAAGTGGTCGAAGCGAAACTAGCAGCCCTAGACTCAGCGGAAGAAGCGGTCCTTTTCAGTAGTGGAATGGCTGCGGTATCGGCTCTGTTACTCGCCAAATTGCAGAGCGGTGACGAAGTGGTTCTGTTCGATGAATGTTATCATCGGACGCGACAACTCTGCCTCGAACATCTTGGTCGTTTGGGAGTGATATCTCATCAAGTGCCCACGGGAGATTATCGAGCAATGGAGCAAGCGGTGAACGATAAAACACGTTTATTAATTAGTGAGTCGCCTACGAATCCTCATTTGAGTTGCATTGATGTGGCGNGATTTGCCGAAATCGGTCATCGCCATGATGTGGAGACAGTGATTGACGCCACGTTAGCGACGCCCTGTAACTTGAAGCCCGTTGATTATGGCGTCGATTATGTATTGCATTCAGCGACAAAATATTTGGGCGGACATAACGATTTGCTAGCCGGTTCGATTGCGGGCCCTGCGGAAGGTTTGGATGCAATTCGTAAAATGCGAGGGCTTCTCGGATCGGTGATTTCTCCGCATAGCACCTATCTTCTCTCGCGCGGTCTCAAGACGCTCGAACTAAGAATGGATCGTCACAATAAAAATGGCCTGGAGGTTGCTAGATTTCTGGAATCGCATCCACGTATTGGTCGCGTTTTGTATCCCGGGATTGAATCTCACCCATCCCATCAACTAGCGACTTCACAGATGAAGGGTTTTGGCGGCCTGGTGACTTTTGAAGTGTCGGGGGCTGACTGGAGACAGACAGCCCGGGTGGTCGATTCAGTCAAGATTCCACGGATTGGACCGAGCTTAGGGGGTGCCGAGTCGTTGATTGAGCAGCCTCTCGTGATGAGTTACTACGAATGCTCGCCTGAGCAACGCGCCGAGTTTGGGATCAGCGACAACATGGTCCGGATCGCACTGGGAATTGAAAATACGGAAGATTTGATTGATGATCTGGCACAGGCGCTCGATGCCTGAACGTCGCCAGTAGCAGCGCCCAGATTCGCAATCTTTTTAAGACGGTTCGTTCCAGACGGCGCCATCTTCACCGTCGAGGCGAAGTGTGAGGCATTTTGCGCTGCCACCTGCCTTGATAAATTCCCCTAAATCCGCTTCTCTCGGCGACCAACCGCGATCGCGGAGTCGGGCGTGGAGACGTGGGCACCCGGTACTCGTAATAATATTTTTATGAATAACTACGGCATTGCAGGCAAATCGTCGTGCCTCATCGAGTTCCACTTCGATTAATTCAGGAATCGATTGCCGAAGCACTGTGCGACCGTACTCATCGAACGCGCCGGGATAATAAATCGCTTCGGTGGGTGAGAGCGGGCAGAAGCAAGTGTCTAAATGGTAGAAATAGTCGTCGACCAACTCCAGCGGGATAACAGAAATTCCCATCGCTTCTGCGATTCCTTGATGCCCTGCCGCATCGCTCCTGATGCGATAACCTGCGTAGAGAGATTCGCCACAGAACAATGCATCACCAGCGCCCTCGAAGGCAATGTTTTCCGCCGGCCATTCAATGCGAAACTGCCGATCGGCCAGTTCGGATCGCCAGTGTTTTTCTTCACCCTTACGCTGCTCGTGTCGAAATTGGGAGAGAATCGCAATCGATCGATATATCAATGCGGCGTTTGCCGTGAAGACCATATCAGGTAGCCCTTCGACAGGGTCAGTCAATTCAATTTGTGCGCCGCAATCAAGGATGAGTGCGTGCAATGTATCCCACTGCTGTGCGGCTAGCCGGGTATCCACCACTCGGGTGCGATCCATCCACGGATTGATCTCGTATTCAATGCCGTAATAGATCGGCGGACACATCAATATGGTAGGACTTGAGTACATCGTAAAAGCGTTGGAATCGGGAGGGTGAGTATTAAATGTTTTGTATCTGGTCACGTACTCTTTTAATGGTATCGAGCCCTTCACTCACCCGCGCATAAGGAACGTCCAGATGGGTGACCGCTCGTATACGATTCTCTGACACCGCAAGCATCTTTACACCGCTGTGAGCGAGTTGTTCCACAAATGCTGTTGCACTCCCGATGACCGGGTCGACCTGGAACAGGACAATATTGGTATCGGGTGAGCCTTGCATCAGTTGTATTCCTTCAATTCCAGCAAGCCCTGATGCTAGCGTTTTAGCGTGCAGGTGGTCTTCTGCAAGTCGATCGACGTGCTCGGTCAAGGCGAAGTCAGCGGCAGCGGCCAAAATGCCTGCTTGTCGCATTCCACCCCCGAGCATTTTGCGTTTTCGGTGGGCCATTTCAATCACACCCCGATCACCCACTAAAGCGGATCCCACCGGTGCCCCCAGGCCTTTCGAAAAACAAAGACTGATGGTGTCGAAATGCTGCGCCCACTTTGTTGCAGCGATGCCGGTCGCCACAACGGCATTCATAAGTCGTGCTCCATCAAGATGGCACACGAGATCGTGGTCGTGTGCCCAACTGCAGATATCTTTAACTTGTTCGTAGGGATGAATTCTTCCGCCAGCCATATTGTGTGTATTTTCCAGGCAGACCAGACGGGTTCGCACGAGGTGCGCATCTCTTGGACGAATCTTTGTTGCTAACTGCGAAGCATGAAGTAGACCCTGTTGGCCGTCGATAGTTCGTGCAACGATTCCTCCGAGTTGTGCAAATGCGCCCTGCTCATAGTTATAGATGTGACATCCGGTTTCACAGAGCAATTCGTCACCTCCTTGGCAGTGCACAAGCACACCGAGTTGGTTGGACATGGTCCCCGATGGGATAAAAAGAGCTGCCTCTTTACCAAGGAGTTTGGCAACGTGATTTTGCAGCGCATTGACGGATGGATCTTCCGCGAACACATCGTCCCCCACGGCGGCATGTGCCATGACCTCTCGCATTTGGGGAGTTGGTCGGGTGAGTGTGTCACTTCGGTAATCGAGTGGTGTTCCCGATGTTGTCATGCGGTCGACAATCCTTGTGAGTTAAGCAAGATGGCCCTTTCGCGACAGGCAGCAACGAGGCAGAATGGAGGATATAATGGATAGTTCTTTGCGTTGTCCGTGACTCGGCGCGAATGGCGGTCGGATGGTGATTATTTTGCCATCCGGCGTTTCAATGAAGATCGATCGAATTAGTGTACACCAAACTGCCAATAGGCCCTAGCGTCATGGATGCTCTCTTTCCCATTCCCATTTGGGACGAAAAATCAGACGATCTCGTGGTACGGGTCGAAGGGCTGCGGAAAAAGCTGGGTGTCCGTGGTGATATTGTTTCATCGAGTAGTCGTGCCAAAACAATGGAGGTTTTTGGAGAACCGCTGACACCGAATCAGGTCGTCTCGAAAATTTGTGAAGCGGTTCGTTCTGAAGGACTTGACGCTGTCAATCAGTACACCAGGCAACTGGATCAAGCAGAAATTACACCAGATACGATTCGAGTGGAGCAGCGTCAAATCGATGCCGCGCATCAAAAAGCGGACCCTGGATTTCTTCACGCGGTTCAAAAAGTCCGTGAGAACGTCCTTCGCTTTCAAACCGCAATTTTGCATCAAGATGTCAGCATTGATGTTGCCGGTGGTGGAGAACTCACGCATCGCTACCTCCCACTTCAGCGCGTTGGCATCTGTATTCCGGGCGGCGCCGCGGCCTATCCTTCCTCATTGCTTATGACGGCGGTCTGTGCGCAGGCAGCGGGAGTGAAGCAGATTGCGGTCGTTGCTCCACCGACCCCGTATGGAACCGAAAATCAAGATTTTCTTGCAACGTGTGGAGCGTTAGGCATCGAAGAAGTTTATCGAGCCGGCGGTGCGCAGGCGGTGGCCGCCTTGGCCTACGGTGTACAACACATTCACCCGGTTGATTTTATTTGTGGTCCGGGCAATTTGTTCGTTGCCTTGGCAAAACGCTATGTCTACGGTGAGGTCGCGATCGACTCAATTGCCGGACCGAGTGAGTTGGTGCTTGTTGCAGATGACACAATGGATGCCGAACTCGCCGCTGCCGATCTGGTGGCACAGGCAGAGCATTCGCCCGGGGCGAGTCTGTTGCTTACCAACAGCAAACGTTTAATCGAAGATGTCCAACTCGCATTAACTCGGTTATTGCCGACGCTCAGTCGAGGCGATGCAACTCGAGAAAGTTTGCTTCAATATGGAGCGCTGGTTTATATGTCAGAAATGGAGTCTTTGGTGGATATGACGAATCGTATTGCCCCAGAACATTTGCAGATTGCGACACAAAACGCAAAAGCGGTCGTGAATGATTTTCATGCAGCGGGCGCGATTTTTATCGGTTCCCAAACGCCGGTCGCGCTGGGGGACTATGTTGCGGGTCCTTCCCACGTGTTACCTACAGGTGGAACTGCAAGGTTTACCAGTGGACTTTCGTCCAATAGCTTTTTGCGATCGACAAGTATTATTGAATTCGATCAAACGGCTGTCGCCAATGTTTCCACCACAGTTGCTGAGCTTGCTGAGCGCGAGGGGCTTACCGGGCATCGTCACAGTGTCGATGTGCGGGTGAAAGACAACTCGTAGCGAATCGTCCAAGGGAGAATTTCATTGGAATATTTTAGACCCAATATTCGTTCGCTGGACGGCTATACGCCGGGAGAGCAACCGCAACAGGGGAAATTCATCAAGCTGAACACCAATGAAAATGCGTATGCCCCGCCGGATAGTGTGTTGCAGGCGATTCGGGGTGTTGATGGGGTTCGGCTATCTCGCTACCCGGACCCTGATGCCACGGCCTTCCGCGCAGCGGCTGCGACAGTTCTCGGAGTCGAATCTGATTGCATTTTATGTGGCAACGGAAGCGATGATTTGCTCACAATTTTGGTTCGTGCATTTGCGGGTGAAGGAGATACGGTTCGGTATAGCTATCCTGGTTACATTCTTTACCCGACCCTGTGTGATATTCAGGGCTGCCTGGGTGAGCCTGTTCGATACGAAAAAAATTGGTCGATGAACGATTCGTTTTCAGCGAATGCCAATCACCTTCGCTTGGCGGTGCTTGCGAATCCGAATAGCCCATCGGGAACCGTTTTGGGGGCGGATCAAATACTCAAATTTGCTGACACCCTCCCCTGCCCTCTCGTGGTTGATGAAGCCTATGTTGATTTTGCAGACGAGCACTGCCTGGCATTGGTTAGAGAGCGACCGAATCTTATTGTGACTCGTTCCATGAGTAAATCCCACGCACTTGCGGGCTTGCGATTTGGATATCTCGTGGCAAATCCAACGCTGGTCGAGCGGCTCTCACGTGTGAAGGACAGTTATAATTGCGATACACTCTCAATCGTCGGCGCCACGGCTGCGATATTAGACCAGCGTTGGTCCACGGAAAACCGAGAAAAGATAAAATCGACCCGCAGTCGGATGCATCAAGCTCTCTCAGAGATGGGTTTCGCGATCCCCCATTCCCAGGCGAATTTTCTTTGGTGTACCCGTAGCGACAAACGTACGCGGGACATTTATGAAAAATTGAAATTGGAGCGTATTTTGGTCCGCTACATGGAATATCCGGAATGGGGCGATGGTTTGCGGATCACCGTCGGTACCGACCCTCAGGTCGATGCACTGCTCGAGATCTTGCCTTCCATGCTCTAACTGAATCGATCGAGCCTGTGAGAGGGCCGATTACTTTCCTAGCGTCCGGTCGAGGCGCCGTAGATTCCACTCCAGCTTTTCCTGCTGCGTCATCGTTGAAAAGTCAGGTGTTCCCTGGTCCGCGGCATCGTGTTTAGCCTCGCTGCGAGGATCACTTTTTCTGGGCTGAGGATTTTTTGCCTTGCCTCCCACGCCGCCATACGCACTTTGTCGCAGGGTGGACGCTAAGTCGTCTTCCAGGCTTCGATAAGGAGCGATCCCAAGTTCTGACAGCACGGCGTGATAACTTCGAACCGCTTCGGCTGGATCCGTCAGTTCGCCATCGGCCAGGAATCGCAAATGCTGAATGAAGGATGCCTGATGCTCGGAGTTATTGATCATGCGCCCATAGAGCGCAACGCGGGCGCCATATTTCTTAGCTTCCCAAAGTTGGTGGAAGGCATCGAATGTGGTTCCCGACGATCCGCCCAATATGCCAACCACAAGTTGGCGATCGTAGGATACGAGTTGTTCCATTGCGGCCGGCCCCTGATAGGGAACCTTAAGAAAAAGTGGTCTACCTCTGCCTGCAACTCCTGCTAAGGTGCGTGCGATGTTATCGTTAATAAAACGTCCCAGATCTCCAATGGGTGCCTGCGGAGCGTTGGGCGGAAAGATCTCTAGAAAGTGTCGAAAATCTTTTTTTTCTGCTTCCTGGCGGAATGCCTTGTAGCCCTCAAGCATGGCCGCATCCAGGTGAATGTCATTATTGTAAGTCACCGAATATAAGCCGAGGTCGGCACCCAGACGTCTCTCATCATCCGAGCAATCAAGCTTTCCACACATCCCATGATCAATATCGGCGGACCGGAAGGGTCGTGCCGGTTGCTTGGCGTACTGGCCACCCTGAGCGAGCCAGATATCGGTCGTGTCATTGGCGCGGATGGCTGGGGTTACATGCGAGTTGTCAAAAATGCGCTCCCGGATCGTGAGTACTTCGCTGGTGCTGGCACTCATGAGCATGATATCGACGAGACCTTGGCGGACGTTTTGCCGGATGATATCCCGATAGTCATCCAGGGAACGAAAGTGCCCCTCTTCGGCATGGTGTTCGGGGCTTTTACCCGGTGCAGCCATGCCACCAGCCATATCGGCATCCTTGGCATCGGCGAGGAGAAAATCACCGCAGTTCGGATCGTTGAGGATCCGTGAAATCTTTGTGTCGAGACTTTTTGTCGCCATGACCGTAAATCCTGGTACCCCGTCCGTTTCGTCACCCTATCTTAGCTTAGAAAGCGGCAATGGGTGGGCAAATCGGCCAGATTACGGGTCCATTTGAAACGGTTTTATGATTTTTGCGGAGGTTCACAATCAATCCCCCACGCCCCCTCACTTGGCATGGCCATAAAAATTTCCGGCTCGATTCCGGTTTCTTGATGGTATGCCTGTTGCAGGGCATCCGCGATGGTAGCGGCGTGTGCCGTGAGAATCAGCGAGACGGTGCATCCTCCGAATCCCCCGCCCGTCATTCGCGAACCGAATACGCCGCCCGTCGGACCCAAGTCCCACGCGATGCGAGCCATCGTATCGAGTTCAGCACAGCTCACCTGGTAATCCTCAGACAAGGACAGGTGGCTTTCATTCATCAATTGCCCGAAGCGAATCCAGTCTGCTCTTTCGAGCGCAGTGGCAGCCTCTCTCGTGCGCGCGATTTCACGAACAACATGCCAGGCTCTTTTTTGCAGCGTCTCTTCCAGGTTTTGCGATTCGAGTGCCACCGAAGAAACCTCCCGGTAGCTTGATTTTCCCAACAATCTAAGCGCCAGGTCACACTCTTGTCTGCGTTTCGCATATTGGCCATCTGCAAGAGAATGCCGCACGTTGGTGTTGGCAATCAACAGGCATACATCGCTTTGACCAAAGGGAATATTGGTCCAGGTTTCCGTTTGGCAGTCCAGCAAAAGTGCCGTATTCGCTCGGGATGCGACACTTGCAGCCTGATCCATGATCCCACAGGGCACATTGGCAAATTCATGTTCGGCTCGCTGACAAAGTCGGGCCTTTTCCAAGGCTTCAAGTGATTGACCGCACATCAACTCCGCAAGCGTTGCCGTTGCCACTTCGAGGGCCGCACTCGAACTCAGGCCCGCCCCACGGGGTACATCCGAAGCCACAATTGCCTTGAAGGATTCGAGATGCAAGCCATGTTGCTGGCAGAGTAACAATGGACCGAGAACGTAGGCGGCCCATGCGGGTTGGCCTTCGCATTGAAAATCAGTTGTCTGGAGACTTTCCGTCTTGTCGAGGCTTTCAATAACGGTTGCATCCAGGTTCGATGGCCCCGCAGCCATTGCCGTATAGCGATCGATGGCGACCGGTAGTACTAGCCCATCGTTGTAATCGACGTGTTCTCCAATGAGATTCACCCGACCTGGAGCAACGCTGAGCCAGCGAGGTGGATGTCCGAAACGACGGATGTATGCGCTGCGGGCCTCCTCTGCAATCGCTGGGAGCGGGGGATATGCCGAGGATGGCAGCATGGTCATTACTGTTTCTCAGAGGACAACTGCGATTCAATCCGCTTGACGCGGAGCGTTGCTTCATCCTGTTCCGGTCCCTTTACAGCAGAATAGTGTTTTAGGGCTTCGGAGAAATCCCCTGCAGCTTCTGCAACGCGACCCCGCGCCATGGTTGTGGAAATTTTTACGGCATCTTTCGGCCAGGATGGCGCAGTCTGCTGTTTATCGGTCTGGTCAAGATAGTATTCGGCGAGCGGAAAATTTCCCTCATCGATGGCGATGGTTGCCAAGTGTCGTGTCGCGTCGCGACTGATTACGTCCGATCGTTCGTAAAGAAAATCCATCTGATCTTTGACCTCAGGTGGAATATCCTCCTTGGGGAATTTCTGCAACATCGTACGTGATGTCAACAGGAGTGGCTTGGCTCCTTTCTCGCCAATCGGGGCATCGTGTTCACGACGCGGTACACCTTCGATCTGCGTGGTATAGCGGCCCGCGAGTTGCTGCAAGCGGCCCGCCCACAGTGGATTAACGGCGCCCGTCACAAATTTTCCATACTGCTGCAGTTCGCGTGCAATTCTTGAACGATCTTTGTTTTTGGGGTCCGCAAGAATACGTGTCGCAACGTACGGCCACGGCCAAATACGCGGGCGCGGTGTTTGGTTCAATGCGGCGACGGCATCTGCTAGTTCCGATGGATGATCCACTAGCCGCATGCGATTATTTCCGCCCAGCGCATTCTGGATCATTTTCATTCGTTTTGAAAGTGACTGAGGGCTGGCTTCAATGAATGGAACGACCTGTGCTACGAGATCACCCGTCACCCAGTATGGCTTTTCCGGTAAATCCCAGGCCCGTAGCAGCGCCTCGTTACTCGCTACATCGGAAAGCGTCGCAACGCCCCCATCGGGTCCGGGGATGGGCAGACCATAGGTTGGATCAAAAAGAAATATTTGTCCGTTGTGAAGTACGCCGACAGACCACAGAGTAAGTTGAACCGGTTGGTCCCCTCCTGCGGGTAATGGGAGATAAAAAAGCACGACGTCGAGATCGAGTTGGCGTGCTAACAGGGCAAACAGCCAGGCCCGATCCACCGGGCTGCCATGCCCCAGCAAGAGCGTTTGCCAGGGGAGCTGCGCTGTGGGTGGAGCATCCGTCGACGGTTCAGGATCGAGCGCCACGTGCGAGACCGTCCAGTTAAAAAGATCCTGAGCCGCAGCCAGATCGTCGGTTGAATTGAGTGTGGCGTAATTTGCAACGCCGTTCACGAGAGCACATTCGCGCAGGTAAACACCGTCGAAATTATTGAAAGTGTCTTCTTCAAGACTTGAAATTAATGGGCCCGTCTGGAATACCTCGGGAAGGGTTGCCAGCAGTGGATCAAGCTGCCAGTTGGTTTGCGGCTGTTCGATTCGGCTCCATTGATTTAAACGATCGACAATTTGGGAGAGAATTTGTGTCGGGCCAAACTTTGAAAGATGGTTTAAGTTATCAACTGCATAGTCAAAATATTCCTGGTTCTGGCCATTATTCGCTTGCTCGTCGGCCGATATGGGAATAACCGGACGATCACTGCAGCCGCCAAAAGACAGCAGGATGAAGATTGAGAGTAAATAACAGGGCCGATAGTTAGAGGCGAGCATGTTAGCTTCGTAGTCGATTGTGGTTCGGTGCGTATTCAGGGCAAAGTCTCAAGGGCAGTTTCACGGAGACGCAACAAGCGGCGTAGCACCCCTTCAAATGTATCGAGCGGGATCATGTTTTGTCCATCGCTGGGCGATTTATCGGGATCGGGATGCGTTTCAAAGAAAAGTCCGTCCACGCCCAAGGCAATGGCCGCTCGAGCTAAGGGTTCAACCAACTCGCGAGCGCCTCCAGTGGCGCCGGGAAGGGAACCCGGCTGTTGCACGCTGTGGGTAGCGTCAAAAATCACGGGTACACCGAGGTTTCCAAGGCCGACGATTGATTTTGAATCGCTTGCAAGGCGACCGTATCCGAAGAAGGTGCCACGTTCGGAGACGAGAATATCTTTACAGCCACCACCGCGGAGTTTATCGATGACATATTGCATGTCCTCGGGGGCAAGGAACTGCCCCTTTTTGGCATTCACCGCACATCCGGTCCGAGCAGCTGCAAGGAGCAGATCTGTCTGCCGGCATAGGAAGGCAGGGATTTGGAGTAAGGTGCATACCTGACCTGCCGGGGCCGCCTGGGCCGGTTCATGGATGTCGGTTGTTACCGGTAAGCCGGTTCTTTCGGTAACCCGCTCAAGGATCTGGAGGCCCCGTTCAAGGCCGACCCCGCGAAACGCATCCAGACTGGTCCGGTTGGCCTTATCAAAGGATGCCTTAAAAACAAGGTTGATATCCAATCGCTCTTGGATGACCGCCAGTTTTTCGGCCAGATCGAGCGTGGCGTCGGCGTCTTCGATAACGCACGGACCGGCAATCACCAGCAGCGGGCTTTTTTGCCCACAGGAATATGCGCCGATGGTTACAGGTTCAAAAGTCACCGTGCCGCCCGATATGACAAGGATGAATGGGGGTCTGGACGGGCAATATAGTTTCCTTCCACGCCGTGAGGCAACCGATGGTCGCATTGCAAAAATGACGAAGTTTCGACATGGGATCCAAAGGAGATCGGATGGGCAAAAAAGCGCAAAAGTGTTTAAATTTGTGTGGCAAAATCATACAACTGCATCATTTTAATGTAGGCACGAAGGGGGGATTGGTGGCCCCGAAATTAAATCCAATAAAATAAAAAAATAATTTAAGTCAAGTCTGCCATGGATGATGCGACTAGCGTTCTATGGCGATGATTGTCTTTCTTTTGTTTGGGCACACAGATTGCATCTAAAGGGAGGTGCACTAAGACGAAACAGTGTGATTCCAATTGAGACTGGCCCGTAGGCCTCTGATGTACTCCTGCCGCTTGGTTGCCTTGCCCCTGGCCACACGGCACTGTCAAATCGTATTTGGCACATCAGAGGCCTCCTTTTTGCGCTTAGGGAATTTTCTCGCCCTGCTGCAATGCGCTAACCACTTGCCTGAGCCACTAAGATCAGCACGCAGGTAACCGTGACGATCGAGCCGATCGTCGTCCAGAACACGCAATCGGCTGCTGTACGACTATCGCCCTCGAGTTCGATTGAAATAATCAGCGTGTTTACGGCTGTCGGTGCCGCGGCCGCAATCGTTAATTGGGCTCCCGGCCAGGGCCAGATGCCGATGGCCCAGCACACCAATGCCGTGGTGGCCGGTAGGAGCAGTAATTTTATGGCCATCGTAGGCCCGATAAGTTGCCACTGTGGCCAACGAGCATTGCGGGCGAGTTGTGCGCCAAGAGTCAGGAGCATCACAGGGACCGTAGCTATCGAAAGCATATGAAGGGGAACCAGCATAAATTGCGGTAAGGCTGTCCCCGTTTCACGCACAATGAAAGCGGCGATTACCGTATAGATCATAGGGAGTTTGAAAAATCCCAGCAGGCCACCGATGCCCTGCCCTTTTCCCCAGGCGATCACCGCATAGCCGACCATCCAGACCGCGATGTTGCTCAGCATGATCACCATCGCTTGCACCGCGACGCCATCATCAGCGGGACGACCAAAAAGGTTAGGATGGGATCGGTAAAAGAGTTCGGTTACCGGTAAACCAAAATTACCGGCGTTGTAGACCAAGCCACCGAGTAATAAAGCACTTGCGGTGCTGCTGTCGTATTTGCGCAGNCGATACACCGCGATGAGGATAATTCCGAGTACCAAAACGGGAATCGCGCTGCCCCAGGTTACCTCTGCGATATCGCCCCAGGTGAGCGAGCTGTAGGCAACTTGCTCAAATAAAAAGCTCGGAACCAACAAGTAGATCGTAAGTTGGTTGAGCGTATCAATCTGAATGCGACCTCGTCGATTCATCAAAGCGCCCAGCCCCACCATGACCAAAATCGGTAATAACACGTTGACCAGAAGTACCGTAAGACTGACGGTCATGAAATCACTTGGGTTGCGGGTGTGGTGGAATGAGAGGGAAGACGTGCTGCGTTGATGCCCTGCGTGGCTAGTTGATCATTTTGAGGATGACGCTCGGGAGCTGGGGCGTTGCTCCGGGGACGGAAGCAACGTATGCGCCCAGGTGATTTGCGACGGTTAGTGTTTGAGAAACATTCCATCCAAGAAGAAATCCAATCATGAGTCCAGCCGAGGCAGCATCTCCAGCACCCACCGCGTCTGCGTCGCGTGCGGTGGGGTAATGGACCGGTTCTGCCGCGTTAACAGCACCAGGTGTGTAAAGTCGCAGGCCTTCGGCGCCGAGGGTGAGGGCGACAAAACGAAGGTTATACTTTTTAAGCAGCAGCGAACAGGCGGTATCCGCATCACAGGATTCCATGCCTAGAAGGGCGCCAACCCGAATGATCTCATCGGCATTCAGTTTGAGAGCTGTCGCGCGTTCAAGGCCGTTTTCGATGAGCGAACTGGAATAAAAGTTTTGCCGAAGATTAACATCAAATAATTTGAGTGCGGAAGTGGTGTTTAATAAAAATCGATCTATGGCCTCTCTCGATACGGCGCTACGCTGNGCGAGGGTGCCAAAACAAACTGCGTCGCANTTGGNAGCAAGNGCACCCCAGCGNCGATCAAATTGCATCGCATCCCATGCCGCGGGTTTGAGGATCTCATATTGGGGTTGTCCGTCTGCAAGTGCTACGAGCACCTTGCCAGTAGGCCGGTCATTATCGATTTGGACGTAATCCGTATCGAGTCCTCGGTCTGCCAACTCGCGAATGAGACGCCGCCCGAGTGAATCGCTCCCGACGCGTGAGGCGACAAGGCCTGATCCACCCGCTTTAGCGAGGCATTGGTGGGCACAGAGAGCAACATTCAGTGGTGCTCCGCCAAGGACAGTCTGATCATCAAAGACGTCGAACAGTGATTCGCCGAGCCCGATCACTTGTAGGCCAGTCGGGCTCGTCATGGACGCACTTTCATGAGCGTTGCAGAATCAAGCGAGTCGGGTGAGTTCGGTGGATCGATCGCCTGCGTCCTAATGGCCCACTTGTTCCAATCTTTCTCGAGGCGGCTGACAATTTCAGGGTGTTTGTCGGCAAGGTTATGTAGCTCTGATTTATCGCTTGATAAATCGTAGAGTCGCCAGGGTCCGTCTTCATCAGCGACTAATTTAAGCGAACCCTCGCGGACCGCTTTGTGGCCATAATGTTCAAAAAATATTTGTGGATGCGGCGTGCGGTGTGCGTTTTTTAAAATAGGTTTGAGACTTTTTCCTTCCAGCGGCGTGATTGCATGACCGCGGTAGACTTCGGGATAGGAAGCGCCGGCAACATCCAGACAGGTCGCTGCAATATCCATCACGTGTCCGTCTTGTTGCGTGATGGTTCCCCCATCGACGGTCAGGCCTCGAGGCCAGTGCGCAATCAGGGGCGTGCGAATACCGCCCTCGTGCTGGTTGCCCTTCCAGTAGCGAAACGGTGTATTGGCGACGTTGGCCCAACGTGCCCCTATTCCGGCACAAGTCAGTTCACCGCCGGGAAGCAAATCGCGGGGTTTTCCGGCGCCAAAATAAGTGACTTTTCTCCCGTCGCGCGTTTCGCTATAGCGATCAAACCCAGGAACCCCGGGACGCTCTGGACTGGCTCCATTGTCCGAGAGAAAAAGAATTAACGTGTTGTCATACTGCCCAGTCCTTTTCAGGGCCTCGACAACATGTCCGACTCCTTGATCCACGCGATCGATCATAGCTGCATGGACAGCCATGGCTTGCATTTCCCAGTCTTTTTTGGGTTCGTCTGCCCACGAAGCATGGGCATCGTGTCGCGGACTCAGCGGAGCAGGCGCGTCACCGAACAGTTTCATTTTCACTTGTCGTCGATGCCGCGCCTCGCGGATTTGCTGCCACCCCGCCCGGTAGGTTTCGGCATAGCGTTCAATGTCCGACTGGCGAGCGTGCAACGGCCAGTGCGGCGCGGTGTATGCCAGATAGAGAAAGAAAGGCTCGTCGGTGGTTGCGTAGGCCTCGATTTGTTGAACCGCTTCCTCCGAAAATGCATCGGTCGCGTAGTAATTATCCGATACCGACTCAATGGGTGTTGCATCACGGACGAGTGTAAAGGGATCAAAATGGTTGATTACACCCCAAATGATTCCATAATGTGAATCAAATCCCCTGCCCACAGGATAGGTAGCCGGATCAGCAAACTGGGGAAGAAAAATCTGATTATTCAGATTTCGCATATGTCGCGGTCCCATATTGGTCTGGGAAAGATGCCACTTTCCAACCATACCGGTTTGATAGCCATGATCGCGGAGCACTTCGGCGATGGTTACGCAATTCGGCTGGAGAAAACCCCGATAGCCGGGACGATTCTCCTCAAAGGTCATTTTGCCGACACCCGTTTGGTGTGGATAAAGACCGGTCAGAAGTGATGCTCGTGTGGGGCAGCAACGCCCCGTGTTATAGAAGGCGGAAAACCGTAGGCCATCACCTGCAAGGGCGTCTAGATGAGGGGTTTTTATTTCGCCGCCATAGCAACCGAGATCGGAGTAGCCCATATCGTCAACCAACACGATCAAGATATTGGGCGGTTCTTCCTGGGTCGTTTGACCAAGCAAAGATGTGACAACGCATAGCGGGGCGAGTACAGTCAACAGACGTATAGATGCCATGGGCAACTCACTGGTGGGTTTTATTTTTCCCTATTGTATGACGCCATAATGTTTTTCGGAAGGTTCACCCCAGGCACTACCGGTAAACTGATGGCGATTGCGGGAATTGAATTCCGCCCGTTAAATCTGCCTTCGTCGTCGCGCGGCCAGGGAAATCATTGCAAGACCCAGCAAGAGAAAAGATGCGGGTTCCGGCACAGGCACATACTCCACCGTGAAGACTTGTGTGGAGGCGACCGAGTTAGTGCTAAAGCCATTCGGGCTACCCGCGGCGATCCCTCCGTAAATGTAACCGAGTAGCGTTTTTCCATCGATTGCGTCCAGGTCGATAATGTCTCCCTCCAGGAGCGCAAGGTTTGCAGAGGGGAAAAAGTCAGCGTCCGAGCCAAACAGGTATGGCGAACCGGTCGGGCCGTAAAGTAGCGGGAAATTACCGACATAGGTTTGTTCGTATGCACCCGTTGCATCGATGGTGACCGCAGAAATCTGATTCGTGAAGGGAAAACTGGATTGGTAGGAGAGATTTCCGGAGGACGGGTCGTTGACGAATTCGTTTGCGGTAATCCCGCCGAAAAGTATCTCCGTCATTTCACCATGCGTCGATGAATACATGCCGAGTTTGGCCGATTCGTAGCCATTGAGTGCCTGCTTGAAAACGCTCGGGTCCGTGGCAGGATCCTGCATAGAAGGAACACCTTCGGGGCTAATCTCGACGGGTACTGTCCAGATGCCATTCGTTTCGGTGAAGACTCCTGATAGGGCTACCGCACTCAGTTGGTCCTCTCCCCCGGCATCCTGGGTCAGGATTGGAAACGTATTCAGGTCGCGACGGCGAAACCGGGATGGATCGCCTCCGCTGGGATGAATCGCTGCGCTCGAATAATCGAGTGTGCCCGCCGCATGATCGTAATCAATATGAAACGTTCGAATCTGCGAAGTATATTTTTGAAAGGAACCGTCATTGAGATAAGGTCCGTCGTAAAGTTGCCCAAACACAAGTTGGGTCTTTCCATCGATTTCAAACATTCCTCCACCGGTAACCTGAAAAAGACCACCCACGTAATCGGTACCGCTGCCGTTGGCCCCTGCCCTCTGTAATATGGTATTGGCCGGGAGCGAACTGCTTGGTGTTTTCACCCAGTTAATCAATTCAGGAAGGTCGACAGCGGTGAGGTCATTGTAGGTTGTGAAGTTGTCGAGATTTTCTTCAAAGACATAGCCGCCAGTGATAAAAAGCGTATTTCCCCGCTGATAAGATTGGGTATTGCTCGAAGAAAGACCGTTGATGGTGTGTTGGCTTAAGCCACTGCTCGGGTCGGTGAGGTCGCGGCTCCAAACCTGTTGCGACGAAGGGTTGAAAACCCATGCCCGCGTATTTTTATTTGAAAAGGAATGTAGGCCACCCACGGTGCCAGCCAAGATAACCCAGTCTTCGGAGACTTGGCCTGCCGCATAGGATTGAATACCCGGGACCGTTGCGGTTCCCATCGAATAGGGTTTTACCCGAATGTTGTAATCCCGGTCCCATTTGGTCACTGGTGAGAAAGTAGCCGTTTGATTCGCGGCATCCGCCGAATCACAGAGGTTGAGTGAGAGTGCCAAGAGTAGCAACGGTGCGATAATCTCAAGGAGTGATCGACGCATTAGCGGTACCTATTCAGACGCCTATGGAATCGTGGGTTCGTGAATGAAGATTTCGATTCGTAAAGCCCGCAGAAAAACCTCAGGCCTCTATATATCGTAAATGAGATTACCCTTTAATGCGAGGAAACCGCATTGAGAATTAAAAAATCTTGTTCTGTGGGTCTAGTCGCGGGGCATCACACGCCGCGCATCATGCGGCCCATTATTCTCCGTTTTTGGGTGCCCCATGAAGGGGCGTCACCCACAGAGGACTCGACCAGGCGATCTCATCGTTCTGCAAAATAACTCGAACATAGTACCACTGCTCTGTGTTCTGCAGGCCAAACTCAGGATCGGTCCAGCGCAGACGGTGGCTGACGGTGGCGAGCGGTTCCTGTTCACTCCCTTCGGCATGCAATACCTGGGACCGCCCGATAATTTCCACCGAGCGAATTGGCACCGGCCCTTTCGTGTAGACATCGATTGTTGGACTTTGCGAACTCGACCACTCTTCACCCATTAAATGGTTGCCACTGCGCACATCCAGTACGAGCCCGTAGGTCGTCGAGGCGTAACAGCGTCGATCCCAAATCGCCTGCCAGATTGCTTCTCGCGTATTTTTCTCCGCGTAAACGCAGGCATAGGCGACTCCATAGCCATGATCGCTGCTTGCAATAACCCCCAGGTGATAACCTTTTTCGAGCGCTTGCCAATAAAACCCTTTTTTATTGCCCGTGTTATGCCATTGTCGCGGGCAGCCGTCATGTTCATACGAACCACGACACGACTGGAAAATTTCAACGACCCGACGGAAGCGATCGTTCTGTATTTCCCATGCGGTTCCTTGGCTCGGATCAGCCCCTGTGTGCGGAATGGTCATTGCCCGCATATTGGCGTTCTGTAACGTGTCCCATCCTTTCGCCAGCGTGTCTGATTCGGACATCGTTCGATCCATGCGTAATGTCGGTCGTCCGGGAAACAACACGTTGTGATGCCCATGCGGAAAGTCCATGGTCCATTCATAGTTGTAGAGCACACTCATATGTTCGGGGATGTGGTATAAGTCCGCTAGTTTGAGGTTCAGCCACCAATAATATTGACTGCTGTCGGCGGTCGTATCCTGGAATTGCTCGCCGTGATCGCTCAACGCAAAGAAATCGTAATTGCAGATATCGTCACCGTAACGATAGAGATCGTCCGGGGTGGGCTCGAGGCCAACGCTACACCGCGAAACATTTGAATGACGGTGGGTGTCGCCCCAGAAGAGCGTATACGTTTTGTCATCGACAGTGACCGTGTAGGGGGTCTGTGGCAATCGAGAAGGCATGTCACGATCGATAAGGTTAAAGGGTGGCGTGTCACGCATCACAAAAGGATGAGGGCTTTCTAGCTCTGGCATGCGACTTAAAAATACCTCCCCGTTACATCCGACCCGCCCGAAATAGTCGCTGTGGTGATTGTGGGGATCGGGCCCTTTTTTGTCTTGATGTTGCCTCTGATGCAGTAGTCGCTGTCGTGAGCCGATCCGTTGCTCTCCCCCGAAGGCCGCCCATACCGTGTTCGAGCCAGCTGCGATCGCAGCCTCCTCGAGATATCCGTCTGATTGTGCGAACCGACTGGCTGGGCCCCAGTGATCTCTGAGATAGGGGCGAGCAATGAGATCCCAGTAGTAGGACGTTCCACCACTTGGAAGCCAACTCCCCTGCTGCTGATGCAGTGCCCGATAAATGATCCAGGGAGTACCGTCCGCCGAAATTGCGATCTTAGGAAGTGCGGCGTGGCCGGTTTTATAATCCTGCGGTGGAACAATCTCTTTTTCAGGATTGCCGGGAATCTGGAGCGTTCCTTCTTCGGGAATGAATCGAACCTCAATCCAGGAATTTTGTCCGGCACCGTAATTCGAAGGAACTTTATGTTGGGGATTCACTCCAGTAATGGTCGTGGAACCTGAATTGGCATGACCGGGTATTGCGACCGCATCCCAGGTAAACCACAGCCCTCCCCGGTGGTCCGGAGCGATCCACGGATGGAGATCGTATTGTCCTCTGGACGAGATGCGTTTGGGCAGTTTGTTGTTCTGCTCATGCTGATAGTAAATATCGTAATCACCCTCATAGAAATTACTCCATGCAACGTGCCACAATTCGCTGTTGAACGTGATTGTCGGATCCCACGCGTTTGTAGAATTTATATCACCGCTTATTCGGTGGAGGCCGAGTGTGTCTTGGACACATATCTCATACCGCTTTCCCGTGTGGAGTTGAAAAGCGACAGCGATTCGCCCGTGCTTCGATGCGGCAATTTCAGGATTCTGATGGGCTCGATTCTCATCTGGCAGCATGCGAGCAGGTGAAGACCATCCATTCGCATCGCGGACAGAGTGCCAAATCGAACTCGGAGCGTTATGTTCTGTTTTTGTCCAGACACAGTGGATCTTGTTTTCTGTAACTGCGATCACCGGGCGCAAGTATTGGCCTTTTTCTGGCGTCAGCGTGTCTACCGAGGGATTTAGCGGATTTTTCACCACGACCTCATCGCCCTGGTCTGCGTGGTGTCTGATCCAGGCGACGACCGGTTTCCCCGACGCGTTTATTGCAAGCGATGGATTATTAGCAAAGGTGTGCGTATCGCTAATGCACTTCCCTGCAATCAGACTCAGCGTGGGCTTTGGCTCGTCCTCGGTCTCCGGATGCGGATCTGCGGCTAGTTGATTTGTATGAAAAATCAATAACCAAGCAACTAAAAGTAAGAGACGGATAAAAAAGAATGGATAGGACGATAAAAGAAACATGGTCAACGTTCTACGGGTTAATGATTTGTAAGAGAAAAGGTGCCCCTGACACCTTTACGATATTATCCAAAGTGAACAAAATGAGATGCAGCTAACTTTAGCTGAACACAGTGTAACTAATAGACGCACAACGGTGCTGCTGGCGGAAAGGATTGTAATGTCTGATCGTATTCCGATGACCCAAGTGGGCTATAGTAAAATTCTCGCAGAGGTTGAGCAACTTGAGAATGAAGAAATGCCCATAATTGAAAAGCGAATTGCTGCTGCTCGAGCCGAAGGAGATTTGAGTGAGAATGCGGAATATCACGGGGCCCGTGAGAGTCAGGGCATGCTTCAGGCAAAAATCAATATGCTCAAAGGCAAGCTCGCCATGGCAGACATTGTAGACACCTCGAAGTTGCCGAAGGATGAGGTTGCATTTGGGGCTCGTGTCGTGGTGAAGGATCTTGAGTTCGATGATGAAGAAACCTTCGTCCTAGTGGGTGCAGGAGAAGAAAACTACGACGAAGGTAAGATTTTGGTTACGAGTCCGCTCGCACAGGGTCTGATGGGAAAAAAATTAGGTGAACGAGTGAAAATTGATGTTCCCCAAGGTACGATGAAGTTTGAAATCCTGGAGATTGCATTCGACAGTTGATGCTATGATCGGCTAGACGTTTTCAAACAGGGCCCGCCCAATTCGGATCATAGTAGCACCTTCTAAGATCGCTTCCTCAAGATCACCGCTCATCCCGAGTGAAAGCTCATTGAGGGTAATGTTTTTTGGAAGGTTTTCAGATAGTTTATCGCGGAGTTCCCGGACAGCGGCAAAATCGGACTGTGCCTTCTTGCGGCCACCCTCACGGGAAGCCATCGCCATGAACCCGTGCACTCGGATATGTTTCAGGTTCGATGTAATTTCAATGGTTTCCTTCAAGCATTCCGGGGAAAATCCGTGCTTATCTTCATCGCCGGAAATATTAATTTCCAGAAGTATATCCGTAATTTTATTTACTTTATTGCTTTCGGTTTCGATGGCTTCAAGTAAGCGGATACTATCCACCGAGTGAATCAATCGGGCGCTCATTATTGTCTTTGCAACTTTATTGCGCTGTAGATGACCCACTAGGTGCCAGCGGATCGCGTCGTCTTTGAGGGCCGACGATTTTTCCCAAAGTACCTGGGGTCGGCTTTCACCCAGATTTTTCAAGCCCGCAAGGGCGACCAAGCGGGTTTGCGCTAGATCCGCATATTTCGTGATTGCAATGAGGGCGATATTTTCAGCCGATCGCCCTGCTCGGAGAGCGGATTCGGTGATTCGTTCTCGAATCCGGCTGATGTTATTCGCGATGGTACGCTGTTCTTCGGTCATCGTCTTATTGAACTTCGAGAAGTGGTTTGGCGATTCCGGTCGACTGGAATCGACTCACGTGATATTCGCAAAGCAGATTTTGCCCAAGCACGGTCCGTGGAATCACACGATCAAGTGACCGATAAATCAACCACTGCTTCTGCCCGACCTGTACGCGAAATCCAGCGGCAACGTTGAAAGGCATATTTTGGCGATTCTCGCCGATTGCAAGCTGGCGCCACGTAATTTGTCTTCCTGCTCTTTTCGGGGATAAGTCGATGAATAGGGGCACAAAAGCACGCGCGTAACCGGTCTGTTCGAGACTTATCAATCGCCGCTTCACCCCAAGCTTGCCGTTACGGCATCCCGTTCTCCACTCGGCCAGGCCGAGGGGAAGAATACGCGCTAATGCATTGGGCGATTTCAGCATCAGTTCCCATGTATCCTCCTGGGAATCGACCGTAACGCCCTCCCCCAATGGGAGTTCGATCCGATGCTGCAGGGCACTGTCCTGATTGCAAAAAATAGCATCGGCAATGACTAGGAAGTGGTCGGAGCGTGAGAGTAGAAAACTTCGTTGAATCTTTGTTTGCTCGCCAATATCTTTTTCGATCTCGAGGTAGTCGACGTCGGCATTGGATTCCCAGGCGACTTGTTCCCAATCCGTAGGCGTTGGCTGGTTTATTGTTTTGCCATTGAGGAGGGTCTGGGTAGATATTTCACCGCTGAAAAGTATTTGATTTCCGTGGGATAGTTCCAGTCGATTTTCACCGTTCTCGTAGGTGACACCAAGCTGCCGCGACTTCTTGCTGAATTTTGATCGCAGTAAACCCACGCCCGCCCACTCGGAATGATAAGAGGGATCGAAGGCTATCGACCGTTTTGCCCTTTGTTTTTTTCGGCCAACGATAGCGCGTGCGGCCTGACGATCTGATTTGTTTCCTGACAAAGCGACGGCCGAGATTAGAAGATCGCGGTCAGATTTGAGGTTCTCGCTCATCGCAAAGGCGAATCCCCCACCGCCTCGAGACATTCGAACCGCCTGGGTGATTAACCAGCGATACTGGTTCTCCGCCGCATCGTTCCAGAGCAATTTGTTTTGTTGTTCCATTATGGCACGGCAACGCGTCCAACATCCCAGCAGAGGGCCGAAAAAAGGAAGGTAGCACGCCTTCGGCATGCCTTCACCATCGAGCATCTCAACAACCGCTTCCGAAAGAAAGTCAATTGCTTGATTACTTAGTTCAGAGGTCGACTTTAGTTCTGGAAACAGATAGGCAAGGACGAGTGGCAACTCACCACCAAGTAAATTCGCTGCGAGAGGTTGTTGTTGGATGTCCAGCTGTAAAGTGTCAGTTGCTGAGTTAACGAGCTGGTCAAGAATAGCCCACCACAGGTCGGCGCCGATTGCGTTGCTCAGTTCGGCGAGAGACCACGCACAAGCAAGATTTTGAATTGCAACTGTTGCGTCTAAAACGTTCGTTGTATGTGTGGTTGCCCACTCGTTCAGCAACTCCTTGGACGCGGCGACTTTTTTCTCAGAATGAGCGTGATCTGTAAGTTGTTCGATGAAACATAATGTTTCATCGCGTTGCAATGAGGTATTCGCGCTCCATATGAGTGGCGATGTTGAGGTCCCTAACAGTTGCGAGAGACTTGAAAACCGTTTTCGAGATACGAGGTGTTTCATCCAAATATCCCAGGCGCCCGCTTCCGTTGCTTGCTTAAGCTGAGCGATTGTATTTTTCGAAAGCGGCTTTTGCCATTCAGTTGATAATCCTTGCAGGATCGTTTTGTGCTTTGATATCGGTGTATATTGTTTTGTGGAAGTCGTGGATGACATCATTTCGCAGTCTTTGCTTGGGATAAAGTCAGTGGGCCGCATTGACGGTGTATAATATTAAGCAGCGAACTCTTTAAAAGAGGCAAAATATGGCATTGAATGCCCTTTCGAGAAGCGGGTATCCTATCAACAATGTACCGGGGCTGTCTGCCCCCAGTCGCTATAAGATAGGAGCCAAAGTCGCTATGGCAATCGGAAATAAATTAGCCCTACGACACAATCCTTGCATGGGCAATTTCATACGCAAGATCACCCGCAATTTCATGTGCAATTTCATGCGCAATTTTATGCTGAAGATATGTTTGCTTGCGTTGTGCCTAACGGGTGTTGTTGAAATTGCAGATGCTCAGAAGGCTGGTTCGCCGGAGAGTCCAAATGAACTGCCCGTGCCGACCGGTGCGATTTCACTTTCCCAGGATGAGAAAATATGGATCGATAAGCAGCGGAAGCGACTGCTTCTAGACGGTGAAGTGTGCCTTGAAAAAGGTCCGTTAGAGCTTCTCATTTGCCCCTGGAACGGCAAGCTCCATGAGTCGGTTGTTCGTGTCCACAGTAAACCCTCGACGATCCATGCGGGACTGCTTGCGATCGGCGGAGAACCGGGGGCTCCGGTCTCTTATGAGAACGATGAATACCAGGCGGCAAATGGAGGTGTGGTAGATGTCATCCTCCAGTGGAAGGACGCACAAGGCGAGACGCAAGAAGCGCACGGACAGGACTGGGTGAGGCATCGTGATCAGCGGGCCGACCAAAATAATCCGCGAGATGAGGGAATTATAAAACGAGCCCAAAACTCTGCAGAAGATCAGAATATCCTGGATGGCCAGGTAGAGTCGTATTGGGTGGCCGTACATCCCGCTTTCAAAGAACGGTTGGAAAAAGAAGCAGCCCGGAATAAAAGGCACGTTCTCCGACCGAGTTCGGCAGGAAAGCAACTGGAGCAACTCATGGTGTTGTCCGACCCCAGNGNCCTCGACCCNAATGTTCCAGAACCGAAAAGATATTATCGCACGCAATTTTCACCTGCGAAAAGAAATGATCCAGAGCACCAACCGCTTATTGAGCAAGCTGCCGACAAGCAAGGTGATGAGGTGCACGTGAATGGTCGTTTNAAGGCACGTTGGGAGGCGGTGTTCCCCCGCCAGCGAGATGAGATTCTAGCTAATAAGCAGAACGTCCTTCGCCCGAGTCCGAAAGGTAAGCAAATCGAGGAACTGATTATTCGCGGTATGCCACTCGAGCATGACTGGGTTTTTTCGGGTAGCCAGATTGTATCGGACCCGGAGACCGGCGAAACATTTTATGTTGCCGATCGTAGTGGAGAAATTGTCTGTGTGTCCAATTTCCCAACGGCAATGATCGATCTTCCCGTGGAGAGTTCCTCGGAAAATGCCCGCCTCGGATTTGAAGCTGCAACGGAAAACATCCCGGCCAAAGGGACTCCGGTCCGCGTTATTTTAATTCCGCACGCGCTGGAAAAAGAAAAGAGTTCTGATGAATAGAAGTCATCTGCAAGGTGCTTTTTGTAATCAAGGACGTTACGCATAAATGTCTTATCGGTCCATAAAACGTGTTTTGGGGGAATCAAATCTCGAGCGAAAATGCCGTCTTCTATTCGGGTCCAGTTTATTGCTCCTGATCATGGGTAGTTTTCTATGGTATGGCGAGGAGACGAAGCAGATTGTTTATCAGCAAAATTCGAAAACGGGCCGCTTGCTGGTGCATACTATTCTTATGCAGCATTGGAAAGATCTTGAAACCAATGAGACGTTTCAGCCGGTTGTTGCGGAACTCATTAAATATTTCGATAAGGATGACTATGATTGGAGCGTCATTCGGCCGGAAGTCAATCATCCGAATGCGAATCAAAAACCGATCGACGCCTTCGAGCGTAACCTTCTCGTGCGCTGGTCGCATCCGGTCGATGGGGCAGACGTTTCCATTTCTTCGAATCCCCCTTTTGCAGATCGAGAAGAAGAGGTAGAGCAGAAAGGGTTTGACTCTAACGGGAAGCCCTTTGATCGCAAAGTTGCGGAATTTCAATATTACCAACCCATTTATCTGACCTCCAGCACGTGTGTGATCTGCCACCGCGCCCAGAATGGAAACCCCGACTTGTCCGAGGGCGATCTTCAAGCGATTATTAAAGTTCGGATTCCGCTGGCACAAACGCAGGCGGCTGTTAATCGCAATTGGGCGGTCTTGCTGGCGACGGCGATCATTACCGTATTTCTTGCCATGATCCTGCTGTATGTCATTGTGCGATATGTGATCGTTAAGCCGCTTCATCATCTTCAAGAGGTAAGTGAAGAAATTAGTCGTGGCAATACAAGTCAGCGGGCCGATATTCAAACGGGCGATGAATTTGAAGATTTAGCAATGTCGTTTAATAGAATGTTACAGCAGTTGCTCGACTCTGCAGAGGAGTTGAGAATGGTCAATAGCGATCTGGATGGCAAGGTTGATGAACTCGCGCAGGCGAATATGCAATTGTTCGAGATGAATCGAATTAAGGGCGATTTTCTAGCCACAATGAGTCACGAACTTCGTACACCACTCAATAGTATTATTGGCTTTTCCGATGTCTTGGCTTCTGCGGATGTTCTTGATGAAAAGCAGCAGCGGTATGTTAGTAATATTCAACAGTCGGGCAGAGTACTGCTCGACATGATTAACGACACTTTGGACCTTGCGAAAATTGAAAGCGGTCGCATGGAACTGCAATTAACTGATTTTGATATTGCGTCGGTCGTTTCGGCACAGTGCGATATGGCCCGGCCGCTTGCGGAGAAAAAAAACCTGCACTTGCAGATGAATATTCAGCCTAATCTTTCACTCGTCCATCAGGATGCGATTAAGATTCGACAGACGCTGAATAATTTGCTTTCAAACGCAATTAAGTTTACTCCGGAGGGTGGGAGAATTGATATCCATGTCTATCGNGATGATCAAAATCGACTGGTATTAAAAATATCGGATACNGGTGTCGGAATTGCTGANGAAGACCAGGGTGTTATATTTGANAAGTTCAGACAGAGTCAGCACACAATTTCATCCGATGCCATGACCCGCGAATATTCCGGGACTGGACTTGGCTTGTCGATCGTAAAAGAGCTTTGCAGGTTACTTGGCGGTGAAATTTCAGTGGATAGCGAATTGGGAAAAGGAAGTACATTCACTGTGCGGCTTCCCTGGTCTTGCGAGGAGCAGCCTCGACTGGAGTCATCGCTGTCGCAGGAACTTGAGGAATTAACTAAACCGCCGCGTCCGGATCTTTCTCGGCATCAAGACAATGTCGTTTATGAACCACCGACAGCTGGTGATTCCGCACAATTGTAACCGATGCACTTAAGTGGTTTTTCTATGACGACAGCACATGTTCATCTATTCACTGATGGCGCCTGCTCGGGAAATCCGGGGCCTGGCGGATGGGCCTATATTTTGAGACATCTGCGCTCCGGAAATGAAAAACAAGACTCCGGCGGGCTGGCGGAAACGACCAATAACCAGATGGAATTAACTGCGGTTATCGAAGGATTGAAAACTCTGAATCGACCTTGCCGCGTTTTATTGTTTACCGACAGTAAATATGTGGGCAATGGCATTAGCGAGTGGATGCCAAAATGGAAAGCGAATGGTTGGACGCGGCGAGCCGGTAAAAAAACTGCCCCGATTAAAAACCTGGGGCTATGGAAAGACCTCGATAATTTGGTTTCGACACATATTGTTGAATTTTCTTGGGTCGCCGGACACTCAGGTCATGAAGAGAATGAACAATGCGACACAATGGCTGTCGATGCTTATCAACGGTTCTTGCATTAGCAGTCGGCATCGGGGGACGGGGAGTCGCTTTTTTCGGAAATCTTCATGCTGTTGTTGTCGTTGATTTACCGACATATATTGGCAGATAGGATTTATTCATCGACTGTTTCGCAGAACAATTAAATGCCCTCAGCATCGCCCGCTGACAAAGAGCTCTTGCTTACGACACCGGTGCAGTTTATTCCCGGTGTAGGTCCTCGACGGGCGGATGCTTTCAAGCGATTGGGTCTTAAGATTGCGCGTGATTTTCTCTACTTCTTCCCGCGCGATTATCAGGATTTAACCAAGCTCGTTAACGTACCGGATTTACGTGACGGTGAGTTAGCACCCATTCTGGGTGAAGTTGCAAGTGTGTCGGTTCGCTCGATTGGCCCACGGCGAACATTACTGGAAGTTGTCCTCGATGTAGAGGGTGGAAGTGTTGTCGCGATCTGGTTCAATCAGCCCTTCCTCGAAAAGCGTTTCAAAGAGGGGCAGACGCTTTTGATAGCGGGCAAGGTGAAGGAAAGAAACGGGCGGTGGGAGACGACGCATCCACATAATGAAATTATTGAAAGTGATGGTGATTCCGTTGCTGGAAAATTGCTTCCGGTCTATCCGCTCACCGAAGGTATCAATCAGGGCCAAATGCGCCGAGTGATGCAGACGGTGCTTGAGCAATGCCTGACAGAGGTGGAAGAAATTTTTCCGAAGCAACTCTGCCGGGATAAAAATCTTGTCGGTGTGACGGAGGCGTTGGATGGAATACATCTTCCCGCCGATCACGATTGCCTGGGTCGGGCGCGATATCGTCTGGTGTACCAGGAATTGTTGTTGCTTCAATTGGGATTAGGTTTGCGCAGAGAAATTCGGGCGACCGTTTCTACCGCACCTCTTTTGGAGGTTACCCCGAAGGTTGATGCGCGGATTCGCCGCTTGTTTCCGTT
This sequence comes from Planctomycetaceae bacterium TMED10, assembly GCA_002168195.1. GTDB lineage: Bacteria > Planctomycetota > Planctomycetia > Pirellulales > UBA7805 > UBA7805. The sequence continues at coordinate 41,492 of NHBP01000085.1, forward strand.
TGATTTAACGGCGGGCCAAGATGCGGCCATTGGTGATATTACGGAGGATCTTGTTCGGTCTCACCCGATGAATCGTCTCTTACAGGGTGATGTTGGTAGCGGAAAGACGGTGATCGCGTTGTATGCAACTCTGCTTGCAGTTGCCCACGGGTATCAAGTCGCAATCATGGCCCCGACGGAGGTGCTTGCCCGCCAGCACGCGAGGGTGCTAGGCGAGTTCCTTGCAAAAAGTCGAGTGCGCACAGTATTAATTACAGGTGGACTCAGTCGATCTCAGCGAGAACTGGCACTCGCCGAGATGTCCCAGGGAACGACCGATGTTGTTATTGGCACGCATGCGCTCGTGCAACCGGGAGTCGAGTTTGCCAAGCTAGGACTCGTGATTATTGATGAACAACACAAATTTGGGGTGCGTCAGCGGGCGGAACTCAAGGATGATGGACCGCATTATCTCGTGATGACTGCGACTCCTATTCCACGGACCCTGACCATGACCCTGTTCGGTGATCTGGACGTATCTACGCTCCACGAAGCACCGCCGGGAAGACAGCCCATTCACACTTATCTACCGGCGGAAGATGAACGGGAGAAATGGTGGAAATTTTACCAAACGCAACTGGATCAGGGTCGACAAGGTTTTGTGATCGCGCCTCTGATTGAGGAGTCTGAACTCTGGGATGTCGCGAGTTTGACGCAGGTATATAAAGAATTATCNAATGGTTTGCTGAAGAATTATCGGATAGGCATGTTGCATGGCAAGATGTCCGGTGCCGAAAAAGACAATGTTATTACAGATTTTTATAATGGTCGTTTGCAGGTTCTCGTGAGTACGACGGTCGTCGAGGTAGGCATTGACGTTCCCAACGCAAGCCTGATGACCATCGAAGGAGCAGAGCGCTTTGGGCTTGCTCAGTTGCATCAGCTTCGGGGAAGAATTGGACGTGGAAAATATCAAGGTTACTGCGCNCTATTCGGCGATCATTCGAATGAAAAGGCAATAGAACGGTTGCAATCGTTTTGTGAAACAACGGATGGTTTTGAGTTAGCAGAACTCGATTTTAAAACGCGCGGCCCCGGAGATCTGTTCGGTACACAGCAGCACGGGATGCCCCCATTACGCATTGCAAATCTGATCCGTGATGCTGAGATCGTCGGTCTAGCGAAGCAAGATGCCGCCCAGATGCTCGAAAAAGATCCAGGGTTATCTCATGATGAAAATCAAAAGATTAGGGAGCGGGTTCTCCTTCGTTATGGCACGGTGCTTGAACTTGGTGATGTCGGCTAGAGCTTGATCGTGTGCATCGAGATTGTCGCACTTGAAGGCATTACATACCTGGTCTAGGCTAGACCGAGAGAATTCTTATCGGAATCGAATGAATGAAAAAATTTAAAATACTCATGGTGATCCCCTCGCTCGAGGGCGGCGGTGCCGAGCGGGTCATGCTCAATATTATCAATCACCTCGACCGAGATCGGTTTGACGTTTATCTCTATGTTGAAAGNCTTGAAGGAAAATATGTGGGTGATTTGCGGGACGATGTGCAGGTGATTTGCGCTGGGGATCGAAAAAGGTTCGCAAGACTTTGGTACATCCGCAAGCAGATTAAAAAAATCAAACCGCAAGTGGTTTTCATTATGATGTTACCTATTGTTGCGATTGCTGCTCGGTTGGCTTGTGTGGGAACGGTGCCGATTATTCGAGAAACTGAGAGTCGACCCGTAGCCGAGGTTCAACAAGGATGGATTCCGCAGCTGCTTAATCGACTCGGCATGAAAATGGCGTTACGGTTAGTGGCCCCGGCAGAAGAGGCGAAAAAATATCTACAAAAAAGATACAAATTAAAAATTGAATCGTTCGAATAGTGTGTATTTAAGACTCACCTGCAGTGACATTAAATTCCTCCCCCATCGCAATCTCTGGTGCCATGAACTCTGCTGTACCATACACATAATCTTCCTTAGTCTTACACT
>NHBP01000086.1 GCA_002168195.1 Planctomycetaceae bacterium TMED10
GCCCGGAGGCAACCAATTCAATCCGTAAGTTCTCTGGCAGCTTAAAGAGTGCAGCACTTTGCTGAGGATTCAGTGGCTTGGGCGTATCAGTCGCTTTCTCAACGACATTTGCAGCCATAGCGATGGGCGCAGTTGCGCAAAAAATTGCCAAACCAAACAGAACTGGAAAAACGCGGATGAGTGGTCTAATCATCGGTATTTTGTCTTTCGTAAAAAACAACTGATTCGCGAGCGGGCAAGGTAAGAAAACGGTAGATCGCCGAGTAACGTCTTACGGTAGCGGAAGGTTCAATGCTCTATGATAGACGAATATGGTCATTTTTCCAAGGGTTACGACGACCGCTGCAATCAGTCTATCAGACCATCCATCAGTAAATGACCGGTCCAGAAAGCGTTCGCAGACTCATGGTCTCTCTTCCGAAATGAAGGCAGCTTTTATCTGGTCGGATATCGCGAGATTTGATTGCGATGCAAGGCTTAGAAATGCGAAGGCCTTGGGAAACATTTCTTATCTTGGATGCGATCAGCAAACGCAAATTTTTCTGAAACTACCACTCAATTTGTGATGCTTCAAACACAGGTCCATCGACACAGGTTCGCTTATAATCCCACTCGCCTGTGGCATCTCGAACACGGGTAACACAACTGAAGCAGATACCAATTCCGCAAGCCATGGGCGTCTCTAAAGAGACCTGGCAGGAAATATCTGACTGAGCAGCAATCGCAGCGACCGACTCCATCATTGGCTCGGGACCGCAACAGACAATGCGGATTTGCTCATCTGCTTTTTTCTCGGAAAGTACATCTTTCACTAAATCGGTGACCAGACCTTTGTGTCCTGCAGTTCCGTCATCGGTACTCACACGCACATCGACGCCTAAATGTTCAAAACGATCAATATCTGCCAGATAATCTGAACTACGGGCACCGTAACAAAGTGTGACACGTTGCACCGCCGCAACCGAGCGTGGGGGATCACCATAGGACCGCCGACCAAAAGCTTCCTGGGCGAGTGCTGGAAAAGGTGTTTGCCCGATTCCCCCTGCCACCATCACGAGGTGCCCCGACTCCTGGGAAGAGAAACCATTTCCTAACGGCCCCCACACATCCAGTTCCGTTCCGGGCAACAAGCCGGCTAATCGAGTGGTCATTTTACCAAGCACTAAATAAACGATATCCAGCCCAACCGGCTTACCCGACACACCAAGCACCGTGTCGTATAGTGCGAATGGGCGTGCCAAAAGCGGGTCGTCACCGTCCGCAAGCCGAATCATTACAAACTGCCCAGGGACGATGCGAGTCGCAATCTCCTGACAATCAAAACGAAGTCGATATGTCTGCTTGGCGATCGGCACGTTTTCAACGATTCGCACCTTGGCTTGGGATGCGTGATCGGAATAGTGAGATGCACTAAGGGGATGGGTCATCGCTTTTTCTGCGTGCGGGTTTTCTTTTTAAAAGTCCGTGACTTCGATTTTTTCGATCCTCTCGCGGATCGCGTGTCGCGACTCCCCGACTGAATGGCTTTCCCTTTATTCGCCCCCTTGGATCGATTCTTGTTCACCTTTTGACTACCGCCGGAAACCAAATGCTTTAGTGCACTAAGTTCGCCTTGCTCCAGTGGTCGAGCCTCGCCCTGAGGCAACTTACCCAACTTNAGCGGCCCAAGTCCAACCCTTTTGAGNCGCTGTACTTTATGGCCAAGAGAAGCGAGCATCCGTCGTATTTCTCTATTCTTCCCTTCGCGGAGTATGATTTCCAGCACCGTACTNTGTTTATGGGCGCGTTTCGTGCGTACGCCCGCAACGGCGACCTTCCCTTCCGCCAACTGCACCCCATCGCGCAAACGCTGCAAAACTGTTCGTCCAGGGAGTCCCGCGACCTGAACGTGGTACGTTTTCTCCACACCGTACCGGGGATGTGCAAGTTCTTGAGCCAGACCACCGTCGTTGGTCAATAGAATTAAGCCCTCACTCTCGCGGTCAAGCCGACCTACTGAAAACATGCGGGCCGTTTCATCTGGAACGAGATCGACAATCCGGATCCTGCCAGCTGGATCCCGATGCGTGCAGACGACCCCTTTTGGCTTATTAATCATGTAGTAAACCTGTTGGGATCGAACAATCGGCACCCCATCGACGCGAACGGACTGTTCCTCGAGATCAACTTTTGTGCCTAACTTTGTTACAACCTGTTGATCAATTTCAACCCGGCCCTCGAGAATCAATTTTTCACATTCGCGGCGACTAGCAATTCCCGCTGCAGCCAAAACTTTTTGTAATCGCTCTGGACCGCTCTGTGTCGATACGTTTTTCCCCTCGGTTCCCTGGAGTGGGGTAGACGCCTGCCGTCGTCGCTTCGCTTTCTGCATCGCTTTGGTCCGATTGATTCAAGAAGTGGTCGTGCAGCGAGCATTTGCCGATCGACCTGGTCGCGCCCCGAAAAATCATGATAGACGACCCGTTGTGCAGTTCCCAGCCGCCTCTCTAGCAGCACGCCTTACACTCGGGACACTCGGGACAGCCGCGGCAAAAACATCGCCCTGTTAAAAGAGGCTGCAAAAAGCTTATTCAGAGCACAAAAAGCCGCGTGCAGAAGAATAAGTGCTACGTTTAATTACCCGGAGTTGACTGCAGATTGATTTCGGCGACTGATGCATCTTCTCCGCTAGAATAAAAATCATAGTCAGGATTTTCGCGGTCAAAATCGATATCCGAGAGGCCCACATTCATCCTGAAATTCAAAAACGTGTATTCTTCGATCAGCCGGGGCGGGCCGCCTTTTTCCAGGGGCCAACTGTAAGCCGAATACCGAAGCGGGAAATCAGTTTCGTTATCGAGGAAAATACGCACGAGATGAAATTTCAAATTTTCCCTTTTCNGTGGAAAGACAACCTGAATACAGCGACAGGGTCGGCCTTCGATTTTTGCATTTTCGATGATTCGAACTTCACACTCGCGCCGCTCGCGATCAATCTGCATTGAATGCTGTGCTTCCTCGATGAGCCGCTTGACAATATTTGCAATTCCAANTTCGGTCACCGGATAGTGACGACCACGCATTGCCCGTTTACTGTCGGGTTTCATTAAGATGGTGACGTCTTTAAGATTGCTCTCACCACCATTCCTCGCGATCATTTTTCCATCGTTTTGATTTTCAATGTAAAGAACTTCTCGTCCTTTGACTTTCGCAGGCGCTACAAAATGCAAATAAACGCTGAATGGTTCTCCCGATGGAGCATTTAGATCGCCGCCACATCGCAGCTTCATTTTCGCCAGATAAATGTTACTGAGCCTTCCGCGAATGCGTTCTCGCATTACGAGATCACAGGTGTAATCATTGATCTCACGGCCGATGCGATCTGCTACTTGATGCGCGATTTGAAGGGCTTCCTGGAGCGGATGATCCGCGAGTTGCTGTGATTCTGAAGAAGGATCGACTTTGAAGACTTTTTGCGTACTGGATTGCGCATTGGAATCGGTTGGTTGATTCGATTTTTCTTGCGCGAACACCAAAGAAAAACGGCAACTCAAAATGGCGAGNANCACAAACACTGTCTTGAGCGCGGATTGATCGTTTACGTTCATACGGAACTCAATTCATTCTTCACATACACGCGAGAAACCGATAAAAACTCGTGGCGTTACGACTGTAGCCAACCCTCAAGGATCGCACGGACCGGTGGAATTTCCAAGCGAAAACAAAAAAATCGTGGCGAAGAGCAGGAATTCGCGCGCGGAAGACTATCAATTATAGGGATCTGGAAAGAGTTAACACACTATTTTCGTTGCCCCGCGTGCCATCACAACATATGTGCCGCGGATTGCTTTACGTTTTGCTTAAGAAGCTCAACGCACTCAGGATTGCCAATCCAATCCCAAATCGAGCCAAGCCGCTGCGTGCGTCAGAGCACCAACACTGATTCGATCAACACCTGTGTGGGCAATTTCGGCAACCGTTTCCAAGTGAACTCCCCCCGACGCTTCAAGAATGACCTCTGGGGATATCGCATTGCGAAGCATAACCGCTTCACGCAAATCATCCGTTGACATGTTGTCGAGCAAAACGACATCGGGTTTTGTCGGAAGCACACCGCGAAGCTGTATCAGATCATCGACTTCAATCTCGACAATCATCGCCCCCGCGTCGAGCTCGGGATGATTCTCAAGAAATTGCTTCGCTTTCTGATACGCCGTAATAAGTGGTGATTCAATGCCAGCTTTACGTTCGTGGCCGATGAACGCCAAATGATTGTCTTTAATCAGGACCGCATCGGAGAGACCAGTGCGGTGATTCACCCCGCCACCGCACCGCACAGCATACTTTTCTAATCTCCGCCAAGCGGGAATCGTTTTTCTCGTATCGTAGATTTTTGCTTTCGTGTCGGCGACCTGATCCACAAAAGCCCGAGTGAGTGTCGCTATTCCTGACAAGTGCCCTAAAAAATTTAATAGAATGCGCTCACTGGTTAAAATGTCTCGCGTCGATCCCTCCAAGCGAGCCACAGCCTGCCCAGCCTTCACTTGGGCACCATCCTCCAAATGCGGCAGCCAACGTATCTGAGTATCCATTTCGCCAAGCACGGNTTGAGCCGTTGCCAGCCCNGCCACAACTCCCTCTGCCCGCACCACCACCTCGGCTTCGCTTTGACTCTCGGCAGGAATCAAACTAATCGTCGTCCAATCCTGCCCGCGATCAAGATCTTCNCGGACCGCCAGTCGCACGATTTGGCGACAATCATCGTCTAATGCCGGCCCCCAATCATGTTGACGGAATTTTTTGTTCGCCATGGCTGCTATGATACCAACTTCTCAGTTCTCTTTTTCAGGTTAATCTGCCCCAGAGGAATAAATCTGTCGCGATGAAGATTTTATCTGTGACTTGGTCGATAGGATCCGGTCGGGTAATCATGGTAAATTACCTTTGTAGCAAATGCAGCAACTGCAGCAACTCGACAGAATTCATCTCTTAGTAACATTTCCATGCCTTTTGAATTGGTCAGCCCCTTCCAGCCAGCAGGAGACCAACCTGCTGCGATCGATGCGCTCGTCCGCGGGCTTCGGAGCAAGTCGCGCGATCAGGTACTCATGGGGGTCACAGGATCGGGAAAGACATTCACCATGGCGAATGTCATCAATGAAGTCCAGCGACCGGCTCTGATTCTTAGCCACAACAAGACGCTCGCTGCACAATTGTATGGTGAGTTCAAAGAATTCTTTCCCAACAATGCCGTTCACTATTTCGTTAGTTATTACGACTACTATCAACCTGAGGCTTATATTCCACAGCGNGACATCTACATTGAAAAAGACGCATCTATCAATCAGCAGATTGATCGCCTCAGGCTCGCGGCCACAAGCGGCCTTGTCAGTCGTCGCGATGTCATNGTTGTTGCAAGCGTCTCTTGCATCTATGGCTTGGGTTCACCCGATGATTATCGCGACATGATGGTTCACCTGCAGCAAGGGGACATTTTCGATCGTGACGAAGTACTCTCCAAATTTGTGTCCATCCAATACGAACGAAATGACATTGATTTTTCATCCGGGAAGTTTCGAGTCCGNGGTGACTGTGTTGAAATCTGGCCCTCCTATGAAGAATTTGCATATCGGATTGAATTCTGGGGCGACGACATCGAGCAACTATCTCTCATTAACCCGACAAGTGGGGAAGTCATTTCCACCGAAAAAGAACTTTACATCTATCCATGCAAACACTTCGTGCTTCCTCAGGAGCGGATTGCGGGCGCGGTGCAAGAAATCAAAAACGAACTGGAAGAGAGGCTCGACCAACTGAAAGGCCAAGGAAAATTACTGGAAGCACAACGGCTTTCAGCCCGCACCCGATTCGACATTGAAATGCTGCAAGAGGTTGGCTACTGTCCGGGGATTGAAAATTACAGTCGTCCGCTCAGCGGTCGAGATCCCGGTTCCACCCCGGACACGCTCTTCAGTTTCTTCCCCGAAGATTACCTTTTATTCGTGGATGAATCGCATGCATCCGTTCCGCAGGTGCGTGCCATGTATGCGGGCGACAACAGCCGTAAAAGCACCCTCGTCGAACATGGATTTCGCCTGCCCAGTGCGCTTGATAATCGACCACTCAAGTTCTCGGAATGGGAAGAAAAAATTGGCCAGGTCGTTTATGTATCGGCAACGCCCGGGCCGTACGAACTGGAGCAAACTTCTGGAGAAATCATAGAACAGGTCATCCGGCCGACCGGCCTGCTCGACCCGACGATCGAGATCTTTCCCGCGCGCGGCCAGATACCGCATTTACTGGAGCAAATACAAGACCGGGCGTCTCGTAATGAACGNGTNCTTGTNACCACGCTCACGAAACGTCTCGCNGAAGACCTCTCGGCATACTTNAATGAACGTGGCGTTAATTGTAAATGGCTTCATAGTGAATTGGATGCTTTTGAACGCGTTGAACATCTCCGNGAATTACGCGAGGGAGCCTTTGACGCATTGGTGGGNGTNAATCTTCTAAGAGAAGGACTCGATTTGCCTGAGGTCTCGTTGGTCGCCATTTTAGACGCTGATAAAGAAGGATTTCTGCGCAGCGAAACATCGCTCATGCAGACGATCGGTCGTGCAGCGCGTAATACCAACGCCAAGGTATTGCTCTACGCCGATAAAATGACGAAAGCGATGCAGAGTACCATCGATGAAACTGGCAGGCGAAGAGAACTCCAGAAAACCTATAACCAAACGCATGGGATCACACCGGAAACTATTCGCAAAGAGATACGAGTTGGCATTGAGGCGGCGGCTGATGCCCACGCTCGCGCGAATGCCGCCGCTGGTCGACAAGACGAGATGGAAATAGTCACTGAGGAATATATCCAAGAACTCGAGTCCGAGATGCTCACTGCAGCCGATAACTTGGAATTTGAAAAGGCAGCTCACCTCCGTGATCGCATTTCCACGCTTGAAGAATCCGTTGGTGAGCCACTATCGTCGGTGGAGGCTAAAAATAAATCGCCGCATCGCAAAAAGAGGCGAAAAAAAGGCGGTCGCGTTCCACGCCCGAAAAAACAAGCTTAAAGCATCAGTCTAAGTGCGCCTTGCGAATCGCAGTTAAACTTCCGAGTGCAGGTTTGGCCTCCGCTGCTGCATTAATCAGGCCGCCGTGCGGCAGTGCGTGTGGATGGCCATCGTAAAGTTGATTCCATACGATCCCCTGTACTGCCCGATTGCCCAACAGAATGGGCACGTAATCGCGGACCCACTCCTCCTGCCGACCAGTGGTCCATACATCGGGATGAGGCATAGATTCCGATTTGGCATGCGGATCGGCACCCTCCCCACCCGGCACAACCAAAGATACGAGTAAAGGCATTCCTAGCATCGCCCAGCGATCCAACTGTCGACTAAATTCGATGACATCACGAAAAGAAGAACCGGATGGATGATAACCAATTTTCATTTCAAGCCCGATACCTGCCAATCCTAAATTCGATCGCACCAAGGTATCGGCAAGATACACAGGAAGTTCCGCATCCTGGCTACTCTTGGGATCGCCCCAGGGTTGATCAAAACTGATGACCACCGGCGTTTGAGGATCAATTTCCCGGATTGTCTCTACAATAAAAATAGCCAGACGCATGGTGTCTTGCCGGCTAAGTCCCAGGAAACTTCCTGAGTTGACCCGAGATGCCGCTTGCCACACATGGAGACGACCTCGAAAACGCTGGACAACCGACCGCACATGTTGGGAAATCAAGCCTGTGAGATTTTCTAAATCTTCGTCCCATAAAACCAACCAGTCGGGAATATTCGCGCCGTCGAGAGATACCAGGGGGCCACTGCAAATTTTCATATCGTTGGCTTTGCACCAGCCTAGTTGTGTCTCGGTCAAATCCCAACTGTATTCGCCTTCATCGCGGGCTAACTGGTTCCAGGCCATTGGCACAATGGCTGAGTTGAAGGTTCTTACGAAGTGCTTGGCAACTGGCTTATCAAGCGGCTTCTCTCCTAAATTGGCTCCCAGCATCGTGACCAGTTTACTGCCCGAAGCGTGACGCGTGGCAAGTGCTTGCTGTGCATAGGCTGCACCCAAAGCAACCGTTAGTGATAAACCTTCGGAAAGTACTTCCGATGCCAGGTTCGCCGCATGCTTTGGATCAGGCTGCGAAGTTACAGCTCGCGAAAAAACCTCGGTAACATCGCTCAGCCTTTTTCGAATGGGTTCCGGAATAACAAGGCCGGCCTGCTCCCACGCCGCAAGTTGATTGCGAATTCGATTTAAAGTTCCTCGGGCAAGTTCCACTTCAAGCAAATAAGGTCGAGTTCGTTCCATTAAACTCGCTGTGCAGAGAGTCATCTCGCAAAAACCGTCTACTTTCCACGGAATATAGAAACAACCTGATTCCGATTCTGGGCGATCCACAATCAACCCCTCATCGGTCGCAACAACACGCGTTGGCCAGGGAACCTCATCCATTCCGGCCATATAGGCGCGCGTCAACGCCTCGGTGGGAACCCGGTCCGCTTGAGCTGTAGAAAACCGAATTAGTCCCATAATCGCCGCCTCTTGTGGGATTTCACAACCCCTGACAGGGCCCCAGTCGAGGACTGGACTTACACCGACATAAGTCCAAAAGAACGTGCCCGAGAATGACCGATTTGAGTTTATCGGAGTTATCTCGGAACTTCAACTATTCGACGCCTGAGAATCATCCCCGTGCGCCATGTTGTGACTGCTAGTCAGCTAGTTCCGTTGCGCGTTATAATCTGCCGGAAAGGAACGCTTCGAGAGAAACAACCGTGGGCAGGAGCACGGCGACAAGGTCGCCTTAAATTGGCCAATGCTCGGCGGTTTCTTCGATCTGAACAACGAGAATACAGCAAATATAAAGGATGCACTCATGACTGATGCTGTCGTAATGGAAACCTCTTTAGAGACTTTTCCCGTTCGTCGTGGAAAGGTTAGAGATATCTACGATTTGGGGGATCAGTTGCTGCTCGTAAGCACAGATCGAATCAGCGCTTTTGACTGGGTATTACCAACCGGTATTCCTGACAAAGGTCGCGTTTTGACGCAGTGCAGTGCATTTTGGTTTGACTTTTTAAAAGAGCCTAACCATATGTTGACCTGTGATGTTGACGCAATGGATCTGCCGGCGGATGTGGATCGCACGCCTCTGGTCGGCCGAAGCATGCTGGTCCGAAAAACCGAAGTGGTACCCATCGAGTGCGTTGTCCGCGGTTACCTCTCGGGTTCAGGGTGGAAAGAATACCAGAGTAACAGCGCTGTTTGCGGTGTCTCCCTTCCAGAGGGACTCGTTGAGAGCGATCAACTGAGTGAACCTATCTTTACCCCTGCTACCAAAGCCGAATCAGGCCACGACATCAATATTTCTTTTGAACAAATGGTCGAAGAGGTCGGAATGGATGTATCGGAAGAATTGCGTCGCCGCAGTCTCGATATATATAACCGTGGAGCGGCATACGCTCGCGAGCGAGGAATCATTATCGCGGATACAAAATTTGAGTGGGGTATGATTGACGGCGAATTGATTCTGATCGACGAAGTGTTGACGCCCGACAGCTCCCGATTCTGGCCTGCTGACAAGTATGCGCCCGGCAGTGGACAGCCATCGTTCGATAAACAGTTTGTTCGTGATTGGCTCCTCGAATCGGGCTGGGATCGGGACAGTACTCCCCCCGCACTCCCGGAAGATGTTGTCCGTGGTACGCGGGAAAAATACATCGAATCCTTCGAGCAGTTAACCGGCCAAGCCTTTCCCTGGAAATAACCGGTTACCGCAGAAAAATTCTAGCGATGGCTGGTAATTCTTTTGGACAAGCATTTCGGATTACAACTGCCGGCGAAAGCCATGGCCCCGGTTACGTTGTGATTATCGATGGCGTTCCTCCCGGGATTCCACTATCTACAGAAGACTTAGCGGTCGATCTGCGTAGACGCCGTCCAGGGCAAAGCAAAATTGTTACCCAACGCGATGAAGCGGATGAAGCCGAAATTTTTTCGGGCGTCTTTGAGGGACGCACGACGGGCACAAGTCTCGCCTTACTGATAAAAAATCAGGATCAGCGAAGTCGTGACTACGATAAGATTAAAAATTTATATCGACCCGGCCATGCCGACTTTACCTATGACGCGAAGTATGGATTTCGTGACTATCGAGGGGGTGGTCGCTCGAGTGCCCGGGAGACAATCGTCCGCGTTGCCGCTGGCGTAATTGCGAAAAAAATAATCGGTGCTGCTTTTGGCGGAACCGTTTTGGGTTACGTCTTGCAAGTCGGTGACGTACGTGCGGACATTTCAGATCCGGCCGCAATCACGCTAAAAGATGTGGAGCAACGGCCCGATGGTAGTGCAAACATTGTTCGCTGCCCCGACCCTATCGCTGCTGAGAAAATGATTGCAACCATTGAGCAACTTCGCCTGGAACAGGACTCGGTGGGAGGTATTGCCGAAATTGTTGCTACTGGAATCCCTGCTGGACTTGGTGAACCGGTGTTCGACAAAGTCAAAGCTGACCTAGCAAAGGCTATTTTCAGTTTGCCTGCAGTACTTGGCATGGAATACGGTAGTGGCTTTGATGCCGCGAGAATGCGGGGGAGCGAAAACAATGATGCTTTCGTTGCCGATGCAAAAAGTAATGCAATCCGCACCGAAACCAATCGACATGGGGGCATGCTTGGCGGCATTTCATCTGGCATGCCAATTGTCCTTCGGGCGGTTGTCAAACCAACGAGCAGTTTGCCGAAAACGCAAGCAACGGTCGACCGAGACGGAAATTCCACACAAATCAGTACGCATGGACGACACGACCCGTGCCTGCTTCCGCGATTTATCCCGATGGCCGAAGCAATGGTCGCTATTGTGCTTGCAGATCACTGGTTAAGACATCGCCAGATTGAGCCGATCTAAGCAAATCTGCGACAAAAACAGGAAGAAGGGTAATCACGCTGCCCGATGTTCGAATTGTTCCATTTGCGCCTGGCTTTCCGCAGCATTTGAAAACGGATCTTCAAAATGATTCGAAATCGAAAGAATTGCAGGCGAATCAACGGGCCAACCTCTGCAAATTTCTGTGCAAAGCTGTGCCAAACTTTCAAAAGCTTGTTGCCCTTCTTCGGCCATCGAGTAACCTTTTGCGGCAACCAGTACGCGGGCATCGCGACTGCGGATCACGCAATAACGAATATTCCAAGTGGCTGTTCCTACTGAACGAGCCTCAGGACGTACCCATCGCCTAACCACATTCTGTGTTTCAGATGGCACATCTTCGACAGTCAATTCGACTTCGATCGCACCTGCTAATTGTGCCTTCGCTTCGACTAATTCCCATAGGGAACCTGAATGACGCGACCCGGAAGCGGCGAGGCGCATTGAAGACATCCTTGCTCTTAACCCGTCGACTGAATGGCGAGCAACCTGCAACACAATTTGGATACTTCGACTAGCAAGGTGCAATTCGTGGAACCCAAGAATGCGTCCTAAAAACCCAGCGGTGAGAATTGCTGAGCCCAACACCAACGCCAACCAATCGTTCTGAATATGTCCTGCGACGAGCACGACTGCTGCCATTGCAACACATAGACCTACGATAACCAATAGTGAATTTACTTTCGATAGGCCACGTTCTTGCAATCGGTGGTGAATGTGCCCGCGATCGCCATCGCCTATACCCTGCCCCATTAACTTACGACGGACAATCGCCAAGGCAGTATCAGCAATGGGAATGGCGAGCAACACTGTGGGAAAAATAAGGACAAAACCGGTTGCTGTTTTTAGTGCTCCTCCAGTAGATAGNGCGGCAATNACAAAGCCTATTAACAAGCTTCCAGCATCNCCCAAAAAAATACGTGCTGGTGGCCAGTTATGAAAAAGAAAACCACATAGGCTGGCGGCAAACAAAAAACCAATTGGGGCCAAAGTCGTTTGCCCCAGTGATAGCGACAAGAGTGCAAGCGTTGTGCTTGCAACTAAGCCAATTGTCGCTGCCAAACCATCCATTCCATCCATTAAATTAACGACATTAACACACGAGACAATCCAAAAAATAGTGAATGGAATTGCCATGAATCCNAAGTTCAACTCCATGCCCAATAAATGCAATTTGGCAATGGATGTTCCCAATGCGACAAAGGGGATGGTCGCCACAATCTGTAGCAAGAATTTATAGCGGGCCCGCAGAGGCCAGCGGTCGTCATAAAGACCTAGGCAACAATACAAACCGCCGCTGAGCATGATTCCAAACAAGAAATTTCTACTCGCAGCTGCCGCAAAATAATCACTGGTGAATAAAAGCAGCGATACGCTCACCGTGAATGCGACGAAGACTGCAGCCCCACCAAGCAGTGGCGTTGCATGCTGATGTATTTTTTTTGCNCCGTCCGGGGCGTCCAAAAAACCAATTTTACGAGCGAAGGGTCGCGCCGCCCAGGTGACCAAGTAAGCCAATACCACTGTGCTAGCAGCTATCACCCAAAGGGACGACATGTTTACATCCTAGTTACAATTATCGACGTTCCAACTGACTTATAAATTCGCCTTGTCTTCTGCATCTCTTTTGCATGAAAGTTTCTGTGCTTACAAAGAAAAAGCGGGCGGGAGGATAGGCACAACGACTCGTCCGGTCAATGTCAGCAAATAGCTCACAGGATAAATACTGCATGCAATGACAGTCGCAAGGTTATTTGCAAATGTTTGATATTGACCATTCGATAACCGCTTCGGTACAAATGTCGCTCGCCNGGGGAACTGGAAAGACTTTTGTCACTCTTATCCTCACTTCAGCTAACAGCTTAGAGTTTATTGGGCATGGTGAGCTTTATCGATTAAAAATGGTCACTCAAGAGAATCATACGCTGCTCTCTAAATGAATTTTGGGTGGCTGTGGGCAACAGAATTGGAATGGAATCCAGTGCTCAACGAAGAAGGAACTTCAAACATGGATACACGAACCGCTTTTATTACGGGAATCACGGGCCAGGATGGTTCCTATTTAGCCGAGTTGTTGCTNTCAAAGGGCTATGAAGTACATGGAATGGTACGAAGGGCCAGCACCTTCAACACCGGAAGACTNGAACATCTCTATGAAGACCAGCATGAATCCGAGGGCAACTTAAAGCTTCATTATGGAGACCTTGCCGACGGAACATGTCTTTCCAATCTTATCTTTTCCATCGAGCCCGATGAGATTTACAATCTTGGCGCCCAAAGCCACGTGCGCGTCTCGTTTGATCAACCGCTTTATACGGTCGATGTTGGTGCATTGGGAACACTCCGCGTCTTGGAAGCTGCCAGGCAAATGCGCAAGCATAAAGATGTGCGAGTCTATCAAGCATCTTCTAGCGAAATGTTTGGCAAAGTACACGAAGTACCTCAAAGCGAAACGACACCGTTTCACCCCCGAAGCCCCTACGCCTGTGCGAAGGTATACAGCTTTTATCAAACTCAGAACTATCGCGAGGCGTATGATTTATACACATGCAACGGAATCTTATTTAATCACGAGTCGCCTCGTAGGGGGGAAACTTTTGTCACGCGAAAAATTACTCGGGCAGCAACGCGGATCCGCGAAGGGCTCCAGGACAAGCTTTATTTAGGCAACCTCGATGCCAAACGCGATTGGGGTTATGCCAAAGATTATGTCGAAGCGATGTGGCTGATGCTCCAGCAAGAAGAGCCTGATGACTATGTCATTGCCACGGGAGAAACGCATAGCGTGCGCGAGTTCTTAGAACTCGCCTTCCGGGAAGTTGGGCTCCCCTGCGCGGAATATGTCGAAACAGATCCTCGTTACCTTCGACCCAGTGAAGTCGACATACTGCTTGGCGACGCTTCAAAAACACGGGAGAAGCTGGGATGGGCTCCGCGCACATCTTTTGAGGAACTAGTNAGCATCATGGTCCAGAGCGATTGGGACATTGCGAAGTCGGAAGCAATCAACGTCCGCCGCCGAGCTGCATAGGCCAATTTTCTTGANCGCCGGATCCATTGTGATGCGGGAAACCGTGAAAAAGGAAACCCTCGACGATGTCGCCGACAGCCATCATCACAGGAATTACAGGCCAAGATGGCTCGTACCTGACTGAGCTACTCGTATCGAAGGGATACAGAGTTCATGGCATTGTGCGTCAGACTGGAATTCTCACGCCACCGAGGCTTGCACACCTTACTCGTGAAGCCGACGTCTATGGAAAGCAACTCTTTCTTCATTATGCAGANCTGAATGACGTTACGGCTATCCGTCGAATCGTGCAGAANGTTCAACCGGATGAGNTTTACCATCTCGCAGGTCAATCGCATGTGGGATTGAGTTTTGAAATTCCCGAAAGCACCTGCGATCTTACGGCAATGGGAACGCTTCGAATCCTTGAAATTCTACGGGAACTNTCNAANCCGCCACGAATGCTTCATGCGAGTTCCCGAGAAATTTTTGGAACCCCACCCTATATACCGCAGACCGAACTCACGCCGTTCAATCCATCGACACCTTATGGCTGCGCCAAAGCATTCGCCACCCAGTTGGTCAAAATATACCGTGATTCTGAAAACTTATTCTGNTGCAATGCGATTTGCTACAACCATGAAAGCCCAAGGCGTGGTGAAAATTTTGTCACCCGAAAAATCACTATGGCAGCGGCTCGAATCGCTGCCGGTCTNGAGGAAAAAGTAGGNCTGGGAGATCTTTCCGCCGCCCGCGACTGGGGTTATGCCAAAGATTATGTCGAAGCAATGTGGAAAATGTTGCAGCAAGACGCGCCGAGCGATTATGTCTTGGCAACCGGTGAGTCTCATAGTGTTACAGACTGGCTTGAGATTGCATTTGCGCGGGCCGGACTGAATTGGGAAAATCATGTCGAAACNGATAATTCAATGTTCCGCTCCACGGACCCNTGCATGCTATTGGGAGACCCCGAAAGAGCCGCAGCAGAACTCGATTGGAAACGTACCGTTGACTTTGAACAATTAGTCAATCTCATGTTTGATGCCGATCAGGCAAGAGTCTGTCAAGAACTAGAAAAATCTGCTTAGGTGAAAAGTCGATATTTATGGCAAGCATAGATCCATCAACAAACTTGGCGGGACCTCAATCGGGTTTGCACGAGAAAAATTNCGACTGGGACTTAGTGATCAGTGCCCAGCACAACTTGCTCAATATTCCTTTTTCAGAAATCTGGCGTTACCGTGATTTACTTTTGCTCATGGTCCGGCGAGATTTTGTCGCACTTTACAAGCAGACCATTCTCGGTCCCCTGTGGTTCCTGATTCAGCCAATCCTGACGACCATCGTGTTCACTATCATTTTTGGCAATATTGCAAAAATANCGACCGATGGTCTNCCTCACGTTCTTTTCTACATGAGCGGAATCACCTGCTGGAACTACTTCGCGGAATGTCTCACGAAGACGAGCGAGACCTTTACTGCAAATGCGAGCATTTTCGGCAAAGTTTATTTCCCAAGAATCATTATGCCACTTTCAATGGTGGTTTCAGGGCTGCTGAAATTTGCGATTCAATTTGTATTGTTTGGCTGTTTTATTGTGTGGTTTGTTGCAACCGGGACTGCAGTTCATATCACACCAGCCGTCCTTCTCTTTCCTTTTTTGGTTCTGATCATGGGAATGCTGGGACTAGGATTGGGAATGATCATTTCATCCCTGACGACAAAATATCGCGATCTTCGTTTTTTACTGCAATTCGGAATTCAACTGGCGATGTACGCAACGCCTATTATCTATCCCGTATCTTCCGTACCAGAAAAGTACCATTGGCTTATTTTTTCCAACCCCATGACTGCCATTATTGAAACATTTCGTTATGGGTTTCTTGGTAGCGGTGCACTTAATATCACGACGCTGAGCTGTAGCGCTGCAGTTTCTCTATTCATTCTTGTGATTGGCACCATCATCTTTAATCGCGTCGAAAAAACGTTCATGGATACTGTCTAACATGGTGACCACGATACAAATTGACAATGTTTCCAAGATGTACCGGATCGGGCAAATCGGGACCGGTACGATTTCGCACGACTTAAACAGATGGTGGTGCAAGCTACGCGGAAATCCCGACCCCTATCAGCGCATTGGAAAAGTGAATGCCCGAGAAGATTCGGGCGGGGACTATGTCTGGGCATTAAAAGATATAAATCTCGACGTCCCGGAAGGGAAGATCTTAGGAATCATCGGTCGCAACGGCGCTGGAAAATCAACCTTACTCAAACTACTCTCACGCGTGACCGCACCCACAAGTGGCAACATTAGAGTCAAAGGACGACTTGCAAGTCTATTGGAAGTGGGGACCGGCTTTCACCCGGAACTTACCGGACGAGAGAACATTTTTTTAAATGGTGCTATCCTAGGCATGACGCGGGCTGAAATTCGCAAACAGCTTGATGCGATTATTGACTTTTCTGGTTGCGCAAAATACATCGACACCCCAGTAAAAAGATATTCATCCGGGATGTACGTGCGACTGGCCTTTGCCGTTGCTGCACATCTTGAATCTGAAATCTTGATCGTGGATGAAGTTCTTGCCGTTGGAGATGCGGAATTTCAGGCTCGATGTATTGGGAAAATGCAAGATGTGAGCCAACAGAGTGGTCGCACCATATTATTTGTAAGTCACAACATGGGAGCTGTAAAGAAACTCTGCCCACAATCAGCATTAATGCGGCATGGCCAACTTGTTAATTTTGGTGACACTCAGGAAATTATTAATGACTACTTTGCTGGGGAATCCCAAAATCAGCGAAAACGCTCCTGGGGCAAATCAGATCCTGCTGAATGCGATGAGATTGAATTACATGAAATATCCGTTAGCGATAAATCTGGCTCGTACGATTCTGTGATAGCGACCGATACTCCACTTCAAGTGAACATTTCCTATTCACTGAAAAAACCCGTCCACCAACTAAGAGTATCGATACTCTTGATGACCAACGACGGAACAGTAGTGATCTCATCGAGCGATATGATGTCTGATGTAGAGAATAATCCACGTCAGAAAGGGAGTTATGTAAGTAGCTGCTCGATACCACCACTACTTCTTAACAGAATGCAATATGTTGTCCGTGTCGATTTTGAGATACCGAGAGCAGGCCATTTACTATCGGGATATCACGTGGACTTTGATGTTTCCGAGTTAACTGTGAATCAATTGGGCCGGACAAGGAGACCCTCACCTCCGGGAATCGTGCACCCTCTTCTCGACTGGGAAGTAAAAGCCGCATAAGAAAACGCTTGAGTTTTTATTTGTCCCATCGCTGCAACCACAACGATATTGCATGCCATAAAAATCAAGCGAAGCAGGCTCGTAAGTCGTCGATATTTTTAGTTGCACATAATTATTTTTCGGAATTTTCTCCTGATTGTTCGATGATTTTCTACAACCGTCATTAAGCGTAAAACTAAATTGGATACCGAATTAGTAATCAACTCTGACATCGCAACTGGCGACTTTGCGATTAGCGCAAATCCATTGTTTAGCATTCTAATGCCGGTCTACAATCGCGCGCACATGGCTAAGAATGCAATCGAAAGCATCCTTCAACAAACTCATGAAAACTGGGAACTTGTTATTGTCGACGATGGATCTGATGATAAGAGCATGGAGGTGTGTGGTCGGTATAAAGACTCCCGAATTATTATTGAAAAACACCATAAAAATCTCGGCGTTGGAGCAGGATTTAATACAGCCGCGTCAATATCTAGCGGCCAACTTATGGGCTTATTGGGCTCCGATGATGCATTAGAAAAAAACGCTCTTGAAATAATGGCGGAACAACACAAACGCAATCCTCAGTTCAGTCTCATCACATCAAGTCAATTGCCCTGCGACGAGCAACTCAAGCCAACGGGCGAAGCACCAAACTTTCGAGCAACCACTTATCGTCCGCTTATCTTCGGCATCGAAAATGGAAACTTCGTTTCTTTTAAGCGGGCGGCCTATTTTTTGACCGAAGGTTTTGAACAGCAGTTTCGATCCGCAGTTGATCACGACCTATTCCTCAAACTAGAAGAAGTCGGAAATGTCGGGTTTTTCGACCAATGTCTCTATCGATACCGGCAGCACGCAAAGAGCGTATCCCAAGGGCGAATGACCAAGAAATCTTTATTTTTCTTCACGGGCTTAACATATGGGGCAGCACATGAAAGACGACGCAATACGTCGTTTCCCCGTCTGCCGGTAAACAAGTATCACCGAATGATGAAAAACTCCTCCTATAAACATCTCAGGTATCACGGCTTGAAAAGCAGAAAATCTATTGCACCTGCTTTTCAATATGCCCGGCATGCGCTGGCACTACAATTTCTAAGCAAAGCAGGATAATCATTTTCAATCTGTAAACACCATCATCTGTCCATTCACTACATCACGCTAAAACATGCATATCGAGCCTACACATGGAATCAGCGCAACCTCAGATCACAGTTATTATTCGGGATGTACTTGGCGGTGTCGCGACATATTGGGCAAATCTTCTAAACGAACTACCCTCTCAAACGGCATGCGTCATATTAGTTCGTGACAAACATGACCACTACGCACCTACTGAACAGCTTTTTGGCTGCAAGACTCTGCAGTTCGAATACGATGGAAAATTAGAGAATAAAACCTCGGTATATCGGCGATTAGTCAATCTCGTGCCGAGTGCCACTACCGATATCATAGCCAATGAGTCCATACATTTAGCTGCCACTGCCCACTGCTGCCCAGCCATTCGCATCCATTTTGTCCTGCACGGCGATTCCCATTATTACTACCAAACGGCCGAACGTTTTTCTGATTTTATATCCCTATACTTCTGTGTAGGAAATCAAATCCTCCACATTCTTAAAAACAAGAACATTGATGCAGCTAAATGTTGTTTATTACCACCCTGTATCCCCGTACCGAATCCGCCTCCTGCTCTTAAAAAAAACTCCCACAGCAATCTTAAGATCGCCTTCATAGGTCGCTTTACCTTTGAGAAGGGATTTGATTGCGTAAAAGATTCAATCGCGCAGTGTGCCGAGAAGAGTCTGCCCTGCGAGTGGACGATCATAAGCTCAAATCAAAAACATGAAATCGCTCCCCCAAGAGCCAAAAACATCACGCAGATCGAGCAATGCTCGAAAGCAACGATAGATAATGTTTTGCGAGAAAGCGATGTTTTCATTCTTCCGTCACGAGTCGAGGGGTTTGCAATTGTTGTTGCTGAAGCGATGCGAATGGGGGTCGTGCCTGTTTTATCTGACTTGATGGTTTTCAAGGCACATCCATTTTTAAACGACTCTAACAGTTTTCAATATTCACCGGATCAGGTTGCACTGTTTGTCGAAGCAATTTCTGAATTGGACGCTGATCGTAATCAGCTCTATTTGATGCAGCAACGTGCCTTTCGCGATTCCGCCAAAATGCTAGCACCGGATGAAATAGCTTCGCTATTTACTGCGCGTATTACCCTGTCTAAACCACACCAGACGATGCCTCGTCGAGAGCTTTGCAGTAGACTTGATCAAAGTTTTTTGCCAAACTTTTTAGTCGTTGCCATTCGGACTTTAAAGCAAAGAATGAAGTCGTTTAATCCTGCAGTCGGCAATATTGAGAAGGCCACGTCATTATGAATTTGACCTCTCCGGTCCATAATACAAACAACCGGTGGAAAACACCTCGCACCGACAATACAGGTGGTGACGGCAGTACTAAAATTGACTACCCAAACAAAAAACCTGGGTGCTCCATCCGAGGAGTAAGACCAGTTCTTGTCGACCAATGCTTTCGGTTACAAAATCGCT
>NHBP01000087.1 GCA_002168195.1 Planctomycetaceae bacterium TMED10
CACCTTTATCGATGTTGGCCAGGGATTATCGGTTTTGCTGGAACTTCCGCAGGGTGCGGCCATTCTCTATGACGCGGGCCGTATGGGATCCCCTTCTGCTGCCGTGCGTGCGATTTCGACAACACTTTGGACGCGCGGACGCACCCATTTAGATGCAGTGATTATTTCGCATGCCGATGCTGACCACTTCAATGCAATCCCTGAATTACTTGAACGATTCAGTGTCGGGGTCATCTACATGACGCCACCGATGCTCAGAAAAAAGGATGAGGCGACGCGGGTTCTTTTAGCTGCAATTGATGCAAGAAAAGTGCCCGTACGCCCCCTTTATCGCGATTATTTCCTTGATTCCCCCGGCGCGAGCCTTCATGTCCTTCATCCCACGAGCGTAGGCATTGCGTCTACACGCCATGGTAGTGTGGATAATGCCAACAGTCTCGTTTTACTCCTCGAGTCGCACAACAACCGCGTTCTGTTAACCGGTGACTTGGAGGCATCCGGACTGGAAGCGGTCCTCGCAAGGCCAATCGATCGGTGCGACCTGATCCTGGCACCGCATCACGGGAGTCCTAAAAGCCGTCCCGAGGACGTAATGCGGTGGTGCAGGCCACGGTGGACGATCATGAGTAGTGGGCTGACCCCGCCCGACGCCCGGGTCCGGAAGGCGTATACAAGCGGCGGTCAAACCTTGCTCCACACCGGCCGGCAGGGTGCGATCGAGGCGACGATCGGGCCGGCGGGGGTGCGAATCGAGACGCAGCATCAGAAAAACCGCTAAAATCCAACAATACACGGCGTCGCTCCACGCTCAGCAGAGCGGAAAGGTGGGTTTGCACCCCGCCTCGGCCCTGATACACTGTGGACCTTAAGTTATTGTCGTTTAATGTATTCGGTCGACCTCTCGAAAAAGTATCGCGGTCGGCCTCACCAGAAAGGAAACCCGACCCGACGACGGCGGGCGCTGGCTGACCGACCTGATATGCGATGCGTCTTGAACAAAGTCGCTGCCACGCGATCAGGCGAAGAGGCAGAAGTAAGAAAACGATGTCGATCACCCAAGAAAAAAAACAAGAGCTGATTAAAGACTTTGGCCAGAGCCAAGGCGATACCGGATCCCCTGAGGTTCAGATTGCCATCCTCACCAGTCGAATCAACTCGCTGACGACTCACATGCAGAGATATAAAAAGGATCACTCCACCCGGCGGGGTCTTCTTTCACTCGTGAGTCGACGCCGGGGATTATTGGACTACCTTAAGCGCATTGCCCCGCAACGATATCTCGATATCATCGCGCGGCTGCATATTCGCAAGTAGTCGACTTTGTACGTCGTACGATTCTGCTCGACAGCCTCGGTGGCTGCCTCTCCTCGAGAACGTCGCTTTGTGACGAACTATATGTCTTTATGTGATGTAACTTCTGTGAAGTAAAAAATATTTGTTTTGTAAAACTTATGTAGGAAAAAAGAACGTGGAAACAATCAAAGTAGAAAAAAGAATTGGTCAGCATGTTTTATCGATTGAAACCGGCGTATTGGCAAAACAGGCGGCGGGCAGTTGCTTGATCCGCTACAACGACACCGTGGTACTCGTTGCCGTAGCGACCGGTGAACCTCGCGCGGGAATCGACTTTTTCCCTTTAACTTGCGACTATCGCGAACGAACGGCAGCGGCAGGAAAATTTCCCGGTGGGTTCCTGAAACGTGAGGGACGTCCCACAACGAAGGAAACGCTCACCGCCCGCTTGATCGATCGCCCGATTCGTCCCCTCTTTCCCAAATGGTTCAATGACGAAGTGCAGGTACAGGCATTTGTTGTCTCGAGCGACAAACAGACCGATGGTGATGTGCTCGCAATGAATGGCGCATCGGCGGCACTCTGTGTTTCATCGCTACCATTCCTCGGCCCATGTGCCACGGTGCGCATGGGACACATTGATGGGAAGTTCGTACCTTTCCCCTCCCATGATGAGTTGGAAGAAAGCGATTTAGATCTAATCGTTTCGGGAACCAAAGATGCCGTGGCAATGATTGAAGGATTTGCCCGTGAAATGCCCGAAGATTTGATGGCCGAAGCAATCCTGGAAAGCCATAAAGTTATTATCGGCCTCTGTGAGTTGCAAGAAGAACTCCGGACCAAAGTGGCGCCGGAAAAGAAGGAATACGACATTCCCGAGGCGGACAAACTGATCGATCAGTTGGCGGACAAATATTTCGACCGCTTTAAGGCCGCCAAGCAAACCGAAGGCAAGCAGGCCCGCGCCGATGCGGTTTCTGCACTCAAAGCCGAAGTGGTTGCTGAAATGATTCCTGATCCGAATGCCGAAGACGCAATTTGCTCGCAACGATTCGGCAAGGCCTGGCACGATCTGGAAGCCCGTGTTGTTCGCGATCTTATTCTCGCCGGAACCCGACCTGATGGTCGTGACGGTAAAACGCTGCGTCCGATTGAATGCCACGTGGATGTCCTTCCACGCGTTCATGGCTCGGCCGTTTTTCAACGGGGTGAAACGCAATCGCTGATCACCGTGACACTCGGCACCTCGCGTGATGAACAACGGGTAGATGGGCTTTTTGAGGAGTATTCCAAAAAGTTCATGCTCGACTACAACTTCCCCTCCTTCTCGGTCGGCGAATGTCGCCCGATTCGAGGACCGGGACGCCGCGAAATCGGCCACGGTGCATTGGCCGAGCGAAGTGTCAATCCGGTGCTTCCGGATCCCGAGGTTTTCCCCTATACGATGCGCGTAATCAGTGACATCCTTGAATCCAATGGCTCGAGCAGCATGGCAAGCGTATGCGGTGCCACACTCGGATTGATGGCCGCTGGCGTGCCCATCACCAACCCGGTCGCGGGCATCTCGGTCGGGCTCGTCCAGGAAGGCGATCAATGGACACTGCTTACCGACATCCTTGGAGACGAAGATCACTTTGGTGATATGGACTTCAAAATTGCCGGAACCCAGAACGGAATTACCGGCATTCAACTCGATCTGAAGATTGAGGGAATCAGCGAAGAAATTATTCGGGCAACCCTCGCTCAATCGCGGGATGCTCGGATGGAAATTCTTCGCCTGATGCTGACGACAATCCCCAAGCCAAAAAAAGATATCTCAGGCTGGGCGCCACGACTTCTCCGCACGAAGATCAATCCCGAAAAAATCGGGATGCTCATCGGACCGGGTGGAAAAAACATTCGCTCTCTTCAAGAAACGACCGGCACTGTGGTCGAAGTGGACGATGAAGGTGTGGTCACGATCGCAAGCAACAATGCGGAAGATGGAAACGAAGCACTTGCTCAGATCGAGGCGGTAACCGCTTCGGTAAAGGTCGGCAAGATCTACAAGGGCACCGTAAGCAGCGTTAAGGATTTCGGCGCGTTTATCGAAATTCTTCCTGGACGCGATGGCCTCTGTCACATTAGTGAATTGTCGAACGAATACGTGAGCAGCGTCTCGGACATCTGCAGCGTTGGCGACGAAATTGAGGTGAAAGTCATTGCGGTCGATGAGCAGGATCGCATCAAGCTCAGCCGTAAAGCTGCTGAACAGGAACTTGCTGGCGCAACGAGCGACGGCGAAGAATAAGCCCCGCCAAACGAGCATCGCGTGCGTCCCGACCCACGGCAGGGTCGGGACGGATGCTGCGCGGCTCCTTTTCACATTCTGCGCTCGCGGGAGGGTGTCATGAGTACGCCTGAAAAGCTGACTCAAGAGGAACTCGAGAAAAAACTAGCCGGACAGTTTGCGGAGTTTGTGCAATTAGTCGGCGGCCTCGCGCANGAGATCAAGAATCCGCTTTCCACCATTCGCTTGAATCTGGAACTGCTCGGCGAAGACTTAAGTGATCCGCAAACANCCAACGAGCGTCGTGCAGCCGGTAAAGTAGAGGTCGTTGAACGCGAATGCACAAGATTACAGCGTCTGCTCGATGACTTCTTGCAATTTGCCCGCGTACGTGCCGCCGAGCTTGCCCCGCACAGCGTGAACGATTCTTTGCATCGCGTACTCGATTTCTTTCAGCCCCAGGCAGACTCATCCGAAATTGAATTGATTCGTTACCTTGAGTCGGATTTAGCGCACGTACGCATCGATCCAGAAAGCCTGCAAGCAGCCCTGTTGAATCTGATCCTCAACGCTCAGCAGGCNCTCCCGGATGGCGGACAACTCATGGTCCGGTCAAGGAGCACACCCCAAGGTGTGGCGATCGATTTTGTCGACAATGGGATCGGCATGGATACCGCAACGCTCAACCGCGCATTCGACCCGTTTTNTTCNACTAAAAGTGGAGGCAGCGGTCTCGGGTTACCGACAACGCGAAAAATTATCGAGGCCCANGGCGGAACGCTTTCCGTNCAAAGTGAACCCGAGCGAGGCACGCAATTTACAATTGAACTTCCGGCACCACGCAGAATCACAGAAGAATAGACGGCCGGTAAGATAACACTTTTTAGACGGTGCCGAAATCTTCAGCTTCACCAGAAAGACTGTCCTCTAGCGGATCGGCATCCATGTTGAGCGGTTCTAGTTCTTCAAATTCGTCCTCATCATCAAAGCCAGCNTCATCGCTTTGATCANCATCGAGTCCGAGTCCGNCAAATTCATCCTCCAACGAGGCATTGGTGGTTTCATGTTTTTTCTGCTTTGCGCGATCCAGGAACAAACAAACAAACAGTCCAACCGTTAATAGAAACGTGAGTAACACAGAGACTTCTGCGATACCGGTCGCCCAATCGCGATCGATCCATTTCTTAATCGCCGCCACAACTCCCAGGGTGAACAGGAACACGAGTCCCACAATCACCCAACTGAAAATGACTGAAATTTTCTGGATGCGCTTCATGTTCCCCGCCCTCAGGTCTCGAGTGACTCTTTCATGACACCATGTCGGTGCTGCTCCATCATATTCCAGCCAACAAAAAAGGTCACCGCGTATTTTCACCGTGACTGCCAAAATGGCAGGGGCCTTATGAAACCATGTGGATTGCTTTAAAATTACCGCATGTCCAAGCTCCAACCCGCGGAACCGACCACCGACACAACCGAACCGCTCAGTGTATTGATTGTCGATAACGATCGGCCACATGCCGATGCCATCGCCGAGAGCCTTAGCCGTGTCGGTTACGACTGCACGGTCGCTGATGGTCCGACGGCACTCACGCTGATCGATGAGAATATCTACGACCTCATCTTTACCGACCTGGTNATGCCTGAAGTTGATGGCATGGANATNCTCCGGCACACNAAACAAGCGCTTCCGGAAGCAGAAGTGATCGTCGTCACCGGACATGCGACCGTTGGAACAGCGGTCGCCGCNATGGAGCAGGGCGCTTTTACTTATCTGGAAAAAGGGGCCGGACTGGCCCACCTGCGGACAATCACCGATCGCGTGGCCGAAGCACTAAAACTGCGACGCGCCAATGCTGAGCTTAACCGGCGGCTTGATAAAAAATTCGGCTTTGAAGGTGTGATCGGAAATAGCGCCGACATGAACGGTGTAATTGAAAAGTTAAAACGCATCGCGCCAACCGACGCAAGTGTGCTGATTCAAGGAGCAACCGGCACAGGGAAAGAGTTGGTCGCGCAGGCGATTCATCAAAACAGCCCNCGGAAAAATCGCCCGTTCGTCGCACTGAATTGTGCAGCACTTTCTGAAAACATTCTGGAAAGCGAACTATTCGGNCANATCAAAGGCGCNTTTACCGACGCCTCCGCTGATCGAATTGGNAAATTTGAATATGCGGACCACGGAACCCTGTTTCTCGACGAAGTCGGTGATATGCCGATGGCAACACAAATTAAACTACTCCGCGTTTTAGAGAGTGGCGAAATCACACCCGTTGGTTCCAACGAACCGATCAAAGTGAATGTGAGAATCCTTTCCGCCACCAACAGGGATTTGCAGGAGTCGATCGCAAACGGNAGTTTTCGCAGCGATCTGTATCATCGCCTGAAAGTCGTCACCGTGATCCTTCCCGATCTTCGTCAGCGGACGCAGGATATTCCACTCTTGATTGAAGAATTCATGCAGCAATTTGCCTCACGGCACCAAAAAAGCATTCAGAGTATGGCCACCGCTGCGCGGCGCCGATTAATGGCCTACGATTGGCCCGGAAATGTCCGCCAGCTGCGGAACGTCGTGGAAAGCATGGTCGTCGTTGATGACGATGGAGTGCTTGGTCTGAATGACTTACCTGAAGAATTTGCAGATGAATCGGATGCAACAGGCGATGGAGCCTCCCCGAGTCTGGGTAGTCTCGTTGGCCGACCGTTGGTCGATGTGGAAAAACAATTCATTGCGGACACGCTCAACCTCACAGGCGGCAATCGCGAAGAGGCAGCGAAGTTTTTGGGGATCGGCCAAAGGACCCTTTACCGAAAAATTAAAGAATATCAGTTGTAGTTCACAGGCTATTAACGTTTGTTATTATTCTATTCGAGAGATTGTCGGATGCCGGAAATCAAACAATTACCGCCCCACGTGGTCAATAAAATAGCCGCTGGTGAGGTGGTCGAGCGACCGGCCAGCATGGTCAAAGAGTTGGTCGAGAACGCTATCGACGCTGGTGCCGATCGAATCACCGTCACGCTGCGGGAGGGTGGCACAGCAGAGGTCCGGGTGGTTGATAATGGCTGTGGAATTTCACCGGAACAATTGCTCCTTGCCGTAACGAGTCATGCCACAAGCAAAATAGAGTCCGATGACGATCTGTTTGACGTGGCGACCCTGGGCTTCCGCGGGGAGGCACTGGCATCGATCAGTTCGGTGGCGCATTTAAATATCCGCAGTCGAACGGCAACAAGTGATGCGGGAGCAGAATTGCAGGTTGACGGAGGTGCCATAGGGACAGTGAAACCGATTGCTGCGGCAGTGGGCACCACGATTTCTGTATCCGATCTATTTTTCAACACACCGGTCCGTCGAAAGTTCCTCCGTACAATCCGCACGGAACTGAGCCATTGCACTGAAACAATCACGCGACTCGCCCTGGCCCATCCGCAGATTCATTTCTCGCTCACCCACGACGATCGACTGCTGCACGACTTACCACCGGTTACTGAACTGCGGGACCGCATTGCACATTTTTACGGGCAACCGCTGGCCGATGGCCTGCTGGAGATCAGCAGCCAGGAAGGCGACATCACATTAACCGGCTATGTTGCGCATCCGGAAAATAGTCGCTCCAACAACAAAATGCAGTATCTTCTGCTGCGAGGTCGCTTCATCCGTGACCGATCCCTTCAACATGCGGTGAGCGAAGCGTATCGCGGGCTTCTGTTGCGGGGACGGTATCCTATCTGTTTCCTGCAAATCCAAATGCCGGCCGACCAGGTGGACGTGAATGTCCATCCGACGAAACTCGAAGTCCGTTTCCGAGATAGCCAACGCCTCTACCGTCAAATGCTCTCTGCGCTACGGAGTCGATTCTTGAAGGCGAATTTGAACGCCACCCTCGAGCCCCTCGGTTCAGTAACTCCCGCGACCGAACAGACCGCCGCCTTGCCCTTTCCATCGCCCACGCATCCTGACAATAGACCTAATCGACCCATTCCGGTAGCCATCCACCAACGGCATAGCGGATCAACGCTTGCCGAAACCGTCGCCGATAAAACAGAAGCGATTCGGGACACATTCCCTGAATCGCCCGGTAAAAACCCGGTACAAGATCCGGCACAAAC
Source organism: Planctomycetaceae bacterium TMED10 (assembly GCA_002168195.1). Classification (GTDB taxonomy): domain Bacteria; phylum Planctomycetota; class Planctomycetia; order Pirellulales; family UBA7805; genus UBA7805. The sequence continues at coordinate 7,676 of NHBP01000087.1, forward strand.
AGCGATCCATCATCCACTCGGACCCGCGCCAGCCATTCAGGTAATGGACCGTTATCTGATCGCTGAGAACGACAACACCGTGATCGTGATGGATCAACATGCACTGCACGAGAGCATTCTCTATGAAAAACTACGCGCAAAAATGCTTTCCGGTCCGCTCGATCGACAACCACTGTTGGTTCCGGAACCGGTTGACCTCGCCGCTGACGAAGCAGCAGCCCTGATTGATCAACGTGAGACCCTCGCCCGACTGGGCATCGAAATAGAACCTTTCGGTGGTGAAACGGTCCTTCTGACCAGTCTCCCATCGCTGCTCGCAAAACAGAACCGTGGCACATTATTGCAATCACTGGCTCATCAACTTGCATCTCCGGGAGGCACCGCTGAACGCCGGGATTTGCTCGATGAACTTTTGCACATGATCGCATGCAAAGCCGCTATCAAAGCGGGTGATGTACTGGCGACGGAAGAAATCCAAGATTTAATTGCACAGCGGTCTGAATCGACGATGTCGCACCATTGTCCGCACGGGCGTCCAACAACACTTGTACTGACGCGAGAAGACCTGGATCGGCAGTTTCTTCGAACCTAAACCACCAGAACCAAATTGGCTGGAATATGATTTGTGTTTCTATCGGCCGAAGTCGACATCGTCACATGGTTGCCGAGCATCGGCACATGGTCTCCCAGGGTGCAGAACTAGTCGAGTTAAGACTTGACTACCTGAGTGGCGACGTTCGCTTTCGGGAATTACTTGATGATCGTCCAGGCCCGGTGATTGTGACCTGTCGCCGCGAAAAGGATGGAGGCAGATATACCGGTAGTGAAGCGTCCCGACTCTCTATGCTCCGGATGGCAATTGCTGAAGGCGTGGAATACGTCGACATTGAAGAAGACATTGCCACGGAAATTACTCGATACGGCGACACGAAGCGAATTATCAGCTTACACAATTTCCACAAAACCCCATCTGATCTCCGCTCAATCCATGCACGCATGAGCACACTCGATGCGGATATCATAAAAATCGCAACGCTTGCAAATACGCCGGACGATAACATCCAGATGTTTGACTTAATGCAATCGGCAGCAATACCGACGATCGGCATCTGCATGGGAGAGATTGGCACTCCCTCAAGACTATTGGCAGGCAAATTTGGTGCGCCATTCACGTACGCAACTTTTCACGCAGAACGATCACTCGCACCCGGGCAACTCAGTTTCTCAGAGATGCGCGATATCTACCATTACGATCAAATTAAAGCGGATACCGATGTGTATGCTGTGATCGGCGACCCGATTGCACATAGTCACAGTCCATTGATTCATAATGCTGCATTCCGCGCTATCGGCACCAATGCAGTCTATCTTCCCATGCGGATACGAAGTGAGCATCTCGAAGCGTTTCTTTATAATGCACCACGAATGGGCATCCGTGGAATAAGCATTACGATTCCGCATAAGGAAGCCGTGGCAAAACTTCTCAAACAAGTAGACCGGGTGATTGTCGGGACTGGCGCTGCAAATACGCTGATCTTTTCTCCTACTGGCATGGTCGGGTACAACACCGACAGTCGAGCGGCAATCGATAGCTTGGAGATGCGGTTGCCAGAAGACGCAGATGGACTGGAAGACAAAACAGTTCTTATTCTAGGAGCCGGAGGGGCCGCAAAAGCGGTTGCATATTCACTTCTCAGCCGAGGTGCCGATGTGGTAATCAGCAGCCGCACCCAGGAACGCTCGCAAAAATTGACTCAGCAACTTGACTGTCGCTCGGTCTCGTGGAAATCTCGACACGGGATTGAATGTTCGGTGCTTATTAATTGCACACCTGTGGGCATGCACCCGAATGTGGATTCCACTCCTTTTGACCGGCACTACCTCAAACCCTCAATGACGGTTCTCGATACGGTATACAATCCGGAAAATACGCTGCTGATCAAGGAAGCCCAATCCCAGGGCTGCGTGACAGTAACGGGAACGGAAATGTTTGTCCGACAAGCAGCACTGCAGTTTCGTTTGTTTTCTGGCGTGGAACCACCGGAAGAAATCATGCGAGAAACGCTGAGGCGGTCGGTCGGTGCGGTGAATGTGTAATCCCGAGCGTTTTTAAACCGACTGTGAACAATAAACACCTATGTCAACATCGAGATTACACCAACGCCTGCTGCTTATTGGCTATCGTGGCACCGGAAAAACAACCGTTGCTACGCACCTAGCAGACAAAACAGGCAGTCAATGGATCGACACAGACACTGAAATTATTCGCCTCGCAGACTGCTCAATCGAAAAGCTGTTTGAGCGCGAGGGAGAAGCAGGCTTTCGCGATCGAGAAACATCTGTTCTACGCGGTGTGTTGGCAACCCCCTGCCCGATTATTGCGTGTGGCGGGGGAATTGTTCTTCGCGAAGACAATCGTCAACTCCTTGAGGCAGTTGGAACCACCGTCTGGCTGCAGGCGTCTCCAGAGACTCTTTACGCACGCATCCAGCAAGACGGTCAATCCTGGGAGCAACGACCGCCTTTGACCAATCTGACGGGCAAAGATGAAATCAAGGCAATCCTCAACGAGCGTAAGGCCCTTTACCATCAATGTGCCACAATCATCGTCGATACAGAAACGAAGACCGCTGAGCAAGTTGCGGAAGAAATTCTTAAGCATCTGCAGAACGAAGCGCAATCGGAAATATAAGCTGCTATTCTGGAAGGAAGACACAAAGCCGATGGTGGCGTCATCGGTTTTGACGTGAAATCGTTTAAACGGAACAGAAATGACCCAGTGGCCCTTAGAATATCGTTTGCTCTTCTGCTTCGCCTCCTCACTCCTTGTGGGCGGCTTCCTTAATCTCGCGATTTATCGTCTGGCGTGGAATAGTCGAAGTATGAGTCCCTGGTCGACACCACCTGACGGGCTTGCAACGCGAACCATCTGGGATCGCATACCGGTGTTTGGCTGGCTACGCTTGCGCCGCGAATCGCACTATTGGGGCATCCGGTTTTGGGTCCGACCCTTGCTCCTTGAACTCGGCTTTGCCCTCACGGTCGTTGTGCTTTACCTGCATGCGTTAAATGGGGAAGGACTGTTTGCGATCGGGAATGATCAAATATTCATCCTTGATAGCGATTTTGTCCATCGTCTTTTCCTTGCGCATCTGGTCCTACTTTGCCTGTTGGTTATCGTCACATTCATCGACATCGATGAAAAAACAATTCCTGACAACGTCACACTTCCCGGCACACTTTTGGGCCTGTTGCTGGTGACGTTAAACCCTTGGGTCCTTCCTGTCTCAGAACTGCGTATTGAAAATCAGATTTACTTAACCTGGACACCATTTAGACCCTCCAGCACCTATCCTGTCGGCGAGTCCACAACTCGCGAGTTTGTGCTGGCTCTGGGCTGTCTCTGGCTCTGGATCTTTGCGTTGTTGCCTCGATTTTGGCATGGCCGCTACGGCATTCGGAGAGCCTGGAAATATTTCTGGGCTTCTCTTTTTTGTGGTCGCTACCGACGTCAAACCCTCGGACTGCTGGGCGTCGGTGCGGTCCTCACCCTGGGCATCTTGTTCGTTGGGTCCCAGGGCGGAACTGCGTGGGTGGGATTGCTCAGTTCGCTTTCGGGACTGGCATGCGGCACCGTACTGATCTGGGCAATTCGATTGGTGGGGCAAGCGACCTTAAAACGAGAAGCCATGGGATTTGGAGATGTCACTCTATTGGCGATGATCGGAAGCTTCATCGGGTGGCAGGCCACGCTCGTGGTCTTTTTCCTCGCCCCTCTGGCAGGTCTTGTCATCGGTTTGATACAGCTTGTCATGCACCGGGAAAATGAGGTGCCTTATGGCCCCTTTTTGTGTCTGGCAACGCTCGTCACATTGTTCTTCTGGCCCGCTTTCTGGGACTATTTGGCGCCCACTTTTTCCGGCCTGGGAACCGCCTTACCGGTACTCCTTCTACTCTGCCTGGGCCTTATGGCACTACTGCTAGCAACATGGGCGCGATTCAAAAAACGGATCTGCTGACCGATCAACAGGGTCTCCAGCAGGGTCTTCAGCAGGGTCTAAAGTGACCTTGCTCACCCGACCCCTGATCACTATCATCCGAGACGTTCTACTGATCAACAGGGCTCAAAATAGGTGCCCCCAACCGAACGAGAATGCAATGCATCGCGCATTTCGATCTTTATTTTGTTCGCTCATCCCGCTTGCCTTTGCCGTGGTTTGCCTTGTCGCTTTACCGGGCTGCACCATGCTGGCCACGGGGTTGTGGATCATGAATCCCAATGATCGAGCCGCGCTTTACACCGGTCTCAAAAAAAGTCGAGTCGCTGTGGTCTGTCGGCCACACACGGCCCTCGCACTGCAACATTATGGCGCAGATCGTGATTTGGCTGCAGCCGTTGCCCGCAAACTTCAAGAACACGTAAAAGATATCGAATGCGTTGATGCCGAAGATATTCTCGACTGGAGAGATGCACATCAATTGGACTCGCTTGCTGAATTCGGCAGGGCGATGCAAGCCGATACGGTGGTTGCCATCGACCTAAGCGACTTCAAACTCTACCAAGGAAAAAGCATGCTCCAGGGCACTGCCTCTGCTGAAGTCACCGTGTTTAATGTTCCCAAAGACCACACCGTTTATAACGCAGAGCCTCTTGAGGTCGTCTATCCTCCAGAAAACGGTGTGCCCTTTGACTTAGCGAGTCAAAAAAATGCTGAGAATCGTTTTCGTAAACGATTCATCAACGTACTGGCCGACCAAATCAGCCGCAACTTCTATGCCTACGATTCGCGCGAAGCTTTAAAAATTGATCGATTTTACATCGAATAATTACGGCACTCTCGCTCGCGGCGCTCGCGGCTAAAGTCGCGGTGGAGGCCGAGACTGCTTTCGCTCAATCATTCGGACCGTATCATCCGGTCGACTGCGTGAATTGTTATTTTGAGCTGGCTGAGAACGGGGTGGCGGATTCACGTTGGTATATTTTTCAGACCACTCCCAACCGAGCGGTGCATTCAACTCCCGTTTCGCGAGCAAACTCCAAGGAGTGTCCGGGTGTTCGGCAACAACGCGTTGCAGGTATTCTTTTGCGCGATCCGCCTGCTTTTTGATGGCACTTCCCGAATGGATCGCGTCGTCCGGTCGAATGACCCAGGTGTCGTTTCGCGGATCCTGGAATTGCATTCCTCGTCGCGCCTGGGCAAGCATCTGGTTATAGCCCTGGGCTCGAACCACGGCCGCCAGGGCGCGTCCCATGGCTAAATCAAAGCCTGCCTGCCAACGTGGCCGTCTTATTTCATCTCGATCTTTCTCGCCGCGTTTCAGTTCGGTGAGCATCTTAAAAAGGGTCCCCGCAAGCACCTTTGCCGAATCCTGTTGCGCTTTACTCAGGCTCGCCACGAGTTCTGCTTCACTCTTTTTGGGAAAGGTCGTCTGCGGGGCCTGCATGGGCTGTGTCCAGGAAAACGCAGCAGCGCGCACGAGTGCCGCCTTGGCCTCGTTTTCACGCAATAGTCGGTGATACTCTTGTGCCGAAACGTAATCGGGACGATAGCGACGCATCGTATCGGCTGGGAAAAAATATTTGATGTAACTCGAAAGATGCGAAAGTTGATTGCGCCGCACACGCTGCACTCCCGCAAGGTCGGCATTTCGATTCGGGTGGATCGAAAAATAAATGCCACCGGTTTCCACCGCCAATCGCGTAAGTGCAAAGGGACCAAACCCGGAGTCGAGCGATTCTTCTTGGCGACGTTGGCCGGGAAAGGCGAGTTTCAACCTTTCGGGTAGAAAAGACTCAGCGCCCTGTCGCACCAGCGTCCATTGGGGTGTTTGATCATATGTTGGGTCAGGATCGACCCATTTGACCTCCACCTGCTGTCGACCGAACGGGGACGGGACCCCAACGACGAATACCCGCATTTGATAACGCCTGCAAATTTCGACCGCGGCATCAAGCATCGTCATCCCATCTTGCACGATTGCAGGATCATCTCCCGCTTCATCGGTGAACAACACAAACATCACGTTACGACGGTTGGGCCCCACGGCGAACTTTTTGTATTTTTTTGCCGATTGAAAAACGGTTGTAAACACACGTTCGATTCCAGTCGAGTCTTCTTCAATACCTGCCACACCGCGCTGCAAATCGCTCACCGCGTCAGTGGGACTTATTTGCTCTTTAATTTCTGCCCCGAACGAAACCACCGAAGAAAGCAGCGGAGNGACTGCGGGTTGATTGAATCGAGAATCCCCTAGAGATTCGATGTAGCCGAGTTCTTCATAAATACGTCTCAAGCGATCTTGAATCCGGGACCGCTGTGTGGAAAGACTCTCCGACTGGTCGAGCAACCACACGACCAGCGTTTCACGCTGCTCGAGGGAATCAATAATTTCCTGGGTGATCCGATCAATTGCACCTTCGGTCCCCGTAACTCCGACTCCGGCCGATCCTTGAATCGCCATATTCGGATCCGCCTCGATCGCCAGTTCTGCGTCGAGTGCGATATCACTAAATGCGATCTCACTAATTTCGACTTCGACAGGTTCAGATATTTCCTCTTCAGAAGTAATCTCCGTAAATTCTGTGGCTAGTTCTGCTACGGCATCGGCCATATCCAGATTCTCCATGCCATTGGCACCTATCGCCTCTTTCTCAACTTGGGAAAAGAAAAAGTCACGCGGTGGCTCTTCGGGAGTCGGTTCGATAAGCGTGGTGACTAATTCAATCGGACGATCTTCGAGCGGAACGTCTCTCAGAAAGATCGCTAAAATGGCCAAAAGACCCAGATGCACCGCAACGCTCAAAAGCCAGGCGGGCAGATCCTCATCGAACGGCGTATCTTCCTCACCGGTAAGCACCTGCCAACGAAATTGCAAACGTTTCCGCCAATTCATCTTTACTGCTAACGACCTCTCGTTCCAAATGTTTAAGACCGATCGCACTCTCTCAACAGTGGGCCTGTGACCGGCCCACTTCCACTCAATTTTCGGCTTTGTCGCTACCTATAGAACCCCGCAATGTGCCCAGGGTAACGCTTTTAACTGCTGAACATTCCCCGAAGAAGTGCGGACCGCTAACGTTGACCGGCATAAATAACCTATCTACAATGCGCCACAGCACTTGTGACCGACAGCATTCCATTTGTATGCCTCAAAAGGAATCAACCATCATGGATCCAATCAGTCAAAACATTCGTTTTCACCCTCTCCCGTGGAAATCCGGGAGTTGGCAGATGCCCAACCGGTTTCGAAGCCTGTTTCTCGTTACGATGATCACGCTTCTGACCTCGTCTCTGGCGGTTGCCGAAGAGGAGGCACCAGAACCACCTCCCAAGCCGCGCAGCGTCGAACTAACGACCAAGGATGGCGTCCGCTTGAATGCGATCTACTATGAAGGCACCGAGGGTGAAGCAACCGTACCGGTTGTAGTGATTCACGACTGGAATCAAAAAGAAGACGGTGCAACGTACGAAACATTGGCCGAATATCTCCAGAGCAAAGGATATGCGGTCATTCTTCCTGACCTGCGCGGGCATGGTGATTCAACAAGGCAAAAAATCTCTGGAAGATCGCGCACGCTGGAATCGAATAAGGTCCGGCCCGAAAATGTCATCCCACGTGATTTAGAAGCGGTGCGCATGTTTCTCCTTGAAGAGAACAACGCAAAAAGACTGAATCTTTCTGCGACCACACTCATAGGAGTAGGAAAGAGTGCCATTCTTGCCGCTTATTACGCGATCTACGACTGGGACCCGAATGTCCGGGGCGGCAATACACGGGCATCAACGCAACGTCGCGGCGGCAATGGAGACGTTAAGGCACTGGTACTCATTTCACCCGCGAGAAAAATTGGCAAACAGATGAAAATAGATGCTCTTGCGCGTCATCCTGACATCGGGTCGGGCGAGGTATCCACGCTCATTTTNGTCGGACAAAAACAAGTCGNTGGAAAAAGCAATAAACCAAAAGAAACCAAAGATTCAAAAACGGCCGAAAGTATCTTTGTAAAGCTCAAACAGAATGGACATGAGACAGAGAGTAGTGATGTGGGTAAGAGAACCCTTTTCCTGAACGTGATTGACACCGAACTGAATGGCGAAAAATTGGTGAATGAAACGAATCTGGACCTCAAAGCACGAGAGACCGTTCGAGCCTTCCTGAATCTTCGACTGCGGGATCGTAGCATTCCGTGGAGCGAACGAACCCCTTACAAGGATTAGACGCCACGTTACTTGTTCTTTTTCAGCGTCCACTGCGGAAGGGGAACGAGGTCGGCGGCCGAAGCATTCGACGGCGGAGCGGATTGCGTTAGCTGCTCCCGAGACGGGATGCGAATTTTTTCTCCCAGTGGCAGCCTGTTCGGGTCCGAAATNATGCCGCTGTTCATTCGATAGATAACGTCTGCCCAGGATGCATCGCCCAGATAGCGGCGTGAGATCCGATCGAGGGTATCTCCATCGACAATCGTATGCATTTGTTCGGTGGTAGCCCGGACACTTGATCGCTGAGAGTCTCTGGCGGGTGCAGACGTTGCAGCAGGAATTCTTTGCGACGGAATTACTGAGGGGGGCACTTGCGNNTTTTTCGCGAACGANCCGGTACTGCCNAATTCCGAGAGCTGTGGCAGCGGTGGCCGGGCACCCGGCTGTAAAACGGCTGGTCGTTGTGGCTGACTTTGTGGACTGTCAACGTGCTGCTTGGGTGGAAGGGCAGGTACACCCTGCACGGGTGAGGCCACGATTGGCCGCGCCTTTTTAATTTCATCGTGAGTCCGTTGTGCCGGTGCCGGTGGCAACGCAGGACGCCGCTGCGCAAGATGGCCGACTTCGGCAGGTTTGCGGAATAGCATTGCTCCACCGATTCCGACCGCAAACAGCAGGAGCACCACAGCAGCTTTTTTCATAACACAACCAGGAGCAAGGGGATGGCATGCGTGAACTCCTCGGTCCACCACCACTATTATTACTCCCAACCGCTGGTCGGGCGAACAGAATTTCACGGCAACCATCAACGCCGAAGCTTGACCGTGCCGAATACGCGGATTATCCGGCGGCTACTGGCCTGCCTGACTTTTCTGCCGTGTTCGAGGGAGCCTTATGCCGCGACCCGGACATCCAAAGTAAAACGGGAGATGCGATGAAAACGGAACTATAAGTACCAGCCACTACCCCAATCACCAAGGCGAACGCAAATCCATGAATCCCGGGACCTCCGAGAAAATAAAGAATGACGACAACAATCAAAGTTGTTAGCGAGGTGAGTAACGTTCGACTAAGGGTCTGGTTGATGCTTTTGTTGATCATCTCTGCGGACAGATAAGGGCTTTTTCCACGCACTTCACGAATACGGTCAAACACAACAATCGTATCATTCAGCGAATAACCGATGATTGTCAGAAAAGCGGCAAGAATAGGAAGGCTGATCTTGAAGGCTTCAAGCTGTAGCGTATCGGCAATTGCTGGAACCGTGGCTACGAACTGACTAAGTGCAATCACGCCAAGTGTAATAAGCACATCGTGCACCAACGCGACCACCGCTGCCAATCCGAACGTGACGCGCTGAAAACGAATCCAGATGTATCCAATAATAAACACCAGACTGGCAAACAGCGCGACAAACGCCTGATTTTGCGTATCGCCCGCCACCTGCCCGCCCACATTAGTCGAAGACCGAAAAACCGGATCTTCTTTCAAACGACTGGCAAATGTGCTTAGTAACTTACCGGTCGCTGCAGGTTTNAGCGTTGTCTTGAATTCCCAATCCGTGACCCGCCGGGAACTTTCACCAAAGACCTGTGGATGTAAGACAGCGAGGCGTGGTGAACCGAGTTGTAATTCGTCGACCAACCTCTCCAGTCGATCCAACAAGGTTTCCTGGTTGATCGGCTCAGAGAAGACAAGCTGCGTTTCACTACCACCGGCAAAAGGATCCGCTGGCTTGGGCGACGACGATGCTTCCTCTGCGGCCTCTGTGCCCTCTGTGCCCTCTGTGGCGTTGGCATCAGTCTTCTGATCTTCTTTTTGGTTCTTCGAGTCCGCAGCCTCTTTCTCAGGAATCGGTTGAATCGACTGTGGATCGTATGAGAGCGTATTGGTTTGCAATTGTCCGGCAAAAACACTTCGGATTGCTTCTTCTACCAATGATCGATCTGCCTGTGTGGTTTCAACAAGAAATCCGTTTTCACCTACACCCACTACCTTGAGATCCGTAAGTTGGTCTTCGGGTGGTTGCCCTGAAGAATGAACCGTGAGTGTTTCGAAAACTTTACCGTCNGATGTTGGTTGAGCGAAAACGACTTCAATTTTTGCACCACCGCGGAAATCAATATCAAACAGGTTGGGTCCTCGCAAATAAACGCCGTATAACCCGAGGCTAATCAGTGCTATCGAACAAACTGCAGCAATATAGCGCTTGCCGATAAAATCAATATTCGTTTTACCGAGCAAGCGAAGCATACCGAGTTTTGTGATCCATCGCCGNTTTTCCGCAATATCAAAAATNACACGTGAACAGAAAATGGCCGTAAACATGCTCATGCCGATGCCGAGAATCAATGTCACGGCAAATCCGCGAAGTTGATCTTTACCAATCACATACAGAACNAGGGCNGTNATNAGNGTGGTTAANTTNGCATCTACAATCGTCCGTGTTGCCCGCCCAAATCCATTGCGAATGGCCATCCGCAGTGCAGATCCGCCTAACAACTCTTCTCGAATACGCTCAAAAATAAGCACATTCGCATCGACCGCCATCCCGACTGTTAACACCAGGCCCGCCAACCCCGGAAGCGTGAAGGTTGCTCCGATCGCGAGCATCACCCCGAGAACAAGAACGAGGTTGAGCACCAACGCAAAACAGGCAACCAAACCACTGAACCGATAATACAGGGGCATGAAGAGTGCAATTGCAATCAGCGAGATTCCAATCGCTCGTTTGCCCGACTCAATCGTCGCCAACCCGAGCGTCGGTTCGACCCGCTGTTCGCTAATTGGTATTTTATTGAGCGCCGCAGGCAGGCTACCCGCATTCAAAACGCCAACCAGCCAGTCGACATCGTCCTGGCTAAAGTCTCCGGTGATCTGACCGCTGTCGCGAATTACGCTATTGAGACTAGGCGCTGAAAGTAACTCATCGTCCAGCACGATACCCAACCTGCGCTTACGGCCACTTTGACGCACATTGGCACCGGTTAATTGACCAAACTTCTTTGCGCCTGCGACGTTAAAATTAAAATTAACCGCCACTCTTCCGTCGCTAACACCCGCATTGGCGCCACTCAAGTAGCCACCGGTCACGTTCTGGTCGTCAATTTTAACCAATACATCCAACCCGCCATCATCGCGCGATCGCTGCACCGTGAATGGATCGACCATGATTCGAGGAGTCGGTTTCTGGCCAGCAACTTTAGAGTCCTGCATGCCCACTTCCATCCATTCCGCCAATTCCCGACCAAGGATAATAAGCTGCTGGATTTGCTTACCGTCGGGACCCAACCGCGTGATCAGATCCGGATCACTGCGCACCGCAGCAGCCTTGTCCGGATCAACCGTTACCCAACGAGCCCGCTCGATGCCGCCCATTGTGACGACATCATCGGCTGAATTGCGTGCGAGCGCGACCTCCCGGTCATGCAAGGGCTCACTCTTACGTGCTGGCTGATCTTCATCTTTAATAACACGCAAATTCGCATTCTTCGCGTCTTCGGCTCGACGAAACAACGCCGCATCCATTTCTTGATCGGCCAGAATACGAAACTCAAGATTACCTGCCGTAACCAACTTCCGCTTGAGCAATTCGACCTCAGCCTGTGAAACCCGAGGTATCTTAATCTCAATCCGTTCCGGTCCCGACTCACGAATGCTCACTTGCCGTACGCCCGCCGGATCAAGTCGCTGGCGAATGGAGTCGACCATTTTTGCCATCAGTCCCTGNCCGCCACCTGCCCCAACCACCTCATCTTTCTTCTGCTGATCAACCTCGTATTCTAAAATCGTACCGCCACCAAGATCGATTCCCAGATTCGGTTCCCGCGCCANCAGCACAATGGAGGCGGTTAACGCAGAAAAAATAATCAGGGCAATCTTCCAAGAATATTCTTGCATTCGCACCAGACTGGCGATGCCGCGGCCAAGACCGATCGGGATCGCAAAGATCAGGAACAGAATCAGAACGATTCCGTACCATTCCTCATACCACATTTTCTGGCGGACAACTTCGACCTGAACCTGAGCGAGTAGCAGTACATCGCGAATGCTATCTAAGAACATACCTGAAAAGCCCTTCTCTATTTTTTTCCGCCTTGGCCAGAATCTAAATCTTCTTCGCCGCCAGCAATCGATGAAATGTTGACCCGAATTTTTGTTCCCGTGGATTCGTCAACCGTAAGTGTCACTTCCTGTTGATCTCGATTGACCGAAGAAACCACGCCCTTGATTCCTCCAGCAGTCAGCACGCGATCATTCTTTTTGAGATTTTCAAGCAGTTGACGATGGCGACCCTGCTTTTGACGCTCCGGACGAATCAGCATGAAATAAAACATGAATCCGATCACCAGCACCGGAAGCGCTAACCGCATCAGACCACTGCCGGCCTCAGGCGCAGCAGCTTCCTGAGCGAGCAAGAACGATGCAATAGATTCGACTGGCAGCATACTATTTATTTCCCCTTGCAAAATTCCCCAAGGAAGGGAATTTTTTTGAAGTACTTACGGATTGATCCCTTCGCTGACCGAATCAAATGCACTGATGGGCCGACGAAAGTCGAAGTAGACGGGCTATCATAAATCCCCACTCAAGCGGCAGCAAGAGCAGCCGCCCTTGGCTACCGGACTGCTCCCGAACGGTCCACGGTCCAGCCGGTTCGACCGACGACTCTTTATGCGTTCTACTCGCGCTCACCCCATTTGCCAACCTTTAAAGCATGCCTCACAAAAAGCGCCGTATTGATCGGCAAGAATCGCCTCGCGGGCACCTCGCAACAATCGCTGATAATACGTAATGTTATGGATACTCAGCAGAATAGGGCCAAGCATTTCATTGCTTACGAACAGGTGCCGCAGATAGCCCAGGCTGTGCTGACAGGCCAAACAAGGACAATTCTCCTCCAAGGGCTCAACTTTTTCCCGATGGCATTCATTTTTTAAGCGGATCGTGCCACGACTGGTAAACGCCACGCCATGGCGACCGCTCCGGGTAGGCAGCACACAGTCAAACATGTCGACCCCCTGACCAATCGCCTGCAGGATGTCCTGGGGACGACCGACACCCATCAAATACCGCGGCCGATCTTCGGGAAGATGGGGAACCGTGGACTTGAGCGTTTCCACCATTTCCTCGTGCGTCTCTCCCACACTGAGTCCGCCGATGGCATAACCCGGAAAATCCAGGGCTACCAAACCTTTTGCACTCTGTTCACGAAGATCGCCATCCAAGCCACCCTGGACGATTCCAAAGAGTGCCTGGTCCTCTCGCTTNGCTGCCGCGCGGCAACGTTCCGCCCAACGCAAGGAACGCTCCATCGCCAGTGCAACCTCTTTGGATGTACTAGGAAGCCCCACAACATGATCTAGCACCATGGCGACGTCGCTGCCCAGATCTTCTTGGATTGCAATCGCCCGCTCGGGTGTCAATTCGATCGATCGGCCATCAATGTGCGACCGAAACGTAGCGCCTTGTTCGGTGATCCGCGTTCGGGCCGCCAGACTGAAAATCTGATAGCCGCCACTGTCGGTAAGAATCGGACCGGACCAACCCATAAATCGATGTAACCCGCCCAGGTTGCGGACTGTCTCTGCGCCCGGTCGAAGCGCCAAATGGTATGTATTGGATAAGACGAATTCGGTGCCGGAAGCCCGGAGTTGCTCCACAGCAACCCCTTTCACCGTACCCAAAGTTCCCACCGGCATGAACGCNGGCAGTGCTACCNTTCCATGGGGGGTCGTGAACTCACTGCAACGAGCTAAGGAATCTGCGCTTCGGTGCCGCAGTTGAAACGAAAACGCTGGAGCAGGCATAGGCTGTTACGCGATCGAAAATTTGCGGTCAATCGCCACGAATTCGCAACCCCATGGGGCCCAATTTTTCGCGAACTTCCCGCAAACTGGTCACGCCAAAATTTTTGCACTCCAGAAGTTCATCGCCCGTTCGACGCAACAATTCACCAATCGTGTTGATACCCAGTCGGACCATACACTTCCGTGATCGTACCGAAAGGCTTAAATCGTGGATCGGGCGATCGTGCATCGCACGCTCGTCATCGGAAAGAGATTCTGGCTCATAAGGCACGTCAGGCTGTGGTTTTTCGTGTGCCAGAGCACCTAATTCCAAGCCTTTCGCGGCCAATACATCGCGGATTTCAACGAGGCTTGTCTCGCCAAAGTTTTTGCTCGCGAGAAGTTCATGCTCGGTGGTTCGCGCTAAATCTCCAAGCGAATCAATACCCATCCGCTGGAGGCAATTACGGCTTCTCACTGAAAGCTCAAAATCCGAAACNGGAATACTCAGAATCTGACTTACACGATCGCTATCACGATGATCATCTTCGTCGAACATGACATCACCCGAAGCACGGGCATCTTTCATATAGAGNCGAGCCTGCTCGTGATCGGGATAGATTTCAAGAATGCGCTGGTAACATCGGATCGCGCGATCAAATTTACCGGTATCTTCGTAGAGAACACCCAAATTCAACAGCGTGCCCACATGCGAAGGGAACCGCGTTGCAGCCCGCTCATAGAGCGTGACGGCATCTTCATCATTTCCATTTCGATCCGTCTCTTTTGCCAAACCGAAAAGTGCGCCGGGATGCTCGGGATCGGTCTCAACGGCCCGCTCATAGTAAGTCACAACTTCCTGAGGACTACCACCAATGGCTGCGACACAAGCACCTCGCTGGTAAAGGTATTCCGCAGTCTGCTCAACTGCACCAGAAAGACCGTTCAACCGCTCAAGGGCCCCAGCGGCGTTGCCCAGATAGCGTTCTGTCTCGCCGATGGCCAACGCACAGGTATCCGGATCGTAACCAGCCGTAGCAGCNGATTCAAAACTGGTCTTCGCGGCGGCATAATTTCCATCTGCAAAGTGACACTTTCCGAGATAGAACTGCGTTAGCGCACCACCATCGCCCTGCCCAAGCGTTTCAGCTGCATGGGAATATCGCCCCATCAGGTAATAGCAAACACCCAGTCGCACGGCGGTGGCCGGCGAACGTGGTTGCTGTAATTCCAGATCGGCAACTGAATTCTTAAGCACCTTGAATTGACCACTATCGCCCGCGATGGCAGAAGAAATCTTGTTGATTTCCTGTGGACCAAATGAGTTATTTGAAAGTACAAGTTGCGATAAATCGCATTCCATCAAGTCAGACATTCTTGGCAGACTCCCCAAGGACTAGGCGAGAGTCACCCTGCTCCGGGTGACCGAAACCGCTCATTATAGAGACATAGAGTCCGGATACACAAGGTGAGAGGGGTGCCCTGGAATGGGGTCCCGATCAAAACCAACGAAAGAGGAAAAAGGGCATGGTTCTTGCTTCGACCGGTCGTCTTTTGCGTACGATGTGGGCAGAGTCCGTTTTTTGCATATGATAGGTGCAAGAAGGGCTTTTAGACTTCAAAATATCCGAGGCGATTCGCCCAGAGACCGCGACTGCAGCACCGGTAGNAATGAGGCCTCCATGTCCACGACCTTACTCTATGACGACACTGTTTTCTTACAGCACGATACAGGAAAGCACGTGGAATGTGCCCGTCGAATTGAGCAGGTACAGCAAACGCTTTTTACTAACCTCAGCCCGTTAACGGACGCTTACCGCAAGTGCGTGTGGACCAAAGCAGATAAAGAAGACTTGCTCCGCGTCCATACGCCCGCTTATCTGCAACAACTTGAACGGTTGGCAGAACGTGGTGGCGGGCGGATTGAACAGGACACCATCCTCTCGCCCCAATCTTTTNATGTTGCTCGCTATGCGTCTGGAGCTGCATGCGATGCGGTCGTGAAAGTTATGGAGGGCGAGGCCCGTTCGGCCTTCTGCCTGATTCGCCCGCCGGGACACCACGCACTTCAAGACGGCGCAATGGGATTTTGCCTTTTGAATCATGTTGCAATTGCTGCGGCCCACGCACGGGCCGTTGCCGGTGCCGAAAGAGTTCTCATCATTGACTGGGATGTCCATCACGGAAACGGAACACAAGACATTTTCTGGACCGACTCCCAGGTCGCATTTCTCTCCATCCATCGCTGGCCGTTTTACCCTGGAACCGGTGGTGCGGGGGAAACCGGAAGCGGCCCTGGACTCGGAACCACAAGCAATATTCCGCTCGCTATGGGAACAAGCCGGCCTGACTATTTGGACGAATTCAGAAAAGGAATCGAAAAGCTTGCGGCGAAACACCAACCGGATTTAATCCTGCTCAGTGCAGGATTCGATGCACATCATGAAGATCCCATCGGTTCACTCGGCCTGATCGATGAAGACTTTGAAACACTCACCCGCTGTGTACTGGACGTTGCTGCCGTCCACTGCGAAGGTCGCATCGTCAGCCTACTGGAAGGTGGCTACAACCCGCAGGCGCTTGCACGATGTGTGGAAATTCACTTAAATACCCTGCAAAAAGCGGGTAGCTAACTTTTAGCTTTTTGCCCGGGTTGGGCATTATTTTCTGTTGTGGGCTTGGTCGGAGCGTTCTTCGATGGAGTGACAACTGGCTTTTCTTTACGATCGACCGTCGCACTTGAATTCGCCTTCGCGGATCCAGCTTGACCGGAAGGCTGTTTTTTATCGCTCGACTTCGCTTTTTCTTTGTTCTTATTCGGTCTCTCTGTCGCCAGCTTTTTTTCGCTCGCAGCCTCACGTTCGAGCTTTCGCATAGTCCGCTGGGCGGACCGAATCTGTTTATCGAGCTTATCGAGTTCGGCGACTTTCTGCTTGCGAACTTCCCGAAACTTTTTTTCTTCCAATTCCACTGCCGACCCCCGCGCTTTGAGTGATTCTTCGCGGTCCGCCAGTTTCTGCTCGGCAACTGTTAACGCCGCACGATTTTTTTGGATCGCTAGTTTCGAAGCTTCCAGTTTATTTCGTGCCTTCTCGAATGCTTTCATTTTCTTATCCACGGCACCGCGTAAATCCGCAAGCGTTTTCTGTTCCTTCGCCAATGCCCCGCGGGCGGTCGCTAACGCTTTGTTTGCTTTTTCAACGGCATCCTGTTCTTGCGTCGCCGCAGCGGTCGCTGCCTCAGCCGAAGCTTGTTGCGTAGCAACCACTTTCTGATATTGCTCAAGCGCCTTGCGTGTGATGGCGATCGANTCCTTCAACTGGNCCAATCGGGCGATTGTTGCTCGGGCATCTGCTGCCGATTGGTCCGCCTTTCGACCCGCTTCCTCGGCTGCTCGCTGNTTTTTTTCAGCCGTCGCAATTCGCTCTCGCTCTACTTTTTGTGCATCGAGCGCACGTCGACGGGCGGCAAGGGCAATCTGCTGCTCTTTGGCAGCGGCCGCCTGCGCGTCGATCGCCACCTGCTGTTGACGACGGGCGAGCCGTTCGGCTTTCTCAGCCAGTTTTTGTTGTTCGCGTGCCGTGCTTAAAGCCTCTTGAGCGGTCTGGCTCTCTTGGCGAGCGGTATCGGCATCCTTCACGACTGAGGACTGAAATTGTGCCGCCTCTTGGCGAGCCTGCATCGCCTCGTTGCGGGCCACGGTGGCTGCGGCAAGTGCAGACTCCGCAGCCTTACGCTCCTTGGTCACTTGCCCCTGAGCCGCTTTGGCATTTGCTTCGGCGCTGCGTGCATTTTCCTGGGCCTGGATCGCGCGACTGCGGGCCGCGGCGGCGGACTTTTCTGCGGCCCGCGCACTTTCAGCAGCTTTTTTTTGGACTGCCTGTGCCGCGGTGATCTTTTTTAGGCGCTGTTGTGTCTCGGTTGAAAGCTTCGTGGCCTGAGTGAGTTTCTTTTCCGCTTCGGCGCGCTTTTGATCGGCATCCGCCATTTGTGCGGCGGCCTCGGCCGATTGCTTTTCAGCCGCTTCACGGGTCTTTTGCGCCGCAATCTGCTGCGGTGTCGGTTGGGAGGGATCGACCGCAGGACGACCACAACCACTCCAACTGCCCAGGACGAGCAAGACAAGCAGAGCAAGGAAAACACGACGCATAGCAACACTCCTCAAAACAACATGTGAATCCATACAAAATGCGAACCGGTTCAAAGTAGTGAACCGAGGGAAAGAACCCGTTTTTACAAAATTCTTCCGGAATTCTCTCACCTACCACTGGACACCGATACGATACATTTGTACAGTATCTNTGTTTCGCCAAGAAATGGACAAAAAGAGAGAAAAGCATGCTGAAACAGACGCAGCAGACTTCAAAAATCGACGCCCTGGCGAATCTGCGGGCAGCCCTCGGAGACTCCCTGTTTTCCGCAAAGCCCACGGAAACAAACACGGAAACAAAGGGGCTCCGTTCACAGCACCCTGTCGAGAACGCATGNACACACAGCAGCAGCGGATCGGCATCTGCAAAAACGGCAAGGGAAATGCATGAAAACAAGGCGCTCAAAAATATTTTTCCACACGGCCTGCCTACCGGTGAACTGATCGAATGCCTCTATCGCGGCTCCGGGTGCGNCGCTCTAGCNCTCTGCTTTGCNCGCNCGGTCAGTCGAGACGGNCGAGGGATTGCGGTGATCGACCCGGAGCATCAGTTCTATCCACACACTGCGTTGGCCCTGGGTATCGAGCTACAGCAACTCGTCATTTTCCGCCCCTCAAAAGGCATCGACGAAATGTGGGTTTTAGATCAGACCATCCGTTGCCGTGGATTTGCCGCTGTCTTCTGGCNCGGAGAAAAAATTCACGTTCGCCATCTCCGTCGCCTACAACTTGCATGCCAGAAGTACAACACGCTTGGACTGCTGCTGCGACCTCAGTCGATGCGGCATCAAGGGGCCGCTGCAAGAACGCGGTTGCTTGTGGAATCTNTCAANACAATGACTCCGGCGACACCGTCAACACCGTCGACACAGACCGTTGCTCACGGAATATCCCCCACGCAGCGATTCACGGCACACAACAAGAGTTCTTTTTTTTCCTTCAATCGACTCCGTATTAAACGCTTACGCGGTGCCCATCTGGCAGCAGGTAGCGGTATGGAATGGGAAATCGACCATGAAAACGGAACCTTCCGTCAGGCGATATCTCTGCCTGTGGCTTCCTGAGCCTCTTCCGGCCACAGAATCCGAGCAGCAAGATACGCACCGGCGAAACATTGACAGAAAAAAGCGGGAAAGCGAACGGCTCAAGGCCTTTGCCCTCTGGTGCCAGCAGTTCAGCCCTCGGGTGGCGATTGAACGGGAACCTGGAGAACGTAGCCTTCCGGGGAGTACGCTCGTACTGGAAATTACCGGACTGGCACCACATTTCGGGGGAGAAGAGGGGCTCACCCAAAAAGTAGCCCACCAACTGTGCAACCGAGGCGTGGCCGCACATCTGGGAGTCGCCGATTCGATTGGTGCCGCTTGGGCTCTGGCGCACTTTGGCCACACATCGACCCACCCCTGCAATGATTTGCCCGATACTTCTTCGATCACCCTGCACTCTCTTGCACCACAAATTTCGTTACTTGACGCGCTGCACGCCCTGCCGGTTGTGTCCTTACGACTTGAAATGCCAACAGTCGAATTACTCGCCTCTCTCGGCATTCACTCCGTGGGACAAATCTTGGCACTGCCCCGTAAACAACTGAGTGCCCGATTCGGGAAAAACATTCTCTATCGAATCGACCAGGCTTCGGGCACGCTTGACGAGGTCTTGCGTGTGATTTCCCCACCGGAACCAATCGCAACTGACTGGAGTCTTGAATTTCCCACGGCAGATCGTTCGATCCTGAAACGCATTTTCAGAAAGCTGATTGACCGTTTGCAAATGTTGCTGATCGGCCGTAGTCANATTCCCCTGGGGATTGTCTGTCGATTAACGCTCCAGGATCGAACCGAAGAGCAACTTGCNGTATCTCTCTACCAGGCCTGCGGGGATGTGCCGCACCTGGCTGAACTCCTGGAACTCCGACTCGAACGGATGATCTTTTCGTCTCCGGTTAGCGAGGTTGCTTTAACCGTCACGGACATTTCTCAGCAGGAACACCATCAACCGACCTGGTTCAATATCGAGCAGGGAGAAAGAGGGGGAAATCATACAAGCACAAGTAATCTCCCAGCAAANCCCTTCACTGCGCCGCTCCATCGCTGCCTTGAAAGAATAACAAGTCGCCTCGGAACCGGGGGCGTGGTTCAGCCACGGTGGACCCAAGATCCGATTCCAGAACGAGCCATCCGCTTCCATCCCCGAATCAATGCGACTGGGAAGTTTAAAAAAAAACTGTCCCGCAAATCGCTTTTATTGCGTCCCTTGTGGCTACTGCGCCGACCAAAACGAATTCGCATTCTCGCAAGCGATCCGCAAAACCTGCCTCACATGTTTGCTTACCTTGGCCGCCACCACACGATAGAAATCCTGGAAGGTCCTGAAAGAATCGAAGCGAGTTGGCACGGTCGGGTGCGCCCGCAACACATTCTCCGCGATTATTACCGGGCAGAAACCAGTGCGATGAGAAGATTCTGGATCTTTCANCGCCATCAGGACAGCCTCTGGTTTTTGCATGGCGAGTTTGACTAACCGCANACGAACCACACCTTGACCCACCCACAAACTCAAACAACCTGCACCGAAACCAAATCGGCCGCAAACGTCTTTTATAAACAGTCCGCATGCACGCTTTCTTGACGCACACACGATGTCCTACGCAGAAATCCATTGCACGACTAATTTCTCTTTCCTACAAGGTGCCTCTCACCCGGGGGAACTTGTTTCACGTGCCGCAGCACTTGGCTACAAAGCTTTAGCCATTACCGACGAAAACTCGTTAGCCGGTGTTGTCCGCGCGCACGCCGCAGCGACTTCGGCAGGCTTGAAACTTCTCATTGGTGCTAAAATCACACCGATCGACGCCCCTGCGATCGTTCTGCTTGCCACGGACCGGACATCGTATGGCGAGCTTGCGCAACTGATCACCCGCGGGCGGCGGCGAGAAAAAAAGGGAAGTTGCCGACTGACGATGGAAGATATTGCGAAACACGCAACAGGCCTGCACGCGGCGATCTCGCCTGAAAATTTATTTTCAGCGGAGACTGCGGGGACGAAAAAAACAATAAGTCGTTCGTTCAATACTTACCGTGAAATTTTTGGCACAAAATGCAGCCTGTTAGCGACCTTGAATCTCGGCCGCGATGACCAAGAGAAACTCATCCACCTTCAATCACTTGCCCATTCACTAAAAATTCCACTCGTAGCAGCCGGCGACGTCCTTTATCACCATCGCCAGCGTCGCACCTTGCACGAGATACTCACCGCCATTCGTTATTCAACCACCGTCAAACAGATTCGAGAAATGCTTCCGGAAAATGCCGAGCGACATCTCCGTTCGATCCCGACGATTCACCGTTTATTTGCGACAGCACCTCAAGCGGTTGAACGCTCTATTGAGATTGCCGATGCATGCCATTTTTCACTCAACCAACTCCGCTATGAATATCCCGAAGAACTCGTTCCCTCAGGAATGACCGCGAAAGAACACTTAACGCGACTCACCTGGCAAGGCGCGCGGTGGCGCTATCCTGGAGGAATCAACCGAGATGTCTCACAACGCATTGAGCACGAACTAGCGTTGATTGGCGAACTCCATTACGAAGCGTATTTCCTCACCGTTTGGGACCTGGTTCAGTTTGCCCGCCGTTGTGGCATCCTNTGTCAAGGAAGAGGCTCGGCCGCNAATTCGGTCGTCTGTTATTGCCTGGGAGTTACCTCGATCGATCCAGCNCGCATGGATCTGCTGTTTGAGCGGTTTGTGAGTCGCGAACGGGGAGAAGCACCTGACATCGACGTCGATTTCGAGCACGAACGCCGCGAAGAAGTCTTGCAATATATTTATCAAAAATATGGNCGCCAACGCGTCGGCATGACTGCCGAAGTAATCACCTACCGACCTCGTTCGGCCATGCGCGACGTAGGCCGAGCGATTGGGATTGGATTAAANACCATTAACATCGTTGCCAAGACCGTCAGTCGCGGGCAGTTGCCGGACCTCGAAACCATCAAAGAACGAACCGGTAGCCTGANTCTACCTGCGGAACGTCTTGCCCGTTGGGTCAAGCACGCCGGAGAGTTATGCGGATTTCCCCGACATCTTTCTCAGCACGTTGGTGGGATGGTCATGACTCGTGGCCCGCTTTGCGAACTGGTGCCCATCGAAAACGCGGCNATGCCCGGACGCACGGTGATCGAATGGAACAAAGACGACCTGGATACCCTTGGAATCCTCAAAGTGGACTGCCTCTCTCTCGGGATGTTGACTGCGATCCGTAAGGCATTTGNACTCATTGAAAAACATACGCATCGCCGATTAACACTCGCCACAGTCCCTGCTGGAGATGCCGCGGTTTACGACATGATTTGCGCAGCAGATACGGTCGGTGTTTTTCAAATTGAAAGTCGGGCACAAATGAGCATGCTGCCGCGGCTACGGCCCAAACATTTTTATGACNTGGTCATTGAAGTGGCTATTGTTCGTCCCGGGCCAATTCAGGGAGANATGGTACACCCCTACTTACGACGACGACACGGCATCGAACCGGTCCGTTACCCCAGTGCAGAAATTCGTAACGTTCTTGAAAAGACGCTTGGCATCCCACTCTTCCAGGAACAGGCCATGCGACTGGCCATGACAGCCGCTGACTTTACNCCTGGACAAGCCGANGCTCTCCGCAGGGCCATGGGAGCTTGGCGNGGCGACGGTTCGATTGATCCGTTTCGCCGACAACTCATNGAAGGCATGCGAAAGCGAGGATACGATCAAGCCTATTGCGAANAACTCTTCCTGCAATTGCGNAGTTTCAGNCTCTACGGATTTCCNGAATCGCATGCCGCCAGCTTTGCGCTGCTGGTCTACGTTTCTGCGTGGCTTAAGCACCATTACCCGGCCGCCTTTACAGCTGCCCTGCTCAATAGCCAGCCGATGGGATTTTANGCGCCNGCACAACTCGTGCGNGCAAGCCANCAGGCNGGNGTCGAAGTGCNGCCCGTNGATGTGAACCGNAGNGNGTGGGACTGTACGCTNGAAGTGGAAAATCAAAATCTTTCTCTAAGGCTCGGACTACGAATGATCCACGGCATAAAGCGGGCCGTAGCAAGGCAAATCATGACGTGCCGAGAAACGCACGGCACCCGCACCCCTTACCGCTGCATACAAGATTTCACACAGCGCACCGGTTTTGGTCGCACCACCGTGGCACAACTCACCCGTGCCGATATTTTCCACTCGCTCACACTGGATCGTCGTGATGCACTCTGGAATGCACTTGCACAGGAAAAAAATCACCGCGCCTATCCACTTTTTGAAGCACAATCTCAAGAAGATGACTTCTGTCACGGCCTGACGCCACCAAGTTCATGGGAACAAGTGCTTGATGATTATCAGACACAGGGACTTTCGCTCCGCGCCCATCCGGTCTCATTTTTCCGAAACTATTTACATGCAAAAAAAGTGGCGTGCTGCCAAGACTTAAAATCGCATCCCTGCGACCGGAAGGTGTCTGTGGCTGGCTTAGTCCTCAATCGCCAAAGACCGGGAACTGCTCGAGGCATCACTTTCATGACGCTTGAAGATGAAACGGGCGTTGCGAACCTGATCATTCACGCAGGAACCTGGAAACGATTTCGTACAATCGCCACCGAATCGACCGCACTTATTGCGCGTGGACGCCTAGAAAGAAAAGACGGCGTCATCCATCTGGTTGTCGAAAAGCTGGAGTCTTTACGCGAAGAGTTTATGTCTCTGAGTCAACGGTCACGCGATTTTCGCTGACATCT
>NHBP01000088.1 GCA_002168195.1 Planctomycetaceae bacterium TMED10
CGATTTCACCGGCCACCCACCAATAAAAAAAGGGGTACCAATTATGGTACCCCTGTCAGAGGGTGAAGCTCGTTCGGTTGGGATCACCAGTCTTTGCAAAAGGCCGGAAACCTCCAACCAACGAACATCGCCACTCATGCTGCGGACCCTGAACTTCGGGCCGCAACGGCGAGCATCGCAAACTAGTCGCGAGGCCGCACGACACCGGTTAGCCCGCTGTAGTCAGGTCGATCATCGTGGTGCCAGAGCGGAAGCCCTGCCTCAATCCGAGCTGCCAGCACACGCAATTTCTCATCGGAACCAGCAGGAGCCTCAGTGGACTCAAACGTGTTCGTTTCCATGGGGGCAAAATCTTCATCATGCCCAAACTTGTCAATCGCTTGAAATACGTTCCGCATCGGTTATTTTCTCGCAAAAAATGGGTCTAAACGCTCAGCTTGCTTAGGAGCAAAACAGGCGTCATTGAACGACGCAGACGACGTCCAAATCGCCGGCCAAGGTGGGTTGACGTGGGGCCGACTCGGTGGGTTAATCTGCAACCAAAACGTAAACTTATTATTTCAGGATTGACACCAATGTCAAGCAAATTCACGAAAAAAACGAGATTTTTTGTTACCATAAGTCTAGCCGTTCATTTTGTTTAACCGGAATCAAGGCACGAGGATGGACTATTACTGGGATCAATCCGCTGTCGAGTTACCACCGCGCGGACGCGGATTTCATTTGATTACGGCCACCGTACTGGAGGCCATACCTACAGTCAGAGAAATACGTGTGGGCTTATTGCATCTGTTTCTTCAGCACACTTCGGCATCGCTGACGATCAACGAAAATGCCGATCCTGACGTGACGGTTGACTTGGAGTCCTCTTTCGCTGCCATCGCTCCGGAAGACTTTCCATACAAGCACACTTGTGAGGGTCCTGACGATATGCCCGCCCACGTCAAGTCTTCGTTGTTAGGAAGTTCCTTGAGCCTTCCGGTGAATGGCGGAAAAATTCTGCTCGGTAGTTGGCAGGGAATTTACCTCTGTGAACATCGCAATGCGGGTGGTCCGCGGACGTTGATCCTCACGCTTCAAGGGCAGCGTAAATAGAAACGCTCGGTCCAGGCAAAAACCCGGTGAGCATCTCTGCACAGCGTCTGCACAGCGTCTGCACAGCGCCTGCAGCAGCTTTCTAAAGAGACGTCAAAAGGCACACGTTCAGATCGTCTGCCCAGCAGCCCACAACCGTCGTGGGATTGGCATTCTGGTGGGTCTGTTGTTCCGCAGCGAGGGACCGGTCGATCATACGGGTCAGTGCTTCGACGCCACAGTCTGCGTCCTGGGGAAGAGATTTCCTCCCCATCGACACCGCACGCATAAGCGTATCGTCCAGATAGGGACCGCTGTCATCTTTGATCTCTGTTTCAGAACTGACCGCCAGACGAAGAAGCAGACGATAAAAATAGGCTGTCAAACGAAAGGTCAGTGTCATGCGTTTGCGGCGTTCGACCGGCGCCTTGTCTTGTTCCACAAAGCTTTGGACGACATGCGTTAATTGGTCGACATCTGGTGGCAACTGAGATAGCGTGTTGAGCAACTCACAACGAAACTCCCAAAAGGCATCCTCGGCCCAAAGAAGCGATTCGGCCAAGCCTGCACCCTCCAGCCCGGCGAGACTTTCGGCACGGGCCGGATTTTCAATTTCGTCGGTCTTGGCAATCAGTTCGCGTAAATGCGTTTGACTGAGCGGTTGAAACCGCATGCTCTGACACCTTGAGCGAATCGTAGGCAGTTGGCTCGATGCATTGTTGCTCAGGAGAATGAGCAACGAGCGGGGCGGAGGTTCCTCGAGTGTCTTGAGCAGGCAGTTGGCCCCCTCCTCGTTCAGCCTGTCCGCATCATCAATGATGCCAATTTTTCGACCGCCCCGACTCGGTTTCCGGGACAGGTTGTAGCAGAAACCTTCTTTGTTGCGTCGGCCTTTCTGTGCGTCCCCGATTAAAAGTCGAATGGGGATATCTTTTTTATCTTCAGGCAACGACACGATTTCAATATCCGGGTGCGTCAACGCCAGGACCTGCTGACAAGGTGGACAATCTCCACAGGGCGACATTTCCACCGGATCATTGCGCTCGCAGAGGAGTGTCTGGGCAAGTTTCAGGGCAAACGCTCGCTTGCCGACACCTTCAGGCCCCACAAAAAGATAACTAGTGGCCAAGCGCCCGCGCGTCAGTGCACGACGAAATCCCGCAACCACCTGATCTTGTCCCAGTAGCCCTTGCCAACTCATCTTGCATCGCTTTCGACTATTTTTTCAACGACGCTCCAAATACGATCGGCTACCTCATCTTTTGTCCCCCGCGCATCGACTACCTGTATCTGCTGGGGCCTGTTTTCGGCTTCCGACAAAAATTCTTTTCGCAACGCCTCCCGGTAGGCGTCGCCGCGCGACTCGATTCGATCCGGTTCTCCAAGTCGCGAGGCAGCCTCGTCCAATGGTAGATCCAATACGAGTGTCAAATCAGGGAGCAGGCCTCCAGTCGCTACCCGGCCGACATCCCAAATCGAATCCGTATCGAGTCTATCGCCACAACCTTGGTATACAACGCTCGCGAGCAGATAGCGATCGGCGATGACCGTTTGACCACGCTCAAGCGCGGGCATAATCACCTCCTGCACAAGTTGTGCCCGCGAAGCCATGTAGAGCAGCATTTCGCTGACGACGTCAATCGGCGTCTCCCAATCGTTGAGAAGAATCTTGCGGATCGATTCACCGAGTTGCGTGCTTCCCGGTTCACGGCAGGTGATCACCTCGCGGCCCAGCTGTTGTAATTTTTCAACCAGCAACTGGAGTTGGGTCGATTTGCCTACGCCGTCAATGCCGTCGAGCGAAAGGAACATAGAATTGGGTCTACCATTTGTCAGAGCAGAACGCGAAAGTGCCCGCAGGAAGCTTGGAGTTTGCCGCTACTATAGCACAAAATAGCAGAAATCGAGTGCCTGAAGATCGGGGGTTTCCCTAGCGGCGGAAGCCACGCGGCGGCTGAGCGATAGGAGTTGCTGAACTGGCGGCCGCTGATGCCGGACGAGTGGGATAAGGATTCACTGTCGATTCGGTTGGGATGCTGCTGCGTGGCTTACTGCCCCGCAGGCGAAGTTCCGAACTGGCATTGATTGACGCGTTCACCCGTCGCGCGGCGGAAGAAGTTGAAAAATTGGTTTCGCTACTGCCACTTTGAGCACCAAGTCGTGGTAACGGTCGAGGCGAAGCAATTTCAGGAGAAGCAGTGCGGTCGGTGCGGTCGGTGCGGTTGGTCGCAGGTGCTTCAGCCGCATGCTCCGGTGGACTCTGGTTGGTGAGGGCAAAGGCGATTTTCTCAGAGAGCGTGTCTCTGGAAACGCCGCTCGTCTGCTGGATCTGCGAACCGCGTTGTTCAGTGAAAATCGAGCGCGACGTTGGTCGGTCGGCCGGATCGGTTTGGAGAATCGATCGATCCGAGCCGGTTACTTGTAGCGGATCGGTCGCACGCTTCTCGGGCGCCGGAGGAGGTAGCAGCAATTCCGATTCGATGGTCGGTACCGCTTCGGGAACCGCTGGTCCGGTCGGAATCGGCTCTCCCATGAGTTCTTGCGGATTCTGATTACGGAACTGCTGGTAGGCACCACCACTGATTGCGGGAGGACGGCTGGGCTCATTGGCGAGGAAGATGCTCGCATCAAGTTGTCGTGCAGTCCGAATCGCATCAAAGTAGGATTTGCTCGGCCAAGGTCCTTCGGTGAGGAAAATATTGTTGTCTTCGAGCAAGGACCCTTTATGGAATTGAATTTGAATAATCGCTCGGTTGTAGTCGACCAATGAGCGGTAATAGTCGGCCTCGGCCTGTGCTAGTCTCCGCTGCGCTTCGAGGAGCAGGTCCAATTGTTCAATATTGCGGCCGACGCCCACATCAATTTTGGTCTGGAAAGTGTCCACCTGTGCCTGTGCTGCAACGCGTCGATTGAAGTTTGTTTCGATCAACTGATAGTTGCGATCAAGGTTTCGCACCGAATCAGAGATCAGATGGGAGAGTTCGAGTTCTTGCTCGTTCAGCACCGCCTTGGCCCGTGTAGAGAGCAACTGCGCATTTCGAACAGCGGCCAACTCGGCGCGGAACCCGATATTCATCGACATTTCGACTCCGAGCTGTGCTTGGGTAAAATCACCCTCAAAAAGGACTTTCCAGGCTGAAGGATAGGGCTGCGGACCGGGGCCCAGAAGATCTTTACCAAAGCCAAGCCATTGATAGTTACCGACCACATCCAATCGGGGGAGCAAGTGATTCTTGGCCGCAATCACTTCCAAGTCGCGCTGTTTGATGCGCCATTTCTGTTTCCGCAGTTCCACATTGCGCTCGAGGGCCTCGCTGAGAATATCTCGCCAGTCGAAGGTGACCTTAGCCATCGTGGGGTCATTGGACGGACGAATCAGGCGGCCGTCAGTCGCCGCGATGCCCATCAGAAATCGCAAGCGATTTTCGGCTGCAAAGACGTCGCTTTTAGCTTGTTCGGTTTGTGCGCGGAAAGAAAAGTATTGTTCGCGAGCAAGTGCTTCGCGTTCTTTGCCACCACCCATCGCACCCTCAAGCGTAATCGCTTGAACGGTCTGCCACGTTCTTAATGAACTGGCCAGACCCACCTTGCGAGCCTCCAGGTTGCGGTAGGCATAGTAAAGCTCCCAATAATTATTCTCGACATCGGCCACAAGGTTGCGGACACCGCCTTCGAAATCTGCCAAGGCTCGATCGGTCTGAATGCGGGCAATGAGCACACCATCAAACATCCGTGTGCCGATGCCTGCAAGGTTACTGAAGGGACCGGCGATCCGGTTGTATTCGAGGCCCATGCCCTGCAGCAGCGGTTGGCGGAATTCGCCCGTAATGTTGGTGCGATAAGAGTTCGGATAAAGAACCCGCGGATTGTTGTTGCTATCGTAAGTTGTTTCGGTCCTGACGGTGGTGGTACCACCAGTGGCGTTGGTTTTTTGCAATTGTGCCTGGAGCGTAAGGATGTCCTGGACATTCACCGAGGCCAATTCAAGAACTTGTAATTCTGCAGGATTGACATTTTCCGGATTTTCAAACTTTTCCCAGAAAAATCCGCTGCTGAAAGTGGTATCGAAGGCAGCAAGTGCTGCTTCCGGTCCGGTCATCAGGCCGTTGATGTATCCGGGTGCAGAGTCTTGAATCGCCGGGTTGTAAATGGTTTGCAGAATATCCGGATTCGCAAGCAATGCTTCGGAGGGTTGCGAGATACCGGACAGCGTATCGATTCGACCCCCGAGGCTACGAAGGACCTTGCTGTTGGCNAGTGTAATTTTNACCGCATCNGCCAGCGTCACCTCCCAGAAGTCATCGAATGATGCGTTATCTAAGGTGAGCGGTGCTTCGGTTTCGCGTGCATCGGAGAGTGGCGGTTGTGTTTCAACCGGGNAGTCGATGTCGGTCGCTTGACCCANGTAATGTGAGAGATCTCCATTTTCGGCAAAATAGAAGGGCTGTGTCGGATGACAGCCCGTGCCGATCGCGATCGCAAGCGACAGGGTATATGCGATCTTTTGGAGGTGAGAATTCATCAGTTGCCGCGTCAACAAGGGATAGGTAGGGACGAATAAAAAACCGTCTACGCAACACAACACAAGCGACAAGCGGCGCATCTCACGCAGCAGCGACGTTCGTGTTTCCCCCGGACGCATGCCAGACTCACGCAAGCGATGCTTGTGTTTAGAGCCTTCTCTTTGGCAGTCGACTTCGAAATTATCGACGTTCTTCTGAGTGAACTTTGGCCAAATCCCCTAACCGGTAAGGTTTATGGAAAAACACTTTGGTCGCAGTGCTAGCAGGCGTTAGGATAAGTCGAAGATGCTGCGATAAATGTAGTCATTAGAAGGCTTTCAATCCTTTTAACGTCGGCTTGTTGTGCGACGTCGTTTCCCCGGCCGTTTGTCCGCGCGGGCATTGCCAGCATTCGGATGGCTCTCCTTGCCAGTCATTTCATAGAGAAACCGACTCGGGATGCTATCGCGCTGTTTCCCCCATTTTTGGCGCGCCAGGCAAAGGCTCAAGGTTAATCGATCCTGCGCCCGGGTTACGCCCACGTAACAAAGCCGCCGCTCTTCATCGATCGCGTTGCCGGTCTCATCAGCGACGGCTCGATGGTGAGGCAAAAGGCCCTCTTCCATGCCGGCTAAATAAACGTGGGGGAATTCCAGCCCTTTTGCTGCGTGGAGGGTCATGAGAAAGACGGCGTTTCGCTTCTCATCCTCTGTCTGATCGCGCTGGTCGAGGAGGGTGGCATCGAGAAACCCTTGAAGTGACCGGGAAGCGGTCTCCCGCTGATAACTCCCTGCGGCACTGATCAGTTGTTCGACAGCGGCAAGTCGGGCTTCACAGTCTCCCGCATCCGGATAGCGGCGTTTCACTTCTTCAAGGTAGCCGATCTGGTTGATCAATTTCCGAATCGTCTCCACCAGGTCTTTCGTTCGGGAAAATTGTTTTTTGTAGGAATCCACTAAATCACGAAAGTCCTGCATCGCGGTCGCTGCCTTGGGGGAGACACCATCGATCGAACCGGCGTTTGCCAGGAGTTCATAGGCAGGTTTTCCCGCAAGGGTCGCGCCCTGAACCAAGGCGGTCTGTGCCGGTTTACTGATGCCTCTTGGTGGAGCATTGAGGATGCGCAGCAGCGAAACTTCATCTTGAGGTGCGGTGAAGACTTTGAGATAGGCAAGCAAATCTCTCACTTCGCGACGATCGTAAAAAGACATCCCGCCTACCAGGACATAAGGCACGCCTGCCTGCCGAAGTGCGGTTTCGAACGCCCTTGGCTGTTCATTGGTGCGAAAAAGAATTGCGATATGCCGCGGTTGTGTTGGCGTTTGTTCGAGAATTTGAAAAATATCTTTAACGATCGTTTTGGCTTCGGCGGTCTCATCTTGGAATTGAAGAATTCGGGGTGCTGCTCCCCCGGTTCTCGCCGGTCGCAGTTCCTTTTCGTGGCGTTGCTGATTAAAGGCGATCAGACGATTCGCCACGGTTAAAATTTCCGGTCGACTCCGGTAGTTTGTTTCTAAGCGGACGACTTCCGCTTCGGGCCAATCTTGCTTGAAGCGAAGAATATGCGCGACCTCTGCCCCCCGCCAACCATAGATGGATTGATCGTCGTCGCCCACAACGCAGAGGCTGCGATGCGATGCAGCAAGCAACTGCGTGATCTTGTATTGGCTGCCATTGGTGTCCTGATATTCGTCGATCATAATATGGTCGAACCGTCCCGCCTCTTCGTCCCGGACGTCGTCAAAATTCTCCAATAAATTTTCGGTCAACAGCAGAAGATCATCGAAATCAACGGCTGCGGCTGCCCGGAGGTTCATCTGGTAGCGGGCATACGCGATAGCGGCAATATGTTCCCGTTCGGAGTCTGCTTCTTTTTCCGCCGCGTCCGGATCGAGCGATTGGTTTTTCCACCGCCCGATAAAGTAGAGCAGATCCGATGGTCGGAGCGACTGGCTCGGGGTTTTGAGTTCGCGAAGTGTTGTTCTGGCAGCCGCTTCCTGGTCCGATCGGTCATAGATCGCAAATCTTGGCGGATAGCCGAGCTTTTGGATATGGCGACGGAGGATGCGAACGCAGAGAGAATGAAACGTGGATATTTCAGGGTGGGTTTTTGCTCGCTTGCCGAGGATCTCAACCGCACGCTGTTGCATTTCGCGTGCGGCCTTGTTGGTAAAAGTGACGGCAAGAATCCGCTCAGGCGGTGTACCATTGCGAATCAGATGCGCAATGCGAGTCGTAATNACCCGAGTTTTTCCGGTGCCGGCACCGGCTAAGACNAAGAGGGGTTTGGCCGGTGCACGCGTGGCCCGCTCTTGTTCCGGGTTGAGTTTAGGAGCCGTTTTCTTGCTTCGCACAGCAGCAGTCCCCCTGGTCGATCCGTCGATTGTGCCTGTGGTAAAAGCGGAAGAAAACGGTTTTGCCGAGTGCAAGGACGCGATTATCTACGGCATGCGAGCCTCGTCAATCAGTTGNCCCCACTCTAACGCCTCAGCGTAGATACGGGGAGAGGTCTGCTGCAATCGATGCACAACCCGGTCGCAACCAGTCGCCTCAACGCAGCCTCAACGCAGCCTCAACGCATGGGTTATTCGTTACANAAAAGGGTGATTGCTGAACTGCTAATCGCTGCTTCTGAGCATACGGACTTGACCTTTTTTCAGCTCGCACCCTATACTCCGGTGCCTTAAAATTCCGTTTTATTCGCACAAATTTGTGTCGAATCCTTTTAAGCACAGAGCGTGAACCAGAGAGCGGATTCCCTGGCGCAATGCACCCTCAGTTCAATCATCAGCAAAACCAGCAAAGAGGTTCAATTCGATGAAGTCAGAACGGCGACACGATCTGCAAACGAATGTTTTAGCGGACTGGATGGGTGAGAAAGTTAAAAAAATTCAAGCGAATGCCACTTGGATCGGTGGCGGTGTCCTCCTGATTCTGATCATCGTCGTCTTCCTGTTCGTGCGGCAAAGTCGTCTTTCCAGTGTGGCCAATGAAGGGTGGACACGTTTCCAGCAGGCAAGATCATCCGGACTGGTTGCCCTTGCCCAACAACAGCCACTTGCGCTGAATAATGTGGTCCGNGANCTTGAAAATATTGCGCGTGAATATGCCGGTAACCCGATTGCGGCCTATACCAATTTGACCCTCGGTGACTTGCAGTTGCAGAATGGTCGAATGCAATATTCGCTCAACAAAACCGCAGCCCGCGATGCTTTTCAATCGGCGGCGAACTATTACAAAGCAGCGGCAGATGGCACAGAATCTCCAGATATAAAAAATCAAGCGCGCTTTTGTCAGGGCAAAAGCTTGGAATGGCAGTCGAAGCTCAGCCAGGCAAAAGAAATTTATGGGAAAGTTACCGGTCCCTATCGACTGGAGGCGGAAGAGCGTGTCCGCAATCTGGATCGCAACGGCACAGAGTCATTTTATAAGCAGTATGCCGAGTGGAAACCGAAGCCCGCAGACACAAGTAAAAAACGCTATGACGATGTCGACTTCAAACTCGAAGATCAATCCGCGCCATTAAGCGCAGAGATTGAGGCTGCTCTGCAAAACGTGGGTGTGGAAGATGCTGCGGAGGAAGCCGCCGCCGAGGGTGGCCAGGCTCCCGCCGAGAAGACGGACGCGGGTTCTGAAACGAAAAAACCGGAACCGGCGCCCGCAGGCGATGCCGGTGAAGCGTCCCCGGCGACCACGCCCGACAAGTAAAAGCGGTTTTGACCGCTTGTGGCATCGGGGGGGCACGCGCTGTTGAAAAAGGGAGCGGAGTAATCAGTGACCGAACCCTCCTCCTCTTCGCAATCGTCCCCGCAGTCGTCCCGGCAACCCAGCGCCTCGTCGGACAATCGTACGTGGACAATTTCCGACTCCGATGCCGGAAGCCGATTGGATGTCTTTCTGGCGCACCACTATACGGATGCCAGCCGCACCTTTATCCGCAGTCAGATTGTCGCCGGACGCGTTTTAGTTGATGGGCGGAGGGCGAAGGTTGCGTATCGACTGCACGAGGGGCAGCTTGTTGAAGCCTTTCCATTCGAGCAGCGTCCTGCGACACCGCAGGCAGAGGATATTCCGCTCGACATTCTCTTTGAGGATGAGGATTTAGCGGTCGTCAATAAATCGGCCGGAATGGTGGTGCATCCGGCCAAAGGACACTGGTCCGGTACGCTCACCAGTGCGCTGTCCTTTCATTTCCAATCGCTGAGTTCGGTGGGCGGCCCGACGCGTCCGGGCATTGTGCATCGACTCGATCGGGATACGAGCGGCGTGATCTTGATTGCCAAAAACAACAAAGCCCATCAGAATCTGGCGGCCCAGTTTGAGGCCCGCACGGTGCAGAAAGAATATTGGGCGATCGTGCATAAAATTCCGGATCGCGATCGTGATCGAATTGCGCTGCCGATTGGTCCGCATCCGCATCATCGCGAAAAAATGATCACCGGCGAGAATATCAAGCAGGGTAAAGCCGCGGAAACCTTTTACGAGGTGCTTGAACGATTTCAAGGNTTTGCACTGATGCGAGCGGTTCCCAAGACGGGTCGAACCCATCAGATCCGGCTTCATCTCACTCATCTGGGTCACCCGGTGCTGTGCGATAAGTTGTACGGTAGTCGGTCACAGATCAGCACTGCCGACTTGGCACGTTCGGTTGAACACGATTCGGCAAGCGAGCAGGTTCTGCTTGATCGACAAGCGCTGCACGCCCGAAAAATTTCGATTACGCATCCGACCACTGGTGCCCCCCTAAGCTTCGAAGCACCGCTGCCAGAGGATTTTGAGAAGACACTTGCGGCACTCCGCAAGTTGGATGCATGAGTCTTGTGGCTTCTTCCCGCTTACGTTTCCCCGAACACCATCGACATCAAATCGCTTGTGCCAATCGTGCGTGGGCTCAGTAGCAATTCACCGGCCTGATAGCCTGCCGTGGATCCGAAATAGCGGGCCGCTGCCCGAACGCGATCGAGCACGTGCGCCTTGTCTTCGGGGAACTGCGTTTTATAGCACGCGATCGAAGCCATTTTCTTCTCGAGCGTCTCGCTGATATCCTGCACAAAATGACCGGCGGCGGGCGGAAGCTGAAGCGATGAAAAGGCAATCGAGTAATGTAATTGCGCTTCAATCCGGTGGACCGGCAGGTCCTGGAATTGGTCATCCCACTTACAGAGCCGTGAATAAAAAATGGCTGCGTCGGTGATCTGCATCGCCTGCCAGTGATCGGGTGAGGCCATGGGCGTGCGGTCGCCGAACCCGATGACCAGGCGGGGACGATATTTGCGAAACTCGGTGGCCAGAGCCAGTCGCGCTTCGTGCGAATCGAATAGCCGCCGATTCGGCAGTTCGAGCGTGACACGAGTCCCGACACCGAGGGCCGCGGCCGCAGCGGTGGCCTCTGCAAGGCGTATTGCCGGATCCTCACAGAGCGGGGTGGGTTCGCCGTTGGTTAAATCAATGATTCCTACGTTCAAGCCTTGCTCGACGAGGCGAGCNAGTGTGCCGCCGCAAGCGATTTCCACATCATCCGGATGCGCACCGACTGCAATCACATCGAGTTGGGGCCAGGAATCNGCCGGATCAGTCATTGAAATCGCACATCCATAACAAGCGACTTGTGATTGGAAGAATANTGGAAAAACACGGGAACAGCAAAGCTGCTTTTCCAAGCAACCTGTAGCTGCGATTTTAAGGTGCCATCGGNCGGGCAGCAATGGTCCGGCNACGTGTGGGCGGCTTGATTGTCGAGGTATCGAGTCGGTAGCATATGCNCATGGCCACTACGCCCATGATGCAGCAGTATGAGGATGCCAAGGCATCCTGTCCCGATGCGCTGCTCCTCTTCCGGATGGGCGACTTTTATGAACTGTTTCACGNCGATGCGGAAACNGCNCACCGGCTCNTGGGGATCACGCTNACNAGTCGCGANAAAAGNGANAATCCGATTCCGATGGCCGGTTTTCCCCATCACCAACTCGATGGNTATCTGGCGAAGTTAATCGCGGCCGGTTGCCGCGTTGCGGTCTGCGATCAGGTGGAAGACCCCAAAAAAGCCAAGGGGCTCGTGAAGCGCGAAGTCACGCGACTCGTGACGGCTGGAACGCTAACCGATGAATCNCTGCTCGATCCGCGAGCGAGCAACTTTTTAGCTGCCTATGTTCCGGGAGAGGTAGGAGGGATTGCTTGGGTCGACGTCTCGACCGGACGTTTTTATGCCGCCTCAATCCCCAGCGAGCAACTCCAGGACGAACTGGCACGCATTCGTCCGGCCGAGTTGTTGTTGAGCGAAGAGTTCCCCGAAGCAGCCCTTGAGGGTGAGTGGTCGCAGACGCCGCGAGCCGCTTGGACGTTTTCTTATAAGTCAGCGCTGCAATTGCTCGAGAAACAATTTGGCANCCAGTCATTGGAAGGATTCGGTTTCGGNGATCGAGATGGCGCTGCGATTTGTGCTGCAGGCGGCATCTTAAATTATCTGCAGGAGACGCAGCGCACGGAGCTTGCGCACATCGATCGGCTCTCGCCCTACGATAGCCGCGCGGCGCTGCAGATCGATGAAGCATCGCGGAGCAGTCTGGAAATTTCACGCACCGTGCGATCCGAAAAGCGCGACGGTTCGCTGTTGGACATCATGGACCGTACGGTCACAGCGATGGGTGGTCGATTGCTCGGCGAGTGGCTGGAAAATCCGCTGACNGACTGTGCTGCGATCAACGGGCGACTCGACAGCGTCGAAGAATTGATCCAGTCGCCGTCACGNATCACCACACTCAGTGAATCGCTCGCAAAAATTTACGATATGGAGCGGCTTTTGGCGCGGGCCACCACNGGCAGGGCCAGTCCGCGTGATCTGCAGTTCATGGGCACCACNCTCGCTGCGCTTCCGGCGATCAAAGAGCAATTGCAATCGCTGGAGGCAAATCGCTTCTGTGAGATGGATGCGGAGTTTGATCTTTGCACGGAACTGCAGGAGCGGCTCACCGCTGCGTTGCAGGATGATTGCCCGCTCACCAGTCGCGAGGGTGGTTTTATTCGCACAGGTCACAGCGAAGAGCTTGACCAACTGCGCAATCTCTCCAGCGGCGGAAAGCAATGGATCGCCCGCTATCAGGCGGAGGAGATTGAGCGATCCGGAATTACCAACCTCAAGGTCGGTTACAACCGCGTGTTCGGTTACTATCTCGAGGTGACGCACGCNCACCGCGATAAAGTGCCCGAAACCTATATCCGNAAGCAGACNCTNAAAAATGCNGAGCGNTACATTACGCCNGAACTCAAAGAGCACGAAGAGAAGGTGCTGCAGTCCGATGCGCAGGCCAATGAACTGGAGTATGAACTTTATCTCNAANTGCGANAGTCNGTGACCGANATGGCCGAGCGGTTGCGACGNACCGCAGCGGTNCTGGCCGAGATGGATGTGTTCTGTTCNCTTGCCAGCTTGGCTCGCGCCCGCGATTATTGCCGTCCGGAGGTGGATGATTCACGCGAGATGATCCTGCTCGGAGGTCGGCATCCGGTACTCGATGTACTGAGTGACGAAGGTACGTTTGTCCCGAACGATACGGAGTTGCACGTTGATCGGCAGCGGTTGTTGTTGATCACCGGCCCGAACATGGCCGGGAAAAGCACCTACATCCGGCAGGTCGCCCTGATCACGATCATGGCGCAGATCGGCAGCTACGTTCCGGCCACCAGTGCCCAG
>NHBP01000089.1 GCA_002168195.1 Planctomycetaceae bacterium TMED10
GGGGGGCCTTAACTTTCAGGATCTGCTGATGCGAGCGGGCGACCTGCTCAGGCATGGGCCGGCGGTTCGTCGCTATTTTCAAAATCGCTTCACCCATCTGTTGGTCGACGAATTTCAAGATACGGACCCCCTGCAGGCCGAGGTCATGCTGCTGCTCACGGCCGACGATGTGCATGAGAATGATTGGCGAGCGTGCCGTCCCCGACCCGGTTCGCTGTTTGTCGTGGGCGATCCCAAGCAATCGATCTACCGATTCCGCCGCGCCGATATTGTTACCTACCGCCGCGTCAAACAGATCATCGCCGACTGCAATGGAGAGATCCTCACGCTATCGACCAACTTCCGCTCCCAGGCCAACCTGATCGATTGGGTCAACACGCTCTTTGCCGGGGTGTTTGCTGAGGAAGAATCAGACAAGGTCCCTCAGTTTGTGTCCATGGATGCCGGTCGCGGTGGCGTGGAGCAGGGCGAGTTGGTCGGTCTGCATCGACTGGATGTGCCTAAAATTTCCAATAACCGGGAACAGACCGCATACGAAGCGGGGCAAATCGCGAGGATCATCCGACAGGCCATCGACCAAAAGTGGCAACTGCCAGATCGAGAAGGTAAGTTGCGTCCGGCCGAGCCTGGCGACTTTATGATCATCACCCGCCATAAACAATTCCTCAGCGACTACGGCGCTCAACTGCAAGTGGAGGGGATCCCGCATCAGGTGACCGGTGGCAACGCCATGGGGAATCTTGGGGAATTACAACTTTTGGTACTAGTCCTGCGGGCACTCGCCCGACCCGAAGATCCGATTGCGCTGCTCGCTGTGTTGCGGAGCCCGCTTTTTGGTATTGCCGACACGCTACTTTATGAGTGGAAGGCAGCAGGGGGCCGATTTGAAATTCGCCGCAGTGAAGCGGATGACCCTCCCATCGCTGAGGTGATCGCACCGCTTGAGCAGTTGGTCAGTTGCATTCATCTCCTGCGCCAACTTCCGTTGATCGCAGCTGTCGAACAGATTGCCAACCGTTTGGGCCTGACCAGTTGCGCGGCCTCTGCCCGCGACGGCGCGACCCGCGCCGGAGGACTGCTCGGGGCGATCGAGCGACTGAGGACGCTGCGCGATCAGGCCTGGAATCTGGAGACGATTGCCGAGACGCTCGAAGGGTGGCAGGGCGGTAACGAAGAACAAGACCCAGTGCCCGTGGTGCCCAGCGGCGCACAGCCGGTAAGGGTCCTTAATCTGCATAAGGCCAAGGGCCTGGAAGCCAATTTTATTTTTCTCGCCGGCGTGAAGAAGGTGCGCGATACGAGCGCCGAGTTGCACATCGATCGTAGTGGCGATCATACCCACGGGTTCGTAGCGATCGCCGAAGAAAAACGATCTGGCAACTGGGCTAAAACGGCACTACTGGCCCAGCCGGGTCAGTGGCAAGATCACAGTGATGAAGAAATTGGTTTTCTCGAGGCCGAACAGGACCGACTCGCCTACGTGGCCGCCACGCGGGCCCGCGGCGGGCTATCGATTACCTGCTGCGAGGGAGGAAAAGACAGTTGGGAGTATTTTGATGCCGAAGAGGAACCCTTTGCGTCACTGCCCACGATCGAAGCGGCGAGTGAGGCACCATCAGCAACCGAGGCAATCGATCCGGCCGATGCGCTGGCAGCGGCCGAGCGAGCGGCCGCCGAGTGGCAGCAGGCAGCCGTTGCAACCTACCGGGTGGTGGCCGCCAAGGCCGATGCGATTGGCAACGCAGAAGACCGTGATCACGTTCAGGCCACCGGCGAACACGGCACCGAATGGGGAACGGCAGTGCATCGGTTACTCGAAGTCGCCATGCAGATGCCGGAGGCCGACTTACATCCCCTGGCACTCGCACTGATCGAAGAGACCGGACTGGAGGTCGAAGCGGTTGAGCCGCTTTTGGAAACGGTCGAGCGGGCACGGCACAGCGCGATCTGGAAGCGGGCATTAAAGAGCCCACAGCCATTGGTCGAAGCGCCGTTCGTTCGGCTCGCAAGTGAAGCGGATGGGGACGAAAGCAAGATCGTCCGTGGCGTAATCGATCTGGCCTTTCTCGAAGGAGACTCCTGGGTACTGGTCGATTACAAATCGGACCGTGTCGGTAAAGACGCCGACAAGGCGGAAGCAACGCTGCGATCCAGATATCAAGCCCAACTCGATGCCTATGCAGAGGCCTGGGAGCAAGTCACCGGGCAAAAAGTGAGTGAGCGAGGCCTGCTGCTAACGCACTATGACCGTTACGTCACGGTATAGTGCAACTTTAAACAAGCAATGTTTGCAATGTTTTTTGATATTTCTTAAGCGTCAACAATCGACAAACGTTTTAGGGGCTAACTCACATGAAATCAAATCATTCGACTTCTCTCCAAGCCGAAAAAATTGAAAAAGCGATTGATGATCTAGAACAAGGCATCAAAGAGATTTTACCAGGACGAAAGATAGTAGACGTATGCCAGGACTTAAAAGAGGTGATTTACGAAGCGAAAAAAAAATCACTGCGCAACAAAACCCAGTCTTTCACTCGAAAGAAATTCGTCAAACTTTTCTTTATTGCGGCACTGATACTTTTGGCAA
Source organism: Planctomycetaceae bacterium TMED10 (assembly GCA_002168195.1). Classification (GTDB taxonomy): domain Bacteria; phylum Planctomycetota; class Planctomycetia; order Pirellulales; family UBA7805; genus UBA7805. The sequence continues at coordinate 2,588 of NHBP01000089.1, forward strand.
CATCTTTTATCACACTTGGGTTGTCGTATTTACTTAATTTCTTAGGTAGCAATATTGGACTCGAGGAAGGGCTGCAATTAACGGATACCGCGATCACTCTACTTCTTCCTTCCATTGCTTATATTTTTTACCGCCTAAAAGACAATATCAAGACTTATCGATCCGAAGTCCTTCAAGACCTTCACAAATTGAGAATGCTCTCGCACATCATTGATGTAAAACAATTAAACAAGACACCGGAGTGGCTGGACTGGAAAGAACAGCAAAGCAAACACGGGCGCATACTTGACCGACCAGAAAAAGCATTCTATTTAGAATTCTGTAGTCAAATGCAATCGCTTATCGGTAAAATTGCAGTGCTTTATATCCGCGACGTGAATGACCCGGCATTGATTACCGCTGTTAATGAAATTGAAACCTTAACAACGGGACTGTCGCGCAAAACATGGCAAAAATTGATGCTCATGCAAAATAATTAGCCCACCAAAAACGAGAAAGATAAGCATCGCTGCTATGACGTTTGCAGCACGCGAGAGAGCATTGCGATTGCTGATTCACGATCGGCCGAGTTGCCACCTTCCAAAGCCAACTGGCCACTGCTCCGCGCACTTGCCGCATCCATCTGTCCCCGCAACAGGGCGGCGAGCGTTTGTGCAGAAAGATAAATCACTGCCGAACCCTTGGGAGGAAGTCCCACATGCAACGACTTACCACCACCGGCAATGGTCCACTGACCACCCCCGACACCCGACACCGAGAGACCGAAGCCCCCGCCTGATGGCGACCAGCAGGCCGCACCCAGTGTCTGCTGCAGCAACCCGCGCGGCGAACCATCCGGGTCGCGTTCCCGCTTCGGTGCCCAGGTAAAGTTGTGCTCGAGAGCAAATCCGCACAGTCGTCGTAAAGCTGGTTCATTCAAAACGGGTGGAGGCAAATCAGGCACCGCCCGCTCACGGTGCGCCGCGTCAAACGTAGGGTCGTCTTTCCAGTAGGCGCTGTAGGTCCGCATCTGATCCGAGAATGTTTTCTTCAAGACATCCGAGGAAAATAAACTCGCCGCCCCTTCACCGCCGAGTTGGCGACCGCGATCCTGATCGCGACGTTCAAGCAGCAAATCAGAAAACACCTGACGCAGTTGATCCACACTCGTCGGTACCTTGGAGGTGAGATGATAGGTCTGGCCNTGCAAGCTGGAATCCAAAATAATGCGGGCCATCACTGCGGAAACCCAATCGGCAGGCACCAGATTTTTTTCTTCACTCCCATCCATGCCCAACTCTTCAATCAAAGCCACGTCCGAAACCGCATTCTCGACCAGAGCAGCCAGCACCGGTTGCAGGATACGCAGCGGGCGGTAGAAGCCGTGAAACGTATTGGTGAACCCCGTCACCAGGTCACCGACAATNACGCTCGGACGNTGGACGGTGAGTGTTTCCAAAAAGGCTGCTTCGCGAACACTTTTCTCAGACTGAATCTTACTTTTTTCGTAATCGTTTCCGGACTGCTGACCAACGTCGAGTTCATCTTCACAGATGGTGCCCTCGCGCAATCCGCAGACGTACGCCGTTGAGACGTGGTGCATCTTCTTNATGCCCGCTCGCTCGCAAAGGGCCAGNACATGNGNCGTGCCTTCCACATTGCTTCGATAGGGTTCGCCATCGGCTTCACGGTAATCGAAGGATAAACTTGCCGCCGAGTGAACCACTTCACCGACATTCTGACGCACCCAGTCGATGGNCTCTGGCGAAAGGCCGCAGTCTTGTGAGGAAATATCGCCCTCCAGTACGACCGGCACCGCAATCTGCTCACCTGCGATCTGGAGCCAGTCGGAGAGCAGGTCATCGACACGCTCGGCAGCACTCGCCGCACGATTCGGACGCACCAGCACCGCAAGGCGAACACCCGCCCAGGANAGATCGCGCANNAGNGANCGACCNAAAAGGCCCGTNGCTCCGGTAAGAAGAAGATATGGTTTGGTTGCTACCGCCATCCGCTACATCCTGTACTGTGATCCAGATCCCGTGGAGGACTGGCCCCGATAGAATAACTGCCCCGCTCACNGCTCAGGCAGGCAATCGGGATACTGTACCATCATAGTTAAAATGATCATACATGAATTGCCGCACCACCATCGACGATCAGCGTCTGGCCTTGCACCAAATCAGACAGGGGGCTCGAGAGAAANAGAACCGCATCGGCCACATCGCTCGCTTCGAGCATCCGCGACCCGGTCATCGTTTTTAGCTCACGACCGGCGAACATCTGGTCCGCACCGGGGAGCCGTTTTGTACTGTCGGTTTCCACAAGTCCCGCTTCCACGACATTCACGTTCACGCCACGGTCCCCGAGTTCCAGCGCCCAGTGGCGAGCGAGCGAAACGAGTGCCGCCTTGGATCCGCCGATCAATCCATACATCGGCAATGCCATATGCGTACCATGCGAGGAGAGCACCACCACCTTGCCTCGGACTGCTTCCTCCGATTCAAGCAGCGAGGCGGACTGTTTGAGTAAATGCACGAGCGACAACACATTGGTGTGCATGGCCGCATCGAAGTGACGCGTGGTGGTCGATTCGAGTGGACGAAACCCGCCGGTGGCTGCGTTGTGCACCAGGATATCGAGCCTGCCGAATTGATCGCGGACGAAGGAGAGCATCTGCTCGACATCTTCTTCNTGACTGACATCGGCTCGCACACATGCGGCTTGTCTGCCCATTGCCGAAATCTGTTCGGCCACCTTTTCGGCTTCTTTGCCGCTCGTCACATAATTGATCACCACATCGGCTCCCGCCTCGGCCAGACGCAAGGCGCACGCCTTGCCGATACCTCGACTCGAGCCTGTAATCAGGGCTACTTTTCCTTGTAGATCAATCATCGCTCAAAGCACTCCCCATGGTGTGTCTCTTCCAGATTAATTATTCCAGATTAATTATTGCATACAGAATTGCGAGTGGCAGAATCGGCAAGTTCAGGATATTTTTTTCCGATTTTTTGCAAAATCCATTTCTGGAAGTGGGGAATTCGCTCTTCGCGTCGCGAAATAAGGCCTTTACCCGGCAAGGTCGGTGATTTTGCCCCGCGATAGATTTCCGGGAGCAGCCGCATATCCTGATTGACCACATTTCGCCAGAAGATCGCCTCGGCTTTGGCCAGAATCCGCAAACCCAGATTCCAGAAACGACGCAGACCCGAATCGGCCTGATGACAAAAAGCAATCGTCCGCAACTCCACCCGACCTACCTCCACCGGAACATACACCCAGAAAATCGTAATCCCATCGACACGTCCAAACGTAAGTGTCGGATAACAAAACGTGTGACTATAGCGGACATCGGTCTTTTTTCCGATTCGATCAAGCAGAAACGTCTGAATGGCTTGAAAGATTTTACTCTCGTTCCCGGGACCCTCAAAATAGGTCCACCCCGGTTCGATGGTATGCGAGCAATCGACTTCCTCGGGGGTGTCGCCCAGATATTTCTGGTGCACGAAACTGACATGATACGATTCAAGCGTATTTTCCAAAGCAATTTTCCAGTTGCAAACACTCTGATCGACGGTGTGCGCCACCAGCGCGCTCGGCGAGCCTGTCCGCGACTGAAGCAAATCCCAGGCGTCACCGAGATACTCCTTCAAGGAATCGCCACTTTCGTCCAGGCAAATGAAAACCAGCGACCCGCAAGTGGCCACACGCACGACCTTTAAACCGAGTTGCCCCTTCTTGAGCGGGCGAAAAGAGGGGGCATCAGGAATTTTCTGCGTGTCCCCTGTCTCGCCATCGTATTCCCATCCGTGATAAGGGCAGCGAATCACATCACAGTGGCCTTCTGATCGTGACTCCAAACGCGAAAACCGATGTGCGCACGCATTGATATATCCATAAATTTCNTCCGCCTGCTTACGCAAGAGAATGGGGTGACCGAAGAGTTCTCGCGTGACGAAGGACCCTTCTTTTTTAAACTCGTGCGTTGTCGCTACCAGATGCCAACTCGGAAGTAAAATGGTTTCCAATTCATGTTGATACCACTCGGGGTCCCGGTAGGTTTCAGCCGGCAAGCATTGGGGAAGATGGGTATCGCTTATGAACATGCGGCGACCTCATCTACACACTTCGCTGTAGAAACTGCCTCCTGCTCCACAGCCACCGCGAGCAGCGCGTCTCCGACGCGAAAAAAGCAGCCCCGTCCCGCAATGGGGCCGCCGGGCGTTCCAATCTGCCATACAAAACCATCGTCGCCGAGCATCGTCACGTGAATCCCCGACGGGGCGAACGGCGCGTCGAGTCGGGCTGCTTTGTAAGCTGCTTCACGGGCAGCCCAAGACAGTACCCGGTCATGGTTTGTTTTTAGTGAAGTGGAATCAGTGCTGTCCCACCAATCGAGACCCGGCCCCGCAGAGAGCGGGTCCACAAGATCCACCCCCACACCCTTTGAGCCGGTACGGCAGGCGGCCACAATCAGACCGCCCGCATGGCTTGCCGAAACTTGCATCCCTGCCAGATCACCACACCGCAGCGCAACCGGTCGCCCACTCGGTGTCAGGGTTGCGACGCGAATCGCGTCCTGCGCGTGGCGGGCAGCGAGTTGCTCCATTGCACGACGAGCCTGGCCGCTCTCCACATGTCGCCCACCAGAAGATTCCAACACGAGCAGATCCACTTCAGCAGGTTGCAACGCGCCACGTGCTTCCTGCGATGACGCAGGAAGTGAAACATCGAGATGGACATCCCCGATTTGAAGATAATTCAGCGGAGAGGGCATCGAAAGGCTTCTCCCTTGGTGTTTCTATTTTTTAGATCCGACCCTGGACGACAACTGCCAGATGTAGCGTATCGATTGAAAGTAAGATTCGATTATCGGCACCATACAGAGTGAAATCGTATTGGGTCTCCTTTTTACTATGTGTCTTGTAAAGGATTCGAACCACACACTCCTCGTCGACCTGTGGCTTATCGAAAAAGCGCAAGCGATCGAAGGCGACGGGCAGTTCCACACGTTTGCCCAGCATGAGATAGGAATAAACAGCCGCAGCGTACGTGCACCCATCGAGCAGGGCAGCCGGGACGGTCCAGCCAGCGGCCGTACGCGGGGTGGACAGAATGTTAAGATCAGGTGCCTTGAGTTTTCCCCAACCACCGCTGCGATCATAAAACAGGCCGAGTAACGTGCGGAATGCGGGTCCGTGCCACATCGGGGCGTCATCCTGGTAAATCATCGGATTGAACGGGAATAAACGGTCACCGAGCGGCACCACTTCGTCACTCGAACGTTCCGCGGAGAGTTGGGCCTGTAAGTGGATCCGTTCGTTCTCTGCCACGCGGCCATCGGTTCGCATGTGGCGGCCCATCAACTGCGCCGCAACACCGTTTGTTTCTTCCTGGGACACAACGCGAAAAGTTCGTGCGACCTCGACCGGGAAACTGACCGGCCGCTCGACGGAAAAATTACGGATTTCCTGGACCTGCTCCAGTTGACCGGCAGCCACCACTGCCTGCGCCATCAATTCCAGGCCCATTACGGCCGGGAGCAGCGGTCGACCCAATTGTTTGTGTTCCCGCAAAAAACAATCTTTTGTCGGATCCAATTCAAACGTCACACTTGCCGCCCCATCGACATGCTCGACCGCAGCCACCAGACTGCCACGCGTCGGTGCCTTAGGTGCCTTAGGTGCCTCACCAACCGGTTTCACAGCAATATGGTTTTCCGCGGCACCCTGACGGTCTGCCTCGGGCCAAGCAATCGCGCCTTCGCACATTTTCGGTTCGGTGATCACGACCTCGGCATGCGGAAGACCAGCCTCCATTTCCGCCAACAACCGGGTTGCACCCTCGTCAAGCGGCATAAATTGCAAGCCAAACTGCTCAAGCACAAACCGGCTCTCCGGTCGATTGGCCATGCCAGCGCCTCCCCAGGCGTGCCAATGAATCACCGTGGCCGCCAGACCTTTACGCCCGCGTGCACTGGCGACCTGCTTGGCAAGCAGATCGTTCGCTGCCGAATAATCGGCCTGTCCGTGTCCGCCAAACCGACCGCTGGTGCTTCCAAAAGCAACCAATTGACTGAGCGGGGAATTGTCGAGCGCCCCAAGTAGGTGCGCCAAACCATCACACTTCGGTCCCAGTGTGGCAGCTAATCCCTCGGGTGTTTTCTTTGAGAATCGGCACGAAGCTTCATAGCCCGCACCATGAATCAGGCCCCGCACAGAGCCATATTTTTGAGTGACGCGATCCACCAGCTCTTGAACTTGCAAGACATTTGATAAATCGCAAACTTCGTAATGTGCATTGGCACCAGCTGCTGAAAGGGTCGCAAGCGAGCGATGAACCTCTAATGATTTTTCGATCTTACCCCAACCGATACGAGGATCTTCGCCGCGATTTTTCGCAGCGACCATCGTTTCGCCCTTGAGCTTTTTCAATCCCGCTTCATCGAGGGACAGCCAGGACGGATCGATCTGAGCCGGTTGCGTTGAACCTACCAGCGCCAACGTCACGCCGTAGCGTGCCGCTAATTTCTGGGCACAAGCGGCAGTGACGCCGCGTGCGCCTCCGGTCACGATCCACACGCTTCCGCGCTGCAGAGCCTCGGGGAGATCTTTTACTAAATCCGTGAGTTCCGCATGCGCCACAGCAGCGCCTTGCCGGCCATTTGCCGTGAGACCAACCTCAACCGGACCAGCTGTGTCACTCATTTCCGCCACAAATCGTTCACAGAGCGTCGCCTCCGACAGGTCGGCACCGGCATCAACCACTCGCATGAACGTTTCCGGATATTCTCGATTGAGATTTTTCAGTAATCCGCAAATCGCGCCACCCTCGACTTGCGCAATCTGGCCTGAGCGACCAAAGTCACCCCCAAGATTCACCAGTGCAGTGAGACTTGAAGACGCAAGATCACCGGCTGCTTCGCGAAGATTCAGCCAATGCTGGACAGCGAAGAATAATGATTCGACCCTCGATTCTTTCCTTGCAGGCCAAGCCAAGTGCTCCCCACCAGGGTCACGGTCAACGAGCACCAGGTGGTGCACCGCACCACGGCTTTCGGCCGCAGTGATCGCCTCAATTGCCTGCTGGCGAGTGTTGCATGCGGCGGTTNCAACGCTGCCGCCGGCTTCCTCGAGCGAGTGCGTAAGCGGTGGTATCAGTGAACTGCTGCCCAGCAAAAGAACCCGCTTCTCTTTCAGCGTGCGAGCGACTTGCGGCTCTCCGANCGGACGCATCTCAAGCAGGTAACGGCTTGTGATCGGGTCGNTCAGCGGCTGGAGCGGTTCAGGCATTGCTTCCCCTTGCGGCTCAGCGACATGAGCCGGCAAATCAAAAGCGGATCCGCATTGCACCTTGCCGGTTGGACTCCCGGCGGCGACCGTCGCCCGCTGGCCTTTGACCGTGATCGCCAACCAACTGCAAGCAGCCGAAAGCGCTGCCACACTTTGATTGCTCGCAATTCCGGCAAGCGCATGGGCCGTATTTTGAGAATCCCCATCGGTGAGAATTCGAGTCAAAGGAGAAATACGATTGCAACACACCAGTTGGTTTCCCCGATCGCGTATTTCACCGCGCGGGGTAATCTCGCGGATNCCGCCGCTGGAAAGATCCGCAACAAGCACACTCATCCCCGCCGGTGGTCTTTCGAGATCACCACGATCAATGGTTTGCTGCACATCGTCAAAGGATCGGCAACGCTGGGCAATCTGCTGAATCACTTGCCCGGCGGGCATTCCCGGGCTGATCGGACTTTCATCGGTTGCGCACGGACCCAAGATCGCTACGATCCCCGCATCGTTCCATCCGACCACGGCACCGGGCATTCCCGTGGCAGTCACCAGACAGCCACTGAGATTGTTCTCATTGAAGGCGATATGATCCATTTGAACATGGCGGGTGAAGGACATTGCAAACCCACTTGCGCGATTCTTCCTATCCGATACTGCGGTGGGAATATCCAAAAGCAGATCGCAGTTGCCGACAACACGCGTCGGATCTGCAACAGCTGCGGCAAGCAGGGCAACCTCTACCTGGGCGCCCTGAGCAATTCCCTCGAGTTGGTCCTGAAGTTCACGATCGAGTGCACATTCAACAGATTGATTGGCCGGTGACTGAGCCACACTTCGACTCCATTGATGAATCGCAGCCGATCCGGTACGACCCATTTCTAAACCCGTTTGATACGCAACAGACGTCACCGATTCTGCAACGACAGATGCGTGCCCGTTGCTGTGATGGTCGCCATTACTTTGGGCGTGTTGTGTTTCGGTGGGTGACGGCGACTGCGGATTCACATCATCTAGTGACTCANCCCCTCCGTCGGCAATGCGTGGCACGATGTAATCGAGCAGGTGTCGCAACGTGGGGAAGTCGTCGAGACTCAGTTCCGGATCCGCTTCCAGACCATACTTCTGGCCCACTTCNCCCATCATCTGNGCTTTGCGGATGCTGTCGATTCCCAGATCTGCTTCCAGATCCACATCCAACTCAATAATTTCTTCCGGATAGCCGGTCTGTTCGACCACAAAATCGATCAGGAATGCTTCAATCTCTGCAGCGACCTGTCCGCTGTCGAGAGAAACGGGTGCGGCAGGCATTACGGCACCATTGCCGTTTGTTGCTGCTGCTCCGTTTGTTGACGACGCCTCGGCAACAGGTGCCCTTTGGGGAGCAACCTCTGGAGTCGGGGTAGAAGTAATCGGGGAACTTGAGACGGTGGCATCTAAATCCACTTCACTCGTTACCGCCTCTTCATCGCCTGCACCGCCACCTTCACCGCCGCCTTCACCGCCGGCAATGCGTGGCACGATGTAATCGAGCAGGTGACGCAGCGTGGGAAAGTCGTCGAGACTCAGTTCCGGATCCGCTTCCAGGCCATACTTCTGGCCCACTTCGCCCATCATCTGCGCTTTGCGGATGCTGTCGATTCC